>NZ_JARVRZ010000006.1:0-595525 GCF_030209505.1 Plantibacter sp. LMC-P-059a | reverse complement strand
TTAAAGCGGTACGCGAGCTGGGTTTAGAACGTCGTGAGACAGTTCGGTCCCTATCCGCTGCGCGCGCAGGAAATTTGAAAGGATCTGACCCTAGTACGAGAGGACCGGGTTGGACGAACCTCTGGTGTGTCAGTTGTTCCGCCAGGAGCACCGCTGATTAGCTACGTTCGGGATGGATAACCGCTGAAAGCATCTAAGCGGGAAGCCGGCCTTAAGATGAGATTTCCATGCCTTCGGGCGAGAGGCTCCCAGCCAGACTACTGGGTTGATAGGCCGGATGTGGAAGAGAGGACGAAAGACTCTCGGAGCTGACCGGTACTAATAAGCCGATAATTTGATAACACTTTCTTTGTTTGAATACGAAGATGCTACGCGTCCACTGAGTGGTTCTCGATGTACGGTCGAGAACCCGCAAACAACACCACTGTGTTCGCACAGCGTGTTGGTTTGCTTGTTCACTTTGATACATCAATAGTGTTTCGGCGGCCATAGCGAGAGGGAAACGCCCGGTCACATTCCGAACCCGGAAGCTAAGACTCTTTGCGCCGATGGTACTGCAGGGGGGACCCTGTGGGAGAGTAGGACACCGCCGGACTTCTTCGTTGAAATGGCCACCCAAGGTTCTTGGGTGGCCATTTTGCGTTAACGAAGCACAACAGAATGCAGTTGCTTGTCGGGTCTACATGGCGTAGGCTCGATCTTTGGTGTGGACGCTCCATGTCCCCATCGTGATCACGGTCACTGAGCTCCGGCTCGAGGACCGCGACGCCGACAAGAGATCTTGGGCAGGACAGTCGTCCTGCGGTAATGAAGGAGAAACTACTATGGCAGCAGTGTGCCAGGTGACAGGAGCCGTTCCAGGCTTCGGTCACAACATCTCGCACTCGCACCGTCGCACGAAGCGCCGCTTCGACCCGAACGTGCAGAAGAAGACCTACTACGTGCCCTCGCTGCGTCGTAACGTCACCCTCAAGGTGTCCGCCAAGGGCATCAAGGTGATCGACGCTCGTGGCATCGAATCCGTCGTCAAGGACATTCTCGCTCGTGGGGTGAAGATCTAATGGCTAAGCAGCAGGACGTCCGTCCGATCATCAAGCTCCGTTCGACGGCTGGTACCGGTTACACCTACGTGACCAAGAAGAACCGTCGCAACAACCCCGACCGTCTCGTGCTCAAGAAGTACGACCCCGTAGTGCGCAAGCACGTTGAATTCCGAGAGGAGCGCTAACGATGGCTAAGAAGAGCAAGATCGCCCGTAACGAGCAGCGCAAGGTTATCGTCGACCGCTACGCCACGAAGCGCGCCGAACTGAAGAAGGCCCTGGTCGACCCGGCCGGCACCGACGAGTCGCGCGAGGCAGCTCGCGTCGGCCTGCAGAAGCTTCCCCGCAACGCTTCGCCGGTCCGCCTCCGCAACCGCGACGCGATCGACGGTCGCCCGCGAGGCAACCTCTCGAAGTTCGGCATCAGCCGCGTTCGTTTCCGCGACATGGCGCACAAGGGCGAGCTGCCCGGCGTCCGCAAGTCGAGCTGGTAACACCCGCTCAGCCGGAACACACATTCCGCTGACACAGCAACGCACCATCGAACGGGCCGTCCGCATTGCGGGCGGCCCGTTCGCGTACACCGTCATCGACGACAGGAGCAGCAGCTGGACGTTCGCACGCAACGCGCCATCGCGCTCCTCGTCGCCGGGTGCTTCTTCATGGAGAACCTCGACGGCACGATCCTCACGACCGCGGCCCCGAGCATCGCACGCGACCTCGGTACGACGTCCACCGCGGTCGGGCTCGCCGTCACCGCATTCCTCCTCACCGTCGCCGTCCTCATCCCCGTGAGCGGCTGGCTGACCGACCGTTTCGGCGCGAAACGCGTCTTCGCTGTCGCCATCGCCGTGTTCACGGTCGCCTCCATCCTCTGCGCCCTGAGCTCCACACTGCCGATGCTCGTCGGGTTCCGGGTCCTCCAGGGCGTCGGAGGCGCGCTGATGGTTCCCGTCGGCCGGCTCGCCGTCCTTCGCGTGACCCCCAAGGACCGGCTCATCGAGGCCATCGCCCTCCTCACCTGGCCCGCCCTGGCCGCACCGATCATCGCGCCGTTCCTCGGTGGCGTCATCACCCAGTTCGCCTCGTGGCACTGGATCTTCCTCATCAACGTGCCCCTCGGTATCGCCGCATTCATCGTCGCCCTCCGCATCGTTCCCGACTTCGCCGCTGACGAGGTGCCGCCACTCGACTGGTTGGGCCTGTCGCTCAGCTGCGTCGGTCTGGCCTCGCTGCTCGTCGCCGCGTCGCTCGTCACCGGCATCGGCTTCGAACCGCTCTGGTTCGCCGTGTCCCTCGCCGTCGGGGTGACGCTGCTCGGGCTCGCCGTCCGACATCTCCTGCGCTCCTCGCATCCCTTCGTCGACCTCCGCTCCCTGCGCGTGGAGACGTTCCGGCTGGCGAACGCCGGGGGCAGCGTCTACCGCCTGACCATCAGCGCCGTCCCGTTCCTGCTGCCACTGCTGTTCCAGGACGCGTTCGGGTGGACGCCGGTGGAAGCCGGGTCGATGGTGCTGTTCCTGTTCGCCGGGAACCTGGCTATCAAGCCCGCGACGACGTGGATGCTCCGACGGTTCGGGTTCAGACTCGTGCTCGTCTCGTCGAACGTCATCGGGGTGCTGTGCATGGTCGCCATGGCGTTCCTGACGGCCGACACCTCCATCGTCGTCATGGCGCTCCTCCTGTTCCTGAGCGGTGTGGCGCGGTCGGTCGGCTTCACGGCGTACAACACGATCACCTTCGCCGACGTCGAACCAGCGGACATGTCGCGGGCGAACACCCTGAACTCGACCCTGCAACAGGCGGCGAGCGGGTTCGGCGTCGCGGTGGGAGCGATCCTCCTGTCCACAGGGTTCTCGCTCGAGACTGATGTCGGCGGGGGCCTCCTCCTGCCGTACCAGTTCGCCTTCTTCGCGATCGCCGTGCTGACGCTGTTCCCGACCATCGAGGCGTGGTTGCTCTCGCGGGCCGCCGGGCACAGCGTGATCGGCGCTCGGTGAGGGTCGACGTCCGGGCCGCTCCCAGCTGGGAAACGACCGACACGCAGGTCCGTTTGTCCGCGAACAGCGGATACATCCCTGATTTCTCGCGGATTGCTGCTACATTCGAGGCGGTCACACCGACCAGTTGGTGCCGTATCAGCGACACCTTCGCTACCAACCAGTCAGCTGTACGTTGCAGCAACGTCCGAGGAGGACCCTCACAATGGCAAATTTGAACAAGACCGAACTCGTCGCCGCCATCGCCGCTTCGACCGGCCAGAGCCAGGCGACCGTCGGCAGCGTTGTCGACGCGCTGTTCACCACCGTCGCTGAGACCGTCGCCAAGGGCGGCAAGGTTTCGATCCCGGGTTGGATCGCCTTCGAGCAGACCGATACCGCCGCTCGCACGGGCCGCAACCCGCAGACCGGCGCCGAGATCCAGATCCCGGCCGGCAAGCGCGTCAAGGTGACCGCCGGCTCGAAGCTCAAGGCTTCCGTCAAGTAACTCCTCGCGGACCACGGTCCGCGACGGCTCGGCCCGGACCCCACGGTTCCGGACCAGACCACGACAGCAGGGCGTCGCGAAAGCGACGCCCTGCTGTCGTTCGTCTTGGAGGACCTGTCGCAGGGCATCGACGGGTCGTGCATCCCGCCGTCCCCGGACGCTGCGGTGTCGGCGCATCCGCCTAGCATTGCTTGCATGCGGATCCTCCACACCTCGGACTGGCACCTTGGGCGGTCGCTGCACGGCGTGGACCTCCTCCCCTTCCAGCGCACCGTCCTGGAGCACCTCGAGCAGCTCGTCGAGGGGCACGCGGTCGACGTCCTCCTCGTGGCCGGTGACATCTACGACCGCGCGATCCCGCCCGTCGAGGCCGTGACGCTGCTCTCGGAATCACTCGGGCGCCTGGCCGCCCGGACGCGCGTCATCCTCGCCCCGGGTAACCACGACTCCGCGATCCGTCTGGGCTTCGGAGCGGCCATGCTGCGGGAGGGCATCGACATTCGAGCCGACCTCACGCGTGTCGGCGAACCGGTCGTCGTCGACGACGAGCATGGCCCCGTCGCCTTCTACCCCCTGCCCTACCTCGACCCCGACACCGCGAGAGGCGTGCTCGGATCAACCGACGCCCCGCTCGCCCGTTCGCATGCCGCCGTGATGGGCGCCGCCCTTGAGCGCGTCCGAGCCGACCTCACCGCACGACGGCAGGAGCAGCCGGTGCGGTCCGTCGTCGCCGCCCACGCCTTCGTGATCGGTGGGCTCGCGAGCGACAGCGAACGCGACATCCGGATCGGCGGGGTCGACGCGGTGCCGGCTCAGCTCTTCGACGGGTTCGACTACGTCGCCCTCGGCCACCTGCACGGTGCTCAGCACGTCGGCGCTGCGTCGGGCGTCGAGCGGATGCGCTACTCAGGCTCGCCATTGGCCTACTCCTTCTCGGAGCGGAACCAGGTGAAGTCCAGCGTGCTGGTCGACCTCGGAGCCGACGGTTCCGTCGAGCTGCAGCTGCTCCCGGCGCCTGTTCCGCGCCGCCTGGTCGACGTGACCGGCACCCTCGCCGAGCTGGAGGGGCCCGCCGGGGACTCGGCGACCGACGCATGGGTGCGCGCCACGGTCACCGACGACGTCCGTCCGCCGGAGCTCTACGCCGCGTTGAGCCGACGGTTCCCCCACCTGCTCGTCTGGTCGCACGCGCCGGCGAACCGTTCGGAGGACGCCCGGGCCGCGGCGGTCACAGCGATCTCCGACCCGGTGGAGGTCACCGCGGAGTTCATCGAGTATGCGACGGGCGCGCCCGCGACACCGCGCGAGCGCGAGCTCATCGCAGCGGCCAACGAAGCCGCCCTCGCGATGGAGGGCAGCGCCTGATGCGACTGCACCGACTCACCCTCCAAGCCATCGGCCCGTACGCCGGTGAACACACCATCGACTTCGTCGAGCTCGGCCGCGCAGGACTCTTCCTGCTCGAGGGGCCGACCGGGGCCGGGAAGTCCACGATCATCGACGCCATCGTCTTCGGCTTGTACGGCGAGCTCGCCGGCACCGGCGCCAGCAAGGACCGACTGCACTCGCACCACGCGCTCCCCGGCACGGAACCGTTCGTGGAGCTCGTGTTCGAGACCGGTTCTGGCGTGTACCGCGTGCGCCGGACGCCGGCGTATCAGCGACCCAAGCAGCGTGGCACCGGCTTCACGCCGCAGCAGGCGAGCGCCACCCTCGTCCGCCTGACGGATCCGGACGCCGCCACCGGGGAGACCCTGTCGACGCGCGCCCAGGAGATCGGTCCCGAGATCAGCCGCATCGTCGGACTCACCCGCGAGCAGTTCGTGCAGACCATCGTCCTGCCGCAGGGCGAGTTCGCGAAGTTCCTCGCCGCGGGTGGCGAGGAGCGCAGCGAGCTGTTGCGATCGCTCTTCGGGACGGAGCACTACGAGCGGCTCGCGAAGCACCTCGTGGAGCAACGCCGTCAGGCGCAGCGCGACATCGAAGGGGCGAAGGAGGCGCTCGGACGAGCGATCGCCCGGTTCGCCGGGGCCGCGGAACTCGACGACGCCCGAGCGCTCGCGGATGCTGCGGGGTCGGACCCCTCAAATGGAGTGGACTCCACCGCGCTCGAGCTCGCGGTGCCTGATCCCGGTACGAGCACCGAGGCCGGTCCCGACGCAGAGCGCGATCCCGGACCCGACGCCGAGCTGACCGCCCTCGCGGTGCCGCTCGAAGCCGATTCGCCGGACCTCCTCGCGAACGCCGAACGCGTGGTCGCCGTCCTCGAACGGTTCGCCGTGACCGATGCCGCTACCGCCACCGAGGCGCGGCAGGCGCTCGATCAGGCTCGGTCCGAACACGTCGCCGCGACGACGTTGCTCGCCGCCCTCGACCGCCGCGCCGAGCTGCTGCGGGAGCGCGAGTTGCTCGCGATCGACGACGAACCGGTCGCCACCCTGACCGAGCGGATCGCCGCAGCCGCGCGCGCCGAGACGGTCGCATCCGCGATGGCCGGAGCCACGGCCGCTGCCACCGCGCTCGACGACGCGACCGAAGCGCTCGCGGAGGTTGAGCGGCGGACGGATGAACGGATCGTCGCCTTGGACGACGCGGGGCTCGCGTCGCGTCGCGAGGCGATCACCGTCGAGCGCGCCGGCCTGACCGCCGTGCTCGCGCTCGAGGCCGGCACCGCGGCACGCCAGCTGGCTCTCGACGGCCTCCGCGCCGAACTCGCCCAGCTCGACGACCGGCTCGCGGAGCTGGCTGAGGAACAGACCCGCCGAGACGCCCGTCGAGCAGCTCTCCAGGAAGCGCCGCAACGCGCCTCGGACGCCGTCGCCGCGCTGGAGCACGCGAGGGCTTCGGTGGCGCGAGCCACTGAACGCCGGGCGGCACTCGATCAGGTGGACGCCGCGGATGTGCGCCTCACCGGACTCACCGCACGGTTCACCAGTGCGGCGGCAGCGGCGAAGACCGCGGTCGAAGCCGAGACCGCTCTGCGGCTCCGCCGGATCGACGGGATGGCGGGCGAGCTCGCGGCAGGCCTGGTCGACGGTGAGCCGTGCAGCGTCTGCGGTTCGCTCAGCCACCCGGCCCCCGCCGCGCTCGCGGGCGATCACCCCGACGCTGACGCGGTCGAGGCGGCCGCCGCCGCGCGCGACGAGGCCGAGACCGCCCTGCACGCGGCACAGCAGGCCCGTGACCTCGCGCTCGCCGAGCGCCGACGTCTCGTCGAGACGGTCCTGACGCTCACCGCCGACAGCGGTGTGGACCCCGCCGGAACCGACGCCGAGGTCGTGGACACGGGATCCGAGCCCGACCACGACACCGAGCCGGTGGCCGCGCCGGCCGGCTTCGACCCCGCGGCGGCCAGGAGTGAGGTCGACGCCGCGGTCGATGCTGCCGAGCGGCAGCGCACGGAGGCCGCCTCCGCTGCGGAACACGCACAGGCCGAGCTCGCGGAGGCCGCTCGGCTCGCCGAGGAACACCTCGCCGGTGTGGTCGCGGAGGCGCAGCTCGTCGCCGAGCGCGCGACCCTGATCGAGCGGTCGGCGTCGGCTGCACGTGCGCACGAGCAGGCCCGCGTCGAGGTGCTCAGCGTCCTGGACGACCGGGCTCCATCGCTGGCCGAGCTGGATGCCCTGCTCGCCGCCGAACTCGCCGCGCTCACCGAGCTCGCCGGCGCACGCACGTCCCTCGCAGAGCGGCGTCGGCGCGACACGGAACGGTCCGTGGAGCTGGAGGCGGCGCTCGAGCGCGCCGGCTTCCCGGACCGGGCTACAGCGGAAGCGGCGGCGATGGGTGGCGTGGAGCGCGCGAACGCCGAGGCGCGGGTCGCCGACCACCTGCGTCACACGACGGCGAACGCCCAGGCCCTCGCGAGCCCGAGCATCGTCGAGGCGGCGGATGCCGAGGCCCCGGACGTCGAGGCCACGGCCCGACGCTTGGCGGAGGCCGAGGCGGCGTCGGCGGCAGCGACAGCCGCGGCCGCGGTGTCGGCACGACGCGCCAGCAATGCGGCGACGGCCGGTGCCGCGCTCGAAGCAGCGGCGGAGGAGAACGCCGAGGCGGTCCGAGAGGCCGCGGCCGTCGTGCGCCTCGCCGACGTGGTGTCCGCCTCCGGCGGGGAGAACGCCACCCGGGTGACGCTCGGCACCTACGTCCTGCTGCGCCGCTTCGAGGATGTCGTCGCTGCGGCGAACGCCCGCCTCGAATCGATGTCCGGCGGCCGCTACGAGCTCGTCAGAAGCGACCTCAAGGAGGGGCCGTCCCGCAGCCAGAAGGTCGGCCTGTCACTCACCGTCCACGACCACCGGACCGATCGCCGACGCGACCCGAAGTCGCTCTCCGGCGGCGAGACCTTCTACGCGTCCCTCTGCCTGGCGCTCGGGCTCGCCGACGTCGTCACCGGAGAGGCCGGTGGTGTCGAACTCGGCACGCTCTTCGTCGACGAGGGGTTCGGCAGTCTCGACCCCGAGACCCTCGACACGGTGATGGCCGAACTCGGCCGTCTCTCGGCGGGTGGCCGGGTCGTCGGTGTCGTCAGCCACGTCGAGGAGATGAAGCAGCGCATCGGCGAACGGATCGAGGTACGTCGCTTGGAGGACGGCTCGTCCACCCTGCTCGTGCGGGCGTGAGCGGCGTCCCACTGCGGTCCGGGTTCCCAGCAGCGCCGCGTAGGCTTGCACCGTGAATCGTGCCGTCCGCCTCGCAGGTCCCGCCCTGCTGCTCCTCGTGGCGGTGGCGACCCTCCTCGCGGGTCTGGCCTTCGGTGGCGGCGCCGACGCCCAGTTGCTGGGCGATCCCGGTACGGTCGTCCGCTGGGGCCTGCCCGTCGCGCAGCTCCTCGTGAACCTCAGCGCAGCGGTCACCATCGGTGCGCTGCTCATGTCCTGCTGGGCGCTCAGCCCGGATCGTCGCGAATACGGTGCGGCGCTCGACGTCGCCGCGGCAGGCGCGGCGGTCTTCACCGTCGCCGCCGGTGTGACCGGGTTCTTCACCTTCCTCAACGTCACGCAGGTGCCGCTCACCTTCGACGACGCGTTCGGCGCCAAGCTCAGCCTGTTCTTCACGAGCATCGAGTCCGGTCAGGCCTGGCTCCAGACCACGCTCATCGCCGCGGCCGTGACGGTGCTCTGCTTCGCCGTCCGCAACCACACGGTGCTCGTGTTCGTGTTCGGGCTGTCGCTCGTCTCGCTCCTGCCGATGGCCCAACAGGGTCACTCGGCCGAGGCCAGCGGGCACAACGCCGCCGTGACCGCGCTCGGGCTGCACCTCGTGTTCGCCGCCATCTGGCTCGGCGGGCTCCTCACGCTCGTGTTCATCCGCAAGACCCTCGAAGACGGCCGACTCGCGCCTGTGCTCCTGCGGTACTCGACGGTCGCGCTGGTGTCGTTCGTCGTCGTCGCGGTGTCGGGGTACGTGAGTGCCGAGTTGCGCATCGGCTCGCTCGACCGCCTGGGCACGCCCTACGGCATCCTCGTCCTGGTCAAGGTCTTCGCGCTCCTGGCGCTCGGTCTCTTCGGCGCGCTGCAGCGTCGGGTGCTCATCCGCCGTATCGAGCGGTCGGCGGCGGAGCGGGCGACCACGGCCACCGCGCGCACCGGTACGTTCTGGTGGCTCGTCGCCCTCGAACTCGGGTTCATGGGCATCGCGTCCGGGGCTGCAGCAGCCCTGGCGAAGACCGCTCCGCCCGTCGACCAGGCGATCCCGAGCACACCCACCCCGGCCGTCCTGCTCACCGGTGAGGAGCTGCCACCCGAGCTGACCTTCGCGCGCTACTTCACCGAGTGGAACATCGACCTCCTGTGGCTGCTGGCCTGCGCGTTCGGCATCTTCTTCTACCTCGCCGGCGTCGTCCGCCTCCATCGCCGTGGCGACTCCTGGCCGGTCCTGCGGACCGTGAGCTGGGTGCTCGGGCTGCTCGTACTCTTCTACCTCACCTGCGGCGGCATCAACGTCTACCAGCCCTACCTCTTCAGCGTGCACATGCTCGGCCACATGGGCCTCACCATGCTCGTGCCGGTGCTGCTCGTCCCAGGCGCGCCGGTGACCCTGCTCGCGCGGGCCGTCCGCAAGCGCCAGGACGATTCCCGCGGTGGTCGCGAATGGGTGCTGCTCGCCGTGCACTCGAAGTTCGCGGGCCTGATCTCGAACCCCATCGTCACCGCGGTGCTGTTCGCCGGGTCGCTGTGGGTGTTCTACTACACGCCGTTGTTCCGCTGGTCCATGGAGGACCACATCGGTCACGAGTGGATGGTGGTGCACTTCCTCATCACCGGGTACCTCTTCGTCCAATCGCTCATCGGCATCGACCCCGTCCCGTACCGACTGCCCTACCCGATGCGGCTGCTCCTGCTCTTCGGGACGATGGCGTTCCACGCCTTCTTCGGGCTCGCGATCATCTCCTCCACGGGGCTCTTCCTCGCCGACTGGTTCGGCGCGATGGGCCGGACCTGGGGGCAGGCCCCGTTGCTCGACCAGCAGACGGGCGGCGGCATCGCCTGGAGCGTGGGCGAGATCCCGACGCTCGCGCTCGCCGTGGCCGTCGCGATCTCGTGGAGCAAGAGCGACGCGAAGGACCAGAAGCGCCTCGACCGCAACGCCGACCGGACGAACGACGCCGAACTCAACGAGTACAACGAGCGCCTCGCCCGGATGGCCGCGAACGACACCCGCTCCTAGCGGGCGGGCCTCAGCGGAGGTCGATGTAGAGGGAGCCGTCGTTCCGGATGGTGACGAACGCCGACAGCGTGAACGGTACGTCCTCGTCCAGGGTCGAGACGGTCCCGTCGAAGAGTGACTTCACCGCGACGACGATATGGGCGGCGCCGCCCGTCGCGGGCATCTGCCAGCCGATGTCGCCCGGCTGGACGTCGACGACGGGGTAGCTCGCGATGGACCAGACGGGGAGGTCGTCGACGCGGTCGCGGATCAGCATGCCGAACGGGCACCCCGTGGGTTGGAGCACCTGTTGAGCTGCGCAGCCGTCGAGGTACTCGTCGACCTGCGTCTGCACCTCGGAGACGAACCCGGGGGTCGCGTTCGCCGTCACCTCGGCGTCGACGACACTCGCGACCTCGGTGGTCGTGGCCGTGTCCACGGACGCCGTCAGGTACGGGGTGTCGACGGAGAAGTCCACACTGCCCGGCGTGAAGGTGAGGAGCGGGACGGTGGAGGTGAAGGCCCCCTCAGAACCCGCAGCCACCCGGCGGCTGTCGAGCTCGAAGCCGTTCGCCAGGAACCCGGTGGTGTGCGCGACGGTCAGCCGGACGACGCTCAGGGGGCTCGTCTCGAACCGCCAGGACGGGAAGAGGCCGAAGGTGCGTTCGCCGCTCATGATAGAGAAGGCGGTGCGGTGCGGCTGGCCGGCGAGCCGGTAGGAGAAGGTCACCTCGTGGGTGCCGGCGGCGGTCGTGACGTCGGACACGAGCCGGACGTTCTCGATCGTGCCGAGCGCTTCGCTGCGCAGGAGGGCGTCCGAACTGTCGGCGGGGAGGCCCGCCTCCTCGAGTTCGGCGGAGCTCAGCGCGACCCCGGGGAGGGCGAGTGCCGCGGCCGCGTCGTCGGCGGCGAGTGCTTGGAGGTAGCTTCTCGCGAACGACCCCGCGCCGTAGACGTCCCGGGCGACGGCCGACCAGGCTGAGAGGATGGCCGCTGTGAGCAGCGCGGCGATGCAGAGCCACAGCACGACGGCGCGCACGAGTGCACCGCGCACCGCCCCCGGGCGTCGCAGCTCCCCACGCGTCGCGACATGGCTCATCCCCACATCCTAGGCGGGCGCCTCGCGTAGGATTGGAGGGCGAAAACGGGAGGGAACCGAAGCACCATGAGCGTAGCCCTCTCCGCCGAGCAGCAAGCCGTCTTCGATCGCATCGAGAGCACCCGCGAGCACCTGTTCGTCACGGGTCGAGCGGGCACCGGCAAGTCGACGCTGCTCAACCACCTCGCGTGGAACACCTCGAAGCAGTTGGCCATCTGCGCACCGACGGGCGTCGCCGCCCTGAACGTCGGCGGCCAGACGATCCACTCGCTGTTCCGGTTGCCGATCGGGCTCATCGCCGATCACACGATCGATCAGAACGACCAGACCCGGAAGCTCCTCAACGCGATCGACACGCTCGTCGTCGACGAGGTCTCCATGGTGAGCGCCGACCTCATGGACGCCATGGACCGGAGCCTCCGCCAGGCCCGGCAGCGGCCGCGTGAGCCGTTCGGCGGCGTGCAGATCGTCCTGTTCGGCGACCCGTACCAGCTCGCCCCGGTGCCGGGGAGTCTCGAGGAGCGGGCGTACATCGCCGACACCTACCGCTCGTTCTGGTTCTTCGATGCGAAGGTCTGGTCCGAGACCCCGCTGCAGCTCGTCGAGTTGACGGAGATCCACCGCCAGCACGAGGCCGAGTTCAAGTACCTGCTGAACGGGGTCCGACACGGGCAGGTCACCGCGGAGATGGCGGGGCGACTGAACGGCATGGGTGCGCGCACCCCACCCGAGGACGGCGTCATCACCCTCGCGAGTCGCAACGACGCCGTCGACCGCATCAACAAAGCGGCGCTCGCGAAGCTCGACGGCAAGCCCCTCACCGCCAACGCCGAGGTCTCGGGTGACTTCGGGGGGCGTGCGTTCCCGGCCGACGAGGCGCTCGACCTCAAGGTCGGTGCGCAGGTCATGTTCCTCCGCAACGACAGCGAACGTCGTTGGGTGAACGGCACGCTCGGGACGGTGGTGAAGATCGACTCCACCGTGTGGGTCGAGGTCGACGGCGAGCAGTTCGAGGTCGAGCCGGCCACCTGGGAGAAGTACAAGTACTCCTACTCCGCGGTGACGAAGCAGCTGAAGCGCGACATCGTGGCGGAGTTCACGCAGTTCCCGCTGCGGCTCGCGTGGGCGGTCACGATCCACAAGTCCCAGGGCAAGACCTACGACCGCGCCATCGTCGACCTCGGGAGCCGTGCGTTCAGTCCCGGGCAGAGCTACGTCGCGCTCAGCCGGATCTCCACGCTGGACGGCCTCTACCTCTCGCGGCCGCTGCGCCCGAGCGACATCATCGTCGACACCGACGTGAAGCGGTTCATGTCGGGGCAGTAGCGTCCGCTCGCCCATTTCTGGGCGAATCGGCGTTCGTTCGCCCAAGAAGGGGCGAACGAACGGGGCCGGTAACCCTACGATTATCGGTTATGACGCATCCGATGCCACAGGGCCAGCCGCAGCCCGGTCCGATCACCGCCTGGCGCACGCTCGAGCTGCACACCAGCAAGCCGCCGTTCGCCGGGTACTGGGGGTTCATCCCGCTCGTCGTCCGCATCGACGGCTTCGAGCACCGACCGAACTGGGGGCCGTCGCAGTTCACGGTGCCCGCCGATCGGCCCGTCCACGTGGCGTGCTCGATGGCCTGGCTGTGGGAGTTCGGCCAGGCCGACTACCTGCTGCACCCAGGCGAGGCACCGACGCTCGACTACATCGCGCCGGCGCAGCAGTGGGTATCGGGCTCACTCGCGCCGCGGGGCCAAGCGGTCATCAAGGGACGCGGCGCGCAGATCGCCGTGTACGCGGTGCTCGCCCTCGTGTTCGTCGCCATGTTCGGGGTCCTGGCGCTCTCGCTGACGATGTAATCGGACGAGACCTCGCGGCTCAGGCGACGGCGGTCGCCTTCGCGGTCGCGAGGTCGCGGAAGAGGTCGGTGTTGAAACGGTAGGCCACCATGACCTCTTCGATGACTCGCGCCTGCTCGTCGTCGTCCCACGGCACGGCGTCGAGTTGCTCGCGGTAGGTGTCCTTGAACTCGCGCGGCTTCGCGATGTCGCCGAAGAGGTAGAAGCCGACGCCGTTGGTGTCGAAGCCGAACTGACGCTGCATGAGCGTGCGGATGATCTGCCCGCCGGAGAGGTCACCGAGGTAGCGGGTGTAGTGGTGCGCGACGAAGCCACCCGGCCAGATCGCGCCGACCTCGTTGATGCGAGCCACGTAGCGGGCGGTGGTCGGGAGCGGGGTGATCTGCTCGCGCCAGTCGGGCCCGATGAGGAACTCGAGGTCCTGCACGATGGCGGGGAGTCGCGTGAGCTTGTCGCTGATGAACGGCGCGGCGACGGCGTCCGCGCGCATGCGGTCGGCCGCGGCCTCCAGGGCCTCGTAGATGAAGAAGTGCTGGGCCACCAGGGCGACGTAGTCCGCCTTCGACCCCTTCCCGGTCATGAGGTCGCCCATGAAGTCCGCGCCCTCGCTGGAGGCGTGTCCGGCAGAAGTGCGCTCGCGCAGTGCCTGGGAGAAGGGGATCACAGTGCTCATGTCGGACTCCACGTCGGCGTTGTCGGTAAGGGTTGCCTAAGTGTAGCCGTCTGCGCTCTCGGAGGGGAGGGTGATTCGGCGGGGGTGGAGCTGATCAGTGGCTGCTGTGCAGGGAACCGTGCGGCACCGCGAACTCGCCGGCCCTGGTCTGCGCGAGCGCCGGCGTCGTGAGGGCCGCCACCACCGCGGCGCCGGCGAGCAGGGTGAGCACGTATCGCCCGGTGCTCGGTGCCCGGTGCGGGCGGCGGCTCCGGTGGGCCACCAGCTCGTCCAGCTCGAGTTCCTCCGGTGCCGTCGAGGCGAGCGTGAGCCTCCGGAGCCGCCTGGCGAGCACGCCGGCCACCGTCAACAGGAGGACCGTCGACGACAGCGTGGGGAGGAACGGCGGGACCGTTGTGACGCCCACGGAGGCCAGGCCGTACAGGGTCACCCACACGACGACCGTGCCGACCGCACCGACGAACGACGCTCGGAGCCCGGGGACACGGTCGCGGACGAGGACCACGACGGCCCACAGCAGTGCGCCGACCCCGAGCACCACGAGCGGGACCGCGCCGACGGGCGAGGACCCGGCGCCGGTCGCGACCAACACGAGACCGGCACCGAGGGCGGCCATCGCCAACAGGCTGTTCGCGATCGACGTCGTTCCGGCGCGAGCCGAGACGCCGTCGTCCGCCCGGGCGGTCACGCGTGCGGTCGATGTGGACATGTCAGGCCGTCGCCACCCGCGACACGCGCTTGTCGGCGGCGAGTCCGGCGCCGAGCAGGACCACCGCGCTCGCGAGGTGGAGGAAGTGGTCGGCGGTGTTCAGCGCGAGGATGTTGAGCGCTGATCCGACGATGAAGAACCCGACGACGCCGAGCAGCAGGTAGAACGCTCCGATGACCGTGTTGACGGTCTTGGCTGCGACCGCGCTGGACAGGCCCGCGATGAGCAGGGCGGCACCGATGAGCACGTGTGCGATGTTGTGCAGCGGGTTGACCTCGAAGATCCCGAGGAGGAGCCCACCCTCGGTGGTGAGGAACGGGAGGCCACCGGCGACGATGCCGCCGAGCAGTCCGACCACCACGTAGACCGCGCCGAAGACGGTGGCGAGGAGCCGGTTGGGTGAGTGACGCATGGGAGCCTCCTGGGGTCCGTCGGGCCGCGGGCGCTTCCCGGGCATGGAGGAGTTCGGAGGTCGGACACCCGACGGTTTGGTCGCTGCCAACACTCAGCCGTGCGGGCGGGGCTCCACACCGAGGCGCTCGCAGGCGGTGTCGTAGAGGGCCACGACCTCGCGGCGGATCTCACCGCGCTCGGTGATCGTTCCCGCCGGCCAGGGTACCCAGCCGCCGGCTGCAGTCCCGTCGACCGTCCACGTCCACTCGCCGCCCGTCTCGTCGAGCGAGATCATCGTGGCGGCCTCGGCGGCCGGTTCGAGGAACGCGCGCACGATGAGCAGGTTGTCGTCGGGGTGGCCGCCGTTCATGTGTGCCAGGACGGCGTCGACGGTGGACTGCGGGAACGGGTTCGAGGTCACCTCTCCAGGGAACACCATCATCGGTCGGCGCACCAGGGCCGCGGGCGACGTGCCCGGCGCGCGGCGCGCGACCGCTGCTCCCAGCCGACCCCGGTTACAATCGGGAGCAGTCTGCAGTCCGGCAGACCGCTCATCAGGGGGATGACTTGACTGCAACAGCTTCGAGGCGCAGACGCCTCGCCGCCTTCTTCACGGCGGCGACGCTCGCGACGGTGCTTGTCGGCTGCTCGGGACCCTCGGTGTCCGACACCGACTTCCCCGACCAGGTGAGCGGTGCCCTGGCGGGCGACACGACCGACGCCATCACGGCCGCGGTCGAATCCGCCGTCGCCCAGTCCGGTTCCTCCGGAGCCATCGTCGGCGTCTGGGCACCCTGGGCCGGCAGCTACACGGCGGGCGTCGGCACGACGGAGCCGGGTGGCAAGACCAAGATGGATCCGTCCATGGTCTACCGCATCGCCGACACCACGCGTCCCATGACCTGCACGGTGCTCCTCGAGCTCGTGGACGAGGGCAAGATCAAGCTCACCGACCAGGTGAAGAAGACGCTGCCGCAGATCCAGGGCATCGACGGCATCACCTTCCAGCAGCTCTGCCAGGGGACCTCGGGGCTCGGCACGTACACGCCTGCCCTCAACGCGCAGTTCGTCACGAACCCGACCCGGAACTGGTCGATGGCCGAGATCCTCGCGAACGGCCTGGCGAGTGGTTCGCGCACGGCTCCCGGCGCGCTCTTCGGCTCGAGCGACACCGGCTACATCCTGCTCGGGATGGCGCTCGAAGAACTGACCGGGCAGTCGTGGCAGTCCCTCTACGACCACTACGTCTTCTCGCCGCTCGGCATGTCGAAGTCCAGCTTCCCCGACGCCGCCACGGTCACCCTTCCCGGCTCGCACCCGAAGGGGTACCTGACGCCGCGCATCGCCGACGGCACCTTCCAGTGCGACACCCCGACGGACGAGACCGAACTCTCCCCGTCCATGGTGTGGACCGCGGGCGGCGTCGTCTCCTCGGTCGACGACCTGCGCAAGTTCACCCAGTCCTTCGCCTCGGGTTCGCTGTTGAACGACAGCACGTACAAGAAGCAGTGGAAGGACCCGGTCGCTCTCGGCGACGACCAGCCGACGTGGAAGACGTTCGGTGTCGGTGGCGTGCAGCTCGGGCCGCTCCGCGGTCAGGCCGGATCGATGCCCGGGTCGCTCTCCGCGGCCTTCGCGGATCCGACGTCCGGCCTCACGGTCGTCGTCATGCTGAACAACTCCACGCTCGGCGCCGGCTTCGTGCAGGCGCTGGCGATGCAGCTCGCGTCCATCGGTGCCAAGGCGGCACCGGCGAGTGGGCAGAAGGCTCCGGAGATCGCACTCCCGTGGTCGGAGCAGCAGATGGCCGAACAGCTCGCCGCCTCGGCGATGGTCTGCGCGCCGCCCGTCGCCCCCGCCGGGTAGCGCGATCGGTCTCCGCGGCCGCAGCGTGGCGCTGGATCGTGGCACGATGACGGTTTCCGGGGGCCGCTGAGCGACGCCGCTTCCTACAGTGAAGCCATGACGACACACACCCCCGACGAGGCCGGGATCGTCCCGGAGACGAAGAGCTGGACCTGGGTCCTCGAACGACCCTGCCCCGACTGCGGGCTCGATACGGCCCAGGTGGCGTTCCGCGCGCTGCCCGACGCGATCCGTGAGGTCGCCGCCGCGTGGCCGGCGGTCCTGGAGCGGGCCGACGTCCGGACGCGGCCCGACCCGCAGACCTGGTCGCCGCTCGAGTACGCGGCCCACGTGCGCGACGTGTTCCGCATCTTCGACGTCCGACTGCGGCTCGTCCTGGACGAGGACGACCCGACGTTCGCGAACTGGGACCAGGACGCGACGGCCGTCGAGGAGCGCTACGGCGAGCAGGACCCGCGGGTCGTCTCAGCTGAGTTGACCGAGGCGGCGGCGACGCTGGCGGCCGCGTTCGAACGGGTCCCCGACGATGCGCTGGGCCGGACCGCCCTCCGGAGCGACGGAGCGCGCTTCACGACGGAGACGCTCGGCCGCTACTTCATCCACGACCCCGTGCACCACCTGTGGGACGTGACACGGGCGCAGGCGTAGCCGCGTCCGACCCGCTGTCGAGCGGTTCCTGCGCTCTCGCGCGGAACGCGATCGTGTTGACCCGGTTGCTGCAGCGCACGGAGCAGTAGCGTTTGGAGCCGTTGCGCGACAGGTCGACGAGGAGCCCGTCGCAGTCGTCGGCGGCGCACAGACGGAGCCGGTCCCAGGCGTCGGACCGCACGACGTCGACGAGCGCCATGGCGATCTCGGTCTGGATCCGGTCGACGAGCGGGGCGTCGAACTCGGTGGCGTGGAGGTGCCAGTCGAAGCCGTCGTGGCGGCGCAACTGGGGGAGCGCGGCCGACTCGCGGAGCATCGTGTTGATCTCCGTGACGGCCTGGTCGCGGGTGTCGGGGCCGTCCGCGTCGGTCCTCCACAGGGCGTGGACCCGTTCCCGGAGCGCCGCTACGGCGGTGCGCTCGGGCTCGTCGCCGTCCACCCTGCCGGAGTAGCGGCTGACGCGGAGGAGCTCGACGAGTCGTGCCGGTGTCGCCAGCTCGTCCTCGCCGCTCCTGGACGCTCCGGCGCGGGTGTTCACGAGCAGCGCGGCGAACAGCAACGCGTCCTCAGTGTCAGGGGCAAAATGCAAGTTGACTCCTTACTCGGTCCGACGATAGCTTCATCTCAGCCGGGCGTCCACCCTTCCGCCGGCCCCACTCGCGGCAGTCGGAGGCTCGCATGAAGTCCACATCCTCGACCACGGTCGGTCTGCTCGTCGCCGTGCTCGCCGCGGTCGCGTTCGGCACCTCGGGAGCCTTCATCAAACCGGTGCTCGCGTCCGGGTGGAGTCCGGCCGCAGCGGTCACCGTCCGGGCGCTGATCGGCGGTCTCGTGCTCGCGCCGTTCGCCCTCATCGCGCTCCGTGGACGCTGGGACTCGGTGTGGCGAGGTCGCTGGCGGCTCCTCGGCATGGGCCTCATCGGTGTGGCTGCGACGCAGCTCGTCTACTTCGCCGCCCTGCAGACCATCGCCGTCGGCACCGCGATCCTCGTCGAGTACATGGCGCCGCTCCTCCTCGTCGCGGTCGCCTGGGTGCTGACCAGGCATCGCCCTGCGACCGTCGTGCTCGTCGGTTCCGTCGTGTCGCTCGTGGGGCTCGTGCTCGTCGTCGCTCCGAGTGGTGGCGCGACCCTCGACCCTGCGGGTCTCGTCTTCGCGATCCTCGCGATGGTCGGGTGTGCGGCCTACTACGTCATCTCGGCTCGTCCGGCCAAGGGCCTCCCTCCCGTCGCCTTCGCGTCCATCGGGCTGCTCATCGGTGCGCTCAGCCTGTGGCTCGCCGGGTTGGTCGGGGTGCCGTTCACGACGTCGGACAGCGACGTCACCGTCCTCGGGACGGCGGTGGCCTGGTGGGTGCCCCTCCTGTTCGTCGGCGTGGTGTCGACGGCGGTGGCGTACGCGTCGAGCATCACCGCGAGTCAGATGCTCGGGTCCCGGCTCGCGTCCTTCGCCGGCCTCCTCGAAGTGGTGGCAGCGACCGGCTTCGCCTGGGTCCTCCTCGGAGAGCAGTTGTCGCTCGCGCAGCTCTTCGGAGGGTTGTGCATCCTGCTCGGGATCGGTTTCGTGCGCTCCGAGCGTGCTCCGGCCGTGCCGATCCCCGTCCCCGTGCAGTGACCGGCCGAGCGGATCCGGGCTCAGCCCACTGAGGTCGGTACCGTGTCGAGATCGGCGATGATCGCCGCGACCGCCGCCCGACCCGCCCGGTTGGCGCCCACCGTCGACGCGGACGGGCCGTAGCCGATGAGGTGCAGCCGTGGTTCGTCGGCGGCTCGGGTGCCGTCGATCCGGATCCCGCCACCGGGGAGACGGATCCCCAGCGGTGCGAGGTGGTCGAGCGCCGCCCGGAACCCGGTGGCCCAGAGGATCGCGTCGACGTGCAGGAAGGAGCCGTCGTCGAGGATCACCCCGTCCTCCTCGATGCGCCTGAACATCGGATGCCGCACGAGCACCCCTCGCGCCTCGGCCGACCGCGCCCACGGCGTCCAGTGCATGCCCGTCACCGAGATCACGCTGCCCGGCGGGAGGCCCTGACGGACGCGCTCCTCGACGCCCGCGATCGCCGCGACCCGTGCCGCGGTGTCGAACTCGTCCTCCACCCACTCCGGCTCGCGACGCGTCATCCACACCGTCTCGGCGACGCGGGAGATCTCGTCGAGGAGTTGGATGGCGGATACGCCGGCACCCACCACGATCACGCGCTGGCCGCGGAACTCCTCGGCCGAGACGTAGTCGGCCACGTGCAGCTGACGCCCGGCGAATCGCTCGCGGCCCGGATAGGCGGGCCAGAACGGCTTCGTCCAGGTGCCCGTGGCGTTCACGACCGCGCGGGCGCGGAACACCGTGGGCGGCTGACCGGCGCTCGCCGCGGTCTCGACGAGGAGGCGGCCGCGCGGGTCGTCGTCCTCCCGCCGCACGGCGCGCACGTGCACCGGCCGGCGCACGGCCAGCGCGAAGCGTTCCTCGAAGGCTGCGAAGTAGGGCGGGATGACGTCGACGCTCGGGGAGGCGGGGTCGAGTTCGGGCTTCGGCATCCCCGGGAGGTCGTAGATGCCGTTGACCGTCGACATCGTGAGCGAGCGCCAACGATGCTGCCAGGCGCCACCAGGGGCGTCGTCGGCGTCGAGCACGACGAAGGTGCGGGTGTTTTCGTCGGACGCGGGGCCCCCGGCTGCTTCGAGCGGCACGGCGTCGAGCGGCACGAACCCGCGACGGTGGAGGTGGTATGCGGCGGAAAGGCCGGCCTGACCCGCGCCGACGACCACGACGTCGACGGTCTCCGGAGTGCTCACACGGGGCTCAACGTCGCGGACCGCCCGCGCATTTCCGGAAGTCCGTGCCGGACACCGCGGAACCGCTTCACCCGGCTCAGCCGTGGGCCAGGACCTGCACGCCGATCACGAGCACACCGAGGAGGACGAGCGCGGCGAGGGCGATGAGCTGCTGCCAGATCGTCAGCCGTGCGCGACGGACCGCGAACCATCCGCTCAGCCCGAGCGTGATCAGGTACACGATCGCCGAGACGCGCAGCGAGGTCGCCACCTCCATGACCCCGACGACGGCGAGCACGAGGAGGATGGTCGGCGTCGCCACGGTGAGCAGCGAACCCCACGCGATCCGGAGCATCGTGCGCCATCCGGCCTGATCGGGGAAGGCACCGTGCGCGGTGAGATGCGCGATCATCTCGGCGACGAGTCCCGCGAGCGTGATCCCGACGACGCCGATGACGAGGGAGAACAGGGCGTCCGCCGCGTCGTGGTGCTCCACGTTCGCGGCGAGCACGAGCACGATCGCGAGGCCGGTGAACGTCGCGTAGACCCGTTCCTTGAGGTACTTCGCGACGGTCTCGACGTCGCCCGGTTCCAGTCCGCGGCGCTGGGAGCGGTCGAACCCCCGTCGTGCACCGTCGTGGCGCGCGCGCCGTCGATCCGCCCAGGTTCCGCCGTCCGTCATGGTCGAGATGCTAGCCGACGGGCCGGGCGACGGCCCGGCGGTCCCACGGGGCGCGGGGATAGAGTGCCCGGTATGACCGAAACGATCATCACCGTCGAGGGCCGCTTCGACTACCACCACCCGGCCGAGCGTGGGACCGTCCGTCTCTCCGCAGGGTTCGAGGGGCCGGCCCGAGAGCCCGTCGTCTCCCGGACCACCGCCGTGCACAACGCGCTCACCCAGGCCGCACAGGGCCTCCGCGCGCAGTCGGCCGTCACCTGGTGGTCCGCCGACCGTCTGCGCGTCTGGAGCGAGCGACCCTGGAACAAGGACGGGAAACAGCTGCCGCTCGTGCACCATGCCTCCGTCGTGCTCGAGGTGAAGTTCGCCGAGCTGCAGACGTTGGCACGCTGGGTCGAGGAGATCGCGAGCCAGGACGGCGTGACGGTCGGGGGCGTGACCTGGGCCCTCACCGAGGCGACCAAGCACCGCATCACGGCCGAGGCGCAGCACAACGCGGTGCGCGACGCCGTCGACCGCGCGACGAGCTACGCCAGGAGCCTCGGGCTCGGCACGGTCCGGCCCATCGCACTCGCGGAGCCCGGGATGCTCGGCGACGAAACGCGCTCGACGAGCACCCAGAACGCCGCCCCCATGATGCGTGGGGCGGCCGCGCCGGCGGGTGACGGCGGGCTCGATCTGAAGCCGGAGGACATCACGGTGGCCGCCCGCGTGCACGCCCGCTTCGCCGCCTCCTGACCCGCCACTCCACCGCCAAGCCGTCGCACGGCCGACGCGGGAGTGCGGCATCATGAGGGCATGAGGATCGACGAACTCGCGTACCTCCGTGCGCTCGCCGAAGACGGCCACGTCCCGTACGCGGCCGAGGCCCTGGGCATCTCCCAGTCGACCCTCACGAGGGCGATCGGTCGGCTCGAGGCGGACGCCGGGGTCGAGTTGTTCGACCGCCACAAGAACCGCCTCGAGCTCAACCGCTACGGCGAGATCCTCCTCGTGCACGCACTCCGGGCGCAGACGGAACTCGACAACGCGCAGTCCCGGATCGACGAGCTCCGCGACCCCTCGGCCGGACTCGTGTCGATCGCCTACGTGTCGTCACTCGGCGGCTGGCTCATCCCGCGGATCGTGAGCGAGTATCGGACGCTGCTCCCGGAGATCCGGTTCGTCCTCGACGGAGGCAAGGCGGACAGCGTGCTCGACGCACTCCGCTCCGGCTCGGCCGACGTCGCCTTCCTCAGCCCGGAACCGCGAGATCCGGAGATCGAATGGCGTCCGCTCACCTCCGAGCGGCTCGCGCTCGGGGTGCCGGCCGGGCATGCGCTCGCCGAACGGACGTCGCTCGCCGCCGGGGATCTCGAGCAGACGGAGTTCCTCGCGATGACCACCGACTCCGGTCTGCGGCAGATCGCGGACGCGTACTTCGCCCGCCACGGGATCGTGCCGCGGGTGTCGATGGAGGTCTCGGAACTGTCGACGCTCCGCGGGCTCGTGCGATCCGGGGTCGGCATCGCCGTGCTCCCCGACTCGACGAATATCGAGGGCGTCGTGCTCGTCCCGCTCGACGACGAGGCGGTCCGGGTGATCGGCGTCGCGACCAGCCGTGTGCGTGCGGTGTCGCCGGCTGTCGAACAGTTCGTGCGGTTCGTCCGTGAGGAGTGGGAGAGCGCGCGGATCGGTCGTCCGTGAGTGCCGCGGCAGCGCTGGTGAGCCGCGGCTCAGTGCTCGTGCGTCGAACTCCATGGCGTGAAGGCGTCGGGGTAGCGCGCCCAGGCCCCCGGACCGGCGAGGAGCTCCTCGTCCGTGAGCGTACAGCCGTGCAGGGCGGCGGTGATCGCAGCCTCATCGAGGTCGATCCCGGTGACGACGAGCTCCTGCCCGAGCGGGGCCCCCGGATCGCTCGTCTCGAACGAGGTCGGCTCCAGGTCGATCATCGAACCGACGTGCTGGAGGACACCGACGCGCGACGCTCGGGTCGCGAGGGCGAGGAAGCCGGCGGTGCGGATCACCTGTCCGAGGTCGCCTGCCTCGATGGGGCCGTCGAAGCAGGCGAGCAGGCGTTCCGGGTGCATCGGCCTCGGGCTGTCGAACCGGAGGGTGGTCACGCGGTCGTGGTCGACCCACGGGCGGTGCTCGCCGTTCAGCATCGCGATCCATCCGGGTGAGGTGGTGAAACGCTCGAGGTCGAAGGGCGAGTCGCGGTAGCGTGCGAGCGGCTGGCGGGTGCTCGCGCTCACCGCGACCCCGGGTGTCGCTCGAGGACGGGTCGCGACAGGTTCGACCAAGCGCGTCAGTGCCGTCGGGTTCAGGTGGCTGAGCAGGGCGAGCAGGACGGCGAGCTGCGCGTGGGTGACGCCGCGCCGCCCGGCGACGGCGATGGTGTCGGCGTACTCGATGTGCTCGACGGTGATCATGGACCGGGCGGTGTACACGGTGTCGCCGTCGTCGTCTTCGTGGGTCACGTACTCGTCGTCGTGCAGGTCGCGCAGGAGGTGTGCGGCGTCGACGACCGTCACCACCGCGTCGAGGAACGCCTCGTCCCGATGCCCGAGGACCGCGGAGACCGCGTCGACGGGACGGACCGTGCTCCCGCAGTCGAGGACGAGATGTCGCGGGGCGAGCGGGTGCCGCACGATCGCCTCGATCGCGTCGTCGATCTCGGCGTGGGCGCTCTCGCCGAGGTCCGACCGTTCGATCGAGACGAGGGCGGACGAGGAGCCGGCGATCTGGCGGGCGACGGTGCGGCGTTCCGGCGGGCAGGTGCCGAGGACGAGGGTCACGGTCAACAACGGGGCGCTGGTGCGGGTCACGGCTGGCTCTCCTGAACGGTGGTGCTACGGTGGCTTTTGTTGAGAATCGTTCTCAACAAGTTAGCACGCATCATCACCACGGGAGGCCACCATGAAGGTCCGCGCATCGCTCAAGTCGCTGAAGGACAAGCCGGGTTCACAGATCGTCCGACGGCGCGGGCGGGTCTTCGTGATCAACAAGCTGAACCCGCGTTGGAAGGGCCGCCAGGGCTGACCGCCCGCTCGCTCAGCTGGAGACGAACCCCACGACGATAGCGACCACACCGATCGCCGCGATGATGAACGCCCAGAAGCGCACCGGGATGAAGAACAGGGTCGAGCTCGGTCGGCTGTAGAGCTGTTCGCCGGTCTGCGGGTGGAGCACCGGCACGGCCTCCTGCTTCACCGTCAGGCCGTGCTCGTTGACGTACGGCTGCGCGAGCTGCTGCCAGACGACGACCGGGCGCGGGGCGTCCAGCTTGGCCAGCGCGTATTTCCCGAAGGCCCAGCAGGCGACGGCGCCGAGGAGGAATCCGATGCCGACGAAGACGCCCGTCTGCGGTGCGCTGTCGTCGAGGTTCGGTACCGTGATCGCCTTGATGAGGAATCCGGCGCCGACGGAGAGGCCGAAGATGAGGAAGACGACGATGCCCCAGCGGGTCCAGATGATCATGTGAGCTCCTCCTGAGGGGACGACGCCGGGTTCGGATGGCGCCGCGGCCTTCCGCGACGTCGTTCACGCTACCGTCGGCTCCTTCCCCGGGCGATGGGGAGCCCTGCCCATGCGCGGTGAGGACTGAGCTGCTGAGCCGCTGAACCGCTGTGGACGGCGCTGATCGCGCGATCATGCCCGGGATCGCCGGATACGCTGCTCTGAGAGAGCGGCGGACGGACGTCGTCAGGTGGGAGCCGGCAGCACTGGTGGGTAACGACGACGAGAAGGCACGGGTCGCGACCATCTTCGACGTCGCGCGGCTCGCCGGTGTCTCACATCAGACGGTGTCGCGCGTGCTCAACGACCTCCCGAACGTGCGTCCTGCGACGCGGCTGCGGGTCGAGCAGGCGATCTCGCAGCTGCGGTACACGCCGTCGCAGGCGGCGCGTTCCCTCGTCACCCGGCGGTCGCGGACGATCGGGCTCATCACGACCGGCGGGCCGGACTACGGGCCGTCGAGTACCGCGCTCGGCTTCAACGAGGCCGCACGGGACGCCCGGTATGCGGTGAGCATGGCGAGCATGCTCGAGTCGGACCCGGCGTCGCTGCGGCAGGCGGTCGAGTTGTTGTTGCGGCAGAACGTGGAAGCCATCGTGCTCATCGCCGCACATCGCGAAGCGCTCGACGCGGTGCGTGGCATAGACCTGGGGGTGCCACTCGTCGCGGTCGAATCGAGTCGGCACGACGGGTTCCACAGTGTCTCCATCGACCAGTACCAGGGGGCACGGATCCTCGTCGATCATCTCGTCGGGCTCGGGCACCGGCGGATCGTGCATCTCGCCGGACCGGCGGATTCGGTGGACGCCCTCGAGCGGGTGCGCGGGTGGCGGGATGCGCTGTCGCAGCACGGCCTCGTGGCTCGCGAGCCGCTCGTCGGGGACTGGACGCCGGCGAGCGGGTTCCGGTTGGGGCGGGAGCTCGTCGCGAGTCGGGGCGCCGGCGACGGTCCGACCGGTGCGGGCTCGTCCTTCACGGCGGTGTTCGCGGCGAACGACCAGATGGCGCTCGGCGTGGTCCACGCGCTCACCGAGCGCGGGCTCCGGGTGCCGGACGACGTGAGTGTCGTGGGGTTCGACGACATCCCCGAGGCGGAGCACTTCGCGCCACCGTTGACGACGATGCGGCAGGACTTCCCCGAACTCGGCCGGACGATCATGTCGACACTGCTGGAGGTGCTGACCGAGGCCGACTCCGTCGGCACGGTGCGTTCGGTGCCGCGGCTCGTGGTGCGTGCGTCGACCGCCGAGGTGGGCGTCGGCCGCTGAGGGGCTGACGGTGGTCGCCATTGGTCCCTGAGCGCGCCGCTGGTCCTTGAGCGCAACCCTGGTCCCTGAGGGGATCCCTGATCCGTGAGCGCAACCCTGGTCCCTGAGGGGATCCCTGATCCGTGAGCGCAACCCTGGTCCTTGAGTGCAGCGCTGGTCCTTGAACGCAACCTGGTCCCTGAGCTTGTCGAAGGGCGTGGAGGTGGTCCGTGTGCCCTTCGACAGGCTCAGGGACCGGGTGGTCGGGTTTCGGAGAGCGGCTCCGTTCCGCGGCAAGCATCCCCGGTTCCCGAGTTCGGTACCGGTCCCCAGGACGGCACCGACCTCCGACTGGTCGTTTTCGGTCCCTGAGCTTGTCGAAGGGCGTGGAGGTGGTGCGTGTGCCCTTCGACAGGCTCAGGGACCGGGTGGTCCGGTTTCGGAGAGCGGCTCCGTTCCCTCTGAGCAGTGCTGGTCCGTGGCTGGTCGTCTCCGGTCCCCGAGCTTGTCGAAGGGCGGTGCGTGGGCAGGCGGGTGCCTTGCGTCGGTGTCAGGCGGCGAGTTGTATGCGTCCGCCGCGGATGGGGGTTTGGTGTCGGTCGATGGTGCCGGGTGGGATGAACCAGGGCACGCCGTCGCGCACCTGGATGGTCCAGTGGTCGTCGTGGATGCGGTGGTGGTGGAAGGGGCAGAGGAGGATGCCGTTGTCGAGGTCGGTGGGGCCGCCTGCTGACCACCAGGTGAGGTGGTGGGCTTCGGTGAAGGATGGTGGGTGGGTGCAGCCGGTCCAGGCGCAGCCGCCGTCTCGTTCGGCGAGGGCGAGTTTCTGGGCGCGGGAGAACAAGCGGGCACCCATACCGAGGTCGAGGACCTGCGAGGGGCCGCCGAGGACCATGGGGATGAGTTTCGCGTCCGCGGCAAGTCGGCGGAGGGCGCCTGCGCCGATGGGTTCTTCGATGCCGTCGATGGTGGCGGTGCCGGCGCCGGTTTCGAGGGTGTCGTGATCGACGCGGATGACGACGGACACGGGTGCGAGCTCGGTGGCGGCACCACTGCAGCCGGCCGTGTGGCGGAAGATCTCGGTGAGGGCGATGGCGCGGCGTCGGTCGGTGGGGATCAGTGACGGCCCCTCCGGCATGGGTGTGCCAGTTCCGTCCGGGTGATCGGCGTCGGCGTCCACGAACTGTAGTCGGCGCAGTCCGGCGCCGATGAGGGCGTCGAGCCCGGCGCGGACGAAGGCGGCGCTTTCTGGGGCGAGCTCGGCGCGGAGGAGGGTCATGCCGGAGGGCAGTTCTCGGAGGGTGGCGCGTTCGGCTCGGCGGAGGAGTTCGTCGCGGGGCTCCCGGCCGTCCTGATCGAGGCGGGTGCGGACGAGTTTCGCGATGCGGACGACGTCCTGCAGGGGTGCGTTGGCGGCATGCTCGACCGCGATCACGGTGACCGCCTGGAGTTCGGCGGTGGCGCAGATGCGGCCGGCGTTCCGAAGCTCCCGGACGATGACCGCGGCGCCGTCGACGCTGAGCGGGGCGGGCGGTGTGCCGGGTGCGTCCGGTGTGTCAGCCACGGCCGGAGCTGGCCCGCGATTGTCCGTTTCGGCGGGGACGGAGGGAGCATCGGCTCTTGCTGCCGGTTCGAGGGCGGCGGCGATGTCCAGGAACGGGCACTCCTCCAGCTCGCCGAGGAGCCCGCGCGGCTGGGTGATCGCGGCGCCGACCTCGGCGATGGCAGCGCCGTGGGCGCGTGCCACCCGCCACCGCTCGGACACCATCACACCAGGGTTGGCGTAACCGGCCGCGCGGACGAGCGACCCATCGCGGCCCGTGGGGACGGGCGGAGGGCGATCGCCCCGGTGACCCGCGCCGCGAGCACCTCGACTGCGTGCTGCACGGCCCCGAGTTCATCGAGGACCCGGAACAGGGCCTCACCGTTCATGTTCTCGAGCTGCTCCGCGACATTCGACCCGGCACGGATCGCGTCGAGCGCGCCGTGCCACACGGCATCGAACCCGGCCGTGGCGGCGGCGAGGGGGTTCGGTGCTGTGCTGGTCATGGTTCCATCCAAACACGGACCACCGACACTGGAACGCGCGTGGAATGTGACGCTGATCTGGCTTTTTATGCGACAGGTGAGGTCTGCTCGGGTGCCCTTCGACAAGCTCAGGGACCGAGGGGCTGCGGTGGATGCGGCGGCCGGGAGCGTCCTGAGGTCGGTCAGACACGGCAAACCCGCTCACCGGGGTGCCCTTCGACAAGCTCAGGGACCGGGAGTGCGCTCCGGCAGGCTCGGGGACCGGGAACGCCCTTTGACACGCTCAGGAACCGGAGTCATCCGGTGACGGATTCGGCGGACGGGAACGCCCCTCGGCTGGTGCTGTGCCCGGGCGTACACTCACCGCATGCGTTCATCGGCGATCGACACGGTTCTGGCGCTCATGCGGGCCTTCCACGAGCAGGACCGAGCCGCAGCTGAGGCGCTCATCCACGAGGACTTCGTCTTCACCAGCCCGCAGGACGATCACCTCGACCGTGCCGCCTGGTTCGAGCGCTGCTACCCGAGCGCCGACCACTTCGACGCCCCGAGTGACACGCTGCAGATCATCGAGACCGACGGCATCGTCCTCCACCGGTACGAGTACCTCGTCGACGGCACGACGTTCCGGAACGTGGAGGCGACCCGCGTGGTCGACGGTGCCGTGCGCGAGGTCGAGGTGTACTTCGGCGGTGCCGTGTGAGCTCCGGCCGGTGGAGGCGCTCGTGCCGCCAGTCCGAAGCGGCGGGCTCCTGGGGGTGATCGGGGGCTGCCCCGATCACCTCGCGACACTCGTCTGACAGCATTGAGTCATGCACATCAGTTCTCGCCGAACGACCCTGGCTGCGGCTCTCGCGGTCACCGCCCTCGCCCTCGGCGGCTGCTCCGCCGGCGCTCCCTCGGCAGAGGATCGGCCTGTCTCGGCTTCGGCGACGCCGTCCGTGTCGCAGCCGCCGAGCACCCCGCTCCAGGAGCGCACGCTCACCGACGAGGTCGACGGCACCACCGTGACCGCCCTCGCGATCGTGGACGACTTCCCAGTGCCGGAGGGCACCAGCTCCGGGCTGCGGCCGCTCCTCGTCCAGGTCCGCCTCGAGGCCGGCGACGAGTACGGTGGCAGCGTCTTCCCGTATCGCGTCTCCGTCACCACCCGCGCGGTCAACCTCGACGCCGTGACGCTCGGCCTCGGAACCCCTGAAGAGCTGAAGAAGCCGATGTCGACCGCGGGCTACACGCAGCTGCAGGCGACGCCCGCCGGCGAGACGGCCACGGGTTGGATCGGCGCGTGGGTGCGGACCGATGAGACGGAATTCGACCTCGTCTACGACCGTCGGGAGGGCAAGGTCATCGGGGGGAGCAAGAGCGGCGAGGTCGTGCCGCCGAGCCGCGACATCATCCCCCTCATCCCGAAGGACTGACCCCGCGGCAGATCCGCGTGCGTCCCGGCGACTCAGTTCGAGGGCGATCGCGGGGCGCCGGTGGTCGCGCGTTCGACCAGCAGGCACGGCAGGGTGATGCGTGAGACGTCCTGCTCCGGCTGCCGGAACCGCGCGAGCAGGGACTCGACCGCGCCGACCGCCATCTCCCGGATCGGCTGCCGGATCGTCGTGAGTCGGAACGACTCCCAGGCGGCCATCCGGACGTCGTCGAAGCCGAGGACGGAGACGTCGTCGGGCACGGACAAGCCGAGCGCCGCAGCCGCGTTCAGTGAGGCGAAGGCGAGCAGGTCGTTGTGGCAGAACACGGCTGTCGGGGCGTCCTCGCGTCGGAGCATGCTCGTCGCGGCCGTGTAGGCGCGGTCGTACTCCATGTCGCCGACGTCGAGGAGCGATGCGTCGAGTTCGATGCCTCGCGCGTCGAGCTCGGCGAGGAAGCCTGCGTGGCGGTCGCGCACCGAGGCGGCGTCCAGCGGGCCCGCGATCACGCCGATGCGCTCGTGCCCGAGGTCGAGGAGGTGGGCTGCCGCGATGCGTCCGCCGGCGAGGTTGTCGGGTGAGATCGAGTCGGCGTCCGGCAGGGCGTCCGGTCCCATCGTGACGGCGGGCACGTCGAGGGACACGAGCCTGGCCTCGTCCTCAGGCGACAGGAGCGTGGTCGTCACGATGACGCCGTCGACGTCGCTCTCCCACAGGATCGTCGCCAGGTCCTCGACGCCACCGAGGCGGTCGCTGAGCATGAGGGTGCGGTAGCCGGCCCGACGCAACTCCTCGCTGACGGTCTGCAGGAGCTCCGCGTAGTAGCTGTTCGTCGGGTCGCCGAGGACGACGCCGACCGTCTGCGTGCGACTCGTGACGAGGCTTCGCGCGCTCAGGTTGGGCCGGTAGCCGAGTCGCGCGATCGCGTCCTGCACCTGCGCGTGCATCTTGGGCGACACGCTCGGGTGGCCGTTGAGCACCCGCGACACGGTCGTCTGCGACACGCCGGCAGCCTTCGCGACGTCGATGCTCGTGACTCCACGAGACCCTTTCGGCATGTCTGTGCTCCCTCGCGCCCGGTGTTCATCGTAGGCGACCGGCTCGTCCGTCGGCCAGCACGGAGTCGCCGGTCGTCGCCCGCGCGTGCTCCACGGCCGCGGGTCGGGCGAGTCGCGGCGTGGCGGTCGGCGTGGCTTGACAGGGCGTCATGAATACGTAACCATTTCAGGACCACCATTTCGATGCAGCAATGGAGACACGATGCGCACCCTCGGACCAGCACAGTGAGCGGGCCCCTCGACGGCCTCGTCATCGCCGACTTCTCGCAACTGCTCCAGGGGCCCTTCGCCACCCAGGCGATGGCCGACCTCGGTGCCCGCGTGATCAAGATCGAACCGCTCGGCGGCGACTGGACCCGCTCCTACGCGATGCTCAACGCCTACCCGGGTGGGGAGTCGATCAGCTACCTGGCGTTCAACCGCAACAAGGAGTCGATCGCGATCGACCTGAAGTCGCCGGAAGGCCTGGAGCTCGCCCGCCGGATCATTGCGCGGGCCGACATCGTCGTCGAGAACTTCCGGCCGGGTGTCATGGACCGCCTCGGCATCGGCTACGAGGCGTCGAAGGTCGACAACCCCGGCCTGGTCTACGTGGCGTCCAGCGGCTTCGGCGTCGACGGACCGTATGCGAAACGGCCGGGCCAGGACCTCCTCGCCCAGTCGGTCGCCGGACTGCCGAACCTGCAGGGGAACATCGACGACCCACCCGTCCCCGTCGGCATCAGCATCGCCGACGTCTCGGCCAGCCTCCACATCGTCTACGGCGCCCTCGCCGCCGTCGTGGAGCGCTCGCGCACCGGGCTCGGCCAACGGGTCGACGTCTCGCTCCTCAACAGCATCATCGCCGTCCAGACGCAGGAGTTCGTCGCCACCCTGGCCAGCGCGGAACCGCCGACGAGGCCGGGTGACGGAGCCGGCAACGCGTTCACCGGCGCCCCCTACGGCGTCTACCCCACCCTGGACGGCTGGATCGCGATCGCGATGAACCCTGTGAAGCTGCTCGCGGAGGTGCTCGACATCCCCGAACTCCTCGGGGAGGAGTCGAAGAACGTCATGACCGGCCGTGAGCGCATCAAGGGACTCCTCGACGCCAAGACCGCCGAATGGACGCGCGACGACCTCCTCGACGAACTGCTCACCCACGACGTCTGGTGTGCACCCGTCAACGACTTCGCGGACGTCCCGAAGGACCCGCAGGTGGTGCACAACGGCATGTTCCGGACCGTGCAGCACCCGCTCGCCGGTGAGATCACCCTCGTCGGGCCACCGATCGCGTTCTCGTCGCAGACGACGGACCGGTTCGACGCCCCTCCGCTCCTCGGTGCGGACACCAGGAGCATCGCGGAGGAGTTCGGGTCGCTGCGTCCCGACGAAATCGAATCGCTGCTCACCAAGGGGGTGCTCCGTGGGTGAACCGACCACCAGCTCGCCGTCGACCGAACCGGTCGTCCTGTCCAGGGTCGACGGTCGGACGGCCGTCATCACGATCAACCGACCCGAGGTGCGGAACGCCGTCGACGCGCGGGCGGCCGCGGGGCTGGCTGACGCGATGGCCCGTGCCGAGGAGGATCCGGAGGTCTGGACGATCGTCCTGACCGGTGCCGGCGACCGGGCGTTCAGTGCCGGGGCCGACCTCAAGGCCGTCTTCCGGGGTGAAAGCGTCCACGATCCCGAACGCGAGCACCTCGGCTTCGCCGGATTCGTGCGGCACGACCTCGGCAAACCCGTCATCGCAGCGGTCAACGGCCTCGCCCTCGGCGGCGGCTTCGAGATCGTGCTCCACTGCGACCTCGCGATCGCCGCCTCCTCGGCCGTCTTCGGGTTCCCCGAGGCCCGCGTCGGGAAGATGGCGGCAGCCGGGGGCGCGTTCCGCATCGGCCGGGAGATCCCGCCGAAACTCGCCGCCGAGCTCCTGTACACGGCCGCACCGATCAGCGCGGACCGGGCGCTCGAACTCGGCCTCGTCAACCGGGTCGTCGCCGACGGCGAGGCCCTGGATGCGGCCCTGGAACTCGCCGCCCTGATCAACCGGAACTCCCCGTTGTCCGTGCGCGCCAGCAAGCGCTCGCTCCTGGGTGTCGACCACGACGGCTCCGTGCGCGAGGCGGACGACTGGGACCGCATCGCGTCCATCGACGCCGAACTGTTGCATTCCGCAGACGCCGAGGAGGGCGTGCGCGCCTTCGTCGAGAAGCGCGAACCCCGCTGGACCGGCAGGTAGAGAGGACCACCGTGAGCATCGACACACCGACCAGACCGACCAGAGGGGCGAGCCCGACGCGGTCGCGTGAGGCGTTCGCCGCGCACATCCGGCGGATCGTCCTCCTCGAGGCGGAGATCGCGGGCAGTGGTCACTACGGCCCGAGTCTGTCCTGCACCGACCTGCTCGCGGCCCTCTACTCGGGCTTTCTGCGCGTGGACCCGGGCGACGCCGGACGGCTCGACCGCGACCGACTGGTGCTGAGCAAGGGACACGCCTGCTCCGCGCTCTACGCCGTCCTGGCCGACCTCGGCTTCTTCCCGGCCGAGGAGCTGCGCACGTACACGCGACTCGGCACTGCCTACGGCGATCACCCCGACATGAAGAAGGTCGCCGGGATCGACTTCTCCTCCGGCGCGCTCGGGCACGGGCTGTCGATCGCGGTCGGCATGGCGGTGCACGCACGGCTCCGCGGTGACGGCGCCCGCACGGTCGCGATCGTCGGTGACGGCGAGTTGAACGAGGGCCAGATCTGGGAGGCCGCAGGCTACGCGGGCGCCAACCGGCTGTCGGGGCTCCTCGCCATCGTCGACGTCAACACGGTCTGCGTCGACGGGACCACCCGGGAGGTGCTCGACTACGAGCCCATCGGCGACAAGTGGGCTGCTTTCGGCTGGGCGGTCGAGCGCATCGACGGGCACGACGCCGACGCGATCGACGCGGCCCTCGCCCGCTTCGAGGAGCGGCACGCGGCCGGCGGCGCGCCGACCGTCCTCGTCGCCGACACCGTCGCGGGCAAGGGCATCCCGGCGATCGAGGGCATGGCCGAATGGCACATCGGGTACCTCGGCGGTTCGGACCTCGCCACCGCGCTGGAACAGCTCGGCACCCGTGTCGAGGAGCCCACCGACGATCACGCCGCTCCGCGTCTGGTCGCGACCGAGGAAGGCCACTGACATGCCGCTCGAGAGACGAACCACGGTCCTCACCGACCCGAGCTCCTACGATCACGAAGGACGCGCCGGATACCCGACGCGCTCCATCGGGTCGATCCTCGCCGACCTCGCCGACGAGGACCCGCGCATCATGGCGGGCAGTGCCGACCTCACGTGGTCGACGTTCCTCGCGGACTTCCCGGCCAGGCACCCCGACCGGTTCATCCAGGCGGGCATCGCCGAGCGCAACCTGCTCGGCATCGCCGCCGGACTCGCCTCCTGTGGCGCGGTCCCCTACATGTCGACGTTCTCGGCGTTCGCGAGCATGCAGAGTCTCGACGTGATCCGGAACGACCACGCGTACACCAACCTCCCGGTCCGGACCATCGGCACCCACACGGGCATCTCGATGGGGTACTTCGGCTCCTCCCACCATGCGATCGAGGACATCGGGGCGCTCCGTTCGATCCCGAACCTCACGGTCGTCTCGCCGGCCGACCTCGTGGCGACCGAGGCGCTCATCCGTGGCACGGTCGACCTGCCAGGACCGGTCTACTTCCGGCTGGGGCGCGGCGCGAGCGGACCGGACGTCTACGAGGCGACGTCCGAGGTGGTGTTCGGGGAGCCGACCGTCGTCCGGCGCGGCTCCGGCGTCCTCGTCGTCGCCAGCGGGATCACGGTCCACGCGGCACGCGACGCGGCGGACGCCCTCCGCGCGGACGGCCGTCTGGAGGTCACCGTCGTCGACCTCCACACGATCCGGCCGTTCCCGGCGCAGGCGGTCGCGGACCTCGCCGCGCAGCACGACGCGGTCGTCGTCGTCGAGGACCACGTGGTCGACGGTGGCCTGGGCACCAGCGTCCTCACCGCGCTCGCTGACCTCGACGTCGGCGTGCCCGTGTACCGACACGGGTTGCACGACTTCGCGATCTTCGGTCCCCCGACGCACCTGTACCGCTACTACGGCCTCGACGCCGAGGGCATCGCGACGGTCGTCGAGCGCGTGTCCGACCGGGCGCCGCGTGACCGCACGATTCCGCTGTGGGAGGAGGCCGACCGGTCCAGGGTGCTCGCGGAGCAGCAGGCGGCCGATGCGCTCCGCAAGCCGGAGATCACCTTTGCCTGAGTCCCCGTTGCCGGCGCGCCTACGGAGGCTGGTGCGGATCGTGGACGCCGGGCGCGTCGTCGTCGAGACGGTCGCGCCGGTCGAACCCGGCGCGGGCGAGGCCGTCGTCCGGGTCGAGAGCTGCGGGCTGTGCGGATCGGACGCCACCATGTTCGCGGGCCGCCACCCGGTCATCCGGCCGCCGATCGTCCCGGGCCATGAGATCGTCGGCATCGTGTCGGCCGTCGGTGACGGCGCGGACGAGCTGCTCGGCCGGCGCGTCGCGGTCCTCCCGCAGCTCGGCTGCGGCGTCTGCCGCCAGTGTCGACGCGGCCATGCGCGACTGTGTGCCGACATGCGACTGATCGGCGGGCAGGTCGACGGGGGAGCGGCCGACGAGGTGACCGTCCCGGCGGCGTCGCTCGTGATCGTGCCGGAGGACGTCCCGGCCTCGATTGCCCCGATCGTCGAACCGCTCGCCGTCGCCAGGCACGCCGTCTCGCGCGTCGACGTGGCAGACGCCGAGGTGCTCGTCGTCGGCGGAGGGCCGATCGGGCTCCTCGTCGCGCTGTGCATCCGCGCCGACGGTGCTCGCTCGGTCACCCTCGTCGAACCCGTCACCTCGCGGCAGGAGATCGTCACCCACTTCGGGATTCCGGTCGTCGACGCAACGCCGGACGACGGCCCGGCCGTAGCCGAGTTCGACGTCGTCTTCGACTGCGTCGGCGGCGCCCTGCCGGAACGGTTGCTCGGCCTGGTCGCCGCGGGCGGTTCCCTGGTGCTCGTGGGGGTGGCTGCGCCGGAGCTGTCGTTCGACGGGATGCTGTTGCAGCGCCAGGAGCGGACGATCCTCGGATCCCACATGTACTCGCGGACCGACTTCGAAGCGGCCCTCCGGCTCCTCGCCGAGGGGCTGCTGCCGACCGACGCGGCGTCGCTCGGCCTCCTGTTCGACCGACGGCCGCTCGATGACGCCGTCGCTGCGTTCGACGACCTGGTCGGGCGTCGCTCCCCGGCGATCAAGATGTTGCTGATCCCCTGAGGACACGGCTGGGCGAGCCACCGCCGGGTGGGCGGCTCGCGCCACCCACCCGACGGATCTCACGCCTCGGTCGCGGTCTTCGTCCGCGTGCCCGTCGTCGCGTCCGCCGAGGGGATCTCGCGGTGCAGCGTCTCCGGGAGGGCGATGATGCCGATCAACCCGATCACGCTGAGGACGATGAGGTAGATCGCGACGAGCCAGGGGGCGCCGCCGCTCGCCGCGACGAGGGCCGTCGCGACCAGTGGCGCCGTTCCGCCGACGATCGCGACCGGGATCTCCCGCGAGATCGCGATACCGCTCCACCGCATGGAGGTCGGGAAGAGCTCGGCGAGCATCGCCGCCGAGACCCCGATCGTCGCGCCTTGCACGATGGCGAGGCCGAGGATGAGGGCGATGCCGACCAGCACGGAACTCTCCGTCTGGAAGAGGAGGAACATCGGGAACGCGTAGACGATCCCGAAGATCGCCGTCGCGATGAGGACCGGCTTCCGGCCGATGCGGTCGGCGAGCTTGCCGAAGAGCAGCACGGCGGGCACGGTGATGAGCTGCGCGATGATGAGGCCGGTGAGTGCGACGGTCGGTGCGACCGTGAGCGTGCCGGTGACGTAGGAGACCGAGAACGTACCGACGACGTACGTCCACGGCAGGGCGAAGACGAAGATCGCCATTCCGGAGAGCAGCACCCGCCAGTGTCCGCGCACGGCCTGGACGAGCGGAGCCCGACGGATCTCCCCGTCGCGCTCGACCGCTTCGAACGCCGCGGTCTCCTTCACGCGGAGGCGGAAGTACAGGGCGAACGCGACGATGACGACGCTCGCGATGAACGGGATGCGCCATCCCCAGGCCTGGAACTGCTCGACCGGGAGCATGGTGAGGAGCGCGAACGCCCCGGTGGCGAGCGCCATCCCGACGTACACCGCTGCGCCGGGGAACCCTGCGGTGAACGCCCGGTTCTTCACATCCGAGGACTCGCTGGCCATGGTCATCGCCCCGGCGAACTCGGCACCGGCGCCGGCACCCTGGAAGATGCGCAGAATGATGAGGATGATGGGCGCCCAGGCGCCGATGGTCTCCGCCGTCGGCAGCAGGCCGATGAGCGTCGTGGCCGTGCCCATCATGAGCAGCGTGACGAGCAGGGTGGTCTTCCGGCCGACGCGGTCGCCGAAGTGGGCGAAGATCAGGCCGCCGATGGGGCGTGCTCCGAAGCCGACGGCGAAGGTGGCGAAGGCGCCGAGAACGCCGGCCAGCTCACCCCCGCCGGGGAAGAACAGCGGGGCGAAGACGAGCGCCGTCGCGAGGCCGTAGAGCGTGAAGTCGTACCACTCGATGACGGTTCCGACGGAGCTGCCGATCACCGCCCTTCGGCGCTGTTGTCTGGAATCGAGTTCGATCTGGTCGTGGGGGTTCTGATGGGACATGTCACTCCTTCGTGGTGGTCCGTGAGGGGTCCCGTCGCAACCGGACCCGTCGTGGGATCCACGCTAGAGCGAAGCGTGTCGACTGTCGAGGTTACGTAGTCATATTTTCTGGACCAATCCTGATCTGGACCGCAGCGAGCTCGGATCGGACCGACTGACGGGGTCCGGTTCCGCTGATATTCGGTACGCTGATGCCGTAGCATTCGCCGACGAAGGAGACCCAGCATGCCCGTGCCCTCAGCCAACCCGCCCGTCGAGCGTCGGTCCCTCCGCGAGGTCGCGGTCGAGCGCATCCGCACCGCCATCTTCGACGGCACGCTGGAGCCCGGAGAGCACCTCAACGACGGCGAGCTGCAGTCCTGGCTCGGCATCTCCCGCACCCCTATCCGCGAAGCCCTGAACGACCTCGCCCGCGTCGGCCTCATCGAGATGGCCGCCCAGCGCTACACCCGCGTCGCCCTGCCGGACCCCGCCCAGCGCACCGAGGTCATGCAGACCCTCGGCGCGATGCTCGGCGGCATCGTCCGCGTCACCGTCCCCGGCCTCGGCGCGACACAGAAGAAGGCGCTCGTCCGCTCGATCAACCAGGTGATCGTCGTCGTCGAGCAGCGCGACATGGCCGAGCACGGACGTCTCAGCTGGGAACTCTTCGACGCCTTCATCGCCGCGTGCCCGAACGCCACCCTCGTCGCAGCGACGAAGGACATCATCGACGGGCTCACCTACCGCTCGTCCGCCACCCGCACGGAGGAGACGACCGACTGGGCCGCGAAGGAACAGGGCTACCCGGAGCTGCGTAAGGCGGTTGAGGCCGGCGATGCGATCGCCGCCGAGCTCGCGGTCGAGAACATCTTCCGCCTGTCCGCTCAGCTGTAGCGGGCCGCCCTTCGACAGGCTCAGGGACCGGGGCAGTCTCAGGGACCGGGGCCGGCTCAGGGACCGGGGCTGCGGTCCTTCGACAGGCTCACGGCCGCCGTCGAGGTGCCAGGATCGCCCGCCCGGCGAAGCCGAGCAGCACCACAGCACTCCCGACGGCGACGGACGTCGGGGGCAGCGTGCCCATGAGCAGCACGCACCCGGCAGCACCCACCACGCTCACCGCCCGCGGATACCGGCGGTGGCCGCCCGTCTGTCGCAGCGCCGCGACGTTCGCGACCACGTAGTACAGCAGGACGCCGAACGAGGAGAAGCCGATCGCGCTCCGGAGGTCGACAAGCAGGACGAGCACGATGACGACGGCGCCCGCGAGGAGTTCAGCCCGGTACGGGGTCGCGAAGCGCGGGTGCACGGCGTCGAGCGCCCGGGGGAGGTCGCCGGTCCTCGCCATCGCGAACGCGGTCCGTCCCACGCCCGCGAACACGGCGAGCAACGCACCCAGACAGGCTGCCGCCGCTCCGACCCGCACGAGCGTCGACGCCCCCGGCCACCCGTTCGCCTCCACCACGGCCGCCAACGGTCGTGACGCCTGAGCCAGGCCGTCGGCGCCGAGGGTGAGCAACGCCACCACGGCGACGCCCGCGTAGACCACCACCGCCACCGCGAACGCGATCCCGATGGCCCGCGGGATCGTCCGGGCCGGATCGCGGACCTCCTCGCCGAGGGTCGCGATGCGCGCGTACCCGGCGAAGGCGAAGAACAGCAGGCCGGCGGACTGCAGCACAGCGAGTGGCCCGGCATCGAACACGAGCGAGGCGGAACCGGTCACGCCCGCCGTCGGCCCGAACGCCCCGGACGCGACGACCACGGCGAGCACGAGCAGGACGCCCACCACGATCACCCGGGTCGCCGTCGCCGTGCGGGTCACGCCCATGCAGTTGGTCACGACCACCAGGGCGACCGCGACCGCCGCGACCGGGCGACTCCACTCGGCGGGGGCAGCGTAGGCAGCGAAGGCGACGGCCATCGCCGCGGCGCTCGCCGTCTTCCCGATCACGAAACTCCACCCGGCGGCGAACCCCCACCACGGCCCGATGAGCTCGCGACCGTAGACGTAGCTGCCTCCTGCGGAGGGGAGCTGGGCCGCGAGTTGCGCCGACGACATCGCGTTGCAGCAGGCGACGACCGCGGCGATCAGGAGTCCGACGAGCAGGCCGGCGCCCGCCACCTGGGCGGCCGGCTGGAACACCGCGAACACGCCGGCGCCCATCATCGAACCGAGGCCGATGAACACGGCGGCGCTGGTGCCGAGTCGTCGCTGCAGTCCGGGAGCGCTCACCCGATCACGCTAGCGGTGTCGGGTGAACAGCAGGGTCCGGATGAGGCCTGCGTCCATCACTGGCCTCGGCGGATCACCGTCTGCCGCAGGACGCGCAGCAGGCCGAGGAAGCCGAGGAAACCGATGAACGCGGCGATCAGGTCGAAGACGCGGAGTCCGCCAGGCAGGGTCGGGCCAGCACCCGTCACGACGAGGACCACGGCGATCACCATGGCGGCGATCGAGATCAGCGTGCCGACGATCTCCGCCGTCACCCCCTGGACGAGTCCCTTCGCGGGTTCGTCGGCGAGGCCCTTCAAGGTCACCCCGACCGTGCCCTGCTCGAGCCCGGAGAGCAGCGCGTCGAGTCGGCGCGGCAGGTTGCGGGCCAACGCGGCCGACACCGCGGCCTGAGCCTGCAACGTCACGGCCGTCTGACGGATCGACCGGGCACGCCGGAGCAGTCGCGGCACCATGGGCAGCGCCTGCTCGAACATGTCGAAGTCCGGGTCCAGGGCCTTGAGGCAGCCTTCGAGCGTCGCGAAGCTGCGGAACGCGGCCGCGAGGTCGCCGGGCAGGGCGATGTGGTGCTGGCGGATGACGTCCAGGAGGCGGCTGAAGATCGAACCGTCGCCGCCCGGGCGGTGTCGTTCGGTGGTGATGACGATGCCCACGTCGTGGCGGAGGGCGTCGAGGTCGGCGTCCTCCGGCAGGTCGACGATGAGGAGGAGCGCGTCGGTCGCGGCGATGTCGTCCTCGCTGACGGTGGCGAGCATCACCGCGGTGAGCCGCTGACGCTGGCTGCGCTCGATGACACCGACGGCGCCGAAGTCGATGAGCCCGAGGGAACCGTCTTCGCGGAGGATGACGTTCCCCGGGTGCAGGTCGGCGTGGAAGACGCCGTGCACGAGGATCTGTTCGAGCACGACCTCCATGAGCCCTGTCGCGAGGGCCTGCCGTTCCTCCAGTGGGATGGTCGCGATGCGGTCGCGGGCGCGGCTGAGGGGGAGCCCGTCGACGAGGTCCATGGTGAGCAGGCGGGCGCCCGACGCCGCCGGGTACACGCGCGGGACGGTGATCCGGACACCGTCGTCGTGCTCGTCGCGTCGCTTCAGGGTGCTGCGGATCATCTCCACGTTGCGGGCTTCGATCCGGTAGTCGAGCTCCTCGAGGAGGGTCGAGGTGAACGCTCGGGCGACAGAGGCGAGGCGGAGGTCCTGCCCGAACTTGGTGTGCGTCTCGGCGCGCTCGGCCAGGCGGACGACGATGTCGGCGTCGGCCTCGACCTGCACCCGAGCGGCGGGACGCTGGACCTTCACGACCACGGGCGTGCCGTCGAGGAGCTCGGCGGTGTGCACCTGCGCGACGGAGGCGGCGGCGAGCGGGTCGGAGTCGATGGACGCGAAAACCGTGTCGATCGGCGCGCCGAGTTCGGTCTCGATGACGACCTCCACCTCGTGCCACGGCAGCGTCGTCGCCTCCGACTGCAGGGAGGCGAGGGCGCTGAGGTAGGGCTCCGGCACGAGGTCACGGCGCGTCGACAGCACCTGCCCGAGCTTCACGAAGGTGACGCCGGAGTCGTTGATCGTCGCGATGATCGCGTTGGCGCGCTGCTCGCTCGTGGTGAGTTCCAGCTGCACGCGGGATCGGCCGTGCACGAGCCAGCCGGCGCCGTGACGCGAGGCGATCGTGAGGATCTGGAGGTAGCGGCGGGTGCGGCGTCGCCGGCGGATCGCCGAGCGGACCACGTCGATCGGGTTCATCAACGGGCGGGTGGGGATGATCACCTCGATGGCGACGAGGACACCGAGACCGAGGGCGAAGATCCAGCCGATCGCGAGGAGGGCGACGGCGATCGCGGCGAACGCGGCGCGGGCGTCGTCGGCCTGGCCGTCCTGGAGGAGGCCGGTCTGCTGGACGAGCCAGCTGGCGAACGGGGGACCGGTGACGAACACGACCAGGCCGACGACGATGCTGCGTGGCCAGCCGACCGGGGCATCGAGCACGCGACGGGCGGCGAATCCGAGGAGGAGCGCGGAGACGATCGCCAGCACGATGGTGAGCGCATCAGTCAGCATCCGGCATCCCCTCGTCGGTCGAGCGGTCGACTCGCCCCGTCCGCCAGCGTATCCGGCCGAGCTGAGCGCGCGCGAGCGGTCGTCGCTCGTCTACATTCGACTCAACACCCGAGCCGATCATCGGAGTCCGCATGCTTCCCCCGACCAACCTGTGGGCGTTCGCCCTGGCGTCGCTCGCGCTGATCGTCATCCCGGGGCCGAGCATCCTCTTCGTCATCGGCCGCTCACTCGCGCTGGGGCGGAAGGCGGGCGTCCTCAGCGTGGTCGGCAACGCCCTCGGCATGCTGCCGGCGGTGGCGCTCGTCTCCCTCGGCGTCGGGTCGATCGTCGCCGAGTCGGTCGTCGTGTTCACCGTCATCAAGCTCGTCGGAGCCGCATACCTCGTGTTCCTCGGTGTGCAGGCGATCCGTCATCGCAACGACCACATCCGCACCGCGGAGACGACGAAGGCGCGTCCGTCCTCACGACGGCTCCTGGGCGAGGGCTTCCTCGTTGGCGTGACGAACCCGAAGACGATCGTGTTCTTCGTCGCCGTCCTCCCGCAGTTCGTCGCGTACGACTCCGGGGCGATCCCGGTGCAGATGGCCGTCCTCGGACTCGTCTTCTTCGCGATCGCGCTCGTGAGCGACAGCGTCTGGGCGCTCTCGGCGGGGACGGCGCGGGCCTGGTTCGCGCGGAGCCCGAAGCGTCTCTCGAAGCTGACCGCGGGCGGTGGCGTGATGATGATCGGCCTCGGTGGCACGATCGCGTTGACGGGCAGCAAGGCGTAGCGCTGCGCCTCGACCGATGATCGACCGGTGTTCCCGCTAGGGTGGCCGGCGGGGAACGGGGAACGGGCATGGACGATCAGCGGGTGCGGAGCGAGGCCGGGGCGGGCGAGTCGGCGGAACGGACGAGCCAGCGGCGGCACCAGCGCTCCGTGCTGCAGGTGCTCTCCGGGGTCATCGCGGTCCTCGCCTTCACGACCGCCGCGGGGCTCACCATGCCGGTGGTCCCCGCTGACGGGCCGGCGTTCAGCGCCCCCGACCGGATCACGGTGACCACCGCCGCCGGAACGGAGGTCGAGCTCGAACGGTTCCAGGGGGCGACGACCCGCTTCGGCTCGTATGCGCGCAACGGCCGGACCTTCACGCTGCTGGACGTCGACACCCGTTCGCGCGTCGTCGACCGCGTGCCGATCGTCGAACCGGCCGACATCATCGGCTCCGATGAGCTGCCGGTTCGATTCGTCGCCAGGGTGAGTGCGCCTCACGGGGAGGAGGACCCCTCCGCCGGCGAGGTCCGGCTCCGGGACGAATGGCGCATGTACGTCCCGGTCGAGGACGGCCTGCCGGAGTACACCGACCAGCAGATCAACCGGGGTGAGGTGGGTGCGGACGGCGGATCGGTCACCACCGACGACCGCTCGATCCTCGCGATCGCACCGTCCTACCGGGACGGGTCGACGAGCCCGCAGCAGTGGGTGGTCCTCTTCGACTTCGCCGCCCTGCATGCCGCGGGGAACACCAATCTCGGGTTCCCGCTGCCCTGGTACATCGATGGTCCGGTGGTCCCCGCGATCCGTGCCGTCGCTCCGGTGCTCGGCGTCGTCTTCCTCGGTCTCGCGCTGTTCCTGCCCCGACTGCACTGGCGCGGCTCATCGCCGCGCACCGGGTGAATCGGGGTTTCTCCCGTCAAGCGGCTCGGTCGCTCGGGCGAAGCGTCACCCGAGGGCGTCGCGGTGGCGGATGAGCTCCTGCAGGCGATCGTCGCGGCGGTCGGCGTCCGCCCTGACCAGCCCACGAAGCGAGGTGTCGTAGACGGACGTGGCTTGCTCCGGCTCGCAGTCCAGAACGGCTGCGATGCTGGCGAGCGCCTCGTCGTCCGACACCGCGCTCCCGATCACCTCGGCGATCGCGGGCCAGGACCGGCGGGTGCTGACGCGCAGCCGCTCCGCCTCAATCTGTCGGTCGTAGGCTCGGCGCTCGCTCGCGGGGTCGGCCCGGTGGTGGTTCTGCCTGGCGAGCTGACGCTCGACCATCTCGGCCGTCAGCTCGACGCGGAGCGGCTCGGCGAGGCGCAGGCCGAGTTCGACGACCACGACGTGGAGGTCGTAGGGGCCGGGCTCCAGCGAGTTGGCGTCCGACTGCGGCTGGAGCTGCACCGGGACACGGGTGACCTCGCCGGGGTCGAGCGGGACGGCGCGGTCCGCCGCGGAACCCATCCACCCGAAGGAGAATCCGGTCTCGCCGGGCGCGGTGAGGGCCCCGACCGCTCGGAACCCCTCGCTCTCCGGCGTCCATCTGGTGGCACCCGCGTTCACGATGTCGACGACGAGGTCGCTCGGATCGGCGATCTCCGCGACGAACGACGGCCACCGCAGCTCCAGGCCCTGTCGCCGCTCGGCTCGGCTCGGTCGAAGGTCCATGGTGTTCGGGTGGACGCGCACCAGCGGAAGCTGCTCGCTCGGATGCACCTGCGCCACGCGCCAGGTCCGGTGGTCCGTGTCGACCGGCGAACCGAGGTACACCGCACTGCTCTCCATCCGGCGGAGCACCCGCCAACCACCCGACGGTGCCTCAACGGCGGTGGTCTCATCGATGCCGCAAGCAAGTTCGTCCGCTAGCTCCGCGAGTGTCGTGCCGTCGCCGGTGAGTGCATCGCCGTCGACCTCGAGGTCCCCGATCCGTGGTGCGTCATCCATGGAATCCATGCCCGATGGTCTCATGCGCCATGCTCGAGACCCCGGCTCAGGTGTCGATGCGGTGGTCCTGGATGGACTCGTAGGTGACGCGGAGCGACTCCGCTGCGACGTCGTAGCGACGCTGGGCGACACGGATGAACAGCAGGTCGACGAGCGCGAGTTGCGCGATGCGCGAGGACATCGCCCCGGAACGGTAGCGGCTCTCCCTCGCCTGCGTCACGAGGACGAGGTCGCAGCGGCTCGCGATGGGGGAGTCGGGGAAGTTCGTGATGCACACCGTCGTCGCCCCGGCGGCCCGGGCGAGCTGCATCGCCTGCTCGGTCTCGACCGTGAGACCCGAGTGCGAGATGCCGATGGCGACCCCGCCCGGCCCGAGGAGGGCGGCCGACGGCAACGCGAGGTGGGCGTCGACGAAGGTGTTGGCCGGCATGCCGATCCGGTAGAGCTTCTGGTGGAGGTCCTGCGCGGTGAGGTTCGAGGAGCCGAAGCCGATGATGTCGATGCGCGGCGCGACGAGGAGGGCGTCCACGACCGCGTCCAGGGCGTCGCGGTCGAGCGAACGGGCGGTCAGTTCGATCGCCTGCACCTCCTGGTACGCGACCTTCGCGACGACCGTCTCGACCGAGTCGTCCGGGTCGATGTCGGCGTCGTCGACCTCGAACCGGTCGCGCTCCGCCTGCTCGCGGCTCGTCGACGTCGCGACGGCCACCCGGAACTCCCGGTAGCCCGTGTACCCGATCGTCTGGCAGAACCGGGCCACGGTCGCCTGCGAGGTGCCGCACGCCTTCGCGAGCTCCGTGATGGTCAACTCGACGACGAGCGACGGGGTGCCGATGATCGTCTCGGCGACGCGCGTCTCGGCGGCGCTCAGGCGTGGGATCGCCTGGCGGAGCACGAGGAGCGCGTCAGTGGACATCCGGTGCGGCCCCCGTCGACTGGGCGGCCGCGTGGGCTGCGATGGCCGCGCTCAGGGAGCCGTCGCCGCTTCGGAGGCGGGCGACTGCTTCATCTGCGGCGATGCCGGTCACGAGGACGAGGATAGCGGCCTTCACCCAGCCGTCGACGGATGCGAGTGTCGCAGCGGCCGTGGCGGCGTCGACCTCGGTGGCCAGCATGACCGTCCGTTCCGCGCGCGCTCGCAGCTTCTCGTTCGTCGCACGCAGGTCGACCATGAGGTTCCGGTACGTCTTCCCGAGTCGCACCATCGAGATTGTCGACAGCATGTTGAGCACGAGCTTCTGCGCCGTCCCAGCCTTCAGCCGCGTCGAACCCGTGAGGAGCTCCGGACCGACGACCGCCTCGATGCTGATGTCGGCGTCCCGTCCGAGCGGGGAGCCCGCGTTGCACGACAGGCCGATGGTGATCGCACCGACCGAGCGCGCGTCCTCGAGGGCGCCGAGGACGTAGGGCGTGCGACCGGACGCGGAGACCCCCACGACGGCGTCGTCCGCGGTGATCGACAGCGACGCCAGATCCGCGCGCCCGAGGTCGTCACGGTCCTCCGCGTTCTCCACCGCCTGCTGGATGGCTCCGGGGCCACCCGCGATGAGCCCGACGATGAGCCCGGGATCGGTGCCGAAGGTGGGCGGGGCCTCGCTCGCATCGAGGATGCCCATGCGGCCCGCCGTGCCGGCTCCCAGGTAGATGAGCCGACCACCGCGCCGGAGTCGGTCGACGATCGCATCGACGGCTGCGGCGATCTGGGGTGCCACGGCGGCGACGGCCTCGGGGACGGACCGGTCCTCCTCGTTCATGGCCGCGACGAGCTCACGCGTGGTGAGGGCGTCGAGGTCCGGGACGCGGTCGCCCACCTGCTCGGTGGACATCGTCGCGAGCTCGGCGCGGAGGGCGTCGCAGTCGGAGGCTTGCCCGGTGGTGATCGGTCCCCGCCCTTCGACAGGCTCAGGGGCCGCTAGCCCGGCAGTCGAGGAACCCTCAGACAGCGTGGACATCGTCGCGCACGACCCTTCCGGCGTAGGAGATCGCCGTGTCGAGGGCCACGAGCCTGGCGCCGTCCAAGGCGTCGCCCCGAGGCCCGACGAGGTCGACGCCGACGTCGCGCATGGCCGTCGCGAGGTGGGCGGCGAAGTAGGGCTGTGAGGCGATGCCGCCGACGACGCACACGGCACCGCTACCGGCCGCGGCGGCGCTCGCCGCGAGGTGCGCACAGGCGGCGTCGACGATGCCCGCGGCGACCTGGTCGCCCTGCTCGGCCCGGGCGATGACCGTCGGAGCGAAGGTGCCGAGTTGGCGGGCCGGCGCCCCGGTGCTGGAGACCCAGAGCGGAAGCGCCGGGATCGTGCCGGCGAGTGCCTCGGCGTCTGCGAGGAGTGCCGTCGCAGGGCCGCGACCGTCGAATGCGCGCATGCAGGCCTCGAGACCCTCCTGTCCGATCCATCGGCCGCTGCCCTCATCGCCGAGCCACGGGCCCCAGCCGTCGATCTGCTTGACGGCACCCGCCGCGTCGACGTCGAACACGACGGCACCGGTCCCGGCGATGAGCACGGTACCCGGACCACCGGCGAAGGCGCCGGCGTGGGCCGCGAGGGCGTCGTTCACGACCGCGATCGTGGCACCGAGCGCCAGGCGGAGCTCCGCGGTGAACGCGGCGACCTGGTGCGGGGCGGCTTCGACCCCGGCGGCGCCGATACCGACGTGCCGGACCTCGGCCAACAGAGCCGCCGGCAGCTGCGAGACCGTGTCCATGACCGCCCGAGCCGAGAGCTCGGCACCCTCGTGGTCGGCGAGGCCAGGCGCGCCGTGGCCGTGGGCCTCGGCGAGGATGGTCGGCTCCTCGGCGGAACCGCCGGTGATGCGGGCGCGGCAGGACGTCTTCCCGAGATCGATGGCGAGGACGGGTGGTGCGAGGTGGGTCATGATCCGTTCCGGTGGTGCTGGTGGTGCGAGGGTGCGGCGGTGGTCCCCGAGGCGAAGAGCTCCGTGACCCGGTCGGCCGAGGCGCGTGACGCTGCGAGACAGTCGATGACGGGGAGTGGGAGCCGGAGCTCGTCGGCGAGCGGCAGACCGACGCTCACGACGACGGCGTCGGGCCGGGTGGCCGCGATGCGCTCCACGGCGAGCCGCTGCGGGGTGTCGTCGTCGAGGCGGTCCGCCAGGAGGGCGACGCCGTGCTCGGCGGGGATCGTGTCGAGCAGGAGGGACAGCTCGTCCGAGGTGGACGCCTCCGCACGGGGATCCGGTGTGCGGAGACTCGGGCCGGCCTCGAGCCGCGTCACCTCGAACCGTTCGGCGAGAGACTCGGCGAAGGGGTCGTGCGCCGAGGCGACGGCGAAGGTCGGTCGGTCGCGGAGGTCGACGAGCGTGATCGCCGAGGCGTCGACGACGACGTCACCGCGGACCCGCACGACCCGGCGGATGGCGTCGGCGAAGCGCCCTTCGACCAGCTCAGGGACCGGGGATGCCTCGGGGACCGAGTCGCCGGTCTCTGAGCCTGTCGAAGGGCCGACCGTCGCAGCGAGCCGCGCGACGCGGGCGGCCGCACGCTCGACGATCGCGCGGTCGAGACCACCGTCGGTGATCGCGGCGCAGACCGCCTCGAACACCTCGAGGTAGTCGTCCTCGTCGGTGGTGGCGCCCTGCTTCGGTCCGAGGTTCGAGGGGTTGCCGATGCAGAGCAGGTCCACGCCGGCCTCGAGCGCGAGGACCGCCCCGCGTCCGGAACCGGTGGTGGAACGGATCGCGGCCATGTCGAGCGCGTCGGAGATGATGACGCCGTCGAAGCCGCTCTCGCGAAGCCGTCGAAGCGGGATCGGGTTGAGGGTCGCCGGGGCGTCACCGAAGGCGGGGACGACGATGTGGGCGGTCATGACGCTCGCGACCCCGGCCGCGACGGCAGCGTCGAACGGCGGCAGGTGCTCGGCCTCGAGCTCCTCCAGCTCCAGCTCGATGCGGGGGAGGTCGAGATGGGAGTCGCTCGCGGTGTCGCCGTGGCCGGGGTAGTGCTTCACGCAGGCGGCGACCCCACCCGACTGCAGACCCTCGACCATGGCGGCGACGTGGCGGGACACCAGCGCCGCGGTGGTGCCGAACGAACGTACGCCGATGACGGGGTTCGCCGGGTTGGTGTTCACGTCGGCCACGGGGCCGAGGTCGACGTTCGCCCCGGCCGAGCGGAGTCGGCGCGCGAGCTCGGAGCCGACGGCCCGGGTGGTCTCGACCTCGTCGAGCGCACCGAGCTGGGCGTGCCCCGGCAACGTCGATCCGGTGAGGGCCTCGAGACGGGAGACGTTGCCGCCCTCCTCGTCGACGCCGATGAGGATCTCCGGTCGGTGGGCGCGGAGCGTCGCCGAGAGGGCCTCGACCTGCGCCGGATCGGCCGAGAGGTTCTGGCCGAAGTAGACGACACCGGCGAGGCCGCCGTCGAGTTCGCGCAGCAGCCAGTCCGGGGCGGTCCGGCCGAGGAACCCCGGCCAGAGGACGCCACGGACCAGCCGGGCGACGTCGGGGTCGGTCATCCCTTCACCGCACCGGAGACGAGGCCGCCGGACAGGCGTCGCTGCACGAGGATGAAGAAGATCATGACCGGGATCGTGATGATCGTCGACGCCGCCATGACCGAGCCCCAGTCGTTGGAGTTCAGTCCGAAGAACTGCTTGAGGCCGATGGCGACCGTGTAGTTCTCCGTCGAGCCGCCGAGCAGGGTCATGGCGAAGATGAACTCGTTCCACGCGGTGATGAAGCTGAACACGCTCGTCGCGACGAGGCCGGGGGCCACGAGCGGGAGCATGATCGAACGGAACATGCGCCACCAGCTGGCGCCGTCGAGGAACGCCGCCTCTTCGAGCTCCACCGGGACCGCCGCGACGAAGCCGCGGAGCATCCAGATGCCGAACGGCAGGGCGAGGGCCACGTAGACGATGATGAGCCCGAGCAACGTGTTGAGCAGCTGCAGGTCGCGGATCTGCACGAACAGCGGGATGACGAGCGCCTCGAGCGGCACCATCTGCACGACGAGGATCATGAGCAGCACCGCGGTGCGGAACTTGAACCGGAAGCGGGCGACCGCGACCGAGGCGAGGAGCGCGACGGCGGCGGAGATGATGACCGTCGCCGCTGCGACGATCGCGGAGTTGCGCAGGAAGACGGCGAACCCACCGTCGGTCAGGACCGACTCGAAGTTCGTCAGCGACAGTTCCTTCGGGAAGAAGGACTGCCCGCCACTCGACGCCTGCGCGTCGAAGGCGCTCGAGAGCATCCAGTACGCCGGGAACAGCGTGAACACGAGGAGCAGGGTGACGAGGACCGCCTTGACCGTGTTGGAGCGGATCTTCCGACCGCTCGCCTTCCGGTGCATGGGGACCTGCGGCTTGGTCGATCCGTCGGTACCCGGTCCCTGAGCCTGTCGAAGGGCGGTGGTGGGGGCGGGGGCGTGGGTTGTCACAGTTCGTCCTCCTTCATGAGGGCGCGGATGTAGACGATCGTGATGCCGAGCAGCACGAGGGTCAGCAGCACCGCGATGGCCGAGCCGAAGCCGTACCGGTTCTGCCCGAAGGACTCCACGTAGGACCACACGCCGAGGTTCAGCACCTCACGGTTCGAGCCGGAACCACCCGGCATGAGGTAGATCTGCGCGAACACCTTGAAGTCCCAGATCGTCGACAGGATGATGACGACGGAGAACACCTGACGCAGCGACGGGAAGGTGATCTGGAAGAAGCGGCGGAACGCGCCGGCCCCGTCCATCTCAGCGGCTTCCAGCATCTCCTTGGAGACGCCGAGCAGGCCGGCCAGCACGGTGATGGCCACGAACGGGAACCCGTGGTGGATGACGTTCAGCAGCGCGATGCCGTAGAACGTGAACTGGTTCGTGAACCAGTTGAAGGGCTCGTCCATGAGCCCGGCGCCCATGAGCGTCTGGTTGACGATGCCGCGGTCGGCGTCGAAGATCCAGACCCACACGTAGGTGCCGGTGACGGCGGGCATCGCCCAGGCGACCATGATGGCGCTGCCGACGATGGTGCGCCAGAAGGAGCCGAGGTTCGCCATGAGGAGGGCGACGAGCGTGCCGAGGACGACCGTGCCGATGACGGCGGCCGCCGCGAAGAAGACGGTGTTCGGGAGGACGACGGTCCAGAGCGTCGGGTCTGCGAAGACCTCGGCGTAGTTCGCGCCGCCGTTGAAGTTGGTGTCGCCGGAGACGATCTCGCGGAGGCCGTAGTCCTGCAGGGAGAACAGCACGACCCGGATGAGCGGCCAGAGCAGGAGGACGGCGAGGATGAGGAGGGCCGGCGTGAGCAGCAGCCAGGGGCGGGTGCGCATGAGGAGCCGCAGGCGCTTGGGGGAGGGGCCCCCGGCCACCCGCGAAGCGGGGGCTTCGCGGGTGACCGTGGGCGGGGTGAGGGTCGACACGATCGGCTACTTGCCGTTCATGATGTCGTCCATCTCGGTGGCGGCGTCGGTCGTCGCCTGGTCGACCGACTTGCTCCCGGAGAGGATGGCCTGGATCATCGCGTTGGTGGTCTTCTTCGCCTGCACCGCACCGAACTTCGGGGTCACGGGGAGGGAAGCGCCGCCGTCGACGAACTGCTCGGCGAAGGGCTTCACCAGCGGGTCGTCGCTCTCGGTCGCGTCGCTGAGCAGCGAGGTCTGGCCGGGGAAGTACCCGGTCTGCTCGGCCCACTCGGAGGCGTACTTGCCGGTCGTCATCATCTCGATGAACTGGAACGCGAGGTCCTTGTTCTTCGAGGTGTTGAACATGCTGAGGTGCGAGCCGCCGAGCACGGAGGGCGACATGCCGCCGTCCTCACCCGGGATCGGGATGGCGGCGAACTTGCCCTCGAGCTCCGGGTTCTTCTGCACGATGGTGGCCGGGGTCCAGGAGCCCATGATCGCCATGGCGACCTTGTCCTGCACGAAGTTGTCGAGGACGTCGGTCTCCTTCCAGGTGGTGGCACCTGACGAGGAGAGGTCGTACTTCGTGGCAAGGTCGGTCCAGAACTGGATGCCCTTGCGCGAGTCGTCGCTCGCGAGCTGGGACTTCCAGGTGTCGCCGTCGAGCTCGGAGACCTCGCCGCCGGCACCCCAGACCCACGGGTAGGCCGTGAACTCGGCGTCACCGGGGACGGGGAACGGGATCATGTCGGGCTTCGCGGCCTTGATCGCGGTTCCGGCGTCGATGATCTCCTGCCAGGTGGTCGGCGCCTTGAGGCCGAGCTCCTCGAAGACGTCGGTGCGGTAGACGATCGAACGGACGCCGGCGTACCAGGGCATGCCGTAGAGCTCGCCGTCGTAGGTGCCTGAGTCGGCGAGGCCCTTGACGAGGTCGTCCTTCAGGCCGGCCTTGTCGACGTAGTCGCCGATGGGGGCGAGCGCGCCGGCGTCGGCGAACTCGGCCGTCCAGGTGGTGCCGGTCTCGGCGACGTCCGGCGTGGTGTTGCCGGCGATGGAGGTGACGAAGCGGTCGTGGGCGTCGGCCCACTGCACGTATTCGACCTTCAGGGTGGCGCCGGTCTCCTTCTTGAAGGCCGAGCCGACCTCCTTGAAGAAGGCCTCGGAGTCGGGGTTGGTGCCCTGCATGATCCAGACGGTGAGCGTCTGGCCGTCGGCCGAGACGTCGCCTGAGCCGGATCCGCCACCGGCACAGGCGGTGAGGCCGAGTGCCGCGGTGGCGAGGACGGCCAGCGGAAGGGTGCGCTTGCGCATGGTGCTGCTCCTCGATTCTGGGATCGGGAGTCCGAGCCGTCGTTGGCCCGGGATCCGTGATGACCGTGGGGTCGATCCCTGCTGTTTTCAGTGGGTGTGGAAACAGTATTCAATAAGTACAGGGAGCTTGCAAATATTTTCCAGCACTGCAACACGGTCGTTACCTGCGTGACGCGCGTGTTTCACGAAGCTGCGAGAACCGTGTGCGGACGGGGTGTGCGGGCCCGCGCGAGCGGCCTTCCCGCGAGGCGCTCAGGCGGTGCGGACGATGATCGCGCGCATCGCCGCTGCGGCGGCGTCCCCGTCGCGTCGCTCGACGGCGAGCGCGAGGTCCCGGTGCAACAAGGCATCGTCGAGGTCGATCGCGCCCGCCGGAAGGCGGTCGACCCGGTCCACGAGGGCTGCATCGATGGCGTCCCCGACGCGGTCGAGCAGCGGGTTCGCGGCAGCCCGGCGCAGCAGCCGATGCAGCCGGAGGTCGGCGTCGAGGAAGGCCTCGACGTCCTGGACCGCCGCGGCATCGAGGAGCGCGTCGCCGATCGAGCGCAGCTCGAGCGCGTCCGTGTCACGGCGTCGATCCGCCGCCAGGCGGGCGCACTCGGGCTCGGTGGCGGCGCGGAGTTCACGGATCGCCAGCAGCGTGGCGTCGCGCCGTCCGCTCGCGAGCGACCAGCGGAGCACACGTGGCTGCAACCAGTCCCACCGCTCCGGCGGCTGGACCGTGTGGCCGACATGGGCCTTCCCCTCGAGGAGGCCGAGCCCGCCGAGGACGCGGGTCGCCTCGCGGACGACGGACCGCGAGTGTCCGGTCCGCCCGGTCAGTTCCTCGACCGTGCACACGGCGCCGGGCGGGAGCCGTCCTTCGACGATGTCGGAGCCGATGCGGTCGAGCGTGCGCTCGAACGCCGAAACCCCCGGGGAGCCGGCGACGGTCACCGCGCGGCGGCCGGGCGGGTGGGTGAGATGACCAACTCGTCGATCCGGACGTGGGAGGGACCGTCGAGGACGAAGGTGACCGCGCGGGCGATGTCCTCAGGGGTCAGCATCGTCTCCCGTGCCGCGGCGTCCGGCACCTGTGGTCGCATCGAGAGGAAGGGGGTGTCGACGTCGCCGGGGCAGAGGTGGGTCGCACCGACGCCGTTGACCCCCTCCTCCTCGTTCAGCGTGGCGCAGAGGGAGGACAGCGCGGTCTTGCTCGCGCTGTAGGCGACGCCGCCCTTGGTGGAGAAGCGCCACCCGGCGAAGGAGGAGATGACGACGACCCGGCCCTGCGCCGCGCGGAGCCCCGGCAGCGCGAGGTCGATCGCGCGCGCCACCGAGGTGAGGTTCGTGTCGACGATCGTCGCGAATTCGGCCATCGACTGGTCGTCCCAGCGCCGCCGCGGCGAGTTCAGTCCCGCAGCCGTCACCAGGTCGTCGACCGTCCCGAGCTCGGCGACGATGCGCTCGTGGGCACGCGCGAGTGCCGCGGGGTCGGTCGCGTCGGCGGCTGCGGCGAGGGCTGTTCCGCCCGCTGCGGTGATCTCCGCCACCGTCTCGTCGAGCGCCTCCGCCCGGCGGCCGGTCACCGCCACCCGACGCCCGGAGCGGGCCGCGGCCAGCGCGACCGCTCGTCCCATCCCGCTTCCGCCACCGGTCACCCACAGCACTCGATCCGTCATGGCTTCAGTGTAGGCACGGTAGGCCATTCGTATGTTTTAATCGCCTGGCATGGGCGGCACTGCGGTCGACCAGGCCACGACTGGACGGAGACATCGATGTTGCTGGATCTGACGGACCGCCGGGTGATCGTGACCGGAGGAGCGCGCGGGATCGGTCGGGCGCTCGCGGAGTCGTTCCTCGCAGAGGGCGCTCGCGTCGCGGTCCTCGACCTCGACGTCACCCCGCTCGACGACTTCCTCGAGGCGTGGGGTGACGCCCTCGCCGCGATCCCGTGCAACGTGCGCTCCGAGACCTCGGTGACGGAGGCGGTCGCGGAGGCCGCCGCGCGCCTCGGCGGGATCGACGTCCTCGTCAACAACGCGGGCGTCAACGTCGAGGCGCTCCTCGAGGAGACGAGCGACGACGCCTGGACGGCGTGCTTCGACGTGAACGTCGGCGGGGTCTTCCGGATGTCGAAGGCCGTCATCCCCTATCTGAAGGAGCAGGGCTCGGGCCGGATCATCAACGCGGCCAGCTTCGCGGCGATCATCCCGAGTGTCGGCAGCGCGGCGTACGCGGCGTCGAAGTCGGCGGTGGTGCAGCTGACGAAGGTCCTCGCCAGCGAACTCGGCCCGTGGAGGATCACGGTGAACGCCTATGCGCCAGGCATGGTCCCGACCGCGATGAACGGCTTCGCCGAGCTGCCCGCCGATCGGCAGGACGCCTTGCTCGACACCCTGTCGCTGCGCCGGTGGGAGGAGCCGGAGGACGTCGCGAACGTCGTCCGCTTCCTTGCGAGCGATGAGGCGGGCTACGTGACCGGAGCATTGATCGACGTCAGCGGTGGCAAGTTCGCGACCCAGTTCCCGGCTCGCGCCCGCGGCTGATCCGCGCGGATCCGGTGGCCGCCGCCGGGTGGTCGGAACGGCCGATTCCGCCTCGACGAAAGCGACAGTCGTCGGATCGACGCGCCCGGGGAACGGTTCCTGAGCACGGATTCGCAGCCAGCCCGAAGGACGCTTACGATACCGTGGACGGCACATCCGGAAGCCCGCTGAGCGGGTCCCTGGACGGCAGTCGAGTGGGCTGACCGGGGCAGGTCCACACCCCGCATCATCGTCGGGATCACCATCTGGAGCAGAGGAGTTCGGTCAGCCGTGGCTTCACGAGTGCAAGTGTCCGAGCGTCGCCGATCACGCGATGCGCGTCGAGGGCGCCACCGGGCCGCAGCGCCGATCGAACCGTTCACCCGAGGGTTCAGCGCCCTCGGCGAGCTCGCCGCCTCGGGCGCGCAGGTCAGCCTCCGGATCAACGACATCACGACCGGCGAGATGCTCATGTCGGCCGACGACCACGTGGTCGTCCCCACCGCCTCGATCGGCAAGGTCCTCCTCCTCATCGAGGTGGCAGCGCGGCTCGGTGACACCGACTTCAGCGGGCTCACCATCCTCGACCGCGAACCGCTCGACGCGGTCGCCGACTCCGGCATCTGGCAGCACCTGCAGGCACCGTCCCTGCCCGTCGCCGACCTGGCGGCGCTCGTGGGTGCCACGAGTGACAACCTCGCCACGAACGTCCTCCTGCGTCACATCGGCCTCGAAGCCGTCCGGCACCGCGCCGAGGAGATCGGACTCAAGCGGACGGCGCTGCTCGACATCGTGCGCGACCACCGGGGTCCCGACAACGCACCCCAGCTCTCCGTCGGCTCCGCCCGCGAGCTCGCCTGGCTGTTCCAGGCCCTCGCGACGGGCGAGATCGTCGACGCGACCACGAGCCGTCGCGTGCTGGCGTGGTTGTCGCTCAACACCGACCTCTCCCTCGTCGCCTCGGGGTTCGGCCTCGACCCGCTGGCGCATCGCGAACCCGACCACGGCATCCAGCTCTTCAACAAGACCGGTTCCGGCGTGGGTGTGCGCGCCGAGGCGGGCATCCTCCGCGGCCCGAACGGCGCCGTGAGCTACGCGGTGTGCACGAGTTACGACGACACCGAGCTCGGAACGCGACTCGGCGTCGTGGACGCCGTCCGCACCCTGGGCCAGGACCTCCTCGAATACGTGCACTGAGCCCGCCCGGTCCCTGAGGTCACCATCCCCGGTCCCGGAGCCCAACTCCCGGTCCCTGAGCCTGTCGAAGGGCCACCCGGTCCCCGAGTCAAACCCCCGGTCCCTGAGCCAAACCCCCGGTCCCTGAGCCAAACCCCCGGTCCCTGAGCTTGTCGAAGGGCTCAGTCGATGCGCCCCAAGGCCGCCAGGCGCTCGAGCACCTCGCGTCCGGCGGGCGGGCAGCGGTCGAGCGACTCCGTCCCTACCCAGTGCACCGCGCTCACCTCGGCCGAGGGCTGTGGGACCGCGTCCGTCTCCGCCGCGAAGACGTGCATCCGGACGAGCCGGCCGTCCGGTTCACCGTGGGCCTGTGTGAGGACGGTGAACAGCGGCGTCACACTGGCCGGGTCGAGCTCAACCGCGATCTCCTCGCGGGCTTCGCGCACCGCGGCCTCGGCCGGCGTCTCGCCCGCGTCGATCTTCCCGCCCGGCATGTAGAGGACGTCGCGCCCTCGGGCCGTGACCATGAGCACCCGTCGGTCCCGGACGATCGCGACGGCGGACACGAGGATGTCGGCGAGCGGTCCGCGCCCGCCTCCGGTCGGATCGCTCATCGGGTCGTCGATCCGTCCCGGTCGTGGTGTGCGTCTCGCCGTTCCGCGAACCCGTCGACCGCCAGCTCCACCGCCTCCCGGAGCTCCCTCGTGCTGAGGATGACGAAGTGGCCGGGGACGGGCAGGAGCACGTTCGTCGCCCCTGGCAACACGCTGCTCGACGGGACGTGGGGGTCGAAGGTGCTGTAGATCGAGACGATGTCGGCGTTCACGTCATGGGGTGCGCCGAGCGCGACGATGGTCTCGTCGGTCGGCAGGAACGCGCGGAGGCTCGGGTCGACGACGTACTTGGCGAGCACCGACCCGGAGAAGGGCGAGCAGATCGCGACGACGCCGAGCAGCCCGAGACGTTCTCGATCGGTCAACAGGAGCTCCTTCCCGACGAGGCCCCCTTTGCTGTGCGCGACGATGACGCAGCCTGCGTTCGGCTTCGGCAGGCGGCCGAGCGCCCGGGCGAAGCGGGCCGCGGTGTCGCGGATCGGTTTGCGGTTGTAGCCGAGGCCGCGCGCGATGCGGATGCGGTACCCGGCGGCGTTCAGGTGGTCGGCGACCGGCTTGAGGAAGGCCCAGGTCTCGTAGACGCCCGGGATCAGGACGACGACCGGGCGTCCGGTGTCACCGCGGCCGTACTCGCGCGGGATCCGGCCGCTGAAGAAGGCCCTCGTGTGCCACACCACCGAGTGGATCCAGTCGACGGCGACGATCCCTGCGATACTCAGTGCCCCTGGTCGTTCCGCAACGGGTGGGGTGTCAGCGAGCGCGACATCGTCGGCATCCGCCACCGATTCCTCGTCCATCCGCACCCCCTCGTCCATCTTGCCACCGGCCGGCGCTGCCGCCGTCGTGTGCCGTGGTCGCCGCGCTCGACCGGGGTGGCGCGAGCCCAGTGATCCTGCGGGAACGCGGGTTACGCTGTGTTGACAAGGCGACGGCGCGCTGCAAGCATGAGTCCGTTCGTCGAACCCCTATGCGCGAGGTGCACCCACATGACCGATCCGAACTCCGGCCAGCCGAACGACCCATACGGTCAGGGCCAGGCTCCCCAGCAGCCGCCCTACGGCGAATCGCAGGTCCCGCCGGCTCCGCAGTACGGGGAGCAGGCGCCGCAGTACGGTCAGCCCTCGCCCTACGGTGAGCAGCAGACCCAGCAGTACGGTGAGCAGCCGAAGTACGGTCAGCAGCAGTCGCCCTACGGTGAGCAGCAGCAGAACCCCTACGGTCAGCCGCAGGCTCCGTACGGTCAGCAGCAGAATCCCTACGGCCAGCCCGCAGCGCCCTACGGTCAGCCGCAGGCACCGTACGGCTACGCGCAGCCCGCCGCCCAGAAGACGAACGTCATGGCGATCATCTCGCTCATCGCGCCCTTCGTCGGGTTCGGCGTCGTCGGTCTCGTCCTCGGCATCATCGCCCTGGGTCAGATCAAGCGCACCGGTGAGCAGGGCCGTGGCCTCGCGCTCGCCGGCACGATCGTGAGCGGTGTGTCGGTCCTCGCCGGCATCATCGTCATCATCTTCTACTTCCTCCTCCTCGCCGGCATCATGGGCACGGCGGCCACGTACGACTACGACAGCTACTGATCCACAGCCTGCTCGGCAGGCGGAGTCATGACGGGCATCGGCATCGCGCCGGTGCCCGTTCGTCGTTGTTGCCGTCCAAGCCCTTCGACAGGCTCAGGGACCGAAGCACTCAGGTCCCTGAGCGGCGCCGTCCGAGCCCAGTGTGGACTTGTCCGGTCCCTGAGCTTGTCGAACGGCGGAGGCCGTCAGCCTAGGACGCGGAGGCGGCCGAGTCGGTGTCGGTGACCGGCACGACGGCCGCGGGAACCTGCGGGACCTCGATGCCGAAGAGCGTCTGCAGCGCCGTGGTGTACGCAGCCTGATCGCCGTTGCGGGCGAGGTTGCGCGCCCGGACGGTCGGTTCGTGGAGGAGCACTCCGGCGAGGTGGCGCAGGGCGCGGGCGGTCGAGCCGTCGTCGTCGCCGCGTGCCGTCGCTCGGGCGACCTCGGCTTCGACCAGGGCGTGCACGTGGCTGCGGAGGGCGACGACCGCGGGTTCGAGGCTGCGTTCCTCGCCCACGGCGGCGAACTTCTGGGCCGCGCGGCTGACGATGGAGCGGGCGACCTCGGTGGCCTGCAGCTCTTCGAGCGGCGCGTGGATCCGGATGGTCTCGAGGTCGAGGAGGACGACACCGGCGACCGTGGCGACGTCGGGGTCGACGTTGCGCGGCAGGCCGAGGTCGATGACGAGCTGGGCCGAGGCGTGCGGCACGGGGCACTCCGCTGCGGCTTCGGTGATGACGTCGTGGACGAGCTCCGATACCCCGGTGGGCTCCAGCTCGGCGGCCGGCGCGGCGGCACCCGACACGAGAGAGAGGATCGGTGCGTCCTGGGCGGCACCGGCGCGGGCACGGTGGTCGGCTGCGACCGCTGCGCGACCGGCACGGAGCAGCGCGGCGTCGACGACGTGGCCTTCGGCGGTGGTGCAGGTGACGATGATGTCGACCTCGCCCGTGGTGCGCGCGAGCTCGTCCTGGCCGATCCAGCCGATCTCGTGGGAGCGAGCGAACTTCTCGGCCCGGCCGGAGGGCGAGTGCACGAGGACGTCGGTGACGCCGCGGTCGCGGAGGGCCGCGAGGCTCGCTCCGGCGTAGGCCCCGGTGCCCACGAGGAGGACGCGCTGCGTGGCCCAGTCGTCGATCCGGCTCTCGGCGAGATCGAGGGCGAGCCGCACGATCGAGCGGCCGGCGCGGCCGAGCGGCGTGCGGTTCTTGATGCCGCGGGAGGTCTGCGAGGCGCGCTGGAACAGGCGCTCGAGTTCGGAGCTGGTGGTGCCGCCGGCCCGAGCGGACTCGAGCGAACGCCGGACCTGCCCGGCGATCTCGCCCTCGCCGACGACGACGGACTCGAGCCCGGCCGACACGGCGAAGAGGTGCTCGGCGGCCGCGGTGCCGACGCTGAGGTCGAACACCTCGCGCAGCTGCTCGGCGGGGATGCCGGTGGTCTCGCTGACGGCCTCGGCGGCGGCCTCGAAGGCTACGGAGGCGGCTGCGGTGACGGGCTCGTCGAGGTCGATGTAGGCCTCGAAGCGGTTGCAGGTGGCCACGACGACGGCCCCGGAGACGCATTCGTGGTGGGCGACCAGGCGCGCGGCAACGCCCTCCGCGCCGACTGAGAGTCGTTCGAGGAGGTCGAAGGTGGCGTTCTTATGGCTCGCCGTCACACACATGAGCACCCGTCGAGTGTACCCGAGCGGGCACGTCGGCCTCTCCGGGAAGCCACCCAGGTGACCCTCACCGAGCGGTCGGCTCGCCGCACTCGTGCAGGAGGGAGATGGGAGGATGGAGGGGTGAGTCTTCCACCCGAACATCCCCTGGTCACCGGCACCACCGAGGCGTCGCCCCTCATCACCGCGTACCGCGGCACCCGTCCCGAGCGGACCCCCGTCTGGTTCATGCGGCAGGCAGGTCGGTCGCTGCCCGAGTACCGCGAGCTCCGGATCGGCACGGCCATGCTCGACGCCTGCCTCGACCCCGAGATGGCGAGCGAGATCACCCTGCAGCCGATCCGTCGCCACGGCACGGACGCGGCCATCTTCTTCAGCGACATCGTCGTGCCCCTGAAGCAGGCCGGCGTCGCCGTGGAGATCGTGCCGGGCCGCGGACCGGTCATGGGCTCCTCCGTGCGGACGGCCGCCGAGGTCGACGCGCTCGTCGCCCTCGACCCCGCGGTCCTCGACGACACCCTGGAACCCATCCGAGCCGGCGTCGCGCGCACGGTGGCGGGGCTCGCCGGCATCGGCGACGGCTCCACGCCGCTCATCGGGTTCGCCGGCGCACCGTTCACCCTCGCCGCCTACCTGGTCGAGGGTGGCCCGTCGAAGGACCACCTCGCCGCCCGCACCCTCATGCACGCCGACCCCGAGTCGTGGGCTCGGCTCATGGCCTGGTGCGCCGACGTCACGGGCCGTTTCCTGCGGGCGCAGATCCTCGCCGGAGCGTCAGCGGCGCAGCTGTTCGACTCCTGGGCGGGCGCCCTGTCGCTCGACGACTACGAGCGGTACGTCGCTCCGGCCTCACGAGCGGCCCTCTCTCATGTCGCCGACCTCCCGGTGCCGAAGGTGCACTTCGGTGTCGGCACGGGCGAGCTGCTCGGCGCCATGCACCGGGTCGGCGCCGACGTCGTCGGGATCGACTACCGGCTCGCGCTCGACGAGGGCATCCGCCGTCTCGGGGGGACCGTGCCCGTGCAGGGCAACATCGACCCGGCGCTCCTCGCCGCACCCTGGCCGGTGCTCGAGGCGCACGTGCTCGACATCCTGCAGCGCGGCACGGCGGCGCCGTCCCACGTCCTCAACCTCGGCCACGGCGTCCCGCCCGAGACCGACCCGGACGTCCTGACGCGCATCGTCGCCCTCGCCCACGATTGGCAGCCGTCATGAGCCTCGAACCGAAACGTCTCGTCGTCATCGGTGGTGGCGCGGCGGGCCTCGTCGGCGCGGTCGACTGCGCCAGGGTCGGGATCGCGGTGACCGTCGTCGAGGCGCACGAGTCGTTCGGGGGAGCGCTCGCGGCCGCCGACGTCGCCGGCCTCCGGGTCGACGTGGGGGCGGAGAGCTTCGCGACGCGTGGCGGCTCGGTCGCCGAACTCATCGAGCAGCTCGGCCTCACCGACCGCGTCGTCCGACCGAATCGGGCCGGTGCGTGGCTGCACGTCGCGAAGCCGGGTCAGGCCCAGCGGAGCGTGCCGCTCCCCAAGGCCGGGCTCCTCGGGATCCCGACGAACCCGCTGGCGGACGACGTCCGGCGGGTCATCGGCTGGAAGGGCGCCCTGCGCGCGTACCTGGACCGCATCCGTCCGCCGCTCACGATCGGTTCCGAGCACAACCTCGGCGCGCTGGTCAGGAAGCGGATGGGGACCGCCGTCCACGACCTCCTCGTCGCCCCCGTCACCTCGGGCGTCTACTCCGCCGCTCCCGACGACCTCGACGTGGACCGCGCGGCTCCCGGGCTGAACCAGGCCCTCACGCGTACCGGCGCACTCTCGCTCGCGGTCGCGGCGCTCCGGGAGAACGCTCCGGCAGGCGCAGCGGTCGGCGGTCTCGACGGCGGCATGACCGTGCTCATCGACGGGCTCGTCGCCGAACTCGAACGGTGGGCGTCCACGCTCATCACGGGCGTCGCCGTCACGGCGATCTCCCGGCATCCGTTCGACATCGATGTCGACGGTCCAGGCGTCGGGCTCGGCGACGCCGGACTCCCTCGCATGAGTGAACGTGCCGCAGACCCGGGAGCCAGGCCTGCCCCCTGGTACGTCGCGCTGACGGACGGGCGGGTCCTCGAAGCGGACCTCGTCCTCATCGCGGCGCCGGAGCAGTCCGCTCGTGCCCTGCTCGCCGATGTGGGTGCGTCCCTGCGCGAGTTGCCGGCCGCCGGCGACGACGCGGGCGACCCACTGCTCCCCGCCCCGATCGAGCTCGTGACGATCGTGCTCGACGAGCCGGCCCTGGACGCGGCGCCCCGTGGCTCCGGGCTGCTCGTCGCGCCCGGTTCGACCCTCCACGCGAAGGCGCTTACGCACTCGACCGCCAAGTGGGCCTGGCTCGCCGGACGCGCGAAGGAACAGGGGGAGCACCGACACGTGATCCGCCTGTCGTTCGGTCGTCAGGGTGAGGCCGACGCGACCAGTGAGCTGTCCGACGACGAGTTGCTCGCAGTCGCGCTCGCCGACGCGTCGGCCATGCTCGGTGTCCCGCTCGACCCGGACACCGTCCGAGGCTTCCACCGGATCTCCTGGACGGGGACGCAGCCGACCGCGGCGCGTGGGCAGCGCGAACGTTCGACCGCGATCCGCGAGGCCGTCGCAGAGGTCCCGGATCTCGCGGTCACCGGCGCCTGGTTGTCCGGTACCGGACTCGCCTCGGTCGTCCCGGACGCCCACGAGGCGGCCGCGCGTCTCCGTCACCAGGCGCTGCAGCGGTAGACGATCGGCGGCGGCCATATGCCCGACCCGGCATCTTTTCCTGTCAACCCCCGACCCGATGGTGGCGCCGGACGGACACCCGACTACGCTGGTCCCGTTGGATGCAGCAACCCAGCACCACTCGAACAGACGGAGGCGCCATGAAGGGCAAGGTCATGTTCGTCGTCGGTGGGCTCACGGGCTACGTGCTCGGGACCCGCGCCGGACGCGAACGCTACGAGCAGATCAAGACGCAGTGGGTCAAGCTGTGGAACGCGAAGCCGGTGCGTGCACAGCGCGGCAAGGTCGAGGACTTCGCCAAGGCCCGCATCAGCGAGGTCCCCGCAGCCCTGTGGAGCGGTGTCAGCGCCGTCGCCAAGGTCGTCAGCCAGCAGGGCTCCACGCCCGGCCAGAAGCTCGACCGCGCGATCTCGAAGACCGAGGACACCGTCCAGGACGTGGCCGACACCGTCTCCGACGCGCGTACGGCCTCCGGCACCTCCACGTCGACGGCCTCGAAGCCTGCAGCACGGAAGCCCGCGGCTCCGAAGCCCAAGAGCGGCGAGTAGCGCCGACGATGGGTTTCATGAGTGACCGGAACCGGTCGGAACCTCGGTACGACAAGCGAGACGAGTCCCTGCTGACCCTCGTGGGTCAGCTGCCCGGCGTCGTCTCGAACCTGGTCAAGGCCGAGATCGCGAACGTCAAGACGCAGCTCGCCCACAAGGGCAAGTACGCGGGCATCGGCGCGGCGTTCGTCGCCGGTGCGGCCGTGTTCCTCTTCTTCGCGATCGGGGTGCTCGTCGCCGTCCTGATCCTCGCGCTCGCACTCGTCATGCCGTCGTGGCTCGCCGCGCTCTGCGTCTTCGTCCTGTTCGTGCTGGTCGCGGCCGTCCTCGTGCTCATCGCATTGCGGTACTTCAAGAAGATCAACGAGGACCCGAGCCCGATGGACAACGTGAAGGAAGACATCAAGGCAGTGAAGGGGCTCGGCGAGTATGACCGTTGACCAGTTCCCGGGGGCCACGCCCTCGCCCGAGCAGGCTCGCGCCGAGCTCGTCGCAACGCTGAACGCCATCGAGGACAAGCTCAACGTCCCGAAGCAGATGCATCGCGCCAAGCGTCGTGCCATCGTTCGGGTCGCGACCGTCAAGGTCGAGCGCCCAGCGGTGTTCTACGCCGGTGTCGCCGGTCTCGCCGGTGCAGCCGGCCTGGCCGTGTGGGGCATCGTCCGCGCGATCGCCCGCTAGCGCGTCCCTGCCGCTCGCTGCGCCTCAGGACGTCGGCGGGGTCGCCGCGCGGGTCATCGGCACGTGCACGATGTCGTCCTCGACGTAGTCCGGGCCGCTGATCACGAACCCGAACCGTCCGTACCAGTCGGCGAGACGCTTCTGTGCGCCCATGCGGAGTTCGCGGTGTCCGTGTTCGGCGATCGCGCGACGGATGAGTTCCGCGGCGAGACCCCGGCCGCGTGCGGTGAACGCGGTGGCGACGCGCCCGATCTCCGAGTGCTCCGGCTCCGTGAGGATGCGGATCGTGGCGAGCACCTCCGAGCCCTCCTGAGCCCACGCGATGAGGGTGCCATCCTCGAGGTCCCGCCCGTCGAGGTCGGCGAACAGGGCCGTCTGCTCCACGACGAACACGTCGACGCGGATCTTCAGCACCTGGTAGAGCGTCACCGGATCCATCTCGGACAGGTGGGCGACGTGGTACTCGACGGGGGCCTGCAAGCTGGTCATCAGCCGACTGTATCGACTGTGAGGGCAACCTCAGTGTCAATCGTGACCTGCCACTTTTGCCCATTCGACCGAACTGGGTGAGGATAGGACTATGACTCACCCGGCCTCTGCCGAGGCATCGCACCACCCGACCGACTCAGCCACCCCGACTGGCCCCTCAGGATTCACCCTTTGGGCTGTCCTGCGCCGCGAGCCGGCGAGTGCGCTGCCGCTCGGCGAAGAGCATGTCTCCGAACTCGAAGCATCCATCGCGCTCATCGAAGCCCAGGGGGTGACGCTGCGCGGCATCTACGACGTCTCCGGTCTCCGCGCCGACGCCGACCTCATGCTGTGGCTGCACGGCGACACCGCTGAGGGCCTGCAGGCGGGTCTCCGCGAGTTGCGCCGCACCGCCATCCTCGCCTCGCTCGCCCCGACGTGGAACGCCATGGGCGTCCACCGCGACGCGGAGTTCAACCGCCAGCACGTCCCAGGCTTCCTCCGTGGCATCGAGCCGAAGGGGTGGCTCTGCCTGTACCCCTTCGTCCGCAGCTACGAGTGGTACCTGCTGCCCGAGGAGGAGCGTCGCAAGATGCTCGCCGAGCACGGCCGCCAGGGCGCCGCCTTCACCGGCGTGCTCGCCAACACGGTGGCCTCCTTCGCCCTCGGCGACTACGAGTGGCTCCTGCCGCTCGAGGCCGACGACGTGGTCGAGCTCGTCGACCTCATGCGCGACCTCCGCAACACCGAGGCACGTCGCCACGTGCGTGAAGAGGTGCCCTTCTTCACGGGACGCCGCATCACGCCCGCCGAGGCACTGGAGGTGGTTCGCTGATGGCCGCGATGAACCTGGGCAGCTCAGGGGCGGACGCTCCGGAGCGCATCGTCCGCGGAGCGACCGACGCCGCGGCAGCCGGTCCCGAGCACGTCTCCGAGCCGACGAAGTACGACGCCATCCTCCTCGCCGGATTCGGTGGGCCGGAAGGCCAGGACGACGTCATCCCCTTCCTGCGCAACGTCACGCGTGGTCGTGGCATCCCCGAGGAACGTCTCGAGGAGGTCGCCCATCACTATCGCCACTTCGGCGGGGTGAGCCCGATCAACGACCAGAACCGCGCGCTCAAGGCCGCGATGGAACTCGAACTCGCCTCGCGCGGGATCGACCTGCCCGTGCTCTGGGGCAACCGCAACTGGGACCCGTATCTGAGGGACGCGCTGACGGAGGCGCACGAGCGTGGCTTCACGAAGCTCATCGCCGTTGCCACGAGCGCCTACTCGTCGTACTCCAGCTGCCGCCAGTACCGCGAGGACTTCGCGATGGCGGTCGACGAGACGAACCTGCAGGGTGAGATCCAGATCGACAAGGTGCGTCAGTTCTTCGACCACCCGGGCTTCGTGACGCCGTTCATCGACGGTGTCCGCGACGCGATCGCGGACTACCTGCGTGAGCAGCCGGAGCTCGTGGCCGAGACCCAGATCGAGGTGCTCTTCGCGACCCACTCGATCCCGACCGGTGACGCGGCCCGCTCCGGCCCCGACTTCCGGAACTTCGGCGACCACGGTGCCTATGAGGCCCAGCACCTCGCGGTGGCGGAGGTCGTCATGGCCAACGCGATCGACCAGCTGCGTGAGAACGGCGTCCTCGGTGGTGCCGTCGGCAGTGGCATCTCCGTGCCGTGGCAGCTCGTCTACCAGTCCCGCTCCGGGCCGCCGAGCATGCCGTGGCTCGAGCCCGACATCAACGACGCGATCGCCGAGCTCCCCGCCGTGGGTCGCAAGGCCATCGTCATCGTCCCGCTCGGATTCGTGAGCGACCACATGGAGGTCATGTGGGACCTCGACAACGAGGCCATCGAGACCGCCGGTGAGCACGACCTCGCGGCCGTCCGCGTGCCGACCCCTGGGACGTCCGCCGCCTATGTGAAGGGGCTCATCGACCTCGTCCTGGAGCGTCGCGACGGGACCCCGGTCGAGGAGCGCCCGCACATGACCGACCTCGGTCCGTGGTACGACGTCTGCCGCCCCGGGTGCTGCGAGAACGCCCGCCTGGGCTTCAAGCCGGCGTTCTCGGGGATCGCCCCATGACCCTTCGTATCGGAACCCGCGGCAGCGCTCTCGCGTTGGCGCAGACCGGTCATGTGGCGGACGCCCTCACGGCGGCCACCGGCGAGGAGGTGGAGATCGTCACCATCACCACGCAGGGCGACACCAGCCGTGAGTCGCTCGCGACCATCGGCGGCACGGGCGTGTTCGTCAACGCCCTCCGCGACGCCTTGCTCGACGGGGCGTGCGACCTCGTCGTGCACTCGCTGAAGGACCTCCCGACGGCGCAGGCCGAGGAGTTCACGATCGCCGCGATGCCGATGCGCGAGGACCCGCGCGACGCGCTGTGCGCCTCCGGCGACCGGTCGCTCGACGACCTGCCGCAGGGTGCCCGCATCGGCACCGGTTCCCCACGTCGCATCGCCCAGCTGAAGCGCGTCCGTCCCGACCTCGACGTCGTCGACATCCGCGGCAACATCGACACCCGTCTGCGCCGCATCGACGACGACCTCGACGCGGTCGTCCTGGCCGCCGCCGGGCTCACTCGTCTGGGCCGACTCGACGCCGTCACCGGTCTCTTCGACCTCGACACCTGGCCCACCGCACCCGGGCAGGGTGCGCTCGCGGTCGAGTGCCTCGCCGACGAGGAGTCCTCCATCGCCGGATCGATCGCCCTGCTCGACCACGCTCCGAGCCGCTGGCAGGCCACCGCCGAGCGCGCGGTGCTCCGACGCCTCGAGGCGGGTTGCTCGGCTCCGGTCGGCGCGGCCGCCTGGCTCGACGACGAGGTCCTCGTCCTGCAGGCCGCCGTCTACTCGCTCGACGGCACCCGGATGATCCATCTGGAGAGCCGCTCAGAGGGCTTCTCGGGTGAGGGCCACGGGCGGGAGCTGCTGCAGGCTGCGGACGCGCTCGGCGTCTCCCTCGCCGACGAACTCATCGAGGCCGGCGCAGCCGACCTGGCCCCGCTGGGAGGCACCGCGTGAAGGACTGGACGAAGCCGGACACTGTGCCCACCCCCACCAAACCGCTCGGCGGGTGGCGCGTGCTGGTGCCGCGCGGCGGCCCATGGGGCGACTCGGTCGCCGGGACGGTCCGCGGCAAGGGCGGCACCCCCGTCGTCGCCCCGATGATCAACTTCGCCAGCACGGACGACCCCGAGACCCTCGCGACCGCGCTCGCCGCGCTCGAGGCTGGCGAGTTCGACTGGCTGACGGTGACGAGCGCGACCACGGTCGACGTCCTGTCCTCGCAGCGGATCCGGATCCCCGAGACGACCCGCGTCGCCGCGGTCGGCGAGACCACCGCTGCGGCGCTCACCGCGGTCGGCTACAGCGTCGACCTCGTCCCGGCGAAGGACAACTCGGCCAAGGGCATGGTGCAGGACCTCACCGTCCTCGAACCGCACCCGAAGCGCATCCTCACGCTGCGTTCTGCCATCGCCAAGCCACTGCTCACCGAGGGCCTCATCGCGGCCGGGCACGACGTGCAGTCGGTCGTCGCCTACCGCACGGTGGGTGTCCCGGTCGCGGAGAAGATCGTGGCCGACGTCGCGAGCGGGCGCGTGCGTGCCATCCTCGTGACCTCGGGCAGTGTCGCCGAGCAGGTCCGGTCGCAGTTCCCGGAGATCCCCGACAGCACCGTCATCGCCGCGATCGGGCCACGCACGGCTCGCGACGCGCGTGGCTACGGCCTCCGGGTCGACGTCGTCGCCGAGCAGCAGACGGTCGACTCGCTCATCGAGGCGATCGTGTCTGTCGCGCTCCGTCGGAACCGCGAGGACGGCGCCGACGGCGGCAGGGCCTGACCGGCGTCACGCCCTGCGCGAACCGGGAGGGTGCGTCGGTGGTGACGCGTAGGCTTGACGGGTGAGCATCCCCGAGACCCGTCCCCGTCGTCTCCGGCAACAGCCGGCCATCCGTCGCCTCGTGAGCGAGACCCGGCTGGATCCGGCGGAGCTCGTCCTGCCCATGTTCGTCCGTGAGGGCATCTCGGAGTCCGTCGAGATCACCTCGATGCCGGGCGTCAGGCAGCACACGATCGACAGCGCCAAGCGCGCGGCGGTCCAGGCGGCCGAGGCCGGCATCGGCGGGGTCATGCTCTTCGGTGTGCCGTCGGAGCGCGACGCGATCGGCTCCGGCGCGACCGACCCCGAGGGCATCCTCAACGTCGCGACGCGTGCGCTCGTCGCCGAGGTGGGCGACGCCCTCGTGGTCCAGACCGACCTCTGCCTCGACGAGTTCACCGACCACGGCCACTGCGGCGTCCTCGACGCCCGCGGACGCGTCGACAACGACCGGACGCTCGACCGCTACCGCGACATGGCGCTCGCGCAGGCCGAAGCCGGTTCCGCGCTGCTCGGCCTCTCCGGCATGATGGACGGCCAGGTCGCCGCGGTCCGAGAGACGCTGGACGCCGCCGGATTCGACGAGACGATCATCCTCGCGTACTCCGCCAAGTTCGCCTCGGCCCTCTACGGCCCCTTCCGCGAGGCCGTCGACTCGCAGCTCCAGGGCGACCGCCGCACGTACCAGCTCGACCCCGCCAACCGTCGTGAAGGACTCCGCGAGGCGCTCATCGACGAGGCCGAGGGTGCCGACATCGTCATGGTGAAGCCCGCGGGGAGCTTCCTCGACGTCCTGGCCGACGTCGCCGACACGGTGTCGATCCCGGTGTGGGCGTACCAGGTGTCCGGCGAGTACGCCATGATCGAGGCCGCCGCCCGCCAGGGCTGGATCGACCGCCGTCGGGCGATCGAGGAGTCGGTGTTGTCGATCAAGCGCGCCGGCGCCGAGGCCGTGCTGACGTACTGGGCCGTGGAGCTCGCCGCCTGGCTGGACGAGTCGCGCGGCCTGCGCGTGGGAGGAACCCGATGAACGACGCAGCATTCGCGAGAGCCCAGCGCTCCATCCCGGGCGGCGTGAACTCGCCCGTCCGCGCCTTCCGCTCGGTCGGTGGCACACCGCGCTTCATGGTGTCGGCCACGGGGCCGTACATCACCGACTCCGAGGGCGTCGAGTACGTCGACCTCGTCAGTGCGTGGGGTCCGGCGCTGCTCGGTCACGCCCATCCGCAGGTCGTCGAGGCCGTCCAGGCGGCCGCCGCCCGTGGGCTGTCGTTCGGGGCGTCGACCCCGGCCGAGACGGAACTCGCGGAACTCGTCAAGGAGCGCGTCCAGGCCTCCGGTGTCGCGCCGATCGAGAAGCTGCGCATGGTCTCCACCGGAACCGAGGCGACCATGACGGCGATCCGTCTCGCGCGCGGTGCCACGGGCCGGAGCCTCATCGTGAAGTTCGCCGGGCACTACCACGGTCACTCCGACGGCCTGCTCGCCGAGGCCGGTTCGGGTGTCGCGACCCTCGCCCTGCCGGGGTCGGCGGGCGTCACCGCCGAGACCGCCGCGCAGACGATCGTCGTCCCGTACAACGACCGCGCGGCGCTCCAGACGGTCTTCGCGGAGCGTGGGGCCGACATCGCCGCGATCATCATGGAGGCGGCCTCCGCCAACATGGGTGTCGTCCCTCCCGCGCCCGGGTTCAACGCCGCGGTCGTCAAGCTCGCCCACGAGCACGGAGCCCTCGTCATCATCGACGAGGTGCTCACCGGTTTCCGCGTCTCCTCCGCCGGTTGGTGGGGACTCGACAACCGTGGCCTCGCCGCGGTCGCGCCAGGCACGGTGCCGACGCCCGGCGCCGAGGACTGGGAGGCGGGCAACCACGCCGTCGCGAACCCCACCGGTGCCATCAGCATCCCGGTCGGGGTGTACCAGCCCGACCTCTTCACCTTCGGCAAGGTCATCGGCGGTGGCATGCCGCTGGCGGCGCTCGGCGGGCGGGCGGAGCTCATGGATCTGCTCGCACCGCTCGGCCCGGTCTACCAGGCTGGCACCCTCTCGGGGAACCCGGTCGCCCTCGCCGCGGGCATCGAGACGCTGCGCCTGGCCGACCAGGAGGTCTACCGTCGGGTGGACACCGCGGCCGCGATCGTCTCGGAGGCCACGTCGAACGCCCTCACGGAGGCCGGCGTCGCCCACACCGTCCAGCATGCGGGGAACCTGTTCTCCTTCGCGTTCAGCGAGACGGCCCCGACCGACTACGCGGCCGTGCTGCGCCAGGACGCCTTCCGGTACCCGGCGTTCTTCCACCGCATGCTCGATGCCGGGGTGTCCCTGCCGCCGAGCGTCTACGAGGCCTGGTTCGTCTCCGCGGCGCACGACGACGAGGCGATCGGCCGTATCGTCGACGCGCTCCCCGCTGCGGCACGCGCGGCCGCGGCTGCCATCCGCTGAGGCGGGCGGGCGCTCGCGGGCTGTCGTCCTCGCCCGACAGGTCATGCGTTACCGCTTTGTGAACTTCCGGCAACACGAACGTCGGTGGGGCTTGGCAGACTAGAGGCATGGCCTCCTTGCGTCTGCACCCCGACCGACTGGAGATCGAACTGTCCGCGTACGACAAGGCACTCTCGCTGCGTCGGAGCAACGTCGTCGTGCCACGGTCGAGCATCCGTTCAGCCACCATCACCGACGATCCGTGGATCTGGGTCCGCGGCATCCGCGCCCCCGGCACAGCGATCCCGCTGACCCTCGCGATCGGGCAGTGGAAGTTCCACGGCGGCAAGGACTTCCTCGTCATCAAGGGCACGAAGCCGTCGGTCGTCATCGATCTGGAAGACACCGAGTACTCGCGGCTGATCATCACGACCCGTCGGAGCGCCGAACTCATCGCCGCGCTCGACCTGCACTAGGCGAGTCGCGGGAGGCTTCGTGGGCAGCCCGATCCTGGCCGCGCCATCGGCGGTGATGCACCCACACCGTGACATCGATCAGGGTCGTTCGCGACGAATTGCCCCGAACAGGGCACAAAACGGCATCTGACCGGTATTCTGGGGCCGCTCGAACCTCCGAAGACCGCCTGTTCGAAAGGACCACAGCCCATGTCGACTCCTCCTCCCGGTGAATACCCCGGCCAGCCGCCGCAGGCCCCGCAGGCACCGCAGCCGCCGAAGGATCAGTACGGCTCGGCTCCCGCCTACTCCGGCGGTTCGGCTTCGTCCGGCGACGCGACCGCGGGCAAGACCCTCGGCATCGTCGGCCTCATTCTCGCCTTCCTCGCGCCGCCGATCGGTCTCATCCTGAGCATCGTCGCGCTCGTGCAGTCGAAGAACGCCGGGGTCAAGAACACCTTGGCGAAGGTCGGTCTCATCCTCTCGATCGTCTTCATCGTGCTCGGCATCATCATCACGATCGCCGCAGTCGCGATCGGTGCGTCGGCCTTCAACGAGGCGTGCGAGTCGCTCGGCAGCGGCGTCCACACCGACGGCACCACCACCATCACCTGCCCGTAGATCTGCGACGCCCGTCGGATATTGGGGAGTTGTCCCCATCCCCTGTCGGGTACCTCACCCACTACTGTTGGCTCGCGCCCCTGGCGCATCAACCATCCTCGAGAGGAACCATCATGACCAACGCACCGCAGTACAACCCCGGCCAGCAGCAGGGCGCCGCACTGCCCGCCGACTACCCGGGCAAGACCCTCGGCCTCGTCGGCCTCATCCTCGCGATCGTCGTGCCGCTCGTCGGCCTGATCATCAGCCTCGTCGCGAAGAACCAGTCGAAGGCCGCCGGTTACCCCAACCAGCTCGCGAAGATCGGTGTCATCATCGGCGCCATCCTCCTCGTGCTCGGCATCATCGGCTCGATCCTCTACTTCGTCGCCCTCGGTTCGGTCATGTCGACCGCCGGCTACTGAGTCTCAGCAGTCCCGTCGACAGCGGTCGGTGCCTTCGGGCACCGGCCGCTGTCGCGTTCCCGCGTTCGCAACTCAGGAGCACGCCGGCGTGCCGGCATCGAGCGGTGCGAGCAGTGGGGCGACTCGCCGGGCCCGTCCTGAGTTGCGAACGCCGAGGGGACTCAGCTCCGGTTGTTCGCAATTCAGGAGCGTGCCGGTGTGTCGGCCGTGGACCGCGTGAGCAGTGGGGCGACACGCCGGGTCCGTCCTGAGTTGTGAACGCGGGTCAGGCGCGGACGTCGACGACGATGCGGCCGTGGACCGAGCCAGAGAGGACCCGCTCGGCAGCGTCGACCGCGTCGGCGAGGGCGACCGTCTCGGTCAGGGTGTCGAGGACGTCGAGGTCGAGCGCGCTGGTGACGCGCTCCCACGCCGCCTGCCGCAAAGGGAGCGGTGCCTCGACGGAGTTCACGCCCGCGAGGGTGACCCCGCGCAGGATGAACGGCATGACCGACGTCGGGAGGTCGGACCCACCCGCGAGACCGCACGCGGCGACCGTCCCGCCGTACGCTACCTGTGACAGGACCGTCGCCAGCGTCTGCCCGCCGACGGAGTCCACCGCACCGGCCCAGCGCTGACTGCCCAACGGACGGCCCGCCTCGGAGAGCTCCGCTCGATCGACGATCGACGACGCACCGAGTGCCCGCAAGGCGTCGCCGAGTTCGTCGACGCGGCCGGTGGACGCGGCGACCTCGAACCCGGCGGAGGCCAGCAGGACGATAGCGACGCTTCCGACCCCACCACCTGCTCCCGTGACGAGCACCGGGAGCCCGCCGACACGGACGGCGCCGGAGGTCGCGCTGCCGTGTTCCAGCGCGAGCACGGCGAGGGCAGCGGTGTACCCGGCGGTGCCGATCGCGGCGGCCTGTGCGCTCGAGACGTGATCGGGCACCCGGACGAGCGCGTCGGCGCGGACCCGGGCGCGCTCGGCGAGCCCGCCGTACCGGGTCTCGCTCAGGCCGTCGCCGAACAGGGCCACGCGGTCGCCGGCCGTCCAAGCTGGATCGTCCGACTCCGCGACGACGCCGACGAGGTCGATGCCGGCGACCATCGGGAACGCCCGCACCACGCCTGGCTTCCCGGTGAGGACCAGGGCGTCCTTGTAGTTGATGCTCGAGAACTCGACGTCGACGCTGACGGCGGCGTCGGGGAGTTCGGCGTCGGCGAGATCGCGGAGCTCGACGGTCCGCGTGGGCTTCCCGCCCTCGTGCTCGACCTGCTCGATGACGTATGCGCGGCCCATGGTGCTCCCGTCTCCGGCGTTGGCGCCGGTGGTTGGCTTCGTCGAGCCTACGCTTCCGGCTCGGGCTAGGTCACGTCGCGTCGCCAGGTGGTGGCGTAGCCGATGAGGGCGACGACGACGCCGATCCCGAGCAGCACGAGCCCGCCCTGCCACCAGGTCAGCGCGTCCTGCTGCGCGGACATCATCGAGTAGAAGCTCGGGCCGACCAGGGCGTCGGTTGCGGCTCCGGGGAGGAATCGGCCGATCGACGCGGTGACCTCGGAGAACGACGACGCCAGCCGCAGGAGCGGCTCCACGAACTGGGTGAACGCGAGCACCACGATGATCGCACCGACCTGGCTCGGGAGGACAGCACCGAGGCCGACGCCGATCGCACCCCACAGCGCCATGGCGAGGACCGCCCGGCCGATGAGCGCCCAGGTGTCCGGATCGGTCAACAGGGGATCGACTCCGCTGATAGCGAGAGCCCCACCACCGAGGCCGACCGACGCCACGAGGGCGATCACGCCGTAGAGCGCGCCCACACCGGTGAGGGCGAGGACCTTGCCGACGAGCACATGGCCGCGGTTCGGGTTGGCGAGGAACGTCGGCGTGAGGCTCTGATGCCGGAACTCGCCGGTCGTCGCGAGCGCTCCGAGCAGCACCGGGAACACGTACCCGATGCTCGTCGCGAACCCGTAGATGAGGCCCGGCTGCGTGAGCATCTCGCTGGTCGCCTGCGCGCCGCCGCCGCTGGACTCCGCGGCCCCCGGGATGTTGGCGAACAGGAGCGCAGCCCCGGCCGCGGCGAAACCGACGTACACGAACAGGATGAGCGCGAGCCCCCACCACACGCGGGTGGTGAAGACCTTGAGGAATTCGGAACGGACAGCTGCCAGGAGCGAGTTCATGCGTGGTCCTCCCCGCCGCTGACGAGGGCGAGGAACGAATCCTCGAGCCCCGATCGATGCCGCGACAGTGCGCTGAGCGGGATACCGGCGGCGAGCGCGACGCGGCCGATGTCGATGGACTCGACGTCGTGCACGACGAGCCCGGAGCGGGCCTGGTCGAAGGTGTAGCCGGCGGCGGTGAGTGCCTCGGCGAGGCGTTCGTGCTCGGGCGAGTTGACGACGACTCGGAGGGTGTCGGCGGCATCGAGGCTCGCGAGGGTGCCGACGTGCGCGAGGCGTCCTTTGGCGATGATGACGACCTCGTCGACCGACTGCTGCACCTCGCTGAGCAGGTGGGAGCTGATGAGGACCGTGCGGCCCTCCGCCGCGAGGGCGGTGAGGAAACCGCGGATCCACTTGATGCCTTCGGGGTCGAGGCCGTTGATGGGCTCGTCGAGGACCAGCACGCCGGGGTCGCCGAGGAGGGCGGTCGCGAGACCGAGGCGTTGCCGCATGCCGAGGGAGTACCCGGCGACGCGGCGGTCGGCCACGTCGAGCAGCCCGACCTGCGCGAGCACCGCGTCGACGCGGTCGGACGGCAGCCGTGCTGCCGAGGCGTGCACGCGCAGGTGGTTGCGGGCGGTGCGCCCGGGGACGAAGCTCGCCGCCTCGAGGGCCGCGCCGACGGTCGCCGCAGGCACGGGGAGCTTGGCGTACGGCACGCCACCGAAGGTCGCGGTCCCCGAGCTGGGCTGCACGAGCCCGAGCAGCATGCGCAGGGTGGTGGTCTTCCCGGCGCCGTTCGGCCCGAGGAAGCCGGTGACCTTCCCCGGTTCCACGTGGAACGTCAGGTCGTCGACCGCCTGCACCGCCCCGAAGGATTTCGAGAGTCCGTCGAACTCGATCGTCACGCCAGCGGTCATCCGGTGCCTCCCCACGGGCGCGGCCGGATCCGCGCCTCGTCCGTCCACGCTATCCGGGGCGACCCCGGTCGCGCATCGGCCGCTCGGGGGAGATCCGACCGGCCTGCTAGAGCCCGAGGGAGTCGAGCGAAGCGCGGACGGCCGCAGCCGAGTCGGCGAACTGCTGCTCCTCGCGCGGCGACATGGCGACCTCGACCACCGAGCGCACGCCGGAGCGGTCGACGATGCTCGGCACCGACAGGGCCACGCCACTCACCCCGTGGTACCCGTCGAGCACAGTGCTCACCGGGAGGATCGCGTGCTCGTCGCCGAGGATGGCTTCGACGATGCGCGCGCCGGACAGGCCGATCGCGTAGTTCGTTGCGCCCTTGCCCTCGATCACCCGGTAGGCGGCGGTGCGGACGTCGACGGCGATCTCGTCGAGCTGCTGCTCGGTGAACCGTGAGCCGTCGGGCAGCTCCCAGTCGAGGATCGGCACGGGGCCGATGGTCGCCTGCGACCACAGGGGGAGCTCACTGTCGCCGTGCTCGCCGACGATGAGCGCATGCACCGCGGAGGTCGCGACCCCGGCGCGCTCGGCCAGCAGCCAGCGCAGACGGGAGGTGTCGAGGACGGTCCCGGAGGAGAAGACCCGCTCCCGAGGCAGGCCGGTGATCTGCTGGGCGGCGACGGTGAGGACGTCGCACGGGTTCGTGACGAGCATGTAGACGGCGTCGGGTGCCTGCTCGACGAGCTTCGGCAGCAGCTGTTCGAGGATGCGGACGTTCGTCCCCGCGAGGTCGAGGCGGGTCTGGCCGGGTTCCTGTTTAGCGCCGGCCGTGATGACGACCACGTCTGCGTCGGCGACGACGGAGATGTCGTCACCACCGGTGATGCTGCTCGACCCGGTGAACTGCGTCCCGTGCGCGAGGTCGAGGACTTCGGCGGAGGCCCGCTTGCCGTCGATGTCGTAGAGCGCCACCCGCCGGGCGCTGCCGCGGATGAGCGAGGCGTACGCGAGGGACGAACCGACGCTCCCCGCCCCGATGATGGCCAGTTTCGACTTCGTGCGAACACCCATGGCACCATCTTGGCAGGGGCGGATGTGCGCGGTCGGAGTCGAGCCCGTCAGACGGCGGGTTGTCTCGATGTCGAGGTATCGCCCGCCCTTCGACAGGCTCAGGGACCGGAGCCGCCGCGTTCGGTCGCTCAGCCGCCCCTCCCGGTCACTGAGCCGCTCCCTCCGGTCACTGAGCCGCTCCCTCCGGTCACTGAGCCTGTCGAAGTGCGTCCGCCAGCCACCGGTTCCGCGCGCGGATGAGCCGCTGCAGGTGCCTCGTCAGGGCGAGGTGCTCGGCGACGACCCCCAGGGGGCCGAGCGGTGCCGAGAAGGTGATGTCGTCGAGCATGATGGTGCGCGCCGCGCCCATCGGGCGCTCGAGTGGTTCGAAGAGGTGGATGTGCCGGAAGCTGCGGAACGGGCCGCTCACCTGCTCGTCGGTGAAGCGGTCGTGTTCCTGGTACTCGGTGATCCGGCTCGTCATCGTCCACGGGATGCCGAAGTGCCGCGCGCGCCAGGTGACCGTCTCGCCCAGGCCGATGAGGCCGGAGGTCACTCCGCCGATCGCGCGCTCGCCGGTGTGTTGCATCGAGCCGAGGTGCGCGTCGATCGAACGCGAGAGCTCGAACGCCTGCTCCATCGTGCCGTCGAGCTCGGTGCGGAGGATGAAGTGGGAGGTCACGGGTGCTCGCTCAGGCGATCGCGGCCGGCGCTGCGTCGGCGTGGACGACGCACCGCGGGCCACCGTTCGGGCCGTCCGCGTGCGCCTCGCAGACCACGAGTTGCGTCTTGCACGACGGGTCGGCGCAGTTCTGCAGGTGCTTCGTCGCCGAGTCGCAGACGACGCAATGCCCGATGACGGCGGCGTGGTCGCTGAAGTCCAGCGAACCGCGCTTGTCGAACACGTACAACGAACCCTCCCAGAGGCCGTCGTCGCCGAACTGCTCGCCGTACCGGACGATGCCGCCGTCGAGTTGGTAGACCTCGCCGAAGCCGCGCGAGCGCATGAGCCCCGACAGCACCTCGCAGCGGATGCCGCCCGTGCAGTAGGTGACGACGGGCTTGTCCTTGAGGTGGTCGTACTTGCCGCTGTCCAGCTCCGCGACGAAGTCCCGGGTGGTCGCGACGTCCGGCACGACCGCGCCCGCGAACCGGCCGATCTCCGCCTCGAAGGCGTTGCGGCCGTCGAAGAAGACGACCTCGTCACCGCGTTCGGCCACGAGCTCGTGCAGTTCGGTGGGCTGGAGGTGCACCCCTCCGCCGGTGACGCCGTGTTCATCCACCCGTAGCTCGCCGGGGGCGCCGAAGGACACGATCTCCTCGCGCACCTTCACGCTGAGTTTCGGGAAGTCGCTGATCCGCCGCCACGGCGCGGGCCGGTGCTTTGCCGTGCGGACGGTGTCGTCCTCGTCGAAGCCGGAACCGTCGCTCCACTTCACGTCCAGGCCCCGGAAGGCGGGGTGCTCCGTCGTCTTCCGGACGTACAGCTTGCACGCGTCGAGCTCACCGCCGACGGTGCCGTTGATGCCGTCCTTCGAGATGAGGATGCGGCCGCGGAGCCCGAGCGACTCGCAGAGGTCGCGCTGCCACAGGCGGATCGCCTCCGGGTCCGCGAGGGGCGCGAACGCGTAGTACAGGAGGATCTTCGGGTCGGCCACCGGTCAATCGTAATCGCCCATGCACGGCCCACTCCCGCGTCCGGCCCCGGCTCCGGTCCCTGAGCTCCCGCCCCGTCCGATCCCTGAGTCCCCCTCCGTCCGGTCCCTGAGCTTGTCGAAGGGCGCCCGACCCGATCCAGCCCCCGCCTTGTGCGCGGTCGACAAGCCTCGTGACCCTCGCGCGCCGCGCGCCTAGGGTGGACGCAGACTTCGAAGGAGATGGCTATGCGCACAGCAGTGATCGTCGACGCGATCCGGACCCCGTCCGGCCGTGGCAAACCTGGCGGGGCACTGAACACGGTGCACCCGACGGACCTCCTCGCTGGCACGATCCGCGCGCTCGTCGAGCGGACCGGCATCGACCCGGCCGTCATCGAGGACGTCTACGCCGGCTGCGTCACTCAGTCCGGCGAGCAGGGGCAGAACATCGCACGGAACGCGGCACTCGCCGCAGGGCTCCCGCAGGAGACGCCCGGCACGACGATCGACCGCCAGTGCGGCTCCAGCCAGCAGGCGACGACCTTCGCCGCGCAGAGCGTCATGGCGGCCGGGAACGACGTCGTCATCGCCTGCGGGGTCGAGTCGATGAGTCGTGCCCCGATGGGGTCCAACGTGCAGGGGGCTGACCCGTTCGGTGCAGCGCTCCGCGCACACTTCCCCGACGGGCTGGTGGGCCAGGGCATCGCGGCTGAACTCATCGCCGCCCGGTGGAACCTGAGCCGAGACGAGCTCGACGCCTTCGCCGCGCGCTCCCATGAGCGGGCCGCGGCCACCTGGTCGTCGGGCGGCTTCGACCGTGAGGTCGTCTCGGTTACCCTTTCGGACGGCTCGGTCGTCACCATCGACGAGACGGTCCGCGCCGGCACCACACCCGAGGGGCTCGCGGGTCTCCCCGCCGTCTTTCACGACGACCGCATGGCGGCGCGCTTCCCCGAGATCGCCTGGCGGATCACACCGGGCAACGCCTCGCCGCTCACGGACGGCGCCTCGGCGGCGCTCATCATGAGCGAGGTGCGGGCTGCGGAGCTCGGGCTCACCCCGCGTGCCCGCTTCGTCTCCTTCGCCGCGGTCGGCAGTGATCCGATCGAGATGCTCACCGGCATCCTCCCCGCCACCCGTCGCATCCTCGAGCGCAGCGGACTCGACGTCGACGACATCGACGCGTTCGAGGTCAACGAGGCCTTCGCCTCCGTGCCGCTCGCGTGGCAGCGCGAGTTCGGGGTCGACGACGAGCGGCTCAACCCGCGTGGCGGGGCGATCGCGCTCGGGCACCCGCTCGGTGCCTCCGGGACGAAGCTCCTCGCCACCCTGCTGGGGCAGCTGGAGGCGACCGGCGGGCGCTACGGCCTGCAGACCATGTGCGAGGGCGGCGGCATGGCCAACGCGACGATCATCGAGCGGCTGTGACGGCCGTGCGTTCCGTTCCCCGTCCCGTGCGCGGGTCGAGGAGGCACCACCAGAGGAAGGGATCACCGACATGGATGTGACCGGAAGCTCGGCGATCGTCACCGGCGGCGCCTCAGGACTCGGATTCGCGACCGCGACCCGCCTGGCCGGCGCGGGCGCGCGCGTCGTGCTCGTCGACCTGCCCGGTTCCGCGGGCGAGGAGCGAGCCGAGGAGTTGGGTGGGTTCGCCACGTTCGTCCCGGCCGACGTGACCGACGGCGAGCAGGTGCAGGCGGCCGTCGAGGCGGCGACGTCGCGCGGCCCGCTCAGGGTCGTCGTCAACTGCGCGGGGATCGCGCCACCGGCGAAGGTGCTGGGGCGTGACGGGCCCGCGGACCTCGGAGCCTTCGAACGGGTGCTGCGGGTCAACGTCCTCGGCACGTTCAACGTCATCCGACTCACCGCGGACGCCATGCAGCACAACGAACCGGACGGCGACGCCTCCGACGGTGGTGGGGATCGCGGCGTCATCGTCAACACGGCCTCGGTCGCCGCGTTCGACGGCCAGATCGGCCAGCCCGCCTACGCCGCGTCGAAGGGTGCGGTGCACTCGATGACGCTGCCGATCGCCCGCGAGCTGGCACGCCACGCGATCCGGGTCGTGACGATCGCGCCGGGGATCATGGAGACACCCATGCTCGCGGGGCTGCCGGAAGCGGCGCAGGCGTCGCTCGGGCAGCAGGTCCCGTATCCGGCCCGGCTCGGCCGGCCCGACGAGTACGCCGCCCTCGCGCTCCACATCATCGAGAACGGCTACGTCAACGGCGAGACGATCCGCCTCGACGGCGCGATCCGGATGGCGCCCAAGTGAGCCGCCGCCCACCGATCGACGCATCGACCCATCACCGACCAGGGAGCACCACGTGACCAGTGACGACACGATCCTCTTCGAGGTGAGCGACGGCCTCGCGCACCTCACGCTCAACCGTCCGAAGAGTCTCAACGCGATCGACGACCGCGCGGCCAGGCGGTGGCGCGACCTCGCGATCGAGATCGCCGAGCGGGACGATGTCGAGGCGGTCCTGTTCGACGCCAACGGACCGGCGTTCTGCGCGGGCGGCGACGTCCTCGCGATGGCGGGCATGGGCGACGGCAGCCCGGGGTCGACCGGCGCCTTCGTCACGGAGCTCGCCGACCTCATCCACGAGGGGCACCGGACGTTGCAGCAGGCCGCGAAGCCGATCGTCGCCGCGGTGCAGGGGGCCGTCGCCGGAGGCGGGCTGGGCTTCATGCTCGTCGCGGACGTGATCATCGCCTCGGACCGCGCCAAGTTCGTCAGCAAGTACGCCGACATCGGCCTCACGCCCGACTGCGGGGTGAGCACGCTCCTGCCCGAGGCGGTCGGGATGCGCCGGGCCCTCGAACTCACGCTGAGCCCGCGCACGTTGAGTGCCGAGGAGGCGCTCGACTGGGGGCTCGTCACCGAGGTCGTTCCGGCCGAACAGCTCGACGCGCGGGCCCGCGAGGTGGCCGCGTTCTGGTTGGAGGGCGCGACGGCCGCGTTCGGACAGGCCAGGCGTCTCCTCCGGGCAGGCGTCGGCAGGACGTACCAGGACGCACTCGACGACGAGGCCCGCACGATCGGCGCCGCCATCGAGACACCGGAGTCCGTCGCCCGCGTCTCGGCGTTCGCCGCCGCCTCAGCCAAACGCGCAACCGCCACCACCACCCCGAAGGAGCCCACCGCATGACCACCCTCGCCGGCAAGACCATCCTCATGTCGGGCGGCAGCCGTGGCATCGGCCTCGCGATCGCCCTCCGAGCCGCCCGCGACGGCGCCAATGTTGCCATCCTCGCGAAGACCGACACTCCAGACCCCCGGCTCGAGGGCACGATCCACACCGCCGCGGAGGCGATCCGTGAGGCGGGTGGGCGGGCGCTGCCCATCCTCGGCGACGTGCGGAACGACGACGACATCACGCGCGCCGTGTTCGAGACGGCGGGCGAGTTCGGCGGCATCGACATCGTGGTGAACAACGCCAGCGTCATCAGCCTGGCGCGCTCCCTCGACCTCGACGCGAAACGCTACGACCTCATGCAGGACGTCAACGTCCGCGGCACCTTCATGCTGTCGCGCGCGGCCATCCCGATGTTGCGCGACGCGGAGAACCCGCACATCCTCTCGCTCTCGCCGCCGCTGAACCTCGACCCCAAGTGGCTCGGTGCCCACACGGGCTACACCCTCGCGAAGTACGGCATGTCGATGGTGACCCTGGGCCTCGCGGCGGAGTTCGGTCGGGACGGCATCGCGGCCAACACGCTCTGGCCGAAGACGACGATCAAGACGGCGGCCGTCGGCAACATCCTCGGCGGTGAGGCGCTCTTGGCGAAGAGCCGGACCCCGGAGATCTACGCGGACGCGGCGTACGAGGTGCTCATCTCGCCATCGCGGGAGCTCACGGGCCGGTCGCTCATCGTCGAGGACGTGCTCACCGAGGCCGGCGTCACCGACTTCGCGAAGTACTCACCGGGCGTCGACGAGTCGGAGCTGTACCCGGACATCTTCTTGTAGCCCTTCGACAAGCTCAGGGACCGGGGGGGTGGGGCTCAGGGACCGGGGCCCTTCGACAAGCTCAGGGGCCGGGGTGGAGCTCAGGGACCGGGGGCCGGGTGTCCGCTGACGGCAGAACGTGGGCTCCCCGCCTCCGGTCGACTCGCGCCTACAGTGAGACCAACGAGCCGGAAGGGGACGCCATGTTATACCGCGAAGCCCTCGGCGCCGCCTTACGCACGCGCCGTCTCGAACAGGGGCGGACCCTGCAGGACGTCGCCCTGGCGGCCGCCGTCTCGACGCCCTACCTGTCGGAGATCGAGCGCGGCCGGAAGGACGCCTCGTCGGAGGTCGTCGTGACCATCGCCGACGCCCTCCGCACCAGGCTCGACACGCTCATGTTCGACATCGCCGACCGCTTCGACGCCGCGACCGCGCCGGCGCTCGTCGAGCCTCCGCTCACCGACGCCCCGCTCGCCGAGGCGACCGTCACCGTGCTCCGCCACCCGGCGGACGCGCAGCTGCTCGCCGCCTGAGGCCCGTCCCGCGCGCGCCTGCGTGGTGTCGCCAGCCCCGTGTGGACCGCCTCCGGGCTCAGCCGGCAGCGAGCGAAGCGAACACCGAGGCGAGCTGGGGAGCCGCGGACTCCCACGTCGTGTCCGCGTCCCAGTGCCCGAGCGCCGTCACCTCGGCGTGCCGTCCGGCCTGGTGCTTGGGTTCGGGGTCGCCGGGCAGCCGGAGCTGTTGGGTGAACCGCCCGGAGGTCCGGTCGAAGTCGAGGACGTGGAAGGCGACGTTCCGGTTCCAGTCCTCCGACGGCCAGGAGATGAAGTCCACCCGAACCCGATCGGCGTCGAGCGGCCCTTCGGCGACGTAGCTTCCCGGGTGGTCCTCACCCGGCGACAGGATCCGGTAGGCACCGTTCGCGCAGAACAGGAGCAGCGCTGGTTCGAACGGCTTCTCCGCGAACATCGTCGTGTAGTGGAGGGCGTCGGCGCGCACCACCTCCGCGAACAGCTGCGGGGTGCGCGCCCCGTCGGCGGCCTGGTCGGTCATGGTCGTCTCCTCAGGGGCGTCTCGTGCCACATCGCCGACCTCGGGATGGTCGTGACGGGGGACCGCTCGCGCAGCCCGGAGCCAGCCTGGCCACCCTCGCCGGGTGCGCGGTGTGCGTCGGCTGAACGGTCGTGGAGAGCGCGCCTGGTATGTCAGTCGGGAGGGAGCCCGCCTCGCGCCGAGCGCCGTCCGTGCGGGAAATCCCCTGTTCCCGGCCGGTTCTCCTGCCGCTGTCGGCGCGGCCGTCGGGCGTAGGCTGGGAGGAGGTGCCGGCGCCCGCAGCACCTGAGAGGAACACCCGTGATCCAGCACCACCTGCGTGTCCACCGCAGCGACGAGAACCTCGCACGCGAAGGGCAGCTCGCCTGGCAGCTCGCCCGGGTCGCCACCGATCCGGTCGAGGTGACGCCAGAGGTCGTCGACATGATCATCAACCGGGTCATCGACAATGCGGCGGTCGCAGCTGCCTCGCTCACGCGTCGCCCGGTCTCCTCGGCACGAGCGCAGGCGCTCAGCCACCCCGTCAGCACCGGCGGCGACGGAGCCACCGTGTTCGGTCCCGACCTCGCCCGCCGCGTCTCGCCGGAGTGGGCGGCCTGGGCCAACGGTGTCGCCGTGCGGGAGCTCGACTTCCACGACACCTTCCTCGCGGCCGAGTACTCGCACCCGGGCGACAACATCCCGCCCATCGTCGCGGTCGCCCAGCACGTGGGGTGCACGGGAGCCGACCTCGTGCGTGGCATCGCGACCGGGTACGAGATCCAGATCGACCTCGCGAAGGCGATCAGCCTGCACCGCCACAAGATCGACCATGTCGCGCACCTCGGCCCGAGTGCCGCCGCCGGCATCGGCACCATGCTCGGGCTCGATCAGGCGACCATCTACCAGGCCATCGGTCAGGCCCTCCACACGACCACGGCGACGCGGCAGTCGCGGAAGGGCGAGATCTCCACGTGGAAGGCTCATGCCCCCGCGTTCGCCGGCAAGCTCGCGGTCGAAGCCGTCGACCGGGCGATGCGCGGCGAGACCAGCCCCTCGCCCATCTACGAGGGTGAGGACGGCGTCGTCGCCTGGCTGCTCGACGGCCCGGACGCCTCCTACGACATCCCCCTGCCCGGTGCAGGGGAGCCGAAGCTCGCGATCCTCGACTCCTTCACGAAGGAGCACTCGGCCGAGTACCAGGCGCAGGCCTGGATCGACCTCGCCCGCAAGCTGCACCACGAGCACCCGGAGCTCCTCGTCCCCGGCGCGGTCGACCGCATCGTCCTCCACACCTCCCACCACACGCACTACGTGATCGGCTCCGGAGCGAACGACCCGCAGAAGTACGACCCGACGGCCTCCCGCGAGACGCTCGACCACTCCATTCCGTACATCGTCGCGGTCGCCCTGCAGGACGGCGCGTGGCACCACGTCGACTCCTACCGGCCGGAGCGGGCACAGCGCGAGGACACGGTGGAGCTGTGGCACCGGATCACCACGGCCGAGGACCCGGAGTGGACGCGCCGCTACCACTCGCTCGACCCGTCCGAGCAGGCCTTCGGCGGCCGCATCGAGATCACGCTGACCGACGGCTCGATCATCGTCGACGAGATCGCCGTCGCCGACGCCCACCCGCTCGGTGCCCGGCCGTTCGCGCGCGCCGACTACGTGCAGAAGTTCCGCACCCTCGCCGCCGGCGTCCTCGACCCGGAGGAGATCGACCGCTTCCTCGCGCTCGCCGAACGCCTGCCCGAGCTCGATGCGGACGAGGTCAAGCAGCTGAGCATCCAAGCGTCCTCCGGGGTCCTCGCCTCGGCGCCGCACCCGACCGGTCTCTTCTGATGCCGGCCGACGACCAGACGGGACACCGCTGATGTTGTACAGCCAGACCACGCCGGCCGAGAAGCGCCGGGCGTTCCGCGAGCGGCTCGCCACCGGTGAGCTGCTCCGATTCCCCGGCGCGTTCAACCCGCTGTCGGCTCGCCTCATCGAGCAGAAGGGCTTCGACGGCGTCTACATCTCGGGAGCCGTCCTCTCGGCCGACCTCGGCCTGCCCGACATCGGCCTGACGACCCTCACCGAGGTCGCCGGGCGGGCGAAGCAGATCGCGCGCATGACCGAGCTGCCGGCCATCGTCGACGCCGACACCGGCTTCGGAGAGCCGATGAACGTCGCGCGCACCGTCCAGGAGATCGAGGACGCCGGGCTCGCCGGCCTCCACATTGAGGACCAGGTCAACCCGAAGCGCTGCGGGCACCTCGACGGCAAGCAGGTCGTCGACACCGCGACCGCACTCGGTCGCATCCGTGCCGCCGTCGACGCGCGCCGCGACCCGAATCTGCTCATCATGGCGCGCACCGACATCGCGGCGGTCGACGGTCTCGACGCGGCGATCGACCGGGCCAAGCAGCTCGTCGACGCCGGTGCCGACGCGATCTTCCCTGAGGCCATGCGGTCGCTCGAGGAGTTCGCCGCCGTCCGGGCGGCCGTCGACGTGCCGATCCTCGCCAACATGACCGAGTTCGGCAAGAGTGAGCTGTTCACGAGTGAGCAGCTCGCCGACGTGGGCGTCAACCTCGTCATCTGGCCGGTCTCCCTCCTGCGCATCGCCATGGGCGCGGCGGGTCGAGCGCTCGACACGCTGAACGAGGAGGGCTCGCTCACGCGCAAGTTGGGGGAGATGCAGCACCGCGCCGACCTCTACGAACTCATCGATTACGAGGGCTACAACCGGTTCGACACCTCGGTGTTCAACTTCACCGTCGACCGGTAGCCCGCAGGCACGCTCAGGTACCGGGTGGTCGACCGGCCCCGATGAACACCACCTGGGTCTCCGCTCCCCGCGCTTGTCGAGGGGCGACCCTGGTGCCAAGCTCGACCCACGCATGACCACTGCACCACCGCAAAGGAGCACCGCATGACCGAAGCGACCAGCGACATCAAGAAGGGTCTCGCCGGCGTCGTCGTCGACGTGACGAGCGTCTCGAAGGTGAACCCGGAGACGAACTCCCTCCTCTATCGCGGGTATCCGGTGCAGGAGCTCGCGGAGTACTGCACCTTCGAGCAGGTGGCGTACCTCCTGTGGAACGGCGAGCTGCCGAGCGAGGCCGAACTCGCCGAGTTCACCTCGCTGGAGCGGTCGCAGCGCGCCCTCGACGACAACGTGAAGGCCGCGATCGACCTCCTCCCCACCACCTCGCACCCCATGGACGCGCTGCGCACCGCGGTGAGCGTCATCGGCGCGAACGACCCGACCGCCGAGACCAACACGGCTGAGGCGAACGCGGTGAAGGCGGCGAGCCTGTACGCGAAGCTGCCGGCGATCGTCGCCTACGACCAGCGTCGCCGTCACGGCCTCGAGCTCGTCCCGCCGCGCGAGGACCTCGGATACAGCGAGAACTTCCTCTTCATGACCTTCGGTGAGGAAGCGGACCCGGTCGTCGTGGACGCGTTCGACGTGTCGATGATCCTGTACGCGGAGCACTCGTTCAACGCCTCGACGTTCACGGCCCGCGTCATCACCTCGACGCTCAGCGACCTCTACTCGGCGGTCGTCGGTGGCATCGGGGCTCTCAAGGGCGCGTTGCACGGCGGCGCGAACGAGGCGGTCATGCATGTGTTCGACGAGATCGGCACGGCCGACCGAGCCAGCGCCTGGCTGGATGCGGCGCTCGCCGAGAAGCGCAAGATCATGGGATTCGGCCACCGCGTGTACAAGAACGGCGACTCGCGGGTGCCGACGATGCTGGCATCGTTGGAGAAGCTCGCGGGGCACTACGGCAAGCCGGAAGTTCTCGAGCTGTACACGGCGCTGGAGTCCGACATGGTCGAGCGCAAGAACATCAAGCCGAACCTCGACTACCCGTCCGGCCCGGCCTACAACCTGATCGGCTTCGACACGGAGACGTTCACGCCGCTCTTCGTCGCGGCCCGCGTGGTCGGTTGGACGGCGCACATCGCGGAGCAGCTGGCGTCGAACGCGCTCATCCGCCCGCTGTCCGAGTACGTCGGTCCTGACGAGCGGCACGTCCCCGTCAACTGACACCCGCTGCACCCGCACCCCGCCGAGCCTGTCTCGGCGGGGTGTTTCGCGTGCCAGCCACCTCGGTCACTGAGCCTGTCGAAGTGCCCCGCCACCCCGGTCACTGAGCGCCCCATCTCGGTCACTGACCTTGTCGAAGTGCCCCCACCATCCTCGCTCGCTGGCCTGACCATCGCGCTTCGGAATACCACACTCATGTTGTACATACTAAAATATCTGTTACGATCAAACGTGTTCGGCTCCGAACGCATCCCCCAGCTGCGCGCTCCTCCTCGACCCGAAGACCGAGCCGCTCTGCGCTGCAGCGCCTGCTCACGAAAGGAAGCTTCCTCCCTATGAAGCTCAGAAAAACCCTGTCGGCCTTCGGGCTGATAGCCATCACGGCGACCGGTGTCCTCACCGGCCCAGCGGCCGCGATCGCCGACTCGCCGGAGGTCTCCGTCACGGACACCTCGTCAGCCCGAATGACGGGCAAAATGATTCTGAAAGCGCCAGCATTGCCGAACTACCGTTATCCAAACATGGCTACGGGCGGCAGCGAGTCGGTTGGGAAGACTTCGCTCGAGGTTGCGCGGATGTACGCCCCGATTGTGACGGTTCCGGCTGTGGGGGCGAAAGGACCCATCACGTCCGGCGAAACGTGTCTGCAACCAACCGGTTTCAACCATGGTTCCACTGGATTCGGCAGCTGTGACGCGGTTCATGCTGACGAGATGACGGTGGATCCTGACGGCACGATCCGCAACTGGACGGGCGTACCGCTATACACGGATATAAATCTGTTCGAGTGGTCGAGGGCTCCCGGCGGCGCTGACTACCAAGACCGCCTGCTCCTGAGCGAGTTCAGTCCGATCGACGCCCCATCGGCATCCATCGGCACCCCGACCCTGGCCCAGGGCGGGTCTGCTCAGGTCACGGCGACGTTCAACGCCGCAGCCGGCGGACAGCGCATCGACATCGACCACCCCGCAGGCACGAAGATCACTGCGGTCGGCAACTCGGCCTTCACGCTGAACAGTCGGGGCATGACCGGGACGCTGCCGAGCGGCACGACGTCGGTCACCTTCACCCTGACGGCAGACCAGAATGCTCCGATCGGCACCGCCCTCGGTGGTCAGGTCGCGTACGGTGCGAACCGCACCAAGCTCGCCGACTTCACGGCTGAGATCGAAGCACCAGCCGTTGCCCCGGCGGTGTCGATCGAGTCGGTCACCGTCCAGCAGGGCGACTCCGTGGATGTCGATGTCGAGTTCAACGAGGCCGTCTCCGGCCAGGTCGACATCATTCTGCCGGCCGGCCTCACCCCGACAGGCAGGGCTCCCTCAGGCTTCACCTGGACCCCGAGCATCAAGGGCTTCCGAGGAACGGTGACCGACGCCAACCGCGCGTTCACGATGGACCTCACCGCCGCCACCGATGCGGCGGTCGGCACGTTCACCGGCGTCGTCCGCGGTTCGGGCCTCGAGCAGGCATGGTCGGCGACCATCACGGCGGCCCAGGTCGCGCCGGACGTGACGATCGAGTCTGTGACGGTGCAACAGGGCCAGTCGGTCGATGTCGATGTCGAGTTCAACGGCGCCGTCTCCGGCGAGGTCGAGATCGTCGTTCCGAAGGGGCTGTCGCCGGTCGGCAAGGCTCCCGCCGGCTTCACCTGGGAGGCGCCCGCGAACGAATACGTCGGCACGGTCACGAATGCGAACCGGGCGTTCACGATGCATCTCGCTGCGGCCGCCGATGCACCGGTCGGCACGTTCCGCGGCTCGGTCTACGCTGATGGCCTCGCGAAGCGGTGGAACGTGACCATCACGGCTGCGCCGGTCGCGCCGGACGTGACGGTCGAGACCGTGGACGTGCAGCAGGGCGAGTCGGTCGATGTCGATGTCGAGTTCAACGGGTCCGTCTCCGGAGCCGTCGAGATCATCGCTCCCGCCGGTCTGACGCCGGTGGGTAAGGCTCCTGCCGGCTTCACGTGGTTGCCGAGCATCAACGGGTACAGCGGCACGGTCTCGAACGCGAACCGTGCGTTCACGATGCATCTGCAGGCGGCCGCTGACGCGCCCGTCGGGTCCTTCCACGGGGTCGTGCGGGGTAGCGGCCTCGACGAGTGGTGGTACGCGACCATCACGGCGGCGCCGGTCGCTCCGGCCGTGACGATCGACTCCGTCACGGTGCGTCAGGGTGAAACGGTCGATGCGCCGGTCGAGTTCAACAAGAGTGTCTCCGGGCAGGTCGAGATCGTCGTTCCGAACGGCCTGTCGCCGGTGGGGAAGGCTCCCACCGGGTTCACCTGGTTGCCGAGCATGAACGGCTTCAGTGGCACGGTCACCGATGCGAACCGCGCCTTCACCTTGCACCTGCAGGCCGCCTCAGACGCGCCGATCGGCACGTTCGACGGCGTCGTGCGTGGTGGCGGTCTCAACCAGACGTGGTCGGCGACGATCACGGCGGGTGTGCCCATCCCCGACGAACCGGTCGTCCTCACCTCGCCGGCCATCGGTGCGGTGCTGGAGCCTGGTGCTCCGGTGTTCTCCGGAACCGGTCAGGCCGGTGCGACGATCCAGGTCTACAGCGCCGCCCAGGCGCTGCTCGGTGAGACCGAGGTCCTGTCCGACGGCTCCTGGTCGCTGACCTGGAACACCTCGCTCACCCCGGGTCGCTACTCGGGTGGCACGGTGCGTCAGTACGTCGGCGCCAAGCCCTACACGAGCGTGACGTACGACTTCACCGTCAAGGCCACTGAGGTCGCACCGCTCGTCGTGACCTCGCCGAAGGTCGGCGAGACGATCGAGGAGACCACCCCGGTGTTCACCGGGACCGCCCAGCCGGGCGCACGGGTGGAGATCCGTGGCGGCTGGGGTGACGTTCTCGGCAGTGTCGACAGCGTCGCGTCCAACGGTCAGTGGAGCATCACGTGGAACAAATCAGTGATGCCTGGTCGCTACTCGGGTGGCACGGTGAAGCAGTTCGTCGGCGACGTCGAGCGTGGCAAGTTCGTCTACGACTTCACAGTCGAGTCCGCCGAGGTCGCGCCGCTGGTGGTGACGGCGCCGAAGGTCGGTGCGACGATCGAGGAGCGGACGCCGGTGTTCACCGGGACCGCTCAGCCGGGTGCGAAGGTCGAGATCCGTGGTGCGTCGGGGAGTCTCCTCGGCAGTGTCGACAGCGTCGCCTCCAACGGTCAGTGGAGCATCACCTGGAACAAGACGGTGGTGCCTGGCCGCTACTCGGGCGGCACGGTGAAGCAGTTCGTGAACGGTGTGGAGCGTGGCAAGTTCGTCTACGACTTCACCATCGGTAGCGCGAACGTGGCACCGCTCTTGGTGACGTCGCCGAAGGTCGGCGAGACGACCCACGAGACCACGCCGGTGTTCACCGGTTCGGCGCAGCCCGGTGCGAAGGTCGAGATCCGTGGCGCATCGGGTGCGATCCTCGGCAGTGTCGAGAGCGTCGCGAGCAACGGTCGGTGGAGCATCACGTGGAACAAGACCGTGTTGCCTGCCCGCTACTCGGGCGGCACGGTGAAGCAGTTCGTGAACGGTGTCGAGCGTGGGAAGTTCATTTACGACTTCACCATCGTCGCGTCCCAGCTCGTGGTGAGCTCGCCGAGGGTCGGCGAGACGATCTCGGGCACCCGCCCGGTGTTCACCGGCACGGCGATCCCGAACGCGGAGATCCAGATCCGTGGTGCGTGGGGGACCGACCTCGGTCACACGACCGCGAACGAGCACGGTGAGTGGACGATCACCTGGCCGAGCGACTACAAGCCGGCCCGCTACTCCGGTGGCACCGTGACGGAGTCCGTGAACGGCAAGGTCATCGGCACGTTCACCTACGACTTCATCCTCGAGAAGTAGCGGTCAGCACCACCGTTCAGCCGCCGGTCCCACCCCTGGGGCCGGCGGCTGCTGCTGTCCGCCGGGGTTGCGAGTTGTCCACAGTTTCGACATAGCCAACAGATGATCAACTGGTATATCTGTAGGCTCACGGAGTTCAGCTGAACGCTCTTGCGTGCCCCGACGGTCTTCCAGCCGGCGCACAGATCACCGTGAAAGGTCGACTCCCGCCTATGAAACGCTTCGCCCCCTTATCCGCCATCGGGCTCGTCGGTGTCCTCGCCGCCAGCCTGTTGAGTACCTCGGCCTCAGCGGCCACGGCCCACGCCGACGCACCCGACATCAGTATCGCCGAGTCGGTCTCCGGCCGGTTCGTCGGGCAGGCCCGTGCCGGCGGTGTCGGTTCGTACTTCGCCGTGGGTTCATCCGGGAACACCTCGAACCCGATACCCGCGTCCGTATACGGCTCTGTCGGCGAAGCGCTCGTCGCTGCCACGGAGTGGACGTTCCCGGCGATCGACGGCGTCGGCCCGATCCGGGGTGTCGTGAACGGGTGGGAGCGCTGCCTCGAGCCCAATCCGTTGCAGCGGTACAAGTACGTCTACCCGGCGAGCTGCAACGGCTCGCTCGCCCAGGAGTGGGCATGGCAGGACATCGAGACGTCGGAGCTGTCCGGCTCCGGTCTCGTGTCGAGTGGCGGCCAGGGCGGCTTCCTCCGGCAGTTCGCCGGCATGCTGGCCGTCGGCGGCATCGGCCTGCCTGCGGAAGGCGCGGTCATCCTGCCGGACGGACATGAGCCCCAACCGGACATCGAGCCACTCGTGCTCACCGATCCTGCTGTCGGCTCGACCATCCGTATCCCTCAGCCGACCTTCAGCGGCACCGGGCACCCCGGCTCGGCGATCGAGGTCGTCGAGGCTCGTGGCGGTGTCATCGCTTCCGGTGTCGTGAACCCGCAGGGGTCGTGGACCGCGCCGGTGTCGGCGGCACTGGCCGCCGGTGCGCACGCCGGCACTGTCCGGCAGGTGGCCGACGACACGACGGTGCCCTGGTCGCTCACCTACGCCGCGGTCCGCGCGATCACGGTGGAGTCACCGGCACTGGACAGCACGGTCGAGGTCGACCGCCCGATCTTCTCCGGTCGCGGAGAGCCCGGGGCGTCCGTCACCGTCGTGGACGACCGCGACGGTGTCACACTCGTGGACACGGCGGTCGGCAGCTCGGGCACCTGGGAGCAGCAGTCGCTCCGCGCCCTGGAGGAGCGCGACTACGTCGCGACCGCGACGCAGCTGTTCGAGCAGCAGCGCACCACAGCACCGGTGCGCTTCACCTACCGTGAACCCACGCCGGAACCGGGTCCGGTGGTCGACGTGACCCTCGAATCGCCCGCCATCGGTGCCGTCATCACCACGCCGGTCCCGGTCTTCACCGGGCGTGGCGAGCCCGGCGCCACGGTGCGGGTCATCGGCTCCTGGAACTCCGAGCTCGGCAACGGCCTCGTCACGAAGGAGGGCACCTGGCGCGTAGAGTGGAACAAGTCGATCACCCCTGGCACCTACCGTGGCGGTCGCGTCGTGCAGGAGATCTCGGGCGTCGAGCAGTCCCGAGTGCCCTACGACTTCGTCATGCGCCCGGAGGCAGGGGCCGCGCCGCTCGTCGTGACCTCGCCGAAGGTCGGCGGTGCGCTGCTCGGTCCCGTCCCCGTGTTCACTGGTACCGCTCAGCCCGGCGCGCGCGTCGAGATCCGCACCCAGTGGGGGCGCGTGGCCGGTGCGGTCGAGCACGTCGACAGCTCCGGCGTCTGGTCGATCACCTGGAACCAGGCACTCCTGCCCGCCCGCTATGTCGGCGGCACGGTGAAGCAGTACATCGGAGGCGTCGAGGCCGGGCGCGTCACCTACGACTTCACGATCGCCAAGCCGCTCGTGGTGACCTCCCCGACGGTCGGCGAGACCATCTCGGGCACCCGGCCGGAGTTCACCGGCACGGCGACGCCCGGCTCGACCATCTCGATCGTGGGCGCTTGGGGCACCGACCTCGGTTCCGATGTCGTCCGTCCCGACGGGACCTGGAGCATCCTGTGGCCGACCGACTACCAGCCCGGGCGGTACGCGGGCGGGCACGTCAAGCAGGCGGTGAACGGGACGGTCATCGATCAGTTCGCGTACGACTTCATCCTCCACGGCAGCAGCGACTAGCCGTCGAGCCCTCGCGCCCGGGTGGCGACGCGGCACCGGATCCATCCGGTCCGCGTCCGCCACCCGGGCGTCGTCGTGCGGTGCGCTCGGATGTCGGTGGTCACCACGTAGGGTGAGCGGCATGTCAGCAGTCGCACCATCCATCCAGCAGGCCCCGAGACCCTCGGCGCCGCCGCTGGCCGTCGTGCCGAGCGAGGGGGCGACGACGTCGACGAGCGTCCGGACGGTGTACCGGCCGACCGGGCCACTGGATGTCCACGCGACGCTGCGCCTGATCTCCCGCGGTGGCGACGGCCCCTGCTACCGCAAGACCCCCGGCGGTGTCTGGTTGACGGCGCGCACACCCCAGGGTGGGGCGACCCTGTACGTGTCGACCATGCGTGACGGCGAGGTCGAGGCGACGGCCTGGGGACCCGGCTCCGAGTGGATGATCGACGGCGTGCCCGAGCTCCTCGGTCGCGACGACGACTGGAGCGGGCTCGACGTCAGCCGAAGCCCACTGCTGACGGAGGTGCTCCGCCGGAACCCGGGCATGCGCCTCAGCCGCAACCGGCTCGTGTTCGAGATGCTCGTGCCGTCGATCATGGAGCAGAAGGTGACCGCCATGGAAGCCTGGCGGGCGTGGCGGCAGCTCGTGCGGCGGCACGGCGAACCCGCACCGGGCCCGGCGCCGGAGGGCATGATCGTCGCCCCGGCGGCCGACACCTGGCGCATGATCCCGAGCTGGGAGTGGCACGAGGCCGGGGTCGGGCCGCAGCGCTCCGAAACGGTGGTGCGGTCTTCCCGTCTCGCGAGCGCGATCGAGCGGACGGTCGACGAGCACCCGGACGACGCCTCCCGGCGGCTGCGCAGCCTCCCCGGCATCGGGGTGTGGACGGCCGCAGAGGTGACCCTCCGCGCGCACGGCGACCCGGACGCCGTGAGCGTCGGCGACTACCATCTGGCGGCGTCCGTCGGTCAGGCCCTCACCGGTGCGCCCGTGGACGACGACGGCATGCTCGAACTCCTCTCGCCGTGGAACGGGCAGCGGCAGCGAGTGCTCCGGCTCATCGGCCGGAGCGGGATCCACAAGCCGCGCCGAGGGCCGAAGATCACGATCCAGGACCACCGCCGACACTGAACGGACGCGGGTCGCCTCATCGGCAGCCTCGGGGGCCGACATGGGAGCGGGCGTGCCACACACGCACGACCCCTCGCGAGCCTCGGGAGGGAACGCCGGATCCGCGAATAGGCTGAGCGGCATGGCGAACGAAGCGTACGAGGACCCCACCGAGACGGTCGGCCTCGCGGATCGTGCGGTCGCCCTCGCCGCGAAGTGGGTGGACGAGGGGGCGAAGGAGCCCGTGTACCCGGCGGCCGCTCGGCTCGCCGGTGTGCTGCGCGATCCCAATGGGCTCGAGTTCACCGTCGGCTTCGTCGACGGGGTCATGCGGCCGGAGGACGGCTTCGTGGCCGGTAACGCCCTCGCGGCCCTCGCCTCCCGGACGCCGAGTTTCCTCCCCTGGTACGAACAGGCCGCCATCCGCACCGGCGGCCTCGTCGGGCCGGTCCTACCGTGGGTCGTCGTCCCGGCTTCCCGTCGAGTGCTGCGCGGCATGGTCGGCCACCTCATCGTCGACAGCCGTCCGCGTGAACTCGGTGCGGCCATCGCGAAGTTGCGGGCCGACGGCTCTCGACTCAACCTGAACCTCCTGGGTGAAGCCGTCCTCGGCGAGGGGGAGGCCGCCAAGCGACTCGCCGGCACCCGCGAACTCCTGCAGCGGCCCGACGTCGACTACGTGTCGATCAAGGTGTCGTCCATCGCCAGCCAACTCTCCATGTGGTCGTTCGAGCAGGTCGTCGACCGCATCGTCCGGCGCCTGGTCCCGTTGTACGAGGAGGGCCTGGCGACCGGCACCTTCATCAACCTCGATATGGAGGAGTACCGCGACCTCGACCTGACCATCGCGGTCTTCACCCGCCTCCTCGACCACCCTCAGCTGCTGCGGTTCGAGGCCGGCATCGTCATCCAGGCGTACCTGCCGGACGCCCTCGAGGCCATGATGCAGCTCACCGCCTGGTCGAAGCAGCGCGTGGCCGCCGGCGGAGCGCCCATCAAGGTCCGGCTGGTGAAGGGCGCGAACCTCGCGATGGAACGCGTCGACGCGGCGATCCACGGGTGGCCCCTCGCGACGACCGCCTCCAAGCGGGAGACCGACACCAACTACAAGCGCGTCCTCGACTGGGCACTCACCCCCGCGCGCACCGACGTCGTGCGGGTCGGCGTCGCCGGGCACAACCTGTTCGACATCGCCTACGCCTGGCTGCTGGCGGGCGACCGCGGCGTGCGCGACCGCGTCGACTTCGAGATGCTCCTCGGGATGGCCACCGGCCAGGTCGAGGCCATCAAGCGCGACGTCGGCGCAGTGCTCCTCTACACGCCGGTCGTGAACCCGAAGGAGTTCGACGTCGCGATCTCGTACCTCGTCCGGCGGCTGGAGGAGAACGCGAGCGAGGAGAACTTCATGTCGGCGGTGTTCGATCTCGCCGAGAAGCCGACCCTCTTCGCGCGGGAGCGGCGTCGCTTCCTGGCCTCGGTCGAAGCGCTGCACGAGACCCCCGGACATGTGCCGGCCCCCAACCGGACGCAGGATCGTTCCCAGGAGGCGGTCGAGCCCGCCCGCGACGACAGCGAGGTCGATGAACGGTTCCGCGACCCCGCCCAGGACTCGGACGCCGGCCTCACCCAGCAGGTCCTCGGCCTGGATCGCGGATCGGACCGCGAGGACCGGTTCCGTACCGAGTCGTCGAGCTACGTCGAGACCGCGGTCTTCTCCCGCTCGGAGCGCGGCGGCATCGTGGACGGCGCACCCGGCTTCGAGAACACCCCCGACACCGATCCGTCCCTCGCGGCGAACCGTGCCTGGGGCGCGGCCATCCTCTCCCGGGTGCCGGCGTCGACCCTCGGGAACACCGCCGTCGCCGCGGCCGCCCTCACCGACGAACGCGTCCTCGAGCGCACGATCACGATGGTGCAGGCCGCCGGAACCCGATGGGGTGCCCGTCCGGCCGCCGAGCGCGCGGCCGTCCTCCACGCCGCCGGGCGCGTGCTCGCCTCCCGCCGAGCCGACCTCATCGAGGTCATGGCCAGCGAGACGGGCAAGACGATCGCCGAGGCCGACCCGGAGGTGAGCGAGGCGGTCGACTTCGCCCACTACTACGCGAGCACGGCGCCGGACCTCGAGCGGGTGCGCGGCGCACGCTTCGTCCCCTCCCGCCTCACCGTCGTGACGCCGCCCTGGAACTTCCCTGTCGCCATCCCGGCGGGCGGTGTCCTCGCGGCGCTCGCGGCCGGCAGTGGCGTCATCATCAAGCCGGCCCCGCAGGCCAAGCGTTGCGCAGCGGTGGTCGTCGAGGCCCTCTGGGACGCCGGCGTCCCCCGCGACCTGCTCGTCCTCGCCGACGTGGAAGAGGGGGAGCTGGGTCGCCGACTCATCTCGCACCCGGCCGTCGACCGCGTCATCCTCACCGGTGCATACGAGACCGCGCAGCTGTTCCGCAGTTGGCGGGCCGACCTCCCGCTCCTGGCCGAGACGAGCGGCAAGAACGCCATCATCGTCACGCCGAGCGCCGACCTCGACCTCGCGGTCGCCGACATCGTCAAGAGCGCGTTCGGGCACGCCGGTCAGAAGTGCTCCGCCGCGTCCCTCGTGATCCTCGTCGGGTCCGTCGGCCGCTCGGACCGCTTCCTCAGGCAGCTGGAGGACGCCGTCCGTTCGCTCCGCGTGGGATGGCCGTCCGACGCGCGCACGCAGATGGGGCCGATCGTCGAGCCGGCGGGGGCGAAGCTGCTCGCGGGGCTCACCGAGCTGCGGCTCGGCGAGAAGTGGCTCGTGGAGCCGAAGCTGCTGGACGACTCCTCGGTCAACTTCGGTGCGCCGAGCGAGCGCCTGTGGTCGCCGGGGGTGCGCACGGGGGTCCAGCCCGGTTCGCCCTTCCACCTGACCGAGTACTTCGGTCCGGTCCTCGGTGTCATGCGGGCCGCGACCCTCGCTGAGGCGGTCACCATGCAGAACGCGACGCCGTACGGACTGACGGCCGGACTGCACACCTTCGATACCGCGGACCTCGACGAGTGGCTCGACACGGTCGAGGCTGGCAACCTCTACGTCAACCGGGGGATCACGGGTGCGATCGTCCAGCGGCAGCCGTTCGGCGGGTGGAAGCGTTCCTCCGTCGGCACCGGCGCGAAGCCCGGCGGACCGAACGCGCTGTTCGGGCTCGGCGACTGGCAGCCCGATCCCGGTTCCGCCAGCCAGAGTCTGCATCTCCGCGGCCTCGACACCCGCATCGTCAAGCTCATCGAGGCGGCGCAGCCGTCCCTCACCTACGAGGCCTTCGACGTCCTGCGGCGCTCTGCGCTGAGCGACGCCGTCGCGTGGGGGAACGAGTTCGGCGAGGTCACGGACGTGTCGCAGCTCGGCGTGGAGCGGAACCTCCTCCGATACCGGTCGGTCGCCGTCTCCGTGCGCGTGGCGGCGGGTGCCGACCTGGGCGACGCGCTCCGGGTGCTCATCGCCGCGGTGCGGTCACGGTCGCGGTTCACCGTGAGCCTCGGTGGGCGGTTGCCGCGTGAGGTCCGCGACTGGTTGTCGGAGCTGAACATCCCGGTCTCGCTCGAGACCGACGACCAGTGGCTCACCCGCATGGCAGCCCGTGGCTCGATCGACACCGGCGAACTCGGCCAGGAGGCCCCGTTCGCGACGCGGGTGCGGATCGTCGGGCCACGCCCGGAGACCGTGGCTGAAGCCGAGCCGGGCTCGGAGGTCTCGGAGCCCGAACCGTTGGCGAAGCGACTCGCGGAGGCGCTCGGCGGCGACCCGGACATCGCGATCTGGGCAGGGCCGGTCACCCAGGCGGGGCGGGTGGAGTTGCTGCCGTTCCTGCACGAGCAGGCGATCTCGATCACCGCGCACCGGTTCGGCACGCCCGACCCGTGGTCCCACGGCGTCATCTGAGCCCGAGGCCCTCGGTCCCTGAGCGCGGATCCGGTCCGTGAGCGAACCTCTGGTCCCTGAGCTTGTCGAAGGCATTTCGACAGGCTCAATGACCGGGGTGCGGCTCAATGACCGGTGGATGGCTCCATGACCGGGGCGCGGCTCGATGGCGGAGCGCTCAGGCCCGAAGGGCCGCGACGACGAGCTCCAACGCCTCGTCGGCCGGCACGCCGAGCGCTCGGATCCGGTCCGCGTACGCGGCCGCCGCACGCTGCGCCTGTTGCTCGACCGCGTCGCCGTGCGCCGACACGAACGTCCCGGCGCGGCCGCGGGTCTCGATGATCCCGTCGGCCTCCAGGAGCCGGTAGGCCTTCGCGACCGTGTTGGGCGCGATGCCGAGCTCGTCAGCGAGCCCACGCACCGTCGGGAGCTTCGCCCCGGCCGGTGTCGAGCCGTCGCGCACCCCGTCGATCACCTGGGTCCGCAGCTGCTCGAACACGGCGACCCCGGACGTCGGTTCGATCCGGAACCGCATCAGTCGACGTGCCGGTGGATGAGGCGGGTGAGGACGATCGCGCTGCGCGTGTGGTCGACGTTGGGCGCGATCCTGACCCGCTCCAGGGCGTCCTCGAGGGCGGGGATGTTGCGGGCGCGCATGTGGACGATCGCGTCGGCGCTCCCGGTCACGGTGCCGGCATCGACGACCTCCGGCACCCCCGACAGGATCCGCAGGAGTTCGTTGGGGGAGACCGTGCCGCGGCAGAAGAGTTCGACGTAGGCTTCTGTCTGCATCCCGTCCACCGTGGGGTCGACCTGGATCGTGAACGACTGGATCACACCGTCGGCCACCAGGCGGTCGACGCGTCGCTTCACCGCGGAGGCCGACAGCCCGACGACCGCGCCGATGTCGCCGTAGCCGGCGCGTGAGTTCTGCCGGAGCAGGTCGATGATGCCGCGGTCCAGGTTGTCCATGGAATCAGTGTAAGCGCAATCATTGCGTGAGAATCTGCCATTTCGCAGCAATCCTGCGCCAAAGTCCGTGAAAACGCTGCGAACCGCGTGCCATGATGAACGTGGCGTGCCTCCGGGCCCCTGGACATCGTCCGCCGTTCCTCGCTCACATCTGGAGGCCGACGTGTCGTCGACGCTCAACCACCCCACCCCCGCGCCGCTGGCATCCGCGACCACGGATCGGATCGCGAATCGCCGCCGGTACCTCATGTGCCGCCCCGACCGCTTCACGGTCAGCTACCGCATCAACCCGTGGATGAACCCGGAGGACCCCACCGACACCTCGCTCGCCGTCTCGCAGTGGGAGCAGCTGCACCAGGCGTACCTCGACCTCGGGCACACGATCGACCTCATCGACCCCATCGACGGCCTGCCCGACATGGTGTTCGCGGCGAACGGCGGGTTCACCCTCGACGGTGTCGCCTACGGCGCGAAGTTCACGTACGACGAGCGCATCCCCGAGGGTCCCGCCTACATGGACTGGTTCGAGGCCAACGGCTTCCGCGTCGAGCGCCCCGAGTTCGTGAACGAGGGCGAGGGCGACATCATGCTCGTCGGCGACACGATCCTCGCGGGGACCGGCTTCCGCACCGACCCGCGCAGCCACGACGAGGTGCGACGCATCTTCGACCGTGAGGTCGTCACGCTGAACCTCGTGAACCCGAGTTTCTACCACCTCGACACCGCGATCGCCGTGCTCGACCCGGTGACCCCCGCCGACGGTTCGCCCGCGAACATCGCCTACCTGCCGACCGCATTCGACGAGGCGAGCAACCGCATCCTCGAGGAGCGGTACCCGGACGCGATCCACGTCAGCACGGAGGACGCGGCCGTGCTCGGCCTCAACTCCATCTCGAACGGCCGCGAGGTCGTCATCGCCGCTCGCGCCGTCGGGTTCGAGCGCCAGCTGCGGGAGCGCGGCTACCGCCCGATCGGCGTCGACCTGTCCGAGCTCCTGCTCGGTGGTGGCGGCGTGAAGTGCTGCACCCTCGAGCTCCGCAGCTAGGCCCTTCGACAAGCTCAGGGACCGGAGTCGGTCTCAGGGATCGGAGTCGGGCTCAGTGACCGGAGTCGGACTCGGGGACCGGCTGTCGAGGGGTTGCGGGTCACGCGCGGCACCGCGTATACCTGCTGTGAACGATCGACCGCCGACGGAGGGCACCCATGGACGCCGCAGAACGACGTGACCACGAACGAGACAAGTCGGGACGGACGAGCACCCTGGGGGACGCGACCGGATTCTGGGTCGTCATCGCCCTCGCGCTCTTCGCGGGCGGCATGTGGTCGTTCGGTGAGGCGTTCCGCAACGAGGCCTTCCAGACGGTGTGGTTCCTCGGCGGCATCCTCATGATCGCGCTCGCACTCTTCGTGCCGGCGCACTTCGCCAGCCGGAACTGACGCTCCGCCGCACGTTCGCCGATGGTTGGCTGAGCGTTCGATCGACCGCCCCGTACCGCCGATACCGTCCTGTCCAGCGCGCTACGCTGACTGAGCAGACACGAGGACGGCACATGGATTCCACGGTGGTCATCATCCCCACCTACAACGAACGCGAGAACCTGGAACGGATCGTCGCGCGCGTCCGCGTCGCCACCCCCGACGTCCAGATCCTCGTGGTCGACGACAACTCGCCCGACGGCACCGGCGACATCGCCGATCGCCTCGCCGCAGCCGACAGCGCCGTGCACGTGCTCCACCGGACGGGCAAAGAGGGCCTCGGCGCCGCTTACAAGGCCGGCTTCGCCTGGGCGCTCGGGCGCGGGTTCGGCAGCGTGGTCGAGATGGACGCAGACGGTTCGCACGCCCCGGAGCAGCTGCCGTCGCTCCTCGCCGCCGCCGCGACCGCCGATGTCGTCCTCGGATCGCGCTGGGTGCCGGGCGGCTCGGTCGTGAACTGGCCCAAGCACCGCGAGGCCATCTCGCGGGTGGGCAGCGGCTACGCCCGATTCGCGCTCCGGCTCCCCGCACGCGACGTGACCGGCGGCTACCGCGTGTTCAGTGCGGATGCGCTGCGCAGGCTCCAGCTGGACGAGGTCCACTCCCACGGCTACGGGTTCCAGGTCGACATGCTGTGGCACGCGAACCGGGCGGGCCTCAGCATCGTCGAGGTGCCCATCACCTTCACGGAGCGGGCGCTCGGAGCGTCGAAGATGACGGGTGGCATCGTCGTCGAGGCCATGCTGCGCGTCACCTGGTGGGGGATCTGCGAGGCGACCGACCGGGTCATCGGCCGACACCCCGAGGCATCGCGCGCCGCCGCCCGTTCCTGAGCCGAGGCGTCAGACGCGGGAGGGGCCCGAGGAGATCACGGGCGCGGAGCGGATGAGCGTCTCGTCGTCGATCGCGTCGACGAGGTAGCCCGCGACATCGGTGCGGCTGATCCGCACCGAGCTCGGCCAACGGCCGGCGGGTGAGGTCACGACCGGTCGGCGACGGTCGCTCGCGGACAGCATCGTCGGGCGCACGATCGTCCAGTCGAGGGTCGAGCTCCGCAGCGAGGCGTCGGCGCGTTCGTGGTCGGCGTAGACGGTGCCGAGTCGCAGGAACCGGGTCGTCCACCGCAACGGGGACGGCACGTTCCACCGCGACTCCCCGGTGCCGAGGGCGGAGAGCAGCACGATCCGCCGGAGGCCATGCGCGCGCATGGCGGCGGTGACCGTGTCGACGGCGCTCGTGATGAGGTCCGGCGGGCTCACCTGGCGAGCCCACGGCCAGTCGGAGGTGCCGAGATTGGTGAGCGCGACCACGACCGCCTGGGTGCCGCGCATGGCCGCCTCGACGTCGTCCATCCGCAACGGTGATCCCTGGGTGATCGTCAGTCGATCGCCCGGGACGACCCGTGTGGGGTCGCGGACGAGGGCGGTCACCGAGTGGCCGGTGCGCAGCGCCTCCGTGATGACGAGTCGGCCGGTGCGTCCGCTGCCGCCGATGACGAGGAGGTGGGCCACAGCGCTCCTTCCGGGAGTCGGGCCCGGCTGGACGCGGGCGGCTCGGACCGAGGGATGCTCCCATCGTGGACCAGAGCACGCCGGGCGGGCATCGGGGACAACCCGCGACGTGACAGCGCCGCAGGAGCGCACCACCACGATGATGCGCATGCCGCCGCGGTGGACGCCCGTCCTCTGCCGGAACGAGGAAGCCCCGGACCGTGGTGGTCCGGGGCTTCCTCGTGTCGCTCGGGCTAGGCCTTCGCTGCGGAGGCCGGCTTGCGGGCCGGTGCCTTGCGCGGCGCCGGAGCCGCCTTGGGCGCGGCCGGCCGAGGCGTGCTCAGCGTCGACTGCTCCGGCAGCGGCTGCAGCGTCGTGAACCGCGAGAGCTGAGTCACGTGGTGCGGCTGCAGCTCCTCGAGGGAGGCGACGCCCAGGAGCTTCATCGTGCGCACGATCTCGCCCGAGAGGATCTGGATCGCGCGGTCCACGCCCTCGCGCCCACCCGCCATGAGTCCGTAGAGGTACGCACGGCCGATGAAGGTGAAGCGGGCACCGAGGGCCACGGAGGCGACGATGTCGGCACCGTTCATGATGCCCGTGTCGAGGTGCACCTCGGCGTCCTTGCCCACCTCGCGGACGACGCTCGGCAGCAGGTGGAACGGGATCGGCGCGCGGTCGAGCTGACGACCGCCGTGGTTGGACAGCTGCACGGCGTCCGCACCGAGGTCGACGGCGAGCTTCGCATCGGCGACCGACTGGACGCCCTTGACGATCAGCTTGCCCTTCCACTGCTCGCGGATGTACTTGACCTCCTCGGGCCCGACGGTCGGGTCGAACATGGTGTCGATGAGGGCCGCCACCGTGCCGGACCAGCGGTCGAGGCTCGCGAACGCCAATGGCTCGGTCGTGAGGAAGTTGATCCACCAGGCAGGCCGGGGCAGGGCGTCGACGATGGTCTTCGGGGTCAGCGACGGCGGGATCGTCATGCCGTTGCGGACGTCACGCAGGCGAGCGCCACCCACCGGGGTGTCGACCGTCACCACGAGCGTGTCGTACCCGGCCGCGGCTGCGCGGTCGACGAGGGCCATCGACCGCTCGCGCTCGCTCCACATGTAGAGCTGGAACCAGTTGCGGCCGCCGGGAGCCGCCGCCTGCACGTCCTCGATCGACGTCGTGCCCATGGTGGAGAGGGTGAACGGGATGCCGGCCGCCGCGGCCGCCGACGCACCGGCGCGCTCGCCCTCCGTCTGCATCATGCGGGTGAAGCCGGTCGGTGCGATGCCGAACGGGAACGCGACGCGCTCACCGAGGACGTCCCAGCCGGTGTCGACGTTCGCCACGTTCTTGAGGACGGCCGGGTGGAACTCGATGTCCTGGAAGGCCTGACGGGCGCGGGCCAGCGAGATCTCGCCCTCGGCTGCGCCGTCGGTGTAGTCGAACGGGGCCGTCGGCGTGACCTTCTTCGCGATGGTGCGGAGGTCGCTGATGGTCGTCGCCGCGGCGAGACGGCGGCGGCGCGTGTTGAACTCGGGCTTCTTGAACTGCATGAGGGGCAGCAGGTCGTGGGGCTTGGGGATGCGGCGTTCAACCATGGGTCTGTTCTTCCTTCTCACGGGAGGGTGCGGGGTTCAGGGCGTCGTAGTAACCGGTGATGTGGGAGCGCACGGACTGGCGGGCCAGGTCCGGATCGGCGGAGCGGATCGCCTCGACGATCCCGCGGTGCTCGGCTCGGAGCCGGTCCGCGGTCGCGGACCAGGACGACAGTTGAGGTACACCGGCGAGGACGTAGCGTTCGATCGAGTCGCGGAGACCGGACATCGTGGCGACGAGGACCTGGTTGCCCTCGGCCTCGGCCAGCGACAGGTGGAACTGAGCGTCGAGCGCGAGGAACTCGGCCTCGGTGAGTGTCGGCTGGTCCATCGCGTCGAGGAGCGATTCGGGGTGCTTGAGGTCTGCTGCGCGCTCGCCGGCGCGCGTGGCGAGGCTGTGGACGACGGCGGTCTCGATCACGAGTCGGGTGTCCACGACGTCCTGCACGGCGAACCCCTGCGCGGCGACCTGCAAGCGCATGAGCGTCGCCATGCCACCGGAGGGCGTGGCGACGATGATCGCCCCGGCGGTGGGGCCGGAACCGGTGTGCGTGCGGATGAGGCCGAGGACCTCGAGGACGCGGATCGCCTCACGGACGCTCGACCGGCCGACGCCGAGGTCGATCGCGAGCTGACGTTCGCCGGGCAGGCGGTCGCCGGGCTTCAGGACGCCGCTGAGGAGGTCCGACTCGATGCGGGCGAGGACGACTTCCCACGCACGGGGCTCGGGACGCTGGGGTGTGGACGCCGGTGCCGCCGGAGCAGCGGGCCCCGGTGCGGCCTCCGTCGTCGGTGCGGGTGCTGCTGCGCTCATCGGTCCTCCTTCGTCACCTCGATGTGGTCAGACCACAAACCATACCTCTTGAACCGATTCAAGGCGAGCCCTGACGGCAACTTTTCCGATCCGGGTTCCGCCGCTGGACCGGGTCAGGTGCGGAGGACGATGTTCTCGGGTTCCTCGCCGGCCTGCAGGTGCTCGATCTGCCGACGCAGCAGCCGCGCCATGCGGGGGAGCATCGCGCTCGTCGCGCCACCGATGTGGGGCGAGACGAGTACGTTCGGCAGCGACCACAGCGGGTGGTCCGCCGGCAACGGCTCGGGATCGGTGACGTCGAGGGCGAGGCGGATCCGGCCGCTGCTCGCGTGCCGGACCAGTGCCTCGGTGTCGGCCACCGGTCCCCGGGCGACGTTCACCACGAGGGCGTCGTCGGGAAGCGCCGAGAGGAACGTGTCGTCCACCAGACCGCGGGTGCCGTCGGTGAGCGGGACGACGACGATGACGATCTCCGCTTCGGGCAGGAGCGCCGGCAGCTCGTCGATGCCGTGGATGTGGCCGCGCTCGTCCTCGCGAGCCTTCGACGCCACGCGGGTCACCTCGACCTCGAACGGCAGGAGCCTCGCCTCGATGGCCGCTCCGACGCCGCCGTAGCCGATGAGGAGGACCCGACGGTCTGCGAGGCTCGGACGCTGGCTCTGCAACCACTCGCCCGTCCGCTCGGCGCGCACGAAGTCGGGGAGACCACGCTGCGAGGCGAGGATGAGGGCCACCGTGAGCTCCGCCGTCGATGCCTCGTGCACGGTCGCCGCGTTCGCCAGCACGACACCCTCGGGGAGGAGGTCCTCCAGGCCGTCGTAGCCGATCGACTGCACCTGAACGAGCTGCGGCGTCACGGCGGCCACGTTCGCGAGCGGCTTGTTGGAACCGAGGTACACGGGCACCACGAGGTCGATGTGTTCCACCGGCGGCTCGGTCCGGAGGTCCCACTCGATGAACTCGACCCCCTCGGGGGCCGGACCCTGCGACAGCACCTCCTCGCGGAGGTCGGAGGGCAGGCTGACGATGAGCGGAGAAGCAGTCATGCTGCGACGCTACCGGGTGACCGCGCCGTGGCCCGAAGACTTGCGCGGCTCGTAGCGGGTCGGCTCGAAGCTCCGCGCGACGAGGGCACGTAGGGTCTCGAGGTCGCCGTCGATGATCCCGACGGCACGCGCCTGCACGAGCACGTTCCCGAGGGCGGTGGCCTCGACCGGGCCCGCGACGACCGGGATGCCGGCGCGGTCGGCCGTGAGCTGGCAGAGCAGGGCGTTCTGGGATCCGCCGCCGACGACGTGGATCGTGCGGACCCGGACGCCAGACAGCTCGGAGGCCGTGTGCACCGCATCGGCGAACGCCTGCGCGAGGCTCTCGACGATGCACCGGACGAACTCGGCGCGCGACTGTGGCACCGGCGAGCCCTGCTCGACGAGGGCCTCCGCGATGCGGGCCGGCATGTCGCCAGGGGCGAGGAAGCGCGGGTCGTTCGCATCGAACACGGAGACCGCGGTGTCGACGGCGGCCGCCTGGGCGATGAGCCCGGGGAGGTCGATGGTCTCGCCACCCCGCTCCCAGGTGCGCACCGACTCGCTCAGGAGCCAGAGCCCCATCACGTTGTGGAGGAAGCGGGTGCGGCCGTCGACCCCGCCCTCGTTCGTGAAGTTCGCGGCGCGGCTCGCCTCGGTGAGCACCGGACGCTCGAGCTCCACCCCGACGAGGCCCCAGGTGCCGCAGGAGATGTACGCGGCGTCCTGGCTCGTCATCGGGACGGCGACGACCGCCGACGCCGTGTCGTGCGAGCCGATCGCCGTGACGGGCGTCGAGGACGACAGGCCGACCTCGGCGGCGACGCCCGGCAGCAGTGTCCCGATGCGATCGCCGGGCTGGACGATGGGCGGCAGGATCGCGGCCGGGATGCCGAGTCGGGTGAGCAGCTCCGTGTCCCAGTCGGTCGATCCGCCGGCGCGGACGAGTCCCGTCGTCGACGCGTTGGTCGCCTCGGCGACGCGTGCACCGGTCAGCCAGTGCGCGATGAGGTCCGGGACGAGGAGGGCCGTGTCGGCGACCTCGAGCATGCCGGCGTCGCGCTCCGTCGCCAGCTGGTAGACGGTGTTGAACGGGAGGAACTGGAGCCCGTTGCCCCGGTAGAGCTCGGCGAACGGGACGCGCGCGTGCACCGCCTCGACCCCGGCCGCCGTCCGATCGTCGCGGTAGTGGAACGGTGCGCCGAGCAATCGCCCCTGCCGCAGGAGGCCGTAGTCCACCGCCCACGAGTCGATCCCGATGCTCGCCAGGTGCGGTTCCTGCCTCGCCGCCCCCGACAGTCCGGCGACGACCGAGCGGTACAGCTCGAGGATGTTCCAGTGGAGCCCGTCCGGCGTGCGGACCGGGGTGTTCGGGAACCGGGCGACGGGCACGAGGCGGAGCTCGCCCGGACCGACGTGACCGAGCATGACCCGACCGCTCGTCGCCCCGAGGTCGACCGCCGCGACCGTGCCGCTGGAGCCGACGGCGCTCGCCGCACCCGTCGCCGTGGCGCTCATCGCAGGAAGGCCGCAGCGACGCCCGCGTCGACGGGGATGTGCAGGCCGGTCGTGTGGCTGAAGTCGCTCGTGCAGATCGCGAAGACCGCGTTGGCGACGTTCTCCGGGACGACCTCGCGCTTGAGGATGGTGCGCTGCGCGTAGAACTTGCCGAGGTCCTGCTCCTCGATGCCGTACGTCTTCGCCCGGTTCGCGCCCCAGCCGGAGGCGAAGATGCCGGAGCCGCGCACCACGCCGTCGGGGTTGATGCCGTTCACCTTCACGCCGAACTCACCGAGCTCGGCGGCGAGGAGGCGGACCTGGTGTGCCTGGTCGGCCTTCGTCGCGGAGTACGCGATGTTGTTCGGTCCGGCGAAGACGGAGTTCTTCGACGAGATGTAGACGATGTCGCCGCCGAGCTTCTGATCGATGAGGACGCGCGCCGCCGCCTTCGAGACGAGGAACGAGCCCTTCGCCATGACGTTGTGCTGCAGGTCCCAATCGGCCTCGGTGGTCTCCAGCAGCGACTTCGAGAGCGAGAGGCCGGCGTTGTTGACGACGAGGTCGAGCCCGCCGAACGCCAGGACCGTCTCCTCGATCGCGGCCTGCACGGCTGCCTCGTTCGAGACGTCGGCGGCGATCCCGATCGCGACGTCGGTGGTGCCGAGTTCCGCAGCGGCCGCCTGTGCCTTCTCGAGGGAGAGGTCGGCGATGGCGACGACCGCGCCCTCGGCGACGAGGCGGGTCGCGATGGCCTTGCCGATGCCCGACGCGGCGCCGGTGACGAGCGCGATGCGCGTGGCGAGCGGCTTCGGCTTCGGCATGCGCTGCAGCTTCGCCTCCTCAAGTGCCCAGTACTCGATCGCGAACTTCTCCGCCTCGTCGATGGGTGCGTAGGTGGAGAGGCCCTCGGCGCCGCGCATGACGTTGATGGCGTTCACGTAGAACTCACCGGCGACGCGCGCGGTCTGCTTGTCCTTGCCGAAGCTGAACATGCCGACACCGGGGACGAGGACGATGAGCGGGTCCGCGCCGCGGATGGCCGGGCTGTCGGCGGTCGCGTGTCGGTCGTAGTAGGCCTGGTAGTCCTCGCGGTATGCCGTGTGCAGGACGCCGAGTCGCTCGACGACCTCCTCGATGCTCGCCGCGGCCGGCAGGTCGACGGTGAGTGGCTTCACCTTGGTGCGGAGGAAGTGGTCGGGGCAGCTCGTGCCGAGCGCGGTGAGGCGAGGGTGCTCCGCTGCAGCGAGGAAGTCGAGGACCTCGGGGCTGTCGGTGAAGTGCCCGACGACGGGGCGGTCGGTGGAGGCCAGTCCGCGGATGGTGGGGGCGAGGGCCGCGGCCTTCGCGCGTCGCTCCGCCTCGGGGAGGGCGGCGTAGCCGTCGAGCGCCGGACCGAAGGGCTCGGGACGCGAGTTCGCCTCGATGTAGGCGGCCGCGGTGTCGATGATCCAGAGCGAGTTGGCCTCGGCCTCGTCGGAGGTGTCGCCCCACGCGGTGATGCCGTGGCCGCCGAGGATCGTGCCGATCGCCTCCGGGTGTTCGGCCTTGATGGCCGCGATGTCGAGACCGAGCTGGAAGCCGGGGCGACGCCACGGGACCCACACGACCTTGTCGCCGAAGATCGTCGCGGTGAGCTCGGGGCCGTCGGTGGCGGTGGCGATGGCGATGCCGGAGTCGGGGTGGAGGTGGTCGACGTGTGCCGCATCGACGAGGCCGTGCATGGCGGTGTCGATCGAGGGAGCCGCGCCACCCTTGCCGTGAAGTGTGTAGTCGAACGCCGCGACCATCTCGTCCTCGCGGTCGAGGCCGGGGTAGACGTCCTGGAGGGCGCGCATGCGGTCGAGGCGGAGGACGGCGAGGCCCTCGGGCTTCAGCGTGCCGAGGTCGCCGCCGGAGCCCTTCACCCAGAGCAGTTCGACCGGCTCGCCCGTGACGGGGTCGATCTCGGTGCCCTTGGCGGAGGTGTTGCCGCCCGCGTAGTTGGTGTTCTTCGGGTCGCTCCCGAGGCGGTTGCTGCGGGCGATGAGCTCTGCAGCTGTCGGGTTCACGGACATTCGCACTCCTTCGTCGGGGCACGTCCGTGCCCGATGTTCATTCGTGTTAAGTATGACAAGAAGTGACAGGCGACGCAATGGCGGAAGTCCGTTCGCAATTCAGGAACGCTCCGGCGTGTCGCCCCCGGTGTCCGTGGGGTCACGCGTGGCGCGCAGCAGTCGTCCTGAATTGTGGACGGGGAGGGTCAGAGGAGGTCGACGGCGTCGCGGTAGGCGTCGAGGCGAGGATCGGTCGGGTCCAGCTCGGTGACGAGGAGGTCGATGTCGGCCAGCGCGAAGCCGGTCGCCATCGCCCGCTGGTCGAGCTTGGCGGAGGCGGCGACGAGGATCGTCTCGTCCGAGGCGCGAGCGAACGCCTGCTTCACCTGCGCCTCCTCGAGGGTGACCTCCGAGCTGCCGATCACGGGATCGACCGCCGCGGCGGAGAGGAAGAACCGCCGGTACAGGAGTGACGACGCCGCCTGGCAGGCGATCGGGCCGATGAAGCTGTCGGTTCGCGACTCGGCCTGTCCGCCGACGAGGATCGCCGAGATGTCGCGGTTCGCCGAGGCCAGCAGGAAGTTCGGGTAGGAGTTCGTCGCGACCGTGAGACGCGAATCGCCGAGCAGGCGACTGACGCCGCCGGCGGTGCTCGACGCGTCGATCGCGATCGCGCCGTCGGTCGGGAGCAACGCGCGGAGCTTCTCGACGATGACGCCCTTCTCCCGGACGCCCGTTGCGGAACGCTCGGTGAAGGTGCGCGGTCGCAGGGTCGGGATGGCTCCGCCTCGAACGCGACGGACGATGCCGGCCTGTTCCAGGTCGGCGAGGTCGCGGCGGACCGTCATCGACGAGACGTCCAGCTCGGTGGCCGCGTCGTCGAGTCGGATGCTGCCGTCGCGCTCGAGGATCGCGGTCAGGCGGGCGCGTCGCTCCTCGGCGCCGAGCGTGCCCGTCGTTGCCATGCAGTCCCCTGTCCACTCGCGTCGGACGTGTCCGTTCCTGTCCGTCTCAACAGGATGTCACAGCGGGTGTCAGGTGGAGGCATCGATCAGCGTCTCGGCCGCACGTCGGGCGTGCAGGGCCGCCTCGGGGGAGCCGGTGATCGCCGCGGTCGTCTGGGCTCCCTCGGCGAGGATCGCGAGTTGAGGTGCGAGTGAGGCTGGAGCGCCCGCGTCGGCGACGAGGTCGGCCACGTAGGCCTGGAAGGAGGCCTTGTGCTCGCGGGTGATCGTCGCGACGGCCGGGGAGACGCCGCCGAGTTCGCCGAAGGTGTTGATGAAGCCGCAGCCACGGAACGAGTCCTCGCTGAACCAGCCGGCCAGGTAGTCGTACACGGCGAGGATGCGGTCGCGCGGGGTGTCTGCGTCGTCGACGAGGGCGCTCACGCCCGTGGTCCAGAGGCGGTGCCGGTGGTCCATCACGGCGAGGACGATGTCCTCCTTGCTCGGGAACTCGGCGTACAGGCGCTTGAGGGAGACGCCGGCCGCGGCGCGCAACTCGTCCATCCCTACGGCCTGGATGCCCTTGGCGTAGTAGAGGCGGTCGGCCGCGTCGACGATGGTATCGCGGACGAGCGCGGGTGCGGCGGCGGCGGTCGGGCGGGCCGCGGTCGTCGGCTGTTCGGTCGTCATCCCCTCAGTCTACTTGCATTGAGAACGATCGTTCCCTATGCTGGTGTTCATCGAAGAGAACGAGCGTTCTCATTCGAGGCGCGGGACCGGGCGATCAGCTCGGGCGTCGAGACGAAAGGAATCGAACCATGTCGTTCATCACCGTCGGAACCGAGAACAGCGGCTCAGTGGAGCTCTACGTCGAAGACCACGGCACCGGTCAGCCGGTCGTCCTCATCCACGGCTACCCGCTCGACGGCTCCTCGTGGGAGAAGCAGACCGCCGCACTCCTCGACGCCGGCTACCGCGTCATCACCTACGACCGTCGCGGCTTCGGCAAGTCCTCGAAGCCCACGGTCGGCTACGACTACGACACCTTCGCAGCCGACCTCAAGGCCGTCGTCGACGGACTCGAGCTGCAGGACGCCGTCCTCGTCGGCTTCTCGATGGGCACCGGCGAGGTCGGCCGCTACCTCGGCACCTACGGCTCCGAGCGGATCGCCAAGGCCGTGTTCCTCGGCTCGCTCGAGCCCTACCTCCTGCAGACCGACGACAACCCGACCGGCGTGCCGCAGGACGTGTTCGACGGACTCCTCGCGGCTGCCACCGACGACCGTTACGCGTTCTTCACGAGCTTCTTCGAGAACTTCTTCAACACCGACGAGAACCTCGGCTCCCGCCTGAGTGAAGAGGCCCTGCGAGCCAACACCCAGCTCGCGTACAACGCCTCCCCGTTCGCCTCGCTCGCCGCGCAGCCCACCTGGCTGACGGACTTCCGAGCCGACGTCGCGAAGATCGACGTGCCCTCGCTGATCGTGCACGGCACGGGCGACCGCGTCCTCCCGATCGACTCGACCGGCCGCGTGTTCGCGAAGGCGCTGCCGTCGGCCGAGTACGTCGAGATCGAGGGCGCGCCGCACGGCATGCTGTGGACGCACTACCGCGAGGTCAACGAGCAGCTGCTCGCCTTCCTCGCGAAGTAGGCGGCGCTGTCGGTTCGCAATTCAGGACCGCTCCGGCGCGTCGGCGACCTCGGCCGGCGCGCCGCGCGTGACACGCCGCGCGCGTCCTGAATTGTGAACGTCTGGATGCACATGAAGCCCCGCGACCGGGATGGTCGCGGGGCCTCGTCGTACTCGGGTGCCTACGCGCCCCAGCCGGCCTGCGTGCCGCCGACGCGCTCCTCGGCGATCCGCTGCTGGTAGCCCGAGGCGAGGTAGGCGGCGAAGGGGTCCGCCGGCAGTCCGCGGCTCTCACGCCACGCGGCGAGCGGGCCGCGGACGTCGGTGTAGAACGCGTCCATGAGGATCCCGTTCGCGCCGAGGACGTCGCCGGCCTCCTGCGCCGTGGTCAGGGCGTCGCGGTCGACGAGCAGCGCGCGGGCCGTCATCTCCTGCACGTTCAGCACCGAGCGGATCTGACCGGGGATCTTGTCCTCGACGTTGTGGCACTGGTCGAGCATGAACGCGACGGGGGAGTCGTCGTCCAGACCGCCGCCGCGCACGACCTCGTAGAGGATGCGGAACAGCTGGAACGGGTCGGCCGCGCCGACGATGAGGTCGTCGTCGGCGTAGAACCGGGAGTTGAAGTCGAAGGAACCGAGCTTCCCGAGGCGAAGCAGCTGCGCGACGATGAACTCGATGTTCGTGCCGGGCGCGTGGTGTCCGGTGTCGAGGCAGACGAGCGCCTGGTCGCCGAGCTCGACCACCTGGGCGTAGGACGTTCCCCAGTCGGGGACGTCGGTGTGGTAGAACGCCGGCTCGAAGAACTTGTACTCGAGCACGAGGCGCTGCTCGTCGCCGAGTCGCGCGTAGATCTGCTGCAGCGAGTCGGCGAGGCGGTCCTGTCGGCCGCGGATGTCCTGCTGGCCCGGGTAGTTGCTGCCGTCCGCGAGCCAGATCTTGAGGTCCTGCGACCCCGTCGCGTGCATCACGTCGATGCACGCGAAGTGGTGGTCGATCGCCTTCTGGCGGATCTTCGGGTCGCTGTGCGTCAGGCTGCCGAACTTGTAGTCCTCGTCCTGGAAGGTGTTCGAGTTGATCGTGCCGAGGGCGACGCCGTGATCCTCGGCGTACGTGCGCAGGGCGCCGAAGTCGTCGACGAGGTCCCACGGGATGTGCAGGGCGACCTTCGGCGCGAGGGCGGTGAACTCGTGGACCTTCGCGGCGTCGGCGATCTTCTCCTCGGGGGTGCGCGGGGTGCCGGGCGTCGTGAACACCTTGAAGCGCGTGCCGGAGTTGCCGAACGCCCAGGAGGGGAGCTCGATGGCCTGCTTCTCGAGCAGGGGGGTGATGGTGTCGAAACGGGTCATGATCACTTCTCTGTGGGTGTTCCGGTGGTCGGTGTGCGCCGCGATGGCGTCGGTTGCAGCATACGTGAATCGTTTCAACGTCGCTACTCGTGCTGCCTGTTCTGCCCTAACTCAGGACGGGTGCGGCGTGTCGGGTGCCGCGCTCGCCGCGTTGGGGGCGACACGCCGATCGCATCCTGAGTTAGGGAAGTGGTTCGGGCTCGGCGATGGTGGCGGTGGGGAGGGCGGCGAGTTGGTCCTCGAGGTGGAAGACCTCGGTCAACTGCAGGAAGCCCTGGTCTGGCGGGAGGTCGAGGTCGACGAAGAACTCACCCATCTCGGCCTGCCAGCGGGTGTTCACCTCGGTCGCGGCCATGCCGGCCTGGGCCGCCTCGAGCGAGGGCGTCTCGAGGTACCCGATGAGGAGCCCGTCGTCTCTGATGAACAGTGAGTAGTTCCGCCAGCCGGTGTCGGCGAGGGCTCGCAGCATCTCGGGCCAGACGGCCGCATGACGCTCGCGGTACTCGGGGAGCCGTTCCGGCTTGACCTGCAGTTGGAAGCACACGCGGTGCAGGGGCTCGGTGCTCGTCATCGAGGCTGGCCTTTCGGTTAGGGTGCCACGCGCCCATGAATCGATTCATCGACCGCTCGTTCAGGCTATCGACGGCGTCCCTCGCGGTCAATCACTCCGCCGATGGTGGTGCGGGCGCCCGGTCGGCATCCGACGGCTCTGGTGTGCCCGCCGCCCGCTGTCTACGGTGAGTGCATGGATGCTCACGGCGGCACGACACCCGTCACCATCGCCCGTCTCAACGGCGTCGGCCTCGCCTTCCAGTCGTTCGGCGACGAGGCGGCGCCGACGATCGTGCTCGTGGCGGGCGCGTCGAGTTCGATGGACTGGTGGGACGAGTCGTTCTGCGCCCTGCTCGCCGCGGGGGATGCGGGTTCGGGTCCGCGACGGGTCGTCCGCTACGACCTCCGCGACACCGGCGAGTCCGAGACGGTCGCGCTCGGCGAAGCCGCCTACACGGGCGACGATCTCGTCGACGACCTGGCCGCGTTGATCGAGCACCTCGACGCCGCACCGGCGCACGTGGTCGGCCTGTCGATGGGCGGAGGTCTCGCGATGCAACTCGCCCTCCGCCGCCCGGAGCTCCTCGCATCGATCACGCTCATGTCGACCTCGCCGGGCGGGCGCACTGGTCAGGGCGACGAGCTGCCACCGCCGATCCCTCGGCTGCAGGCGGCGTTCGCTTCGATGGGGGCGGCGTCCGGCGATGCCTCCGACGGCGCGCCTGTGGACGTCGATCCCGTGGCGGCCATCGTCGACTCCGAGCGGCTGTTCTCCGGTTCCATCCCGGTCGACGAGGAGCGGGTCGCCCGCATCGGCCGGGCCGTGCTCGCGCGGACGCCGTCGCCGCGCTCGTCCGAGAATCACTGGACCCTCGAGTCGGGGCCGGGTGCGCGTGAGGACCTGGAGTCGATCGCGGTGCCGACGCTCGTCGTCCACGGATCCGAGGATCCGCTGTTCCCGCTCGCACACGGCGAACGGCTCGCGGCGCGCATCCCAGGGGCGAGCCTGCTGGTGGTCCCCGGCATGGGGCACCAGAACCCGCCGCCGCCGACATGGGCACAGCTCGTGCCGGCGCTCCTGGCGCACACCGGCTGAGTCGACGCCGTTGCGGCCACCCGTGCCCACCGACTGGGTCTGGACAGGCGAGCCGTCGATGTATACGGTGTCCACATGACTCCCGACGACGGGCAGGCGGACCGGCCGACGACCGCGGGTCCGTCGGCGCCTGATCCGACCGCGTCGACCGACGATCTCGCGGTCGACGCCTTCGACGCGGCCGACCACCCGCGCTGGCGACGCGACGTCGCCGTCTTCCTGTCCGGCCAGACCGTCTCGCTGTTCGGCTCGATGCTCGTGCAGTACGCGATCATGTGGCACCTCACCCTCGAGACGAAGTCCGGGGTGGTGCTGGCGTTCGCCGCGGTCGCCGGGTTCCTGCCGCAGGCCGTCGTGTCCATCTTCGGCGGGGTCTGGGCCGACCGGATGAACCGCAAGCTGCTGATCATCGTCGCCGACGGCTCCATCGCGATCACGACGCTCGCCCTCGCGATCTTCCTCATCACCGGCGCCGCCGACCTCTGGCTCATCTTCCTCACGCTCGCGATCCGCTCGGTCGGCGCCGGCATCCAGATGCCGGCCGTGTCCGCGCTCATCCCGCAGATCACGCCGACGGACAAGCTCATGCGCGTCAACGGCATCAACGGTTCCATCCAGTCGGCGATGATGCTCGTCGCCCCCGCGGCAGCCGGCGCGCTGTACGCGAGCGCGTCGCTCGTCGCGATCTTCTTCGTCGACGTCGTCACGGCGGCGATCGGGATCGGCCTACTGCTCCTCGTCCCGGTGCGCACGCTCGTCCGGAGTGGCGAACGTCCCGGCTACTTTGCCGACCTCACCGAGGGCGTCCGCTACGTGTGGCGTCACGGGTTCGTGCGGTGGCTGCTGATCCTCTTCGCGATCGTGTTCCTGCTGATCGTCGCTCCGTCCTATCTGACGCCGCTCATGATCGCGCGCTCGTTTGGCGACGAGGTGTGGATGCTCACCGTGAACGAACTCGCGTTCAGCGTCGGCATGGTCGCCGGCGGCGCGATCATCGGGATCTGGGGTGGCACGAAGAACCGGGTGCTGCTCCTCGTCGGCTCGTCGGTCGTGTTCGGGGTGCTCTCGATCGGCCTCGGGCTGTCGACGAACCTCTGGGTGTTCTTCGGCTTCATGCTCCTGCTCGGCCTCGCGGTGCCGTTCTTCTCGACGACCTCCATGACGCTGCTGCAGGAACGCGTCGAACCGGAACGTCAGGGCCGCGTCTTCGGCTTCGTCGGCATCGTCATGGCGGTGTCGATGCCACTCGGGATGATCGTCTTCGGACCGCTCGCCGACGTGGTCTCGGTGGAGCTGCTCCTCGTGGTCGCGGGCGTGCTCACCTTCGTCGTCCTCGCGGTCGCCGTGCTCGTGCCGTCCGGTCGTCGTGCCATGGCCGAGGTGTCGAAGCCGGCGTGACCGGCGTGACCGGCGTGACCGGCGTCGATCAGGGGAGCTGCGCCGCGTAGCCCTCGCGGTACGTGGGGTAGCGGTAGGAGAACCCGGTGTCGCGGAGCGCGGCGGCGACGATGCGCTTGCCACGATGCGCTTCCTCGGGCGTGCGGCCGGCGTCGTCGAGGACCGGTGGGGCGACGCCGAGGCGCTCGGCGATGAAGTCGGCCGCCGTCGACAGGAGGACCGGCTCCTCGTCGATGCCCGCCACCACCGGACGCAGGGCCGTCGCCGGTAGGTCGAGGAGGTGCAGGATCACGGCTGCGGCGTCGTCGCGATGGATGCGGTTGGTCCACCCGGACGGCCTGGTCACGCGGCCGTCGCGGACCTGGTCGACGAACATCGTCGACGTCGGCCCGTAGAGACCACCGAACCGGATGAGACTCACCTCCGGCACGGCGGCACTGACGGCCTCCTCCGCGGCGACCAGTGCTCGTGCGGTCCCGGTCGTCGGGACGGCGGGCGTGGTGTCGTCGATGCGCTCGCCGCCGTCCTCGCCCCACACGGCGGTCGACGAGACGAAGAGGATCCGCGGTGGGGTGCCGGGGAGCGCCGCGACGGCGGCCAGCAGGTGCGCGATCCCGTCACGGTAGAGGGCGTCGTAGGCCTCGACGGACCGCTGGTGTGGAGCGAGGGCGATCACGATCGCGGCCGTGTCCGTCGGGAGCTCGGGGCTCGTGGTGGTGAGATCGCAGAGCTGGAGGGTGAAGTGCCCCGAGGTGGTCTCGGTGGCCGGGATCGCGGTCGTCGGGGCCGTGCGCTTCACGCCGACCACGTCCTCGCCGCGGGCCAGGAGCCTCCCGGCGACGTCCGAGCCGAGCTGTCCGAGTCCTACGATCACGATGGTCATCGCCCCACCGTACCCGGCACCAGGAGGGAGAATGGTGGGATGGGTGCTGCCGGGGAGTTCATCGACGCCGCGCTCCAGTACGAGGGCGACGGGTACCGTGCCGCGGACGTCGTCGAGCGGCTCGGCGGCGGGCTCGAGTCCTACGGATCGTCCGTCGGAGCGGTCCGCGGCACCGTCCGGGACGCCCTGCGGAAGTTCCGCGGGATGGAGCACGACGAGCTGACGGCCCTCGCATCCGAGCTCTGGTCGGTGCCCGTCTTCGAGCGTCGGCTCGCGACGGTCGTCCTCCTGCAGGCGAGCGTCGCCGTCCTCAAGCACACGGATCTCACGCGCATCGAGGGCTTCGTGCGCAGCGGTCGCCATGCCGAGCTGGCCGATCCGCTCGCGACCGACGTCGTCGGCCCCCTGCTCGACCACCTCGACGGCACGGCGCGGGCGAAGGCCGAGACCGTGCTCGACCGGTGGATGCAGGATGAGCCGTGGTTGCGACGGGCTGCCCTGCTCGCGCCGATCCGTGAACTGGGTGCGGGCGGTGGCGACGTCGATCGCGCGGCCCGTCGCCTGTCGGTTGCACTCGACGGGCTTCAGCGACCGGCGCCGATCGCGGTCGTGGAGCCCGCGGCGGAGCGGCTGCGCGCCGTGCTCTGAGGCGGTCGGTCCGTGAGCCCTTCGACAGGCTCAGGGACCGGGGTGTGGTTCGGATGCGAGGTTCGTTCGGTCACTGAGCTTGTCGAAGTGCTCCTGAGCGGCGTCGTGTTCCGGGACTGTCCGCTGCCTGGCTGCCCTTCGACAGGCTCAGGGACCGGGGTCGGCTCGGGGATCGGAGCGGTTCGGATGCGAGGTTCGTTCGGTCACTGAGCTTGTCGAAGTGCTTCTGCGGGGCCTGGGGTTCCGAGGGTGCATCGGCCTGGCTGCCCTTCGACAAGCTCAGGGACCGCGGGGTCGGCTCAGGGACCGGCGCCGCGTCACACCTGGCGGAAGTCGATCCCGAGGAGACTGGCCGCCGCGCGGTAGTCGGCCGCCCGATGCCCGAGCGACAGCGACCAGTGGTGGCCGATGCCGGTCGCGCTCCACTCGTCGACCCAGACGCCGGGGTCCCGACCGAAGTCCACGCGGCTCGTCGTGTTGCCGATCGCGAGGAGCGGGCCCGGCACGACCGTCCCCTCCGACGCGACGAACGCGAGTGAACCGTCGCGGTCCTGTCCGAGTCCCAACAACGTCACCGGACCGTGGCGCACGTCGAACTCGACGCTCACGCCCCAGCCGCGCTTGCCGTGGTACACCCCGAGGCCGCGCAGCAATGGGTCGCGGGAGCTGACCGCGAGGTGCGCCGGTCCGTCGTGGCCCATCTCGACGACCCCGTCGACGAAGTCCAGCGCCTGGATCTCGCAGAACGAACCACCGGCCCCGACGACCTGGGTCGCGAGTTGCGCGACCGTCGTCCGCAGCTCGTACTCACCGGTCGTCGGGACGCCGCGCGCGGTGAGCAACGAGGCGCCCAGGATCATGCCGGCACCCAGTCGTTCGTGCTGCTCGCCGTCGCGACCGCGGTGGTAGTAGGCGAGGCTGTCGAGCGCGAACTCCTCGACGAGGCGGTCGAGGCCCACCGAGACCTTGGCGCCCCACGCGAAGTCGTCCTCCACCACGGTGTCGTCGAGCGTGAAGACCTCACGGGCGAGGGCCATGCGGTCGGCCACCTGGGCGTCGGTGACCTCGTCGACGAGGACGCGGAGGTCGTCGAACTCGAGCACCTCCACGTGCGATCCGAACGTGGTGGGGAGCAGGGTGAGGTCCGTCGAGACGTCGAGCATGCCGGGATAGACGTGACCCATGAGCCCGTGCCGTGCGTGCCGGAGAGCGGCGCGGACATGGGCCGCCTGGATCCACCGACCGATGCGCTCCCAGGCCGACTCCTGCTGCAACCACCCCGAGACCGAACGGAAGGGGATGCCGGCGCGGCGGAAGACATTGCCGACCTCGGGTACCGGGCACTGTCCGCAGTAGGCGAGCCAGGCGCCGGTGTCGAAGTTCGCGTGGTCCATGCGCTCGGTCGGCTGCAGGTCGATGACGAGTACCGGGGTGCCGGTGCGCTGGGCGATGGGGAGGACCATCGACGACGTCAGGTAGGTGGTGAGGAAGAGGACGATGAGGTCGCAGTCGCCCTGGCGGAGGCGCTCGGCGGCGACCTCGCCTTCCTGGGCGTCGGAGATGAATCCGACGTCGACGACCTCGGCGTCCATGCCTTGGAAGCGTTCGGAGACGACGCGCGCCGACGCCTGGAGCTGGGGGAGGAGGTCGGGGAACTGTGGCCAGTACGTCCCGAGTCCGCCGGCGACGAGGCCGACGCGGGGCTTGCGGCGTGCCTTCGGCGCGAGGAGCGGGTGCGCGGCGGGGGTGTGGGTCATCGGTGATCCTGTTCGTCCGGCGGCGATGCCGTTTAATCGATTAAATCCGTGATCCGACTGTAGCGCCAACCGCCTCGCCGCGTCGAGGATCAGGAAGCGGAAATCGACTCGTGCCGAGTCATCGGAGCAGATTCGCGCACGACGATGCGCGGCTCGAGGGTGCGCGCCACATGCGTGTGCGAGGAGCGATCGGTTCCGAGCTCAGCAAGGAGTTCGGCCAACAGGATCTCCACGGCGACGCGTCCGAGCTCATCCTTCGGCTGCTCGACCGTGGTGAGCGGCACCCGCCCGTCGGCCGCGAGCGGCAGGTCGCCGTAGCCGACCACCGACACGTCGCCCGGCACGTCGAGACCGCCGTCGTTCAGGCCGCGGATGACGCCGAGGGCGAGCTGGTCGTTCGTGCAGAAGACCCCGGCGGCGTCCGGTGTGCGGGTCGCGATGCCTCGGCCGGCCTCACGTCCGGCATCCACGGTCATCTCCCGGGCGGTGACCTCCACCAGCTCGTCGGGATCGATCCCCGCCGCGACGAAGGCGTTCCGTGCCCCAGCGCGACGGTCCTCGCACTGGGGGATCGCGCGGTCGCCGTTCACGAGCACGATCGGTCCTCGCCCGCCCGTCGTCGCCAACAGGTGGGCCACCGCCAGCTCGCCGCCGCGGACGTCGTCGATCGCCACGGAGCACCCGGTTCCCTCGGGGGCGGTGCGGTCCATGAGCACGAGGCGGCTGCCGACCCGGCGGAGCTGGGCGAGGCGCGAGGCGTCGGCCGTCAACGGAGCGACCAGGGCGCCGGCGGCCCGGTGCTCGGCGAGCATCTCGAAGTGCTGCAGCTCGAGGTCCGGGTCGTCGTGGCTGACGCAGAGGGCGACCGTGTACCCGTGCTCGGCGGCCGCCTCGGTCACGCCGCGGGTGATCGCCGAGTAGAAGGGGTTCACGATGTCGGGGATCACGAGGCCGATGAGCCGGTTCGTGCCCTGGCGGAGTGTCGCCGCAGCGCGGTTGGGCACGAAGTCGAGTTCGGCGATCGCCGCGAGCACCCGTTCACGCGTGGCCGGGGCGACGATCTCGGGGCGGTTGAGCGTGTTCGAGACGGTCGCGTTCGAGACCCCGGCGAGCCTGGCGACGGCGGCGAACCCGATGTCGTGCTTCGCCATGTCCGTCCTCCCGGTTCCCTCCACGAGCGTACCCGTCCACAACTCAGGACGACCGCGGCGTGTCGACGCGACAGCCGGCCCGGCGGACGCGCCACGCGGGGTCGGTCCTGAGTTGTGGACGGTGCGGCCCGCCGATGGCGACCCGCGAACCGCGAGGGTCTACGGCAGGGTGTGACCGGCCGCGGTGAACAGGCGGTACCACTCCTGGCGCGACAGCGTCACGTCAGAACCCGCAGCAGCCTCCTCCACGCGCGACGGCTTCGTGGTGCCGAGCACCACCTGGATGTTCGCCGGGTGACGCGTGATCCACGCCGTGGCGATCCCCGTCGGCGTGACGTCGTGCGTCGCGGCCAGCTCGTCGAGCACGTCGTTGAGCTCCGCGTAGTGCTCGCGGTCGCCGAGGAAGACACCGGTGAAGAAGCCGGCCTGGAACGGCGACCACGCCTGCAGGGTCATGCCGGTGAGGCGGCTGTAGTCGAGGATGCCGTTGTCGCGGTCGATCGACTGGTCGAGGCCGGCCATGTTCGTGGCGATCCCCGACGCGATGATCGGCGCGTGCGTGATGCTCAGCTGCACCTGGTTCGCGATGAGCGGCTGCTCGACCGAGGCCTTGAGGAGCTCGACCTGCGCCGGCGTGTGGTTCGAGACGCCGAAGTTCCGGACCTTGCCCGACGCCTGCAAGCTGTCGAACGCGGACGCGACCTCCTCGGGCTCGACGAGGGTGTCGGGCCGGTGGAGGAGCAGGAGGTCGAGGTAGTCGGTCTTGAGCGCGGCCAGCGACTCGTCGACCGTGCGGAGGATGTGCTCCTCGGAGAAGTCGAAGAAGCCCGGGCGGATGCCGACCTTCGACTGGATGACCACCTGCTCGCGCTCGGCGGCGGTGAGGGTGACGGCGTCGCCAAACCGGCGCTCGCAGCCGTGGCGTTCCGAGCCGTAGATGTCGGCGTGGTCGAAGACGGTCACGCCGGCGTCGCGAGCGGTGTGGAAGAGGGTGCGGATGGCCTCGTCGTCGAGGGGCTCGATGCGCATGAGGCCGAGGACGATGCTGGACGCGGTCAGGTCGGTCTGGGGCAGGGGGATGGTCTTCATCGTCCCATCCTGGCCGAACGCACCGACAGCCTGCCTAGGATTGACGCATGTTCGTGTTGTCGTTGTTGCTCATCGTCCTCACGATCGTCGCGCTCATCGATGTGGTCGGCCAGCCGGAACCCGTCGTCCGCAACCTGCCCAAGATCGTCTGGGTCCTGCTCATCGTCTTCATCCCCCTCATCGGCGTCGGCCTGTGGTTCCTCCTCGGCAAGGACTGGTCGAACAGTCGCATCAAGCTCCCCGAACGCCGCGGCCGGAAGCAGCCGCGGACGTCCGGCTCGTGGGGCCCGGCCCGTGGGTCGTCGTCGACCACGCCGCCGTCGCCGTCGCCGTCGCAGCCCGACCGCGCCGTCAGCAGCACCGAGGAGCAGCTCGCCGCCCTCGAGCGCGAGATCCAGGCGGCCGAGGACGCCGAGCGCATCCGCAAGCTCGAACTCGAGATGCAGCGATCCGATCCCCCCGCCGACGACAAACTGCCCTGACGACCGACTGCCCGAACCACCGACTGCCCGAACGACCCACTGCCCTAACTCAGGACGCCGTCGGCGTGTCGGCGGTGGCGCGGGCCCCGGTGAGGCGACACGCCCAGCCGCTCCTGAGATAGGGCAGTGGTGGTGGTTCGTGTGGTGGTGCGTTGACGCGGGTGACTCCTAGAAGTCGTAGTCGTCGATGTTGTCCGCGGTGAAGGTGGTCGGCGGGCCGACGATGACGGTGCCGTCGGCGCCGACCTCGCGGTCTCCGAGGTCGCCGGCCTTGAAGGTGTCGCCCTCCTTGCCCGTGATGGTGCCCTCAGCGAGTGCCTTACCGGCGTACGCGGCGACGTAGCCGAGCTGAGCCGGGTCCCACAGCGCGAACGCGGTGACGGTGCCGTCCTTCACGAACGGACGCATCTCGTTCGGGAGACCGAGGCCGGTCAGTGCGACCTTGCCCTTGTACTCCGAGGTGGAGAGGTAGCGGGCGGTCGCGGCGATGCCGACCGTCGTGGGCGAGATGATGCCCTTGAGGTTCGGGTGCGCCTGGAGCAGCCCCTGGGCCTCCTGGAAGGACTTCGTGTCGTCGTCGTCGCCGTAGACCTTGGCGACGAGCTTGATGTCCTTGTACTCGGGGTTCGACTTGAGCTCCTCCTCCATGAAGGCGATCCACTCGTTCTGGTTCGTCGCGTTGGCCGTGGCCGAAAGGATCGCGATCTCGCCGGATCCGCCGATCTGCTCCGCGATGAGCTTCGTCTGGATCAGCGCGACGTCCTTGGCGACGACCTGCGAGATGAAGACGTCGCGGCAGTCCTTGCTGGTGTCGGAGTCGAACGCGACGATCTTCGCGCCGCCCTCGCGAGCCTCCTTGAGGGCGGGGCAGACGGCGTCGGGGTCGTTCGCCGCGATGACGATGACGTTCGTGCCGGCCTGGGTCTCCGCGTTGATGAAGGACACCTGGCTGGACGCGCTCGCCTCGAGCGGACCGACGACCTCGGTGGCCGAGAAGCCGGCCGCCTTCGCGCCGTCCTCACCGCCGCCGAGCACGACGTCCGTGTAGGGGTTGTTGAGCTGCTTCGGGATGAACGTGATGCTCTCGGCGCCGCCCGCGCCACCACCGGAGCCGGCGGAGTCGCCGGTGGCGCACCCCGTCGCGATGAGGGCGAGTGATGCTGCTGCGGCGATGAGGGCCGCTGCTCGACGGGCCGGACGGCCTGTCGCGTGGTTTCGAATCGACTGCATTGTCTGTTCCTTTCTGGATACGCCTGGTGCTGTGGCGTGGGATCGCCCGGGTGCGCGCTGATCGGGGATCAGTGCTGGGGCAGGCTGCGTCGGATTCGTCGGTGGTGGTTCCACTGCTTGACGGATTCGAAGATACTGGGGCCGACCACCGAGGCGATCAGCAGGGTGCCGGTGACGATGATGAGCACGACGTCGGAGACGCGACCGAGTCGGAGCGCGTAGTTGATCGTGCCGATGAGGAGGACGCCGGCGACGACGCCGGGGATCGATCCCTTGCCGCCGAAGATGGAGACACCGCCGAGGAGGACCGCCGCGATGACGGCGAGTTCGAGGCCCGAGGCGTTGTCGCTGCGGGCGCTGGAGTAGCGCAGCGTCCAGAAGATCCCGGCCAGGGCCGAGACGCCGCCGGTCGCGACGTACAGCCAGAACTTCGAGCGGGCCACCTTGATGCCGACGAAGCTCGCCGCCTCCGAGCTGAACCCGAGGGCGTAGAGGCCGCGACCGAACGGGGTGAGGTGCAGGACCACGCCGAAGAGGATCACGACGAGGAGCACGCCGACCATGACGACCGGGATACCGGTGGAGCCGATCTTCGAGGTGAAGAACGCGGTGAGTTCCGCGGGGAAGTTCGCGACGGCGTTGTCGCCGATGACGACGAGCGCGAGCCCGCGGAACAGGGCGAGGGTACCGATGGTCACGGCCAGCGAGGGGAGCCCGACCACCGCGATGAGGAAGCCGTTGAACGCTCCCGCGACGACGCCGACGAGCAGGCCGATGAGGAGGACCACGCCGATGTCCATCCCGCCGCCTGCCCACAGCACACCGATGACGGCGCTCGTGAGGCCGGCGGTGCTCGCGACGGACAGGTCGATCTCGCCCGTGATGATGACGAGGGTCATCGGCATGGCGATGAGGAGGATCGGGATGACGTCGAGGAGGAGGAAGCCGACGGTGACGGGCGAGGCGAAGCGCGGGATGAGCAGGCAGGCCCCGATCACGACCACGAGCAGGGCGTAGATCATGATCGCGTCGCGACCGAGCAGGATGCGGGAGAGTCCCGTGCGTCCCTTCGGCTCTGCGACGAGCACGCCGGTGGTGTCGGTGCCGAGCGGGCCGGAACCCTTCGTGAACGGCGCCTTCGCCGGTGCCGGGGTCTTCAGATCAGACATCGCGTGCCTCGCTCATTCGCAGTTTCTTGGCCGTACGGAGGCTGGCGACACGATCGATGATGATCGCGGCCAGGATGAGGACACCGACGATCGCCTGCTGCCAGAACTTGTCGACGCGCAAAGCGGTGAGGGCACTCGTGATCGTGGTGAGGAGGATCGCGCCGATCGCTGCTCCGGCGACCGAGCCGCTGCCGCCGAAGATGGCGACACCGCCGACCACCGCAGCGGCCACGACGTCGAGTTCCATGCCGGACCCGGTGGTCGCACCGACCGAGTTGAAGCGGGAGGCGTAGAGCACCCCGGCGAGCCCGGCGAGCACCCCGTTGGCGAGGAAGGCGAGGAACACCCGGCGGCCGACGGGGATGCCGAAGAGCTTCGCGGCGTCGGGGTCGGACCCGATCGCGTACAGGTCGCGGCCCGAACGGGCACCGGCCATGAACACGGCGACGACCACGACGACGAGGATCGCGATGAGGGTGATGACCGGGAACCCGAGGACCGTGTCGACGGAGAGGTTGCCGAAGGCGTCCGGCCGGTCGTCGGCGAAGTACTGCGTGCCGCCGGCCCAGGCGTTGTTGAGGCCGCGGTAGATGTACAGCGTGCCGAGCGTGATGACGAGCGCCGGCACCTTCGCGATCGTGACGAGCGCACCGTTGATCGCACCGAGGACCGCGCCGAGCAGCATCGCGATGAGGAACACGGCGACGATCGGCAGCTGGGGCATCGTCGCGAACATGGTGCCGGTCGCGAAGGCGACGAGTCCGAGGATCGATCCGACGGAGAGGTCGACGTTGCGGGTGATGATCACGAGCGCCTGGCCGACGGCGAGGATGATCATGATCGTCGCGTTGAGGAGGAGGTCCTTCACCCCCTGCGCCGAGAGGAAGAGCGGGTTCGCGAGGTACGTCACGAGCACGAGGACGACGAGGGCGACCGTCACCGGTAGCTCCCGGAGCCGCACGATCGACGCGATCGGGTTCGTCGTGCGCTCGGTCGCGACGGTGACGGGGGTGCCGCCGGGTCGCGTGCCGCCGCCCGGCTTGGTGGTGGTGTTCGTCATCGTGCGCCTTCCAGGGATCCGGTCGCCGCGTGCATCACGGTCTCCGGGGTCGCTTCTTCGCGGGTGAGCTCGGCGGTGATCCGGCCCTCGTGCATGACGAGCACGCGGTCGGCCATGCCGAGGACCTCGGGCAGTTCGGAGGAGATCATGAGGATCGCGATGCCACGGCCCGCGAGTTCGGAGATGAGGCGGTGGACCTCGCTCTTCGTGCCGACGTCGATGCCGCGGGTCGGTTCGTCGACGATGAGGAAGCTCGGCTCGGTGGCGAGCCACTTCGCGAGCACGACCTTCTGCTGGTTGCCGCCGGAGAGGGTGGAGACCGCGTACTCCTGCGAGCCCGTCTTCACCTGGAGTCGGGTCGACCACTCCTCGGCGGCCTGTCGTTCGCGGCGGCCGGAGATGAGGCCGAACCGGGCGAGCCGGTGGCGGAGGGTGAGGGTCGCGTTCCGGGCGACGGAGAGGTCCATGACGAGGCCCTGCTTGCGGCGGTCCTCCGGGACGAAGCCCATGCCCGCCGTGATCGCGGCCTGCGGGTCGCCGGCCTTGACCGGTGCCCCGCCGAGCGTGACGCGGCCGGAGTCGTACGGGTCGATACCGAAGACCGCGCGGGCGACCTCGGTGCGTCCCGCGCCGACGAGTCCGGCCAGAGCGACGATCTCGCCCGATCGCACGGTGAAGGAGATGTCGGAGAAGACGCCCGCCCGCGACAGGTGCTCGACGGTGAGGACCGCGTCGCCGATCTCCGCGTCCTGCTTGGGGAAGAGGGTGGCGATGTCCCGTCCGACCATCTGGCGGACGATCGCGTCGACGGTCGTCTCGGCGGTGACGTGGGTGGCGATGTAGCGGCCGTCGCGCATGACCGTGATGCGGTCGCACAGCGCGAAGACCTCCTCGAAGCGGTGGGAGATGAACAGGATCCCGGCGCCCGCGTCGCGCAGGGAGCGGGCGACCTGGAAGAGGCGGTCGACCTCGACACCCGAGAGGGCCGCGGTGGGCTCGTCCATGATGAGGACCTTGGCGTCGAGGGAGATGGCCTTGGCGATCTCGATGATCTGCTGGTCGGCGATCGACAGGCCCTCGGCGACGCGGTCGGGGTCGATCTGGACGCCGAGGCGGTCGAAGAGGCCCTTCGCGGCCTTCCGCATGGCGCTGGTGCTGATGAGGCCGAGGCTGTTCTTCGGCTGGCGGCCGATGAAGATGTTCTCGGCGACGGTGAGGTCGGGGAAGAGGGTCGGCTCCTGGTAGATCACGGAGACCCCGGCGGCCTTGCTGTCGGCGACGCCGCGGAAGGCGACGGGCTTGCCGGCGAGGGTGAAGTCTCCGGCGTCCGGCGTGTAGAGGCCGGCGAGGATCTTCACGAGCGTGGACTTGCCTGCGCCGTTCTCGCCGACGAGGGCGTGGATCTCCCCGGCCTCGACCTGGACGGTGCCGTCGGCGAGTGCGACGACGGGGCCGAAGGTCTTGGCGGCTCCGATGAGGGAGAGCGCGGGCTGCGCTGAGCGCGCGGGCTGCGCTGGCGGGTCGATCGTCATTGAGGGTCCGTTCCTCCACGGTGAGGGGTTCGTCTCCGACCGGCTTCATGAATCGATTCATGGTCGGGAGCACTGCACTGTACGGCCGGCTTCTCGCGAGCGGCAAGACGCACAGGCCGTTCCTGACAGGACCTTCAGAAACACCGTCGGGGTCGGCTCGCCTAGGCTGTGGATGCTCGATGGCGAAGGAGGACGACCGTGCGGATCCTCGTGGTCGACGACGAACGCGAGATGGCGGCCCTCCTCTCCCGCGGCCTCGGTTCCGACGGACACGAGGTGACGACCGCGTTCGACGGCCCGAGTGCGCTGGCCCTCGCCAGGCAGGCGGTCGCGAACCCGGCTGCGGGTGGCGAGACGGGGTACCAGGTCGCCGTCGTCGACGTCATGCTGCCCGGGCGCTCCGGCTTCACCGTCTGCCGCGAACTCAAGGACCTCGACCCGACGCTCGCCGTCATCCTGCTCACCGCCCGTGACGCCGTCGACGACCGGGTCCGCGGCCTCGACGCGGGAGCCGACGACTACATGATCAAACCGTTCGCGTTCGCCGAGCTCGCCGCCCGCATCCGCGCCGTCCGGCGACGCGACGCCCTCACCGCGCAGCCGCGCTTGGACGTCGGCGGGCTGACGCTCGACCTGCACCGCCATCGGGCACGCGTGGGGGAACGCGACGTGCCGCTCAGCGGGACCGAGTTCGACGTCCTGCGCGTCCTCGCGAGCGAGCCTGGGGTCGTGGTGTCCCGTGCGGCCATGCTGCGCGAGGTCTGGGAGACCTTCGACAACATCGACCCGAACGTCGTCGACCAGTACATCAGCCGGCTCCGACGGAAGCTCGAGCTGGCCGAGGCAGGTGTCCGCATCGTGACGAGCCGGGGCGTGGGGTTCTCCGTCGTCCCCGCGGAACGGTGAGCCGATGACGGGTGGGCCCGGCGGGGATGAGCGCGGCGGACGGGCCCGCGGCGGACGCGGGCGGCACCACGGCATCCGCACCCGGATCGCGGGCGGCAGCCTCCTCATCGCGGTCGTCGTGTCGCTCTTCGCGGGCCTCGCGATCAACGCCCAGTTGGAACGCATCGTCCGCGACGGCACCGTCCAGGCGCTCCGCAGCGACGGCGCGCAGTACGTGTTCGCGCTGCAGGCGAGGCCCGACGACCCGTTGCAGGGTCCCGGCCTCGGTACCCGGATCGCGGTGATCGCCCCCGACGGCTCGATCCCCGTCTTCAGCCTCCCGACGACCTTGGCGGGGCAGCTCCCCGCGCTCGCGGCGACCCGCGAGGTCACCATCGTCGACGCCGGCCGGGCCACGTACGTCCTGCTGTCGCAGCCCGTGACCGTCGGCGGCGACACCTGGTACGTCATCGCCGGGCGGGACGAGGCCGAGGAGACCACCGTGCTGGTCCAGATGCGGCTCCTGCTGGTCGGATCGTTCGCGCTCCTCGTCCTCGGCGTCGCGGCCGGGGGCTGGATCCTGACGACCGTGTCGCTTCGCCCGGTCACGCGGCTGCGGGTGAGCGCTCAGCGCCTGAGCGGTCGCTCGACGGCGGAGCTGCTTCCGGTGGGGCGGGCGGACGACGAGATCGCGCAGCTCGCGATCACCCTCAACGACCTCATCGAGCGGCTGCGGGCGTCCGCCGACCGCGAGCGACAGCTCGTCTCCGACGCGAGCCACGAACTCCGGACGCCGCTCGCGATCCTGCGGACGCAGCTGGAACTCGCGAGGCTCGAGGACTCGTCGCGGGAGCAGCTGCTCGCCGACATCGAGGGTGCCGAACGGAGTGCCACCAGGCTGTCGGCGCTCGTCACCTCCCTGCTCGAACTCTCGCGGATCGAGGCCGACGCGCCGGTCGGGCGGTCGACCGCGGCCGCCCTCGACGCCGAGGCGCTCGAAGCGGTCGAGCGGGCCAGGTTCCGCGTCGCTTCGGACGACACCCTGGCCGGTGTGGAGGTCGAGGTCGTGAGCGCGCTCGCCGACCGTGCACCGGACACTGCGGCCGCATACGCCGTCCGCGCCGACGACTTCGGCCGACTCGTCGACAACCTGCTGGGGAACGCGCTGCAGGCGTTCGCCGATCGCGGCACCGCTCCGCGCCGGGTGTCGGTCCTGCTCGACGACGCCGGCGACCTGCTCACCCTGCGGGTGTCGGACACCGCGGGCGGGCTCGATCCGGCCTTCGAACCACGCGCCCTCGAGCGGTTCAGTCGTTCGGACGCGACGCGGTCCTCCGGGCACGGATCGGGACTCGGGCTGGCGATCGTCGCCGCCATCGCGCGCAACGCCGGGGGAGCGATCCAACTGCTGAACCGTCCCGGTCACGGCCTGGAGGTCGTCGTCACCCTGCCCATCGCCCAGGTCCTGCCGACCGATCCGGTGTGAGCATCGCCCGTTCTCAGGGGTCGGTCGGTGTGTCGGTCTCGGGTGAGTGCGCCGCGCCGGGGGACTCCTGAGAACGGGACAGGGGTGGACGTCGGCGGTGGGCTGGGCGGGCGGGCGCAGTCGCTGCGTGCAACAATGAGCCAGCCCGACCGGCGTCACCTGGCGGGACCGACCGGCAAAGGGGAACCGTGAGTGCGAGCGTGAAGGACGTCGCGGCGAGGGCCGGCGTCTCGGTCGGAACCGTCTCCAACGTCCTGAACCGCCCCGAGAAGGTGTCGCCCGTCACCGTCGAACGCGTGCACGCGGCCATCGACGAGCTCGGTTTCGTGCGGAACGACGCGGCCAGACAGCTCCGCGCCGGCCGGAGCCGCAGCATCGGCCTCGTCGTGCTCGACGTCGGCAACCCGTTCTTCACCGACGTCGCCCGTGGTGCCGAGGACCGCGCCGACGCCGAAGGACTGTCGGTCCTGCTCGGCAACAGCGACGAGAGCCTCGACCGCGAGCGCGCCTACCTCGACCTCTTCGAGGAGCAGCGCGTCGCCGGCGTCCTCATCACCCCGCTCGGCGACGACCTCGACCGCCTCGCCCGACTCCGCGACCGCGGGACGCCCACGGTGCTCGTCGACCGGCAGACCGACGACGCGAGCTTCTCCTCGGTCGCCGTCGACGACGTAGCCGGCGGCCGGCTCGCGGTCGAGCACCTCGTCTCGCTCGGCCGTCGTCGCATCGCCGTCGTCGGTGGCCCCGCGTCGCTGCGGCAGGTCCGCGACCGACTCGCGGGGGCGACCCAGGCGGTCGAGGCGGCGGTGGCGGGTGGGGTCGACGTGCAGTTCGAGACGCTGGAGACCACGTCGCTCACGGTGTTGCAAGGGCGCGCGGCCGGCGAGGCGATCACGGGACGTCCTCGTGACGAGTGGCCGGACGCGGTGTTCGCGGCGAACGACCTCCTCGCCATGGGGGTCCTGCAGGCGTTCAGCATGCTCGGCTCGGTGCGGGTGCCGGAGGACATCGCGCTCATCGGATACGACGACATCGACTTCGCGTCGGCTGCGGTCGTGCCGCTGTCGTCGATCCGCCAGCCGAGCGCCCTCATGGGGCACACGGCCGTCGAACTCCTGCTCAGCGAGGCCGCCGCCGGGGTGGGAGGCGTGCCGGAGCAGATCGTGTTCCAGCCGGAGCTCGTCGTCCGGCAGTCGACGGTCGGCGTCCAGGCCGACTGATCCGGCGGGTGCTGCGAGGGCGGTGACGCCTCGTGCTCCGTCGTTCATCGCCCGTCCACAGGGCGTCCCAAGCGGAGGTTCCTCTCAGGGAAGCCCACGTAGGGTGGCCGTTTCGTCTCCCTCGGACCGGGCAACCGGTCGACCGCGGTCATCGAGGGAGGGGCTTCCCCGGCCCAGCGACACCCACCGAGCATGAACCGAGCGCACCCCCGACGCGCACGAGACCCAGGACGGTACCCCACTCATGACCAGCACCACGCCCGCGCGCGCCGTCGAACGACTGCACGTGGACACCCCGGCCACCACTCTCGCGCAGACCTCCGGCGCCGCGCCGACCACTTCGGCGTCGACGCCGTCCCGGCCGTCCCGCGGCGGTGGCGGCCGTCACGTCGCCCTGAGCCCTCGCGCCGCGCGTCGGGCCGCCCGAATCGAGGACGACCGCTGGACGGCGTCCGCCGAGGACGAGCGACGCCACGTCGACCTCGTGCCCGTGAAGCGCCCGTCCGCCAAGCGCGGCAAGGGCTCGTTCGCGAAGCGTGCGAAGCCGTTCGCCACGCTCGGCGTCATGACCCTCGCCACCGGCTTGTTCGTCTCGGTCTCGATGCCTGCCGCCGCGGCCGGAGTCGACGTCGACGCCGCGACGGGTGGCGCGATCCCGTCCGCCGCGACCATGCAGTCCGTGTCCTACTCGGTGCCGTCGACCGCCACGGCCGCGCCGTTCACGCGCGACGGCTACGGCGCGACGAGCCAGGAGGAGCTCGACGCCTCCGCAGCGGCCGCCGCTGCAGCAGCCGCGCAGGCCGCCGCCGCCGCCGAGACCGCCTCGGCCTCCGCGTCCTCGTCCGCCTCCGCGTCGTCCGGCCGTACCTTCCCGGCACCGAACGTCGCCCGCTCCGGCGAGGCGATCCTCAACTACGCGGCGCAGTTCGTCGGTGTCGTGCCCTACGGCAACGGCAACGACCCGTCGGACAGTTTCGCGTGCGACGGCTACGTCCAGTACGTGTTCGCGGCCTTCGGTGTCTCCCTGCCGCGCGGGGCCGGTGCGCAGGCGGCGTCCGGCGTGCAGATCTCGGCGTCCGAGGCCGTGGCCGGCGACCTGCTCTACTGGCCTGAGGGGCACATCGCGATCTACGACGGCAACGGTGGCATGTACGACTCGCCCGACTGGGGTCGGTACGTCCAGCACCGCCTGACCATCTGGGGCGACCCGGTCTACATCCGCATCCCGTAGGCAGGCCCGTCGTCCACAACTCCTGCTCGACCCGCCCTCGGCCGGCAGCTCGGCCCGGTTCGGGCTGCCGTGTCTTCGGTGTGAGCCCGTCGGGCAGGAGTTGTGCACAGGCCGCTCGGGGATAGCGTGGACAGATGACCGAGTTGCACGCGAGCCCGACCTCCGACGCACCAGGTGCGGAGGCGTCCGCGCCTCCGGTGTCGCCGGCGGACGAACGTGGCTTCGAGACCTCGCTCGGAACCATCTTCGCGAAGGTCGACGGCCCGGTCGTGCGGGCGCTCGGCATCCCCTACGCCCGTGCGGGTCGCTTCGAGGTGCCGGTTCCGACCGGTCTGCCCGTCGCCGCCGACGGCGATCCAGTGCCGTTCCGGGCCTTCGAGCGGGCACCGGCCTCGCCGCAGCGGCCGTCACGGGTGCTCGAGGCCGTCCTCGAGGGGGCAGGCGAAGGGATGGTCGACTCCGAGGACTGTCAGGCGCTCTCGATCACGATGCCCGCCGACGTGCAGCCCGGCGAGGCGCTGCCCGTGATGGTCTGGATCCACGGCGGGGCGTACGTCACGGGCGCCGGCGACCTCGACGTGTACGACCCGAGCGCGCTCGTCCTCGAGCAGCGGGTCGTCGTCGTGTCCGTCACCTACCGGCTGGGCATCCTCGGCTTTCTCGGCGACGGCGAGACGCTGCCGGCTAACCTCGGTCTCCTCGACCTCGTGCTCGCGCTCCGCTGGATCCACGAGCACATCGCGGCGTTCGGCGGCGACCCCGGCCTGGTCACCCTGTTCGGGCAATCGGCGGGTGCCGACGCGATCGCCCACCTGATGATCAGTGACGGCACCGCCGGGTTGTTCCGCCGGGTGATCCTGCAGAGTGCGCCGCTCGGCATCAGCAGCGGCCGGGCGAAGATGGCGAGCGCCATGATGCGGGCTGCCGGGGCGCCGGGCCGCGAGACCCCGGTCGTCGAGCTGATGGCCCTGGAGGAGCGGGTGGAACGTGCCGCGAGGCGCTTCGGGCTGCGCGGTGGCATGGCGTTCGGCACCCAGTACGGGCACGCGCCGCTCCCGGCGGAGGCCGATCGCGACGCGGCTTGGCGGGAGGCCGCATCGCACATCGACGTGCTCATCGGTTCGACGACCGAGGAGACGCGTCTCTACGTGCCGCTCATCCCGGTGTTCGCGCGGCTCACCGCCATGCCGCTCGTCGGGGTCCCGATCCGACGGGCGCTCGTCGGCGCGACGACGCACCTGACCTACACCCGTGACGCGAAGGCGTTCGTCGAACGGCACCGGGCGTCCGGCGGTCGGGCGACCCGGTACGAGCTCAGCTGGGCACCGCCGGGCAGTCCCTACGGTGCTTCACACGTGACGGATCTGCCGCTCCTGCTCGGCACCGAGCGGGCCTGGAGCCGGACGGCGCTCATCGGCACGTCGAGCTGGTCGGAGGTCGACCGTCGTGGTCGGTTCCTGCGTCAGATGTGGGCCGACTTCGCCCGTGACGGCTCGCTCGCAGCCGACGCGACCGCCGGCGTGAGCGACATGGTGACGCTCGACCGCTGAGCGTGCGGCCGGGTGGCTACTCCTGGAGGGCCTTCACGGAGGGGAGCAGGTTCGCGACGCTGGCGTAGTAGACGACGCCATCCCGGTAGGTCACGACGGGCAGGTAGTCGGGGTCGTTCCCGTCGGGGGCCTGGAGGGCACCTGCGACCGACGCGTCGGTCTCGGTCCATCCGGCGCCGATGAGCGACTGCTTCTGGGTGTCCCACTCGGCACTGGTCTTGGCTCCCTGCGCGTACCAGACGCGGATGTCGCCGCCGGAGCGGGCCCAGTAGCAACCGAGGCCGCCGGCGTCGATGATCGACTGCATCGTGTCGTCGAGGACGTAGATGTCGGGGTCCAGGACCAGCCCGTCCTCCGCGAGGCTCGCGTACTCCTCGTCCGTCAGGACGGTTTCGCAGCTCGCGTCGCTCATGGGCTCGGAGGTCGCCGAGGGCGTGGCCGTCGGTGCCGCGGTGGTCGCGGAGGGGGCGGACGTCTGAGTCGGGGTTCCTGCCGAACAGCCCGCGAGGGCGAGGAGGACGACGGCGAGGGCGGGGAGAGTGGAACGCTTCATGATCGTAAGTGTGTCAGACGACTTACACGGTCGGAATCGGGGTCGTCCCGGGTTGTGTGGCCGATGGGTCGTGGACTAGGTCCTCGTCGACGACCAGTGCCAGGCACGCGCGGGCATGCGCCCGTGCTTCGGCCGGCGTCGGCGCAGCGGACAAGCCGAGCAGCCTACGTCGATGCGGTTCGCCGAGGAGCAGGGTGTAGAGCTGCTCCGCCTGCTCGCCGACGTGGCCGGACAGGAAAGCGATCGAGCGAGCCGGACCCGCGGCGTAGAACCCGGCGGCGACCTCGGGGAAGCGCGGAGACTCCGCGATCACGAGGCGGTGCAGCGCGACCGAGACGTCCGAGTGCAGCGCCAGGACCAGCCGGGTCGCGGCGTCCTCGAGGGACTCGGCGTCGGACCCAGGGGTGTCGACCGCGATGAGGTAGGCGTGCTGCCGCTCGACGGCGGCCGACAGCACGCCGGCGAGATCGCCGAACCAGCTGTAGATCGTCCGCTTCGTCACGCCCGCGTCCGCGGCGATCGCCTCAATGGTCGTCCCGCCGTACCCGTGCGCAGTGAAGCGTCCGATGGCCGCGTCGAGGATCGCATCGCGGCGGCGGTCCCGTTCGGCAGCCGTCGGGCGACCTCGTCTCGTGTCCATGCTCTAATGATACGGTAGCGTCTCATTCAAGCGAAAGGGTGGAGATGACGAAGATCCTGCACGTGGCGATCGTCGACGACTGGGAGGCCAGCAGGCCGTTCGGCGAGTACGAGGTGTCGACGAGGGCGGTGCCCTTCGTGGACGCCGGGTTCGTCCACGCGACGACCGCCGACGGTCTGCTCGAGGTGCTCGACCGCGTCTACGGCTCGCTCCAGCTCCCACTGCTGCTCATCGTGCTGGACGCCGAGGAGTTGCAGGCGGCGGGCATCGAGGTCACCTGGGCTCCGACGCCGCACGTCATCGCCCCGCTCCCGACCGCCGGCCCGGCGATCACGGCCGAGCTCCCGCTCGAGCGCGATGCGGCCGGCGCGTGGCAGGTGCCCGCGGCGCTCGCCAGACTGACGGTGGACTAGGCGGTCATCACCTGGCTCGGTGTGTACCCGCGGTTAGTAGTGGTCGCGTGCCTGCAGGATGACGATGTGGGTGTCGGTCACCAGGTATACGAGTCGGTTCGCGTCGTCGATCCGCCGGGACCAGGCTCCCGACAGGATGTGCTTCAACGGCTCGGGCTTCCCGATGCCCACGAACGGATCCCGGATGATGTCCTGGATGAGCAGGTTGATCCGCTTGAGTGTCTTGCGGTCTTGGCTCTGCCAGGAGGTGTAGTCCTCCCAGCCGCTGCGGTCGAAGGCCAGCTGCCGGGTCACGCGTCGAGCAGCTTGTGGGTCTCGAACTCCCCGTTCCGAGCGCGTTCGAGTGCAGCGAGGAGGCGTTCGGCGCCCTTGGCGTTGCGGAGCAGGTACGCCGTCTCGACCATGGCGTCGTAGTCGTCCTTCGAGACGAGGACCGCGTTTCCCCGCTTCGAGACGACCTCGACCGGGACGTGGTCGTCGTTCACCTGTTGGATGAGACCGAACAGGTTCTTGCGTGCATCGGTCGCGGTGATCGCTGACATGAAGAGCCTCCTGGAGTGGTACATAAAAGCGTACCACTCCAACTGGCCGACGACCGCCTTGGACTAGCCGAGCGCCGACTTTACGTCCTTCGTGATCGACTCCAGGATGCGGGGGTTAAAGACCGCACCCAGCTGGTTTGGCACTCCCAGGCATATATGTTCCTTTCCGACACGCCGGGACGACACTCTCCCTCGGGCCGGTTTGGAAATATTCTGGAACGGAACATCTTTCTAGCAGACCTGTGGATAACTCACCTGGATTATTGCGAGTTCCCTGGATTCCTGCGGATGTTGTCAACGTCCCTCCGCTGCTCGCCTGTGGATGAGTCGGTGGAAAAGCTGTGGATAAGCGCGTCGGCGCTACGCCGGAACTACACGGCTGTAACTACCCCCGATGCCGAACCCTCAGAATGTCGGGCACCCGCGGTAGAATTGGTTCACCGAGGGCAGTACACGGAAAAAGCCCCTCAAGCCAGTTAGCGCTGGCCGAGGGGCGGGAGCATCCTTGTTGAGGGGAGACTTCCTCCAAGGTACGCCCCTCGGGCGCGTTCACCAAACCGTTGGGCGTGTCGCACAAAGGGCCTTGGAGGCTTTTATGACAAACAGCAACAGCCGGGCGCTGCGCCCGGGCCAGACAGCGCCCCGGTCGGGGCAGTATGAGCAGATCGGCCCGCGTGGCGGACGCACTGGGGACGAACGGTCCGTGACCCGAGGGGAACCGCTTCCCCCGACACCACGGGCTGGCATGAGCTACGAGCTCGTGGACGCCACGAAGCACGGGAAGCGCTGATGGCGACCAGGCGGGTCAGTGGCCCGATCTATGTGACCTGTCCTTACTGCCGCGCACAGTACGGTCCGTTCCAGAAGGTGATGCTCGGCGCTCGGTCGTGTTCACGCTGTGGGCGGTCCTTCAACCTGCGGTAGTCGGCCCAGCATGAGCATGAGGGCACCGACCTAGGTCGGTGCCCTCACTTGCGCGTGCGACCTTCCGCTTCCGGTCCAAGGTGTCTCCCCGTGAATACCACACGCAGGACAGGCGCCAATCTGTCTCGCCTGCATTCCGCGTCGCCCAACACTTACAGCGGCATCACCGAGCGGCGATGACATTGATTACGAGCCCCAATACAACAACGAGCAGCGCCTCGCACGATCGGAGCCGCAGGGCCGGTCGAGCTTCGTGGCCAGCAGCGTGAGCTGACGGTTGTGGGGAGTGTTTTCACCGCTTCCAAACTCATCCACGCGTCCAGGAGTCACGCCCGTGGCATTGGCGAGCTCGGCGTTGCTCAGATGGCTGACCTCGCGGGCCCAGACTAGAGCGGGGGGTCTTGCCATCGCTCAACCCCTGGTCCACGGTCGCGCAGAGTGCCCGCCGAACGTCTGTCAATCTAGGGTCTTCCCCAACCAGCCGTCGCGAACGCCGGCATAGGTGTGTTTAGCGCTCTGTAACTGCGATCTAAGACCGATTCGTGCTTTCCACACAACCAGTCGAGAATCGGCTAGGAACGCGTCAGATCTCGGTGCTTGCGCGGATCATCGCCATGCTGCTGCTGGCGCAACATCCTTCACGATCGCCTCGAGGATGCGGGCGTTGAATTCGACGCCCAGCTGGTTCGGCACGGTGACGAGGACGGTGTCCGCCGCCTGGACGGCCGCATCGGCCGCGAGCTCGGCGGCGATGACGTCGGGTTCACCGATGAAGCTGCGACCGAAGCGCGCGAGCCCGCCGTCGAGGTGACCGACCTGGTCCTTCGAGTCGGCCTGCGCGCGCAGCCCGAAGTAGCGTCGCGTCTCGTCGTCGATGAGCGGGAGGATGCTACGGCTCACCGAGACCCTCGGCTGCCACTCGTGCCCGGCCTCGGCCCACGCCGCACGGAACATCGCGATCTGCTCGGCCTGCAGCTCGTCGAACGGCACGCCGGTGTCCTCGGTGAGGAGCGTCGACGACATCAGGTTCATGCCCTGCTCCGCCGTCCAGACAGCCGTCGACCGCGAACCGGCACCCCACCAGATGCGCTCGCCGAGGCCCGGCGACTGCGGCTGGATCGCCAGCAGGCCGTTCGTCCCGGTCATCTGCGGGTTCGCCCTGGCGACCCCGGCTCCGGCGATCGCCGCGCGGAACACCTCGGTGTGCGCGCGGGCGACATCGGCGTCCGTCTCGTCATCGCCGGGTGCGTACCCGAAGGACTCCGAACCGCGGAGCGCCGTCTCGGGTGATCCCCGGCTCACACCGAGCTGCAGTCGCCCGTCGCTGATGAGGTCGGTGGCCGCAGCCTCCTCCGCCATGTAGAGCGGGTTCTCGTACCGCATGTCGATGACACCGGTGCCGAGCTCGATGCGCGAGGTCTTCGCCGCCATCGCTGCGAGCAGCGGGAACGGCGAGGCGAGCTGCCGGGTGAAGTGGTGCACGCGCACGTAGGCGCCGTCGACACCGACCTCCTCCGCGGCGACCGCGAGGTCGATGCTCTGCAGGAGCGCGTCGCGCCCAGTGCGCACGCTGGAGCCCGGAACGTCTTGCCAGTGTCCGAAGGACAGGAACCCGATCTTCTTCACGCTGGCTACAGCGTCGCGCGCGCCGGTTCTATTCCGGTGAATGGATCTGTCGTGCCGGTGGTGGACGGCTGCGCATCGACCCCGACCGCGAAGCGATGTGTCCCGCTCGTCACCGACACCGGCTCGGCACCCGGGAGGTCGACGACCGCCGAGGTCCCCGTCGGCACCTCGACCTCGACCTGCAACGTGCCGTCGGCGATGGTCCAGGCGATCGACGCGCGCCCGTACGGCGTCAGGTGCACCGCCGAGGCGTGGGTGAGCCCGCCGCCGGGCCGCGGCTTGAACAGGATCGAGCGGTACCCGGGCGCGGCCGGCGCGATGCCGGCGACGACCCGGTGCAGCCAGTCGGCGACCGCCCCGAGCGCGTAGTGGTTGAACGAGGTCATCTGCCCGGGGTTCACGGTGCCGTCCGGCAGCATGCTGTCCCAGCGTTCCCAGATCGTCGTCGCCCCCTGCTCCACCGCGTACAGCCACGACGGGCACTCGTCCTCCAGCAGGAGGTCGTACGCGCGATCGAGATGACCCGACGAGGTCAGCGCGTCGCTCACGATCGGGGTACCGACGAAGCCCGTCGCGATCCGGTTGCCCGCGCCGGCGACGAGGGCGCTCAGCCGGTCGCCTGCGCGGTCCACCGCCGCCGGATCCGGCAGGAGTTCGAAAGCGATCGCGAGCGAGTACGCGGTCTGGGCGTCACTCGTCATCACCCCGTCCTGGCCGACGTACTCCGCCAGGAACGCCCGCCGGGTCGCCTCGGCGAGGTCGGCGTAGTGCTCGGCGTCGTCGGAGCGTCCGAGCACGGCGGCGGTCTTCGCGAGGTGCGCCGTCGACCAGGCCGAGTACGCGGTGGCGACGAGGTACCGGTCGGTGAGCGACTCGGCAGGCCGGTCCGGCGGGGCGGCGGGATCGAGCCAGTCGCCCAGCTGGAAGCCTTCGTTCCACAGGTGGCCAGGGCCCGAGAGGCGGTGCACGAGGTCGACCCACCGCTTCGCACTGTCGTACTGGGCCGCGAGGACGCCGAGGTCGCCGAAGCGCTCGTAGAGGACCCAGGGCGTGAGGACGGCGACGTCGCCCCACACCGCGCCGGGCCGGTTCGGCGTCCACTGCCCGTCGTCGGGGATGAACGGCACGTACCAGGGCACGGTGCCGTCCTCGTGCTGCTCGACCGCGACATCGCGCAACCAGGAGCCGAGCATGCCCGACACGTCGTAGAGGAAGGAGGCGGTGCGCGCGAACACCTGAAGGTCACCCGTCCACCCGACGCGTTCGTCGCGCTGCGGACAATCGGTGGGGAGGTCGACGAAATTGCCACGCATGCTCCAGAGCACGTTCTCGTGGAGCCGGTTCACGCGCTCGTCGGAGCTCTCGAACCAGCCCGTGCGTTCGAGGTCCGAGTGGTAGACGCGCGCGACGACGTCGCCGTTCGCGATGGCCGCGTCGAGGTCGCCCGGCCACCCGCTGATCTCCGCGTACCGGAACCCGTGGATGGTGAACCGCGGCTCCCACACTTCGGCGGCACCACCGTCCGGCGGGACCGGTCGGCCGGCGAGCGTATAGCTGTCGGTCGCCTTCGCCTCCCGCAGCGGACGCGTGTAGATCTCGCCCGCCTGCATGACCTCGGCCGTGCGGATCACGACCGTCTCGCCCGCCGTCCCCGAGAGTCGGATCCTCAGCCGACCGACGAGGTTCTGCCCGAGGTCGAGGATGCGTCTCCCGCTCGGGCTCGTGAGGACCGCGATGGGCGCGACCTCCTCGACGGCGCGCACCGGCGGACCCTCGGGGGCGACGAAGGTGGACGGGTCGCGGGTGCCGATGCGGACGCCCGTCCACGCGCTCGCGTCGAAGCCTGGCGACGACCATCCCGGCCGTTCCTCGCGGGCGTCGTAGTGTTCGCCGTCGTAGTTGCCCGAGCTGATGATGGGACCGACGGACGCGCGCCACCGCTCGTCCGTCGCGATCGTCTCGACGCGGCCGTCGTGGTACCGCAGCTCCAGTTGGGCGATGAGCGACAGGTCTGAGCCGAACAGGTTCCGGAAGCCGCCGCGCCAGCCGAGGCGCCCCCGGTACCAACCGTCGCCCATCCACGAGCCGATCGTGTTGTCGCCGGCCTGCAGGAGTGCGGTGACGTCGTGCGTCGCGGTGCGCAGGCGATTGGCGTAACTCGTCCAACCCGGGGCGAGCGCTTCGTCACCGACCCGACGACCGTTGATCTCCGCCTCATAGACGCCGTGCGCCGTGACGTACAGGCGGGCGGACTCGAGGCCCGCGCCGACGGTGAAGTCGCGCCGCAGCAGGGGTGGCCGACGCGTGTCGCTGTCGGGATCCTCGTCCCAATCCGCGGCGATGGGCTTCGCGACCCAGTCGCCCGGCGACAGCAGACCGGCCTCGACCGTCGCCGCCGGCCCCCAGTCGGCCACGTCGGCGGCGTGGGTGTCAGCCCTTGCGGCGCCCCATACCCGGACGCGAACGGAGGCCACCTCGCGGGAGCGGAGTGGTTCACCCGGCCAGGCGACGAGGACCGATTCGCCGGTGGCCATCCGTCCGGTGGTGGTCACCCGATCGCCTCGCGTGATCTCGATCTCGGCGGCGCGCTGCTCCCAGCCGGCAGGGCCGAGGTTCGTCCAGCTGAGCCGGGGCTTCGCCACACCGATACCGCGGGCCTCGCGGAGATGCTCGAATCGGGGAGCGCTCGTGGTCACCATCGTGGCTGCTGGTCCTTTCGTCAGGCAGGGCGCGTCGCAGCTCGCGAGGCGATCAACTCTGACACGTTTCAAAAACCGATCGTACAACGCGTGCAAGCGCAAAAGCGAGAGCTGCAGGCCACTTCTTGACACGTTTCAAAACCTGGAGCAGGATGGAGGCGCTGGCGGGGTCGGAGCGGATCCGCCAGGTGGGACAGGCCCGGAACGAGGCCGTCCCGCGCTCACGACGACGACGATGGAGAGCGACGATGACCACACCCGAGGAAGCCAGCGGAACCGAGACGGGCGGAGCGGGACGACCTGCCGTCGCGCTCGTCGGCACGCTCGACACCAAGGGGGTCGAGTACGCGTGGATCGCCGAGCGGCTCGGGGAACTCGGTGCCGACGTCGTGGTCGTCGACGCCGGGACGCGCGAGCCCCACGGCTACCCGGCAGCCGTCGATCACCCGAACCACGAGGTGGCGGCTGCCGCGGGGACGGACCTCGAGACCTTGCTCGCAGCGGAGGATCGCGGCGCGGCCGTGAGCGCGATGGGCGAGGGTGCCGCGGCCGTGGTCGGCCGACTGCACGCCTCGGGGCGCATCGACGCCGTCCTCGCGCTCGGCGGGAGCGGTGGATCGGCCATCGCCGCCCGGGTCTTCCGCGATCTGCCGATCGGGACGCCGAAGCTCCTGGTCTCGACGATGGCGTCCGGCGACGTCGCTCCCTATGTTGGAGCGAACGACGTGACGCTCATGTACAGCGTGGTCGACATCGCCGGGATCAACCAGATCTCGCGCGCGGTCCTCGGCAATGCGGCCGCCGCCGTCGCCGGCATGGCCGCGGCCGCGAAGACACGCGGTCTGGCCTCCTCCGCCGAGCGCACGGACCGGCCGCTCATCGGGGCGTCGATGTTCGGGGTGACGACCCCGGCGGTCGACGCGGCCCGGGAGCGTCTCGACGAGCTCGGCTACGAGGTGCTCGTCTTCCACGCCACCGGGTCGGGCGGGCAGGCGCTCGAGTCGCTCGCCCGCAGCGGCATGCTCGCGGGGGTGCTCGACCTCACGACCACCGAGCTCGCCGACGACCTCGTCGGCGGCGTCCTGACCGCCGGTCCCGACCGCCTCACCGCAGCCGGCGCGGTGGGCGTGCCACAGCTCGTCAGTCTCGGCGCACTCGACATGGTCAACTTCGGACCGCGCGACACCGTGCCGGAACGCTTCGCCGATCGCGACTTCTTCATCCACAACGCGACCGTCACCCTCATGCGCACCACGGTCGACGAGAACCGCGAGCTGGGTGCCCGCATCGGCCGGAAACTCGCCGCTGCGACGGCCCCGACGACGCTGCTGATCCCGCGCGGCGGGGTCTCGGCCCTCGACGCCGACGGCCTGCCCTTCCACGACCCGGAGGCCGACGCCGCGCTCGTCGAAGCGGTGCTCGCCGGCCTGAACGGTAGTGCGGTCACCGTCGTCGACCGCCCGGAGCACCTCAACGACCCGGCGTTCGCGAGACTCGCCGCCGACACCCTGCACGCGCTCATCGAGGACAGCAGCACCACGGAGGAGGACTGACCATGGACAGGACCATCGCACTCGAACGGCTCCGCGCCACCGTCGCGCGAGGGCAGGCCGTCATCGGTGCCGGAGCGGGCACCGGCATCTCGGCGAAGTCCGCGGAGGCCGGCGGCGTCGACCTCATCATCATCTACAACTCGGGGCGGTACCGGATGGCCGGTCGCGGCTCGCTCTCCGGGCTGCTTGCGTACGGGGACGCCAACCAGGTCGTCGTCGAGATGAGTCGCGAGGTGCTGCCGATCGTGCGCGACACCCCTGTGCTCGCGGGCGTGAACGGCACCGACCCGTTCCGCATCATGGAACGCTTCCTCGACGAGCTGAAGACCATGGGGTTCACGGGCGTCCAGAACTTCCCGACCGTCGGTCTGTTCGACGGCGTGTTCCGCCAGAACCTCGAGGAGACGGGCATGGGCTACGACCTCGAGGTCGACATGATCCGACTCGCGGCCGAACGCGACCTCCTCACCGCCCCCTACGTCTTCGACATCGAGTCGACGGTCGCGATGACCGAGGCGGGAGCCGACGTCCTCGTCCCGCACATGGGCCTGACGACCGCCGGCACGATCGGTGCGACCACGGCGCTCTCCCTCGAGGAGTCCGCGCACCGGGTGCAGGAGATGCGGGATGCTGCCGTCGCGATCAATCCGGATGTCATCGTGCTCTGCCACGGCGGCCCGATCGCGGAACCCGAGGACGCGGCCTTCATCCTCGCCAACACGACGGGCGTCGCCGGCTTCTTCGGCGCGTCCTCGGCGGAGCGGCTGCCGACCGAGCGCGCGATCAAGCGCCAGATCGAGGACTTCAAAGCCATCCAGACCCGCTGACCGACCCGCGGCACCTGCCGCACCACCCACTCGACGAGGAGCACCCCATGACCGACACCCAGAACACCGCTGCACGACCCATCACCCCGGCCACCGCCGGTCGCCGGCCGGACGAGGTCCCCACGCGGGTCTTCGACTGGGGCACCATCAAGTGGCTCGTCACCCCGCACCTCGACGAGGGTGCCGGCCTCACGGTCGGCGAGGTCATCGTCTACCCCGGGCAGGGCCACGCACCGCACCAGCACCCGGGCGAGGAGGAGGTCATCACGGTCATCTCCGGCGAGGGGGTCCAGACGGTCGGTGACGGCCCGGCCTTCCCGATCCGCGAGGGCGACGCCGTCTACATCCCGAAGGACACGGTGCACTCCACCTACAACACGACGTGGCGTCCCCTGCGGCTGTCGGTCGTCTACACGCCTGGTGGGGCCGAGACAGGTCTCGACGGGCTGCCCGATGCGCGCATCCTCGACGCCGGTGAGGCCCCGAGCTGGAAGCAGGACCGCTGATGCCGGTGATCGAACCGGGTTCCTGGGTGCATTCCGGCTCGAAGCCGGACTGGAGTGAGATCGGCACGATCGGTCGCTTCGCGGTGTCGGTCGACGGTGGCCGCTTCGACCGGCACCACCACGACGACCATGAGATCTGGTTCATCGCCGAAGGCAAGGGCAAGGTGTTCGTCGACGGCGCGGAACGCTATGTGCAGTCGGGCGACATCGTGCTGACGCAGGCGGGCGACACCCATGACATCGTCGAGGTGTACGAGACGATCCGCGGGTTCTTCACCGAGACGGGACTGCCGACGGGTGGTCGTGTCGGTCATCTGCACGCGGACGAGTCGGACGCCGCCGGGCACGTGGTGACCGCGCTCCCGCTGCCGGCCGACTTCCCGGCCCGAGCCTAGGATCGTCGGTATGCGCATCGCCGTCACCGGGAGTTCGGGCAAGCTCGGGTCCGCCACCGTCGAACGCCTGCGCCGGGACGGCCATACGGTGCACGGGCTCGACCTCGCGGGTGCTGCCGGGCCCGGGTTCACGCGCGTGGACCTGACCGACTACGGGCAGACGATCGACAGCCTGCTCGGTGTGACGGCCCGGTTCTCCGGCCTCGACGCCGTGGTGCACCTGGCGGCCATCCCGGTGAACGGGCTCGTACCGGACGCGGCGACGTTCCACAACAACCTGACGGTGTCGTTCAACGTGCTGCATGGGGCGTTGCGCGCGGGGATCCGGACGATCGTGACCGCGTCGAGCATCACGGCCATGGGCTTCCCGTTCGAGGAGGCGCCTGAACTCCTGCCGATCGACGAGACCGTCAGCCGAGCCAACAACACCTATGCGCTGGGGAAGGTCGCCGAGGAGGCGATGGCGGCGCAGCTCGTGCGGTGGGCCGAGGGCACGTCGATCACGGCGCTGCGGTTCACGAACGTGGTCGCGCCGGGGGAGTACGGGACGTTCGCCCGCGCGTCGGAGCCCGGGTATCGGCGCGATCTCCTGTTCAGCTATGTCGACGCGCGTGACGGTGCGCAGGCGGTCGCGCTCGCGCTGGCCGGGGCGGAACCCGGCTTCGAGGTGTACGACGTGTGCGCCTCCGACACCGGGACCACGGTTCCGTCGGCGGAGCTCGCGGCGACGCACTTCCCCGGGGTCCCGCTGCGGGAGGGGCTCGGGGAGTTCGAGACGCTCATGTCCATCGACAAGGCCCGTGCGCGCCTCGGCTACGAGCCCGAACATCTCTGGCGGGACGAGTTCGAGCGCGAGCAGATGGCGCGGGGCTGACCTGCGGCCTCGAATCCGGTGCGAGGTAGGGTGAGTGGGCGGCGGTCCGGGGGTGGGCCGCAGCTTTGGGGGAAGTATGACCGGGTCACCGAGCGAACCGCTGCCGGGGGAAGCCGGGCCGGATGAGGTCGAGTCCGTGGCTGATGGGTTCTTCCGCGAGCGGGAGTATCCGAGGACTCCGTTCAGGCAGGCTGCTCGCCGGTTCGCAACCACGCTCGCGATGCTCGTGGCCGGTGTCGCCGCGGTGATCGCGGTGATCGGGTTCGGTATCGGATCATTCCAGGGCACCTACCCGACTCTCGACGGGCAGGTCAAGACGTGCGGTTACGCGTCCGTCGAGTCCGAATGCCAGGTGGAGCTGCGATCGTCGGTCGAGACGGTGTTCGGTGTCGGCCTGGGCGACGACGTGCGGGTCAGTGAGTTGCGGAGATCGGGCATCCTGTCCATCACCTATACCGCCAGGCTCGAGTTCGCCTCCTCCGCCGAGGTGCCGACGGCCGCGACCGCAGTGACGGCCTCCGAGGGCTTGAACGCCAAGCTCGGGCATGAAGGAGCGACCGGCGTGGGCCCGATCCGCTTCGGGAGGGGACAGGCTGCGCGTGGCGACATGGCGGACGGTACCGTCGTCGTCTACCTCAGGACGATCGTCTGAACGCCGCGCGGCGTTCACCGCGTCATCCGGTCTCGGCGAACGCCGGTCTGGTCTCATGTTGGCGTCCGTCAGGTGTCGTCCAATGGAGTGTGCCGTCCGGGCGATGCTCGACCTCCCACCTGGGTAGGTGTTTGAGTCGATGATGATGTCGGCAGAGGGCGGCGAGGTTGTCGATACTCGTGGTGCCACCGTGCTCCCACGCCGTGGTGTGGTCGAGGTCGCAGTTGCGCGCCTGCGGGCCGCATCCCGGTGCCCGACACGTGACGTCGCGCAGACGCACCGCGCGCTGGAGATCGGCCGGCACCCGGTACTGCTCGCGGCTGACGGAGAGGACGGCGCCGGTCTCCGGTTGGGTGAGCACTCTCGTCATGGACGGGGCTGCGACCGCGAGCCGGGCGGCGGTGTCGGGGTCGATCGGCCCGTAACCGTCGAGGGTGCTGGGCTCATCGGTGACGCCGAGGAGTGAGAGGACGGGGACATCGAGCTGGACGGTGGGCCGGATGTGCGCTTCGACGTCGACGGGGCGCTCGATGAGCACGCCCTGCTGGGTCGATCTGGCAGACCAGTCCCTCGGGGCACCCGAACCCCCGAGCCATACCACCTCCCCGCCAGTCTCCGGGTCGGCGGAAATCGCCTTGTCGTCGGCGCTGACGGTGCCCGCCACGGCGAGCGAGGACAGCGCGTCGGCGCGCAGCTGCGCGAGCGTCCGGTCGTCGCCCGCGGCGCGAGCCGGCACGGCAACACCGTCGAGCCGGGACATGATCGCGTACGCGATGGGCGCGGTCGTCATGAGGTTCAGCCAGGCCATGCCGTCTGCGGCGGGCTCGATCGTCACGCGGCGGTCGGCTTGGGAGCGGCGCGCTCGTACGGTGATCGACTCGGGGTGCAAGCGTTCGCGCAGCACCCGGGCGCGTCGCTTGAGGAGCGCCGGCGTGGTCCGCTCGGCGATCGGGAGCACCTGCTCCACGAACATCTCGCGCCCGACGGCCGGCACGTCGCGCAACTGGTCGGTCACGACCCTGGCGTGACCGACGCTGATCGTGCCGCGTTCCAGCGCCTCGAGTACCGACGGCGCCTGGTGGACGAGGGTCTCCGCCTCACCGATGCGGTGCTGCAGCGTCGGCTCGGACATGCGCGTCGCCATGGCGAGCGATGCGCAGATCGAACGCCGTGCGAGGTCGCGTCCTTCCGACTCGGACATGCGCGATGACATCACTGCGGAGGTGGTCGCGTCGGCGTATGCTGCCGCCTCCGCGAGGAGTCGGGCTTCCTCGGCATCGAGCGCGGCTCGTCGCCGGGCGAGCTCCGCGAAGCGGTCCGAGAACGAGGCGAGGCGCGCTGCGAAGACGTCGCTCGGGTGCTCGCGGCGCTCTGTCGTGGTCATGACTTCAGTCCATCACGGACCACTGACATTCGAGATGGTCAGTACTGATTTCCGCGGCCGTGGACCGGGTTCGCGTGCGCCGGAGGCTCGCCGACCTCCGCCACGGTGTGGCCGCTGCAGCTCACCGAGGTCACGCTGGCCCGCTCGACCCGCGACACGGTGAACCACCGCATCGCGTCGCGCATCCGGCACCACCCGACGAGGTACCACTGCCCGTTCGTCGACGCGAACAGCACCGGCTCGACGTCTCGGGTGGTCGTGCTCCCCGTTCCCGAGGTGTACCGGATGCGCATGACCCGTTGGTCCGCCATCGCCTCCTCGAGCGCGGACCGGACGACGCGCGAGGTGGTCGGCGGTGCATCGACCCAGATGCGGTCGGCCAGCGCGTCGGCCCGGGCGCGGGTCCTGGGGTCGAGGACGTCGAGGATCTTCGCGACGCCGGCCGTCGCCAGGTCGGCGTAGGGGGCGTCGGGTGCTGCCGCCGCTGCCGCCATGAGCGCCACCGCCTGCACCGGGGAGAGACTGACCGGCGGGAGCGTGGTGCCGAGGGCCAAGCCGTACCCGCCGCCTGGACCCGGGCGGGACCAGATGGGCGCGCCGCTCCGCTCGAGCGCCTGGAGGTCCCGCTTGACGGTGCGCACGGAGACCTCGAAGTCGCGTGCGAGTCGCTCGGCGGAGGTTCCTCGCGATCCGCCTCGACGCAGCGCCTCGGACAAAGCATGCAGCCGCTCGGCTCGCTTCATCGGTCGACGGTTTCAAGATTCATGACAGAAATAGTGACACACACGTGCCGAGGGAGCGCGTCAGGCTGGAGACATGACCACACCGAACACCACCCCCGCCATCATCCTCATCGCCGGCCACTGGCTGGGCGCCTGGGCCTGGGACGAGGTCGTCGAGCAGCTCGACCTCGACCACTCGCGCGTCTTCGCGATCACCCTGCCCGGCGTCGACGACGCCGATCCCGACCGCGCGACGAGGACCCTCGACGACCAGGCCACCGCGATCCTGGACACCCTCGATCGGACGGACGTGTCCGCGGAGCATCCGGCGGTCATCGTCGCGCACAGTGGAGCGAACGGACCCGTCAGCCTCGTGCTCGACCGGCGCCCCGATCTCGTCGGCCGGGTGGTGTGGGTCGACTCCGGGCCGATGGCCTCCGGAACAGCCTTCGCCCCGGACCTTCCGTTGGAGGTGATGGAGCTCCCGCTGCCCGCCTTCGACGTCCTCGCGCAGCAGGCGAGCCTGGACGGCCTGAGCGCCGAGGTCCTCGACCGGTTCCGGGCCAGGGCGGTCCCTGAGCCGGGGCCCGTCCTGCGTCAGAGCATCGAGCTGACGAACGCCGCCCGCAACGCCGTGCCGACGACCCTGGTGTGCTGTTCGATCTCCAGCGCGCAGGTGCTGGACATGGCTCGTGGTGGACACCCGATGTTCGCCGCGGTCGCCGAGCTCGAGACCGTCGACGTCGTCGACCTCCCCACGGGGCACTGGCCGATGTGGAGCCGTGCCGGCGACCTCGCGGAGGTGATCCGGTCGGCAGCGCTCAGCCCCAGTCCGGCTCGTCCTGGGTCGTCGGAGACCGCGTCGGACGGGACCGCCTAGCTGACGCCCTGGCCGGCCGTCGCGAGCGCCCGCACCTCGGGGACCTCGCGGATCTCGTCGGCGCCGATGTTCGCGCCGAAGAGTTCGTGCCCCGGCTCGAGGACGACACCCGCATGCAGCGGCCCGATCTCGACCGGGTCGAAGCCGAGCGCGTCCACGACCGCGGCGACGGCCAACCGGTCCTCCGGGGCGTCGCCGGCGATGGCGATGCCCTTGCGTCCCGGCGCGCCGGCCGGGCGGGGCTCGCCGTCGAGGTCGTGGTAGCCCATGTGGTTGAACGCCTTCACGACGCGCGACTCCGGCAGGAATCCGGCGATCAGTTCGCTCGTGGAGGTCGCCGGACTGCTGAGGTCCTCGCGGTGCCCGTCGACCTCCCACCAGTAGTTCATGGCGTCGAGCACGAGCTTGCCGCGCAGCTCCTCGACCGGCAGCGTCCGGTACTTGCCGAGCGGGAGGGCGAGGATCACGAGGTCGGCCCGTGCTGCAGCGTCCGCCGAGGTCGTGGCGACCGCACCCGGAGCGAGCACGTCGATCGTGAGAGCGATCCGGGCGGGGTCGCGCGAGCCGCTGATGAGCACGCGGTACCCGGCTCCGACCGCGAGCCGAGCCAGGACCGTGCCGACCTTGCCGGCCCCGAGGATGCCGATCGTCGGCGTCGTGAGCGCGCTCATGCCGCGACCCGCTCGGCCAGGAGCTCGCGCACCATCGGGATGACCTCGGTGCCGTACAACTCCACGGTGCGCAGGCGGTCGGCCATGGGGATGGTCCCCGCCGAGTAGATGAGGTCGAACCGGCCGACCCCGAGTGCGGTGATGGCGTCGGCCATGCGGCGTGCGACGGTCGTCGGCGAGCCGACGTACATCGACCCGTGTTCCACCTCCTGGTCGAACTCCGCGCGAGTGACGGGCGGCCATCCGCGGAGCGCGCCGATCCGGTCACGCATGACCTTGTACCGCGGGAAGAAGATCTCGCGCGCCGACTCGTCGGTGTCGGCGATGAAGCCGGGGGAGTGCATCCCGATGGGGTGCGCGGTCGTGCCGAACTGCTCGGACGCCCGGCGGTAGAGGTCGGTGTACGGGGCGAAGCGGGCCGGCGCGCCACCGATGATCGCGAGCATGAGGGGGAATCCGTACTTCGCGGCTCTGACGACGGACTGCGGTGAGCCGCCGACGCCCACCCAGGTCGACAGGTGGCCGGAGGCGGTCTTCGGGAACACCTCGGCCTCGCGCAGGGCGGGCCGCATGGTGCCGCTCCAGGTGACGGGACCCTCCGTCAGGAGCTGGGCGAACAGGTCGATCTTCTCCTCGAACAGGATGTCGTAGTCGCTCAGGTCGTATCCGAAGAGCGGGAACGACTCGGTGAAGGAGCCGCGGCCCAGGATCACTTCCGCGCGGCCGTTGGAGAGCGCGTCGACGGTGGCGAAGCGCTGGAACACGCGCACCGGGTCGTCGGAGCTGAGGACGGTGACGCCCGAGGCGAGCCGGATCCGCTCGGTCTGCGTGGCGATGCCCGCGAGGACCGTCTCGGGGCTGGAGATCGCGTACTCGGGTCGGTGGTGCTCGCCCACGGCGAAGACGTCGACGCCGAGCCGGTCTGCGAGGACCGCCTCGGCCACCACCTGCCGGATGGCCTCCGGGTGCGTGGCGAGGTCACCGGACGCCGTCTCGGGGAGGTCTCCGAAGGTGTCGAGTCCGAATTCGAGGTCAGGCATGGGGTCTCTTTCGTATGCGATGCGGCCACTCGACCGCGGGACGGCGGTGGTGTCCGTGACCCGTGGTTGAATGTAGTTGACATGTCAAACAGGAGGTGGCCCATGGCTATTCCCGACGCCCGCGACCGGCGCAGACGATCTCCCACGCACGACGAACTCCGCACCTGGCGGTCGTTCATCGAGACGTCCGAGCGCGTCAAGCGGGTGGTGGCCGACCGCCTCCAACAGGACTCCGGCCTCTCCACCGGCGACTACGCCGTGCTCCTCGCCCTGTCCGAGGCGCCGCAGCGGCGCCTGCGGTCGTCGTTCCTCGCGACCGAGGTCGGCTGGGAACGCAGCCGACTCTCCCACCACCTGGGCCGCATGGAACGCCGCGGCCTCGTCCGACGGGAGCCGGTGCCGTCCGACAGTCGCGGGGCGGAGATCGTGCTGACCGAGGAGGGGGCGCGACTGTTCCGCGCCGGGTCGGCACCCCATCTGCGCGCCGTCCGGGCGGTGTTCGCCGAGGCCCTCTCCGCCGGGCAACTGGCGGCGCTGGAGGACGCGATGGGCTCGCTCGATGCCCACCTGCGCCGGGAGGACATCGGCTGATAGCGTCTCGACTATGACCCGCATCGCGCTGGAAGGCATCACCCTGCTCGCCGACGACGTGGCGGCCATGGGGGCGTTCTTCGAAGACGTGCTCGGGTTCGAGGTCGCCGTCCGTGAGTCGGACTATCTGGCGTTGGCCACCGACGGTGTCCGGCTGGCGGTCTTCCGTCGCGCGGGGCTGGCCGACCACACCAACGGACATCCCTCCTTCACCAGCCCGCGAGGCGGCCAAGCCGTGGAGCTGAACTTCGAGTGCGACAGCCCCGCCGAGGTCGCCACCGAGTTCGACCGCATCATCGCCGCGGGCGGCACGGAGATCGCCTGCCCGACCGTGCAAGCCTGGGGCCACTTCACCGGGTTCTTCGGCGACCCGGCAGGCAACATCCACTCCTTGTTCGCAGTGATCCCCGTCGAGGAACGACCCGCTCCGGGTGAACGCGCAACCCCTCCTGCCTGAGCCGTCCGGCGACGTACCGTTGCCGCATGACTGACGCAGAATCCACCGACCAGGCGACCCCCGACACCACGGGCACCGGCGCCCCCGAGACGATCGGCGCGACCGAGGACACCCTCGGAGCCCGCGGCGACGACAGCTCCACCAGCGCGAGCAAGGACCCTGAGGACTGGGTCACCGGCGACGAGCCGATGACCGGACCGCAGCGCAGCTACCTCGACACGCTTGCCCGCGAGGCCGGCGAGGAGCTCCCCGCCGACCTCACGAAGGCGCAGGCTTCCGAGAACATCGACCGGCTCCAGAACGCGACCGGCCGCGGCCAGTCCGCATCCTGAGCGCCGCCGCCGCCATGAGCGACCACAGCACGGCACCGCTCCATCATGAGGTGGTCGTCATCGGCGGCGGCAACGCCGGTCTCTCCGTCGCGGGCAGGCTCCGCCGCTACGGTGTTGACGACGTCGCGGTCATCGAACCGCGCGAACACCACCTGTACCAGCCGATGTTCTCGCACGTCGCGGGAGGTACGGCGGCCGCATCGGTCGCGACGCGCCCGCAGGGGTCTGTCACGCCGAAGGGTGTGACCTGGATCCAGGACCGGGTGCAGACGATCGACCCCGTCGCGAAGACGGTCCTGCTCGAATCCGGCACCCGGGTCGAGTACGAGCAGCTCGTCGTCACCCCCGGCATCCAGAAGGACTGGGACGCGGTGCCCGGCCTCACCGAGGCGATGGCGACGCCCGTGGGGATCTCCAACTACGAGTTCGAGTTCGCGCAGAAGGCCTCACGCGTGCTCCGCGAGGTCCGCTCCGGCACCGTCGTGTTCACGCAGCCGGCCGGCCCGGCGACGTGCTCCGGTGCGGCGCAGAAGCCAATGTACCTGGCGTGCGACTACTGGCGGCAGACGGGCGTCCTCGACGACATCCGGGTGATCCTGGTCGTCCCCACGCCGACCATGTTCGGGATGCCGATGATCGACGCCGAACTCGACCGGAAGGTCGCCGAGTACGGCATCGAGGTGCGGTTCTCGCGTGAGCTCGTCGCCGTCGACCCGGAGCGGCGCGTCGTGACCATCGCGGAGACCGCCCCGCAGGACGGCCCCGACCGGGGTCAGGACGGTTCGACGGGCGGGCAGCACGAGGAGATCGCCTACGACGTCCTCCACGCCGTGCCGCCGCAGTCCGCACCCGACTGGTTGGCCGCCACCGCGCTCGCCGACCCCGGCAACCCGGGCGGATTCGTCGAGGTCGACTCCCTCACCCTCAGGCACCCGCGGTTCCCCGACGTCTGGACCCTCGGCGACGCCGCCGCGGTCATGAGCTCCAAGTCCGGTGGGGCGCTCCGCCAGCAGGCGTTCACGCTGGTGAAGAACCTGACCGCCGTGCGCGCGGGGAAGTCTCCGAGCCACGTCTACAACGGGTACTCGGTGTGTCCGTTCACGGTGTCACGCGGGACGGTGGTGTTCGCCGAGTTCGACGACCGCTACCGGCCGATGCCGACCATCCCGTTCTGGAAGGGGCTCGCGAAGGAACGACGCTTCACGTTCCTCGCCGACCGCTACCTGCTGCCGTGGGTGTACTGGAACCTCATCCTGCAGGGTCGGGCGTGACCGTCCGCAGGCGAACGCCGAACGTCGTCTCGGTGACCGGCACGCGATAGCGCTCCGGGAGGGCCGGACCGCAGGAGGAGCTGCCGAGCCCCTGCTGCGCGTGGTCGAGGTTGAGCCAGACGCGGCCGGAGTCGCGGAGGTCCTGCGGGTGACGGGCCTCCTCCAGTGCTTCGCTCGTCCAGCGTCGCGCGGTGAAGTCGAAGCCGGCGGGGTCCAGCTGCTCGGCTCGTAGGGTCGGCACCTCCTCGCCCGCCAGCTCCAGCCATCTCGTGCCGACGTGGTTGCCGTTCTCCTCCGGCACCGGGTAATCGGTCTGCAGCGCGTCGATGCTGCTGGTGAACCGGCCGAAGCGCGCCGCGGCGAGGCTGTCGACGTACGACTCGCCCGGGCCGCGGCCGAACCACGTCGCATCCGCGTAGCTGCGCGGGAGTCCGAGACGGAGGCCGAGTCGCGGGAGGGTCAGCAGGTGGTCGCCGATCGGCGTGTGCTCCCACACCCCCTCCGGGACGACGGTGACCAACAGCTCCAGGGCGTCGCCGAGCGTGGTCCAGTCGAAGGTCCAGCGCAGGCCGAGGCCGTGGGCGGCAGGGGCGCTCCTGCCCCGCACGCGGAGACCGGTGCCGCCCAGCCCGTCCTCGACGCGTTCGACCGCGTCGGTCCGGTGCAGGAAGCGGTCGAGCCCCGTGAGCTTCCAGCTCGCCGCCGCCGTGTTCCGTGGCCCCTGACCGCGGTCGTTCTCGGTGGGTGCCCGCATGATGTCGAGGACCGGCCCGTCGAGGTCGAGCCCACCCAGGGAACGGAGCCGACCCGTGCGGGCGTCGAAGGACGCCGGCCCGAGGGCGATGCGCTGTCCGGCCGTGCGGTCGACCGGTGCGAGCACGCGGCGAGCGTCGTTCGGCGGAACCGCGCCTCGGTGTGGTTCTGGCACCGGGTCGCCGGGGATGAGCACCTGACCGAAGGCGACCTCGTGTCCCGCACCTGCCCACGGTTCGTCCGTCGCGAGGACCGCGCGCACCGTGAGCCAGCGCTCCACCGGCGCGCCGGAGACGGGGTCGGTGCCCGTGACTGCCATGAGCGCGTCCGACGGCAGGTCGACGGTCGCCTCGCTCCGGGCGCCCACGTCGGGCGTCGCCAGCTCGCCGTTCGCCACGACCTGGCCGTCGTCTTCCAGCTGCCAGCGCAGCGCCAGGTGGCCGAGCGACCGCACGTCGTGCTTGTTCCGGACGGTCAGCGTGCCCGCGGTCTGGTGTCCACAACTCCTGTTCGCCGTCCCGGCCCTCGTGTCCGCCCGCGGTGAGGCCGGGCCGGAATCTCGGTTTGATGGGCAGGAGCAGGAGTTGTGGACGTCGAGGCGGAGCTCGACCGGGCTGATCGCGGCGCACAGCTCCGCGAGTCCGGGCGACGGGGTGCGGTCGGCGAACACGAGTCCGTCGAGGCAGTAGCGCCCCCCGTTCGGACGGAACGCCACGTCGCCGCCGTGCATCACGAACTCGCGACCGGCGGCGTCGGTGCTCCGGAAGCCGTGGTCGATCCACTCCCACACGAAGCCGCCGCAGAACCGGTCGGACGACTCGAGGATGCGCTGGTAGTCGACGAGCGATCCGGGTCCGTTGCCCATCGCGTGGGCGTACTCGCAGAGGAGGAACGGGAGGCGGCGTCGGCGCACGTCGTCCGGTGACCCGGGGACGACGCCGGCGGGGGTCGGCTCCTCGCGCCGACCGATGGCCTCCAGCAGCTCCTGGTCCGGGTACATGAGGCTGGAGAAGTCGGAGTTCCGGTACGACGGGTCGCGCTCGTACATGATGGGGCGGGACGGGTCGCGCTCGCGGATCCACTGCTCCAGCACGTCGAAGTTCTCGCCGACCCAGCTCTCGTTCGCCATCGACCACACGACGATCGAGGGATGGTTCTTGTCGCGCTCGACCATCCGCTGGACGCGGTCGAGCATCGCGTCGCGCCAGACCGGCTCCGTCGGCGGGTTGCCGGCCCAGTCGGTGTAGATGAAGCCGTGGGTCTCGAGGTCGCACTCCTCGACCACCCACAGCCCCAACTCGTCGCAGAGGCGCAGGAAATCGGGGTGCGGCGGGTAGTGGCTGGTGCGCACGGCATTGAGGTTGTGCTGCTTCATGAGCAGGATGTCCTGCCGCATCGTCTCCGTGTCGAGCGAGCGACCGCGGTCCTGGTCGTGCTCGTGGCGGTTCACCCCGCGGAACAGGATCGGCACGCCGTTCACGAGGAGCCGGCCGTCGTCGATGGCGACGGTGCGGAAGCCGATCCGCAACTCGATGGTCTCGGGGACGCCGGGCGCGGCGTCGGTCGGCCGCGGTCTGAGCCTGGCCGTGTAGAGGCGCGGTTCCTCGGCGCTCCACGGTTCGACGGGCAGGGCGGTCGCCGTGCCGGTCGGGAGGTCGCGGATGCCCAACTCGGGGACGTCGACGAGGCCGGGGATGTCGGTGTCCACGCGGAGCACGCCGACGCCGTCCCGGTGGTCGTATCGCGCCGTGACCTGGACGTCGTCGATCGATCCCTGCGGGCGTTCGAGGAGGTCGACGTCGCGGAAGATCCCCGGCAGCCACCACATGTCCTGGTCTTCCAGGTAGGTGCCGCTCGACCACCGGTGCACGCGCACGGCGAGGACGTTGTCGCCGGCCACGAGGTGCTCGCCGACCTCGTACTCGACGGGGAGCCGACTGCCCTTGCTGTGCCCAAGGAGCACGCCGTTCAGCCAGACGGTGCCGCAGGAGTCGACGCCCTGGAAGCGCAGCACCGTGTCGTCGTGCCGCCAACCCTCCGGCAGGGTGAAGTGGCGCCGGTAGTCGCCCGTCGGGTTCTCCTCCGGGACCCGGGGCGGATCGATCGGGATCGGGAACGCCGTGTTCGTGTACAGCGGCTGCCCGTGGCCCTCGAGGACCCAGTGTGCCGGGACGCGGATCCGGTCCCAGCCGGAGTCGTCGAGGTGTGGATCGCCGAACGTGTCGCCCGTGCCGTCCGCCGTCGGTGCGAGCGTGAACGCCCACTCGCCGTTGAGCGACAGTCGACGCGCGTCGCTCAGCTCGTCGGCACGGGGTCGCCGCCGCCCGGTCCCGGGCATCGGGTCCTCCACCCACGAGGCCGCGAGTCCTGCTGAGTCGTTCATCGTCGTGCAACCTTCATCGTCGTGTGGTGTTCACCCCGTCGCGTTCCCCCATTTCCCTAACTCAGGAACCGCTCTGCGTGTCGCGGGTCACACGCCGCGCCGCGGACCCGACACGCCGGAGCAGTCCTGAGTTAGGGAGAAGAGGTGCCACCGCTCAGTCGGTGAGGGTGCTCGGCGGGGTGCCGAGGGCGTCGAGGTCCGACCAGAAGTCCTCGGGGATCGTCGTCGTCCGCAGGACCTCGACCTGCTCGAGACGCTCGAGCCGGTTCATCCCGACGACCGTCGAGTCGACGAGCTCCGAACGCGTCGAAAACGCGAGCGCCGCCGCGGCGAGCGGGATCCCATGCCGTGCGGCCACCTCGTCCGCGCGCGCCACCCAGTCCAGCAGCTCCGGCGACCCCGCCTGGTAGGCGTACGTCGACGGCTTGCCGCCCGTGCCGCGGCGCCCGGCGAGCAGTCCGCCACCGAACGGAGCCGCATTGAAGACACCCATCCCGCGGGAACGCGCCTCCTCCAACAACGTCGTCGCCGAACGATCGACGAGGGTGAAGCGGTTGTGCGTCAGCACCACGTCGAACGCCCCGCTCTGCACGTACGGCAGCATGACGCTCAGCGGACCGGCCGCGATCCCGATCGCATCGACCACGCCCTGCTCCTTGAGCGCCAGCATGCCCTCGATCGCCCCGCCCGGTGCCGACGCCTCCTCGAACGACACCGAGTACGGGTCGTGCAGGTGGAAGATCGGGATGCGGTCCACCCCGAGACGTTCGAGGCTCTCCTCGAAGGAGCGCAGCACCCGGTCGCGGTCGAACACCGCCGTCGACGGATCCTGGTCCGCCTTCGTCACGACGCCGCGCCCCGCAGGCAAGCCGCTCGCACGGATCGCGTCGCCCAGGGCGGTCTCGCTGCGTCCGTCCGAGTAGTTGTTCGAGGTGTCGACGAGCAGGTTCGGTCCGCGCAGCGCCGCGGTGGCGAACGCCGTCGACCCCGGCCCGGGCGATCCGTCGGCGCTCGCCGGGGTGCCGAGCCCCGAGGTGCCGACCGTGACCGGGCTCGCGAGCAGGCCGGTCGAGCCGAGGGGGCGCAGGTCGGCTGGCGCCGGAGCGCCGGAGGTCGTGGAGTCGCTGTGGTCCGTGTGGGTCGTGTCGTCGTGGGTCATGTCGTCCATCCTGCGCCCGCCGTGTCGTCCCGCGTCACCCCTTGAGTGCACCGGACGCCAGCCCCTTCATGATCCGTTGGTTGAGGAAGACGAACACCACGAGCAGTGAGAACACGTTGATGCAGATGCCCGCGAAGAGCGGCCCGTAGTCCACCTGGCCGAACTCGCCGCTGAAGTTCAGCAGGCCCGCCTGGATGGTGCGGAGGTCCGCGTTCGTCGTGAAGGTCAGGGAGATGAGCAGGTCGTTCCAGATCGACAGGAACTGCACGAGCCCGATGGTGAAGAGCGCGTTCCGCACCATCGGCAGCCCGATCGACCAGAACGACCTGATGATGCCGGCGCCGTCGATCGTCGACGCCTCGAACACCTCGCGAGGCACGGCCCGGAAGTAGGCCGTCATCATGAACACCGTCAGCGGCATGCCGAGCGCCGTGTAGGTGATGATCATGGGCCAGTAGGTGTTCGTCAGGCCGAGGTTGAAGTAGGCGACGAAGAGCGGCACGAGGATCATCTGGCCGGGGATCATGATGCCCGAGATGAACAGCAGCAGGGTCAGGTTCCGGCGCTTCCACACCATCACCTCGAGGGCGAAGGCCGCGGCGACCCCGAAGATGAGGATGAACACGAGCGACGGCAGGGTCACGATGACGCTGTTGAGCAGGTTCTGGGAGATATTCCCGGTCGTCCAGGCCGTGACGTAGTTGTCGAAGCTCCACGACTCGGGCAGCGAGAAGGTGGACTCCTGCAGGAACTCGCGCTGGTTCTTGAACGAGGACAGGAACAACCACACGATCGGGTAGATCTCGATGACGAGCAGGAGGCCGATGAGGATGACCGACGGCAGCTTGCGCAGGTAGTAGGCGCGCGAACGTGGAGCGCGACGCATCTTCGGTCGGCGGACGGCGGTGCCGGATCCGTCGCCGCTGCCGCTCGATGCCGGGGTGGTGGCGCCGGGCGCCGGGGTGATGGCGGTCGTCATGGCGTCAGTCCTTCGTCAGGTCTCTGCGGGAGGTCTTGAAGATCAGGAGCGTCACGAGGAAGCACATGATCGTGAGCACGAACGCGAGCGTCGAGCCGTATCCGTAGTTCTGGTACGTGAATGTCGTGTTGTACATGTACAGCGTCAGTGGGGTCGTGGCCGTCCCCGGCCCGCCGCCCGTCAAGGCGAGCACCGAGTCGAACACCTTGAGGGTCGCGTTGAAGCTGAAGATCACCGCCGACAGCAGGACGGGGAGGGACAGCGGCACGATGATGTAGCGGACGAGCTTCAGCCCGCGGGCGCCGTCGATGCGGGCCGACTCGATCACCTCCTCGGGGATGTCGAGGAGCCCGGCGTAGAGCAGCACGGCGTAGAAGCCCATGGACCGCCAGAGGTCCATGATGATGATCACGACGAAGGCGCTGTCCGGCGAGCTGAACCAGTCGACCGAGTCGATGCCGAAGCCGTTCAGGATCGCGTTCACCGGGCCGGTCTGCGGCGCCACCTCGAACAGCCGCTTGAACAACAGGCCGACGGCGACGGTCGGCAGCACGACGGGGAAGAACACGAGCGTGCGGACGAGCGTCGACGCCTTCTTGAGGACGAAGACGTAGAAGAGGGAGAGCCCGTAGCCGAGGGCGATCTGCGCGACCGTCGCGATGAGCGAGTACTTGATGCTGAAGAAGATCGCCTCGGGGGCGGTCGGGTCGGCGAACAGCTGGGCGAAGTTGTCGAGGCCGACGAACTCGAAACCGCGCAGGTCGCCCTGGAAGAAGGTGAGGCCGAACGACCACATCACCGGCACGAGCTTCACCAGGGTGAAGATGAGCAGGGCCGGGCCCAACAGGATGGCGATGGCCTTCCTGTCGCCGAGGACGTCTTTCATGCTGTGCTCCTGAGTCGGTCGGGGGACCGTGAGGCTGGGCGGCGGGGTGCGTGACCCGCTGCGGGGAGGTGTCCGCGGACGGACGGATCCGGTCGCCGGGCGGGTGCCTGGCGACCGGATCGCCGGTTACTTCTTGAGGCCCGCGTCCACGCCGGCCTGGACGAGCGCCGCGAAGTCCTCGGGGGAGATGCCGCCGGTGAGCAGCGGGGCGGCGTTCGTCTGCGCGTCGACGCCGGCCTTTTCGGGGAGGAAGGTCTCGAACCAGGTGACCGTCTCGTCGGTGTCGGCCATGATGCCCTGCACCTCGGCGGTGAGCGCCGGGACGTCGGTGACCTCTTCGTTGAGCTTGAAGCCGGAGATGACGCCCTGGTTCTTCAGCACGCTGGAGCCGTAGTTCTCGGCGATGCAGCTGAGCCAGCCGCCGACCTTCTCCTCGTCGTACCCCTTGGTGGAGAACGAGGTCGCCGCGCCGGTGTTGGCCGGGTACTGGTCGATCGAGCCCTTGCCGCCCTCGACGGTCGGGAACGGCATGAATCCGACGGCGTCCTCACCGATCTGGTTGAGCTCGGTGTTGTAGACGTCGGCGAGCATCCAGGTGCCGTTGTACATCATGGCCGCGTTGCCGGTGAAGAACTCGCTCGTGGCGGTCTGCATGTCCATCGTCGTGATGCCTGGGCCGAAGTACTTGCCGAGGTTCGCGACGGCGGTGATCGCCTCGACGTACTCGGGGTCGGTGAGCTTGGCGTCGCCCGAGGCGATGTCGTTCATCGCCTCGGTGCCGAGCGACCGGAAGAGGTAGGTGCTGATGTAGCGCGTGATCGTCCAGCCCTGGGCGCCGGAGACGGTGAACGCCGACTTGCCGGACGCCTGGACCGTGTCCGCCGCGTCGAGGAGCTCGTCCCAGGTCTGCGGGATCTCGATGCCGAGGTCGGTGAACATCGTCTTGTTGTAGAAGAAGCCCTCGACGTTGTACTGGTACGGCATCGAGACGAAGCGGTCGCCGTAGATGTTCTTCACGGTGGCGACGGCCGAGGGGAGGATGTCGTCCATGACGCCCAGCTCGGTGAGGGTGTCCTCGAGGTCGAGGACGGTGTCGTCGTCGCCGAGGGTGCCGCCTGGCCGCAGCGGTGCGGTGGGGGCGGTGAAAGTGGTGGGCAGGGCGTTCTGGCTGGCCAGCAGGGTGACGCGCTGGAGCACGTCGGCCTGGGGCAGGGTCTCGACCTTGAGCGGGAGCGCCTTCTCGTTCGCGGAGCAGGCGCCCTCGCCGAGGGCGGTGAGTTCGTCGCGGACGATCGAGTTCTCGACGGCCGCGAGGTAGTCGAACGAGGTGGCGCTCGTCGCGCCTCCGTTCCCTGCGCAGGCGGTCAGGGCGAGAGCGGTGACGCCGAGAGCGGCGATGGCGGTGGCCGACCGACGTTTCGGGGCCCGGTGCGCTGTGGACACATTTCCTCCTTGAGATGTGGCAGTGATGGTGAGACGCGAGCGATGACCGTCGCGAGCAAAGTTGAAGCGTTTCAATGGCCGAGGCTAACCGCGCTCAGCTTGCATGTCAAGCATCGGATCGGTCCCAATCGCGGCGGCGGTTCGGAGGCGATGACGTGAAGCGGGAGTGGACATTGACACGTTTCAAGTCTGGGGCGACAATGGGGGCGGTCGCCTCGTGGTCTCGATACCGCGCGGACGGTCCAGATCAACGACGATGCACGGCGCCTGAATGCGCCGGACGAACGGAACGGAACCGCACATGAGGTTGCAGGGCAAGCGAGCGATCATCACCGGAGCAGCGGGAGCGCTCGGCCGGGTGATCGCCCAGAAGCTCGCCGCCGAGGGCGCCGACGTCGCCGGCCTCGACCTCAACGCCGCCGGCCTCGAGGAGACCGCGGAACTCGTCCGGGCGCATGGGGTGCGCGCCGCCTCGGCCACCGCCGACCTGACCGACTTCGACGCCGTGCAGGCCGCCGTCGGGGGCATCGTCGACGAGTGGGGTGGCGTCGACATCCTCCTGAACGGTGCCGGTGGCGGGGCCGTCAGCTTCTTCCACGAGATGACCTCCGAGACCTGGACGACGCAGATCGACCGCAACCTCAACTCGGTCTTCAACGTGACCCGTGCCGTCCTGCCCTCGATGCTCGAGCAGCGCTCCGGTCGCATCATCAGCATCGCGTCGATCGCCGCCGTCAGCGGTGGCCGTCTCGTCCGCGGGGCGACCGCCTACGCCGCAGCCAAGGCCGGCGTCGTCGGGCTCACGAAGGCCCTCGCGATCGAGGTCGCCGAGCAGGGCGTCACGGTGAACGCGCTCGCGCCCGGCGCGCAGGCGACGCCCGGCCGCGACAACGACACCCCGGAACGCCGCGAGGCCCTCCTCGCGCAGATCCCCACGCGGCTGCTCGGCGAACCGGAGCACCTCGCGGAGACCGTCGTCTTCCTCGCCTCGCCCGCCGCCGTGAACATCACCGGCCTGATCCTGCCGCTCGACGGCGGACACTCGATCTAGGCGACGGGGCGACGACGATGACGACGGGAGACGACATGACGCGGCTCGAGCGCGGCAAGGCGAAGTTCGACGAGGTGTATGGCGAGGGGAAGTCGGAGGGGCTCGTCGCGATGCAGACGGGCCTCGCGCAGGACCTCGCCCGCTTCGGGATCGAGTTCAACTTCGGGGACATCTACTCGCGCCCCGGCCTGTCGCTGGCGCAGCGGGAGCTCATCACCCTGGCGGCGCTCGTCGCGCTCGGCGGCTTGGAGCCGCAGCTTCGCGGGCACACGCGCGGTGCGATCAACGTGGGGTGCTCGGCCACGGAGATCCTCGAGACGGTCATCCACACCGTCCAGTACGCCGGGTTCCCACGTGCGCTCAACGCCATCCGGGTCGTCACGGACGCCCTCATCGAGTACGGCGTGGAGATCCCCGAACCCCTCGGACCGGAGCCGCACCGCGGTCAGGACTGACCGAGACGGGGCGATCTAGACTGAGCCGGGCCGCGGGAACGCTCCCGGGGCACGCAGCACGAGGGCAGGGGTGAAGCATGGGACGAGTCGGCATCCGCGAGGTCGCGACGCTCGCCGACGTCTCCATGGGCACGGTCTCGCACTACATCAACCACCCCGACCGCGTCTCGCCCGAGAAGCAGGAACGCATCCAGCGCGCCATCGACCAGCTCGGGTTCGTCCGCAACAACGCCGCCTGGCAGCTGCGTCTCGGACGCAGCGGCACCATCGCCTATATCGCGCCCGACGTCAGCAACCCGTTCTTCGCGACGATCGCCGAGGGGGTCGAGCAGCGCGCCGCCGAGGACGGGCTCTCCGTCTTCATCGCGAACTCCAACCGCAGTCGTGAGCGCGAGGACGCCTACCTCGGCATGTTCGAGGCGCAGCGGGTGCAGGGCATGCTCGTCGCCTCGCACGAGTCGGTGGAGGAGCGGCTGACGAGCATCCGGCAGCGGGGCATCCCCTCGGTCCTCGTCGGGCAGTTGGCCTCCTCGCCGGACCAGCCTTCCGTGTCCGTCGACGACGTGCGCGGTGGGTTCCTCGCGGCCGAGCACCTGCTGGCGACCGGCCGTCGCCGACTCGCCTTCGTCGGTGGTCCACTCGGCATCCGTCAGGTCGCCGACCGGTTCGAGGGGGCGAGCTCCGCCGTAGCCGCCGTGCCCGGGGCGACCCTCGAGGTGATCGCGGGCACCGAGCGCACGATCGCCGAGGGCCGCGAGCTCGGCCGGGCCATCGCCGCCCGCCCGCCCGAGGCTCGTCCAGACGCCGTGTTCGCGGTGAACGACCTGCTCGCGCTCGGCATCATGCAGACGCTCGTCGTCGAGCACGGCCTCCGCGTCCCGGACGACCTCGCGATCGTCGGCTACGACGACATCGAGTTCGCCGAGTCGTCGATCATCCCGCTCACCTCCGTGCGCGCGCCGCACGAGGGGTTCGGCGTCGCCGCGGTGGAGCTGCTCCTGGGCGAGTTCGCCGTCGCGGAGGGGGCGCCGACCCCGCCGCCGTCCTCGCGCCACCTCGTCTTCCAGCCCGAGCTCGTCGTCCGGGCCTCCTCCGTCTGAGCGGCGCGACCGTCAGGGCCGCGGCGCCTGCCGGGTGGCCGTGCGGATGCGGTACAGGGAACTCGACGCGGTGATGTAGAGCGTCATGCCGTCCTCGCCGCCGAAGCAGACGTTCGCGGTGCGCTCCGGGACCGGGATGCGCAGGATGGTCGCGCCGGTGGGGTCGAAGACCTCGACGCCGTCGCCGGCCGACGACCACAGGTTGCCGTCGACGTCGATGCGGAAGCCGTCCGAGGCGGGGACGGCGGTCGCGGCGAAGGTCCGGCCGGGGGTGTCGCCGTGCTCCACCGAGACCCCGTCGGCGGCGACGTCGTACGCGCCGATGCGCTGCGCCCCGTCGCCGGTGTCGGAGACGTAGAGGACGGATTCGTCGGGGGAGAACGCGAGCCCGTTCGGGTGCACGAGCGCGGTGATCACGGGTTCGACCACACCGGTCGACGGGTCGAGGCGGAAGACGAAGCAGCCGTCGTACTCCTGCTCGCCGGGGTGACCCTCCCGGCCGCTCGCGTCGATCCCGTAGGGCGGGTCGGTGAACCAGATCGACCCGTCGGAGTGCACGACGACGTCGTTGGGTGAGTTGAAGCGCACGCCCGCCCACCGGTCGACGAGCGTGACCGGGCCGTCGGAGCCCTCGATCTCGACCGCGCGCCGCCCGTGGCTGCACTGCACGACGCGACCCTCTCGGTCGATCGTGCGTCCGTTCGTGTACTCGGCGCCGTCCCGGAACACGGCCGTCTCGCCGCTCGCCGCGTCGAACTCGAGGATGCGGTCGTTCGGGATGTCGCTCCATCGGAGGCGTCCGGTTTCGGCGATCCACGCCGGTCCCTCGCTCCAGATCGCGCCCGTGTAGAGGTGTTCGAGCTCGGCGCCCTCCGCGAGCAGCGGCGAAGGATCGGTCATCGTGACATCGTCGTCGGTCATGACATCCAGCCTATTCGGCAGGTGCCGGTTTACGCCGGATCGATGGGGGAGGAGCCGAGGTTGCGGGCGGTCGGGCGCGTGACGGGCGGTTCGACGATCGACTCGAGGAACGCCCACGCGTCCATGCGCCAGCGGTCGCCGGCGACGTCGATCGCCTCGATCCGGAACGGCGGGGTGAGGATCGCGTCCCAGTCGATGGAGTCGAGCACACGCCGCGGGATCATCTCGTCCACGTAGGGGGCCTCGCGCTCCGGATCCGGAGCCACCTCGGGTGCGTCGCCGTCGACCAGGCCCTCGAGCCGGTCGATCATCGCGTCGTCGAACGCCTGCATGCGGGTGACGAGGGTGTGGAGCTCGTCGGATTCGAGCCCGGCGACGAGTTCGAGGAGGTACGCGCGCCCGGGATAGGCGTCCGCCGGCACATCGACGATGTTGTACCGGCCGTCATCGGAGATCCACATGCGTCAACGGTAGCCCGTCATCGCTGGGGGCCGGGCGAGAGTGCGCCGTCGCTCAGGATTCCGGCGGCCGCTGCGTCGGGTGCACCGGGAGCTCGGCGGCCGGCCTGACGAGGGCGGTCCGGCCGGGTTCCGCGAATCCGAACTGCTCGTAGAGCCCGTGCGCGTCGCTCGTGAAGAGCGTCCAGCGGAAGTGCGCGCCGGGCCCGTCGTCGATCATCGCCTGCACGATGCGTTTGCCGAGACCGCGACCGCGGTGCGCTTCGAGCACGACGACGTCCGCGAGGTAGGCGAAGCCGAGTCCGTCCGAGACCGCGCGGGCGAAGCCGACCTGCGCGCCGGTCTCCTCCTCGTACACGCCGATGACCCGCCACGCGTCGTCGATCTGCGCCTCGACCTCGGCTCGGCTTCGCCACTTCGCCCAGTAGACCTCGCGGAGCGCGCCCCACACGGCGTCGCGGTCGATGCGGTCCTTCGAGTCGTCGACGAGGTAGCCCATCCGCCAACTGTATGGCGGCGTGGAGCGGGGTTTCGAGTGCCGATCCGGGGTCGGTGGACCGACCGTCATCCGACGACACGAGGAATAGCCGCGCGGCCCTCCGCCTTACCGTGAGAGAGGCATACGCCTGAACCGAACCTCTGGAGGATCATCAGATGACTCACGCCCGCACCACCCTCGGAACGTCCGACCTGTCCGTCTTCCCGCTGAACCTCGGCGGCAACGTGTTCGGGTGGACGGCCGACCGGCAGACCTCGTTCGACATCCTCGACGCCTTCGTCGCGGGCGGCGGCAACTTCATCGACACCGCCGACGGCTACTCGGCGTGGGTCCCCGGCAACACCGGTGGCGACTCGGAGCGCCTCATCGGCGAGTGGCAGGAGCTGCGCGGCAACCGCGACGAGCTCGTCATCGCGACGAAGGTCAGCCAGCACCCCGACTTCCAGGGACTCGCCGCCGACAACATCCTGAAGGCCGCCGACGCGTCGCTCGAGCGCCTCCGCACCGATCACATCGACCTCTACTACGCGCACTTCGACGACGAGTCCGTCCCACTGGAGGAGACGGTGACGGCGCTGTCGTCGCTCGTCGACGCCGGCAAGGTCCGCTACCTCGGCATCTCCAACTACTCCGCCGCCCGCATCGCCGAGTGGTTCGAGATCGTCGAGGCCAAGGGGCTGCATCGCCCGATCGCCCTGCAGCCGCACTACAACCTCGTCGAGCGTGACTTCGAGGGGGAACTGCGCACCATCGCCGAGCGCGAGCAGCTCGCCGTGCTGCCCTACTTCTCGCTCGCGAAGGGCTTCCTGACCGGCAAGTACCGCGAGGGTGCGAGCGTCGACAGCGTCCGCGCCGAGGGCGCCCAGGCGTACCTCGCCGACCACGCGGCGCTCCTGCCCGTGCTCGACGAGGTGGCGTCCGCCCACGGAGTCTCGGTCGCGACCGTGTCGCTCGCGTGGCTCCGTTCACAGCCGACCGTCGCCGCGCCGATCGCGAGCGCCCGCACCGTCGAGCAGCTGCCCGACCTCCTCGCCTCGGCGACCCTCGAGCTCTCCGACGACGAACTGGCCGCCCTCACCGCCGCCTCGGTCGCGTAGGGCATTCGATGGCGCACGTGGCGCGCACGAGTGCCGGTGCGAGCCGGATCGGTCCGGACATCGCCGCCCTCAGCTGACGGTTGAGTCAGCCCGAGTCGCTTTAATTCGCTGATTGTCGGCTATTCTCATAGCACTTATGCAGGGATGGAGCGGGATGTTCGATATACAAACAACCTTCGGGTGGTTCGATGTCGTTGGTCTCGTATTGACTCTGGTTGGCTTACTCCTGGCGTGGCTGCAAGCGCGCCGAGCTCGGAAAGCTGCCGAGGCCGCTGAAGACGCAGTGGAAGCCACAGAGCATAAGCTCAGTTTGAGTCAACTACTCCTAGTTCTCGGCGCCGTTCAGCAAGTAATTGGCGACCTGGAAAACGCGGCGGATAACGAGAACAAGCCTGTTGCGCAGTTTCTGCTGCTGCGTTTCGGCATGCTGGCTGCTGAAGCGGCTACGCTGCTAGCAAGGCAGGAGCGGGACGTTGGAAACCTGACCGATGATCTGCGCAAGTTTAGTGAGCAGGCGTTGGACGCAAAAGCGCTGCTCGCACGAAGCTCGAGCCCTAAGGTGGCTCGAGCCACCTCAGAAATCCGCAGTGATCTGGGGAGGGTTGGGCTTCAGATTGCCACTGCGGTGACAGAACTTCGATTTAGAACGGGAGCTAGCAGCAATGCTCAATGATGAAGAGTGGCAAACGATCGTGCGCCGATTGGTTGATCTGACCAAAGCGCAGAAGCTTCAGTGGTCCGTGTTGCAGCCCGAGATCGAGACGGACCCAACCTATTTCGCTGAGGTTGGTGCTGAAACGCAGTACCGCGTTTGGGCGGACGACGACGACGGTCGGCTGCCTTACAGGTTCACGATCAGTCGCCGAAGTGAATCGAGTGGCGCCTACCATGCCGTTGAGTCATTCCTCACGGACGAGTTTCAAGACAATGATGGGTCGACGTCCGACTGGATTAATGACCTGTACACCTTGGCGGCCAGATCCGCCAGTGGAAGCCCGCAGCTGGTCTCCACGCTTCTCGAAGAGCTCAACCTCCTAGGCGGCTCCGAGGATGGTCAGAGCATTATTCGCTTCTAGTATCTTCAGCCTGGTGGGTTGGTTGATTGCGGACGCCATCACATCTGCGACATCGGAGCTTTCCGACGATGTGGTCCTCTCACCAGGATGCCGGTAGCCTCGGCGCTCTCGAGCGGGCTGCGGATCCGCAGCCTCGGCGCTCTCGAGCGGGCTGCGGATCCGCGCTCCGAAACACCCCGGCAACATGTGTCCCGGTAGAGTCGGCCCATGGGTGACCTGTTCAACGGCTATGGCGGCACGCTGGCCCCGCGCAAGACGGCTAGCGGTGTACCCGCGTTCGACGAGATGTTCGGCGAGGCGGCGGAACACGCCGGTGGCGCGACGGCCAGGCGGGCGTATCAGGAGATCTACACCTCCCTCGCACGCATGACCCAGGAGGAGCTCCGCGGGCGCACCGACGCCCTCGCCAGCTCCTATCTCGCGCAGGGTGTCACCTTCGACTTCGCCGGTGAGGAGCGCCCGTTCCCGCTCGACGCGGTCCCCCGGGTGATCGAGCAGCAGGAGTGGACGCAGGTCGAGGCCGGCATCAAGCAGCGGGTCAAGGCGCTCGAGGCGTTCCTCGCCGACGTCTACGGCCCGCAGCTCGCCGTGCGCGACGGCGTCATCCCCGCCAAGCTCATCTCCTCGTCCTCCCACTTCCATCGGCAGGCCTACGGGATCCAGGCGGCGAACGGCGTCCGCATCCAGGTCTCCGGCATCGACCTCATCCGCGACGAACACGGCCAGATGCGCGTCCTCGAGGACAACGTGCGCGTCCCATCGGGCGTCAGCTACGTCATCTCCAACCGCCGGGTCATGGCGCAGACCCTCCCGGAGCTCTTCGTCTCGATGCGGGTGCGTCCCGTCGGCGACTACCCGAACAAGCTCCTGCAGGCGCTCCGTGCTTCGGCCCCGCCCGGTGTCGAGGACCCGAACGTCGTCGTGCTCACCCCCGGTGTGTACAACTCCGCCTACTTCGAGCACACCCTGCTCGCGCGCCTCATGGGTGTGGAGCTCGTCGAGGGCCGCGACCTCTTCTGCTCCGGCGGCAAGGTGTTCATGCGCACCACGGCCGGCCCGACCCGCGTCGACGTCATCTACCGTCGCGTCGATGACGAGTTCCTCGACCCGCTGTCGTTCCGCGCCGACTCCATGCTCGGCTCGCCTGGCCTCATGCTCGCGGCCCGCCTCGGCAACGTGACGATCGCGAACGCGGTCGGCAACGGCGTGGCCGACGACAAGCTCGTCTACACGTACCTGCCTGATCTCATCAAGTACTACCTCGCCGAGGACGCGATCCTCCCGAACGTCGACACCTGGCGTCTCGAGGACCCGCTCGCCCTGGAGGAGGTGCTCGACCGGCTCGACGAGCTCGTGATCAAGCCCGTCGACGGCTCGGGCGGCAAGGGGCTCGTCGTGGGGCCGGACGCCTCGAAGGAGGAGCTCGCGACCCTGAAGACGAAGCTGCAGGAGGACCCTCGCGGCTGGATCGCGCAGCCGGTCGTCATGCTGTCCACCATCCCGACGCTCGTCGAGGACGGCATGCGCCCACGTCACGCCGACCTGCGGCCCTTCGCCGTCAACGACGGCAACGACGTCTGGGTCCTGCCGGGTGGCCTGACCCGCGTCGCGCTGCCGGAGGGGCAGCTGGTCGTGAACTCCAGCCAGGGTGGTGGCTCGAAGGACACCTGGGTCGTCGGCCGCGCCTACGACCCGAACGCCGCTCCCGAGGCGTCGTCGCACGACATCCAGGGCCTCGTCGCCGAGCAGGCCACGACGGAGACGACGTCGATCCCGATCATCTACGACCACGGCACGACCCCGGAGCACTCGCCCCAGGACCGGCCCACGGGCAATCAGGACCAGCAGGAGCAGCAGCAGCAGCAGGCGCGTGCGGACGCACCGTCTGAGCGGGTCGACGGGCAGGAGGACGCAGCATGCTGAGCCGGATCGCCGAGAGCCTGTTCTGGATCGGTCGCTACATCGAGCGGAGCGACGGCACCGCCCGCATCCTCGACGTCCACCTGCAGTTGCTGCTGGAGGATCCGTGGATCGACGAGGACACCGCCTGCCGTTCGCTGCTGTCCGTGATGGGGAGCGACGCACCGGCCGACCATGAGCTCACGCGCCAGGACGTCCTCGCGCAGCTCGCCGTCGACCGCACCCACCCGGCGTCGATCGCCTACTCCCTGGGTGCCGCGCGGGAGAACGCCCGTCGTGCCCGCGAGATCGTGTCGACCGAGCTGTGGGAGTGCCTCAACACCACCCGGGCGCGGATGCCGCGACGGGTCGCGAGCGACAAGGTCCACGAGTTCTTCGGCTGGGTCCGCGAACGCTCGGCGCTCGCCGTCGGCATCGTCGACTCGGCCACCAGCCGTGACGACGCCTGGCGGTTCTTCACCCTCGGCCGCAGCCTCGAGCGTGCCGACATGACCGCCCGCCTGCTGGCGACGCGGTCGCTCACCGAGGCCAGTGGTCCGTCGTGGACGACGATCCTCCGCTCCTGCGGCGCGTACGAGGCGTACCTGCGTACCTACCGCGGCATGCCGAGCGCGAAGAACGCCGCCGAGTTCCTGCTGCTCGACCAGCTGTTCCCGCGCTCCGTCATGTTCTCGATCAGCCGGGCCGAGGAGTGCATGCGCGACCTCGAACCGCGGCGCGGTCGCGTCGGCACGGTCGACTCCGCCCAGCGGTTGCTCGGCCAGATCCGCAGCGACCTCGAGTACCGCCCCATCCAGGACACCCTCGGCGACCTCCCCGGCCGGATGGACGCCGTGCAGAACGTCACGAGCCAGGTGTCCGAGGCGATCCGCGAACGCTACTTCCCCACGCATGCGGTGCCCGCGTGGATCGGAGAGAACTCATGACCCGTCTGCACATCAAGCACAGCACCGGCTTCTCGTACGGCGGCAAGGTGAACGCCTCCTACAACGAGGCGCGCATGCTCCCCGTCACGACCGAGGACCAGTACGTGCTGTACTCGCACATCGACATCCAGCCCGGTGCGTCGCAGTCGACCTACACGGACTACTGGGGCATGAAGGTGTCGGCCTTCGAGGTGCTCACGCCGCACGACGAGCTGTCGCTCACGGCCACGAGTCTCGTGGAGGTGCGCCCTCGGAAGCACGAACCGCACCCGACCGGCTGGGAGCAGCTCGACATCGCGACGCAGGCGGCCGTCACCCGGGTGGAGCACCTGGAGCAGACCCGCCGCACGACCCCGCCGGACGACCTCGTCGAGCTCGCCCGGACCATCGCCGACCGCCACGAGAGCCCGTGTGAAGCCGCGATGGCGATCAGCCGTGAGATCGGCGAGCAGATGGACTACGTGCAGGGCGTCACGAGCGTGTACTCGACGGCGGCCGAGGCGTGGGCCAACCGCAAGGGGGTCTGTCAGGACATCACGCACATCGTCCTCGGGGCGTTGCGGTCCGTCGGGATCCCTGCGCGGTACGTGTCCGGGTACCTGCACCCGAAGCCGCACGCGGCGATCGGTGAGACGGTGACCGGGGAGTCGCACGCCTGGGTGGAGTGGTTCTGTGGTGACTGGCGCGGGTTCGACCCGACCAACATGGTCGACGTCGGCGAGCGTCACGTGCTCATCGGGCGTGGTCGTGACTACGGCGACGTGTCCCCGCTCCGTGGTGTCTACGCGGGTCCGTACCGGTCCAAGCTCTTCGTGAAGGTCGAGATCACCCGCGAGGCCTGACCCGGGGCGGTGTCACGCCGCCCCGTAGGATCGTCGGCATGCAGACCGAGATGATCGTCCCGGCCCGCCGCCCGATGAAGCTGATCCCCGCGGTGCTGCTGGCGGCGTCCGCGTTCTGCCTCTTCGGCCTCATGCAGCCCCTCGCCGGGTACCCGTTGCTCGTCGCCGCGCTGGTCACTGCGATCCTCATCGATCGCGCGCTCGCGCAGGATCTGTTCCTCATCGCGATCGGGATCGGCATCGTCTCGACCACCTCGGTGGAGGCGGACGTCTCCTGGCCGAGCTTCTTCCGCATCGGCACCGTCCTCCTGCTGGCGGTCGGCGTGCCGTTCCTCATCGACCGCTTCGTCTACCGGCGGAAGGCGATCATCTTCCCCTGGCGGAGCCGCGAGAAGAAGACGAAGGGGGAGATCGCCTACCTGTTCGCGGTCCCGCTCCTCGGGTGGGCGATCCTGCCGTTCTACTTCATCCGATCCGGTGCCTACGAGAACTGGCCGGTGATCAGCGACGCCGGCGAACTCGGGCGGTTCTTCGTCGGGGTGAACGCGGTCGGCACCTGGGACGAGCTCTTCTTCGTCTGCACCTGCTTCGCGCTGCTGCGACGGCACTTCCCGGTCTGGCAGGCCAACCTGCTGCAGGCCGTCATCTTCGTCTCGTTCCTCTGGGAGCTCGGCTACCGCTCGTGGGGTCCGCTCCTGACGTTCCCCTTCGCGCTCCTCCAGGGGTACCTGTTCTCGAAGACGCGCTCACTCGGCTACATCCTCGCCGTGCACCTGCTCTTCGACGCGATCGTGTTCCTCGCGATCGTGCACGCGCACCACCGCGACTGGATCCCGATCTTCTGGTACTGACCCGAGCGGGTCAGGGGGCGGCGGGCTTCGAGGCCTTGCCGTCGAGCCAGAGCTCCGTCGATTCGTCACGGTGCACGCCGTCGGTGCCCACGTGCTTCTCGCTGATCGTGGGACCGTTCTTGATGACGTGCACGAGCGCCATGCCATGACCTCGGCCGAGCTCGTAGTCGGTCTTCAACCACTCGAGGATCTCGCCGGCCTTCGTGGACCCGTCGAACCCACGGGCGCGCGCCTCGTCCACGAGCTCGCGGGGGGTCTTGCCGGTCTTGGCTTCCGCCGCGTCGAGGTAGGCCTGGAACGACATGACTGCTCCTTCGTCGGTGGGATGTCAGCGACATCGTACCCAGCACCGGTGGCGCCGCGACAGACCCGGTTCCGCGCCAGACGGCGACCCTCCAGGATGGGCGCCCGGCGCGCCAATAGGGTGAGGGGATGGAACGCCCCCGCAGGACCCCAGCAGGTTTCGCCGCGACCGTCGGCATCGACCTCCTCGCCGTCATCGTGTTCGTCCTCATCGGCCGGGCCAGCCATGGCGAAGGGGTCCTCGGCATCCTCGTGACCCTGTGGCCGTTCGCCGTCGGCTTGCTCGTGGGCCACGTGCTCGCCCTCGTCCTCGGCCAGCGGGAGACCCGCGCCGTGCGCTGGGCGGGCGTCATCGTCTGGGTGTCGACCGTCGTCGTCGGCATGGTGCTGCGAGCGGTCTCCGGCCAGGGCGTGCAGCTCAGCTTCGTCATCGTGACCGTCATCGTCCTCGCCGTCCTGCTCCTCGGCTGGCGCCTGGTCGCCTGGCTCATCGCTCGCCGGCGCCACTGATGCGCGCATGAGCGCCGTCGCCTGGGGGCGCTGGTACTTCGGCGTCCAGGCCGTCGCTGGCGCCGTCTGGTGGGTGTCGGTGTTCCTCGTCCCGTTCGTGCGCGACGCGACCCTCGGTTCCCTCGATCCGGTGATCATGGCGATCTTGGACGTGCCGCTGTTCGTCGTCGCCTCGGCGCTCGCCGCGATCGGGATCCGCTGGGCGGCGATCCTGGCGACGGGATGGACGCTGCTCGTCACCATCGCACTCGGCGTGTTCGCCGCGGTGACCGGGGAGGCGGGCATCGGAGCCCTGCTGATGGTCGGTGCAGCCGTCGGATCGGTCACGGCACTCGCGCTCGTCCTCACCGGCGGGATCCCGAGGGCGTGGATCGCGATCGGACCGTTCGCGTTCCGCCCGGCGGACCCGACGGCGTCGACCGGCTCGCAGCTCCGGCGGACGGCGATCGAGATCGTCGCGTTCTGGGGCGTCTTCCTCGCGGTCATCCCGGCCGTGCTGCGGTTCTTCGAGCTGCGGTGGCAGGTCGCGATCACGCTGCCCGGTGCTGAGCCGTTGGCCGTCGTCGCCGGGGTCATCGTCCTCGTGCTCGGCAGCATCGTCGGCCTGTGGTCGGCGGCGGCGATGGCGACCACCGGAGGTGGGACACCGCTGCCGGCCGCGATGCCGAACCGCCTGGTCGTCGCCGGACCCTACCGCTTCGTCCGCAACCCGATGGCGGTCGGCAGCATCGTCCAGGGGATCGGGGTCGGCCTGCTGCTGTCGTCGTGGATCGTGGTGGTCTACGCCGTGTTCGGCGCGGTCGTCTGGAACGTGCTGGTCCGTCCGGTCGAGGAGGCCGACCTCGAAGCCCGCTTCGGCGAACCGTATCGTCGCTACCGCGAGGAACTGCGGTGCTGGGTCCCGAGCCTTCGGCCGGTGCCGGCTCGTTCGTAACTCCTGCTGACCGGGACGACCGGCCGAGTCACCCGCCGCTCCGCGCGACCGGTGGCCTCGGCGGTCGCAGGATGCAGGAGTTGCGATCGCCGAGTGGATCGGAGCGGAGAGCCGCCTAGCGGCGGGAGCCGCTGAGTGAGCTGCGATCGTCGACCGGCGACGGCTCCGGACGGGGTTCGGCTGCTGCTGTCGCGCGCGGCTTCGCCTTCGGCAGTGGGATCGGCGAGGTGAGCGCGATCTGCTCCGAGAACTCCTCGGGAGTGACCGGTGCGACGACGCCGTCGTGGGTGAACTGCAGCCGCCAGCGGGAGTCCGGGGCGACGCGCAGGCGCAGGTGGTGCCGCACGACCCCGTAGAGCAGACCGGTGGCGCAGGCGACGAAGCCCGCCAGGGCCCCGAGTCCGAGCGCCCACCGCGGCCCGAGGGTGTTCGCGACCCACCCGACGATCGGCGCACCGATGGGCGTGCCACCCATGAGGATCGCCATGTACAGCGCCATCACCCGGCCGCGCACAGCGGCCTCCGTGGTGGTCTGGACGAGTCCGTTCGCGGTGGTGAGCAGGGTCACGGTCGAGAAGCCGACGAGGATGAGCACGGCGGCGAACGTCCAGTAACTCGGCATGAACGCGGCCGTCAGGGCGGCGACGCCGAAGAGCCCGGCCGCACCGACGATCATGCGCATCTGCGCCTGGGCCCGCCGCGCGGCGAGCAGCGCTCCGGTCAGTGAACCGATCGCGAGGACGGAGGAGAGGATCCCGTACTCACCGGCGCCCTTCCCGAACTCGACCGCCATCGTCGAGGCGAAGATCGGGAAGTTCATGCCGAACGCGCCCATGATGAAGACGATCACGAACACGACCATGAGGTCGGGGCGTCCGCGGACGTAGCGGAAGCCCTCGACGAACTGCCCGCGGGCGCGCGGTGCCCGCGGCGGCCTGCGGAGCTTGCCCGTGCGGAGGGCGAGCAGCGCCCCGATGACGCCGAGGAAGGTGAAGGCGTTGACGACGAAGACCCACCCGGACCCGATCGCGACGATGAGGAGACCGGCGATCGCCGGGCCGACCATACGGGCCGCGTTGAACGACGCCGAGTTGAGGGCGACCGCGTTCGACATGTTGTGCTCGTCGACGAGCTCCGAGACGAAGGTCTGGCGGGCCGGGCCGTCGACCGCGTTGATGATGCCGAGCGCGAGCGCGAAGAGGTACATGTGCCACAGTTCGGCGTGCCCGAAGATGAGCAGCGCGCCGAGGGCTGCGGCCAGGAGCATGAGGCTCGACTGGGTGAGGATGAGGATCTTGCGCTTGTCGAAGCGGTCCGCGATGAGGCCGGTGATCGGCACGAGCACCAGCTGGGGCCCGAACTGCAGGGCCATGGTGGCGCCGACGGCCACGGCGTCGTTGTCGGTCAGGTCGGTCAGGACGACCCAGTTCTGGGTGGTGGCCTGCATCCACGCGCCGACGTTCGACACGAGGGCGCCGATGAACCAGATGCGGTAGTTGACGCTGGACAGGGAACGGAACATTGCACTCACTGGGTGGCGAGTCTCCTCATGATCTCGGCTGCGCGGGCGAGGGTGTCGCGTTCGTCCGGGGTGAGCGCGCGCAGCTGCTGGGTGATCCACGCGTCGCGTTTCCGGACGGTCTCGGTGACGGTGGTGTGGCCCGCTTCGGTGAGGGCGATGGTGACCTTGCGGCGGTCGGCCGTGTCGGTCTCGCGGGTGACATACCCGGCCTCTTCGAGGCAGTTGACGGTGCGGTTCATCGATGGCGCGGACACGCGGTCGCGTTCGGCGAGCGCACTGAGGGTCGCGGAGCCCTCTTTGTAGAGCCCTCCGAGCACGGAGAACTGTGGATCGCTGAGGTCGTCGACGCTCTTCTCGCCGCGCAGGCGCCTCGCCAATCGGAAGGTGCCCATGCGGAGTTCGGAGGCCTGCTCCGCGATCGTCCGTGCTGTCGTCTTCGGTGCCGCTGTGCCTGCCACGAATGCTTAGCCTAGCTCATTAGTGAGGCTAAGTAAAGAGGTGGGCCCTTCGACAGGCTCAGGGACCGGAACCCCCTCCGGTCCCTGAGCTTGTCGAAGGGCGGCCAGTGACCAGCGCCGTCACAACCAGCGACGGAACCGGAAGATCGCGTACAGCGTGCCCGAGAGGGCGAGCATCGCACCGATCGCGACGGGGTAGCCGAACTGCCAGTGCAGCTCGGGCATCGCGTCGAAGTTCATGCCGTAGACGGTGCCGATGAGCGTCGGTGCGAAGAGGATCGCCGCCCACGAGGAGATGCGCTTGATCTCCTCGTTCTGCGCCAACGCCGTCTCGCTCATGCGGCGCGACTCCTCGTTCTGCGCGAGGCTCGCCTCGGAGAGTCGCCGCATCTCCTCGTTCTGCTGCTGCGTCATGAGGGTCGCGTGCACGGTCAGCGCGTTCCGGAGCAGGTGGCGGAACGAGTCGACGCGCTCGGCGATCCGGAGGACGTGGTCGAGCACGTCCCGGAATCCGTTGCGCAGTTCCTCGTCGAGCCCGTACTTGTCGGCCCCCTGCAGGAGTCCGTGGAGGACGGCGCGGAGTGGGGCGGTCGCGCGCTGGAACGCCATCACCTGGCGCAGCAGTTCGTAGATGCGGCGCGAGACGTCCGCAGCGTCGCCGAAGAGCTCGTCCTCGATCTCGTCGATGTCGTTCTCCAGCCCGGCGACGACGGGTCCATAGCCGTCGACGACCTGGTCGACTACGGCGTGCAGGACGGCGTCGGGGCCGAGCGCGAGGATGTCCGGCCGTGCCTCGAGCCGCCGACGCACCTGGCCGAGGTCGGGCTTCTCAGCGTGCCGGACCGTCACCACGAAACCGGGGCCGACGAACAGGTGCACTTCGCCGAATTCGACCCGCTCCTCGGCGTCCAGGTAGTGGGCGGGACGCAGGACGACGAAGAGGGTGTCGCCGTAGCGCTCCAGCTTTGCCCGCTGGTGGCCCTTCAAGGCGTCCTCGACGGCGAGCGGATGCAGGTCGAACTCCTGCGCGACGGAACGGATCTCCGACGGTTGCGGGCGGTACAGCCCGATCCAGGCCATGCCGCGCTGCTCGTTCAGGAGTTCGTACGTCGCGTCGAGGGAGCGCGGGCTCGCCGACCGTCGCCCGGTCACGTAGATGCCGTTGTCGATGAGTGCCATGAGGTCTCCGTCCGTCGATGGACGGGAGCGTGCGGCGGCCGCGCGGGTGCGGACGATCCTGGGGGACCGCACCCGGGGAGGTGTGAGTGGGCGCCTCGGCGCCGGCGGGGCAGCGCCTACCGGGTGGGGGAGGCGGAGCGGTTCGTCGACGCGATGGCGCGGGTACTGTCACCAGCCATGGCCGCTCACCTCGCTTCCGTCGATCCCTGCGGCCCGCCGTTCGGGCCTCGATCACCGTACGCCTGCCGCTGACGAACCGCAAACCCGCATCTGTGGGCTGATCGGGACCTGCCGCGCGGTGTGGAGGAGGCGAGGCGTCGAGCGTGCGGAAGGCCTACGCTGGCGGGATGAGCGAGCAGACCCCGCCACCTGTCGACGCCGACGACGCGAACCGGCCGTTCGAGCCGAGGCCGTACACGACCGAGACGATCGTGGACGACGACGGCGTCACGATCTACCTCTACATCTGGGAGGTGGCGAACCCGAAGGCCGTCGTACACATCGCGCACGGCGCCGGCGAGCACGCCCTCCGCTACGGCCGCCTCGCCGCGGCACTCAACGACGCCGGCTACACGGTCGTCGCCGACGACCACCGGGGCCACGGCCGGACCGGCCTCGAACATCTGGGTCTCGGCAAGCTCGGACCCCGCACCACCTGGGGTGCGATCGCCTCGCTCGCCGCCGTCGGTCGCCACCTCCGCACCCGGTTCCCCGAGTCGGCGTTGGCGCTCCTCGGCCACAGCTGGGGCTCGCTCATGGCGCAGAAGGTCGCCGCGCACCACGACCTCTACGAGTACCTCATCCTCTCGGGGACCTCGCTGGCCATGCCGGGCGTCATCAACGCCGGCGACCTCAACAAGCGGTGGCGGAAGACCGGCACCACCGGCCTCGAGTGGCTGAACCGGGATCCGGCCGCCTGGGCCGCCTTCGCCGCCGACGAGCGCAACTTCGACATCGGCGTCACGCCCGTGTGGAACCCGATCCAGGCGTTCGCCTTCCTCGGCCGGCCGCCCCGCCACATGCCGCGCAAGCTGCCCGTGCTCATCATCGGCGGCTCCGACGACGCGCTCGGCGGCGTCCGCGGGCTCACCCTCCTGCGCGACGCCTACGTCAAGCGCTCGAAGCTCACCGACGTGACGCTCATCATCTACCCCGACGCCCGACACGAGATCTTCAACGAGCTGAACCGCGAGGACGTCGAGCGCGACGTCGTGCAGTGGCTCGACAAGCGCACCTGAGTCGGCGCCCCGGTGCCTGAGCCAACCCCCTCCCGGCCCCTGAGCCGACCCTCTCCCGGTCCCTGAGCACGCCCCCTCCCGCTCCCTGAGCCCACCCCTCGCGGTCCCTGAGCCTGTCGAAGGGCGGGACAAGCGCGACGCCCACGGGGTACAGTCGCGGCATCCACTCTCGACGCGGAGGAGACCCGGTGACCTCGGACGGCCCCACCTACAGCCATCGTCGGCGCAACCCGGCCGAGCGCATCGCGCGGTCCCTCGCCGGCGCGAGCACCGTCCCGTACTGGCTCGACACCCCGGAGCGTCCGACACCCGAGCCCCGCCTCGTCGGCCACGTCGACACGGACCTGCTCGTCGTCGGTGGCGGCTACTCCGGGCTCTGGACGGCGCTCATCGCGAAGGAGGCGGACCCCTCGCGTGACGTCGTGCTGATCGAGGGCAAGGAGGTCGGCTGGGCGGCGAGCGGCCGCAACGGTGGCTTCTTCGAGGCGAGCCTCACCCATGGCGAGGACAACGGGGAACGCCATTTCGCCGAGGAGTTGCCGCAGCTCGAACGGCTCGCGGACGAGAACTTCGACGAATTCGTCGCCACGCTCGACCGCCTCGGGATCGACGCCGAGTTCGAGCACACGGGCGTGCTCACGGTCGCGACCGAGCCGCACCAGGTGGACGCCCTGCGCGAGGTCTCCGGCGACGGCGTCTTCCTCGACTGGGAGGCGGTCCAGGAGCTCGTGCACTCCCCGGTGTATCTGGCGGGCCAGCGCGAGTGGAAGAGCACCGCGCTCGTCCACCCGGCGAAGCTCGCCTGGGGCTTGAAGCGCGCCTGCATCGAGCTCGGCGTTCGCGTCTTCGAGCACACGCCGGCGATCGGTCTCCGACGCTCGGGCGACGGCGTCGCGGTGACCACGCGGCAGGGGAGCGTGCAGGCCCGCCGGGTCGCGCTCGCCACCAACGGCTTCCCCTCGCTCCTCAAGCGCACGGAACTCCTCACCATCCCGGTGTACGACTACGTCCTCATGACCGAGCCGCTCACCGCCGAGCAGCTCGCGAGCATCGGCTGGACGGACCGGTTCGGCATCGCCGACTCGAGCCGCGAGTTCCACTACTCCCGCCGCACGGCCGACGACCGCATCCTCTACGGCGGCTTCGACGCCGTCTACCACCGCGGTGGCCGGATCCGCCCTGAGCACGACCAGCGCCGCGAGACCTTCGAGACGCTCGCCGACCACTTCTTCACGACCTACCCGCAGCTCGACGTGCGGTTCACCCACGCCTGGGGCGGCATGATCGACATGTGCTCCCGCCTCTCGGCTTTCCAGGGCTCGGCACTCGGCGGTCGTGTCGCCTACAGCGCGGGGTTCACCGGTCTCGGGGTCGGGGCGACCCGGTTCGGGGCGAAGGTCATGCTCGACCTGCTGAGCGGTGAGTCGACGGAGCTGACCCGGCTGCGGATGGTGCGGTCCAAGCCGATCCCCATCCCACCCGAGCCCATCGCGAACCCCGCCATTCAGCTGGTCCGCCGCGCCGTCGCCCGCTCCGACGCGAACGAGGGCCGCGACGGCCTGCTCCTGAAGGTCATGGACCGCTTCGGCATCGGGTTCGACTCCTGAGCCGATCGGCACCGCTTCCGGGGAATCCGGACGCCGTCCAGGAATAGGCTGGGGGCATGCATGGTGAGTACAAGGTCCCGGGCGGCAAGCTCGTCGTCGTCGATCTCGACGTGGTCGACGGTCGGATCGCCGACTTCCGCCTGGCGGGCGACTTCTTCCTCGAACCGGACGACGCGCTCGCGCTGATCGACCGCGCGGTCACCGGCCTGCCGGCCACGACCGACGCCGCCGGGCTCGCCGCCGCCATCCGCGGCGCACTGCCGGAGAACGCCGTGCTCCTCGGCTTCACCCCGGAGGCCGTGGCGACCGCCATCCGCCGCTCGCTCGCGAAGGCCACCGGCTGGGGCGACTACGACTGGCAGCTCATCCACGACGGCTCCGTCTCCCCGCAGCTCCACCTGGCGCTCGACGAGGTCCTCACGAACGAGGTCGGCGAGGGCCGTCGCGGTCCGACGCTGCGCATCTGGGAGTGGGACCAGTCGGCCGTCGTCATTGGCAGCTTCCAGTCCCTCAAGAACGAGGTCGACCTCGACAACGCGAAGGCGAACGGCTTCGAGGTCGTCCGCCGGGTCTCCGGTGGCGGCGCGATGATGATGCAGCGCGGCGGGATCATCACCTACTCGCTCTACGTGCCGGCGGAGCTCGTGAACGGCATGACCTTCGCCGACTCCTACGCCTACCTCGACGACTGGGTGCTCGTCGCCCTCCGCTCGCTCGGCATCGAGGCGACGTACCAGCCGCTCAACGACATCACGAGCCCATCCGGCAAGATCGGCGGGGCGGCGCAGAAGCGCCTCGGAAACGGCGCGGTGCTGCACCACGTCACGATGAGCTACGACATGGACGGCGAACTCATGACGCAGGTGCTCCGCATCGGGCGCGAGAAGCTCAGCGACAAGGGCACCACCTCGGCGGCCAAGCGCGTCGACCCGCTCCGCAGCCAGACCGGACTCTCGCGTGCCGAGATCATCGACCGCATGAAGGACACCTTCGTGGAGATCACCGGCGCGACCCCCGGCCACGTCACGGAGGCGGAGCTGGCGGCGGCCGAGTCGCTCGTCGAATCGAAGTTCGACACCGAGGCCTGGCTCACCCGCGTCCCCTGACCCGGCCCTGCGTCGGTCGCCACGCGACCACCACGCCCCGGAGCCCGCGGACTAGGGTGGGGGAACGATGACAGCGCAGAACGAGACACCCGACACCCCGGTCCCCGCCACCCAGGCCTCCCTCGAGCAGCGACTCGCCGACGCGGTCGCCGCCGAGAGCGAGCCCCGCGTCGTCGAGCGCTGCGTCTCGCTCCTCGCCGGCCGGTACGAGGGTGAGGACTTCCTCCGTGTCGTCGGTGGTCACCACGCCGAGGGCATCCTCGGTGGCGCGCCCGCGTTGTACTGGCCGGAGCTCTGGGGCACCCGCGCCCTGCTCCACGTCTGGGACGACTCCGCGACCTCGGCCGTCGTCGCCGCACTCGGCAACCAGGCCTGGCGTGTTCGCGAGATGGCCGCACGGGTGTGCGCCGAGCGTCGCATCGGTGACGTCGCCACGATCGCCCCGCTGCTCAACGACGACCACGCGCGCGTCCGTGCCGGTGGCGCCAGGGCGCTCGCCGCTGTCGGGGGCGACGAGGCCAAGCCGCTGCTCGAAGGTCTCCTCCGCGACCCCGACCGCGAGGTCCGTCGCGCCGCCCAGCAGTCGGCGAAGGCGCTCAGCACTCGCAGCTGAACCGCGGACGGCGCTAGTGGGTCGCCGCTTCCAGCACGATGATGACGACGCCGAACAGGGCGGTCGCCACGCCGCCGAGGAGGCACCACCACCAGCGTGAGCCACGCACCACGAAGGCCGCGCACCCGAGCACGAAGAGCATCAGCGTCGACACCTGCAGCGCGAGGTTGACCGCCTGCTCATGGGCGAGGCCGCCGGCGACGCCCACGATGAGCGGGATGGTGGGCAGCACGGCGGAGAGCAGCATGCCGAACGACTCCTCGAAGCCGTGCCGGATCGACGCACCGAGGGTGACGGTGCCCTCGTGCCGGTCGTCACCGTGGTGGGCGAGCGCCGCCGAGTAGACGTGCGCCAACCAGAACACGACGAGGGTGATCGCGCTCGTGAAGAGCACCTGCTCGACGTCGTCCTCCTCGTACACGCTCGACGCGCCGACGAGGCCGGCGTAGACGATGGTGCCGTAGATCGCGCTCGACGACGTGAGGCGACGCAACGGTGACGAGTTCGGCTGCATGGTCCAGAGGATAGCGGGCCGGACGGCACCGCGTCCGGCTTCCGGCGACGCCCGGGATCAGACCGTGTCGCTCCGCTCGCCGCGCTCGCCGCGCTCGTAGACCGAGGCCGCCGGTCCGACGATGTTGGTGTCCGGGGTCCCCACCACCTCGTGGTCCTTGTTCGCGTAGTCGAAGCGGTGCAGCACGTGCCGCATGGCCTCCACGCGGGCGCGCTTCTTGTCGTTGCTCTTCACGATGGTCCACGGGGCGTCCGGCGTGTCCGTCGCTTCGAGCATCGCCTCCTTCGCCCGCGTGTAGTCGCCCCACTTGTCGAGCGAGGCGAGGTCCATCGGCGACAGCTTCCACTGCCGGACGGGGTCCACCTGGCGGATCGCGAAGCGGGTGCGCTGCTCGTCCGCGGAGACGGAGAACCAGAACTTGACGAGGTCGACGCCGTCGCCGACGAGCATCTGCTCGAACAACGGTGCCTGGCGCATGAACTCGTCGTACTGCGCCGGCGTGCAGAAGCCCATGACCCGTTCGACGCCCGCACGGTTGTACCAGGAGCGGTCGAACAGCACGATCTCACCGGCGGCCGGCAGGTGCTGCACGTAGCGCTGGAAGTACCACTGGGTGGACTCGCGGGCCGTCGGCTTCTCGAGCGCGACGACACGGGCACCGCGCGGGTTGAGGTGCTCGGTGAACCGCTTGATCGTCCCGCCCTTGCCGGCGGCGTCACGCCCCTCGAACACGACGACGAGGCGCCGGTCGTTCGCCTTGATCCAGTTCTGCAGCTTCAGCAGCTCGATCTGCAGCAGCCGTTTGTCGCTCTCGTACTGCTCGCGCGACATGCGCTCCGCGTACGGGTAGCCCTCGCGCCACGTGTCGATGTGGGAGCCGGCGGCGTCGAGCAGGATCGGGTCGTCGTCGTCGACGTCGATCACCTGGTAGCCGTCCATCCGGTCGAGCGGGGGCGGCGGAGCGTAGTGCGAGACGAGTTGCTGCATGGTCGGGACGCTAGTCCCCGTGCGTAACCGTCAGGTGGACGGTGGATGACGCGTGGGGGTCCGGTCAGCTCGCCGAGCGGGTGAGGAGGTCTTGGCGCTCCGGGTGGGCGTCGAACCACTCGCCGACGTACCAGCACATGGGCACGATCCGCCGCTCGCTGTGCTGCTCGACGTCGTCGACCGCGTAGGCGACGAGCTCGCCCGCGTAGCCCTTGCCGCGGAACGGCGGCGTCGTGAAGGTGCGGGGGAACGAGATCGAGTCGCCGGAGATCCGGTAGTCGACGACGCTCACCAGCTGGCCGTCGACGTGCATGGTGTAGCGCTGGGCGTCGGTCTCGTTGGCGAACTCGGTGGTCATACGGGGTGCAACGCGCGGGCCGGGTCGTTCCTTCCCGCCGCCACGGGGCCGGACTGCCAGAATGGGCACATGTCCCTCGCCGCCGCAGCTCCCGACGGGCCGCCGCTGTGGACGCCGGACGGGCCGGACCTCGTGCTCGAAGGCGACAACCTCGACGTCGTGGCGCAGCTGCCCGACGAGGCGTTCACGCTCATCTACCTCGACCCGCCGTTCAACACCGGTCGCGTGCAGCGTCGCCACTCCTCGACCTCGGTGCGCACGGCCGAGACGGGCGTGAACCGGTTCGCCGGGTTCAAGGGGCAGGCCTACGAGCGCATCCGCGGGGACCTCCGACGGTTCGACGACGCCTTCGACGACTACTGGGGCTTCCTCGAACCACGGCTCGTCGAGGCCTGGCGGGTCCTCGCCGCCGACGGCACGCTCTACCTCCACCTCGACTACCGCGAGGCCCACTACGCCAAGGTGCTGCTCGACGCCCTCTTCGGCCGCGAGTGCTTCCTCAACGAGATCATCTGGGCGTACGACTACGGCGCGAAGGCGCAGAGCCGCTGGCCGACGAAGCACGACACGATCCTCGTCTACGTGAAGGACCCGAAGGGGTACCACTTCGACAACGCGACCGTGGACCGCGAGCCCTACATGGCGCCCGGGCTCGTCACGGCGGAGAAGGCGGCGCGCGGCAAACTACCGACGGACGTCTGGTGGCACACGATCGTGTCACCGACCGGCCGCGAGAAGACCGGCTACCCGACGCAGAAGCCGGAGGGGATCCTCCGCCGGATCGTGCAGGCGTCCTCTCGCGAGGGCGACTGGGTGCTCGACTTCTTCGCCGGCAGCGGCACGACCGGTGCGGTGGCGAAGGCGCTCGGGCGTCGGTACGTGCTCGTCGACGAGAACCCGCAGGCGCTGGAGATCATCCGGGCCCGCCTGGCCCGGTAGGGAACCCGACCCGGTCCCTGAGCCCCACTCCGGTCCCTGAGCCCCAGCTCCCGGTCCCTGAGCCTGTCGAAGGGCTACACCGAGGCGCGCGACACGAGCCGGGTCGGCATCACGGTGACGCGCTCGACCGGCTCGCCCGCGAGGCGTCGCACCAGCACCCGGGCCATCTCGGTGCCGAGGTCCACGGGCGACTGCGCGACGGTCGTGAGCGGCGGCGCAGCCGTCTCGCCGTAGCGGTCGTCGTCGTACCCGACCACGGCGATGTCGCCGGGGATCGTCAGCCCTGCTTCGCGGATGACGGAGTAGGCGCCGGCGGCCATCTGGTCGTTCGCCGCGAAGAGCCCGTCGATCGGGACGCCGCGCGCGAGGAGACGGCGCATGGCGGCGGCGCCGTCGGCGGGGGAGAAGTCGCCCACCTCGATGAGGTCGGCTGGCAGGCCTGCCTCGGTCAGTTCGGCGCGCCATCCCGCGAGGCGGTCCACGCCGCCCGGCATGTCCTGCCGGCCGGCGATCGTCGCGATGTGCGTGCGACCCGCGTCGATGAGGCAGCGCGCCGCGCTCCGCGCACCCGCCACGTTGTCGACGTCGACGTAGGTGCTGTCGACGACGTCGGCCCCCATGGGGCGACCGCCGAACACGATCGGCAGCTCCCGGCCGAGTCGCGTGTACGAGTGGTCGCCGCTGTGGTGGGAGACGACGAGCGCCCCGTCGACGTTGCCGCCGAGCAGGTAGCGACGGGTCTTCTCGGAGTTCGCCTCGGAGGCGATGAGGAGGTTCAGCGTGTAGTCGGTCTCGGCGAGCTCGAGGGCGACCCCCTGCACGACGGAGGCGAAGAACGGGTCCGAGAACACGCGGGCGGTCGACTCCGGGACGACGAGCGCGATGACCTGCGTCCGGCGCGAGGCCAGCGATCGGGCGGCGCGGTTCGGCACGTAGTCGAGCGCCGCGATGGCCTCGTTCACGACGGCGACGACCTCCGGCGTGACCTTCGGGGAACCGTTGACCACCCGGGAGACCGTGGCGCGCGAGACACCCGCGCGGGCGGCGACCATCTCGAGCGTGGGGGCTCCTCGACCGGACAGCATCATCGTCCCCTTCCGAGCGGGTGTGCGTGGCCGAGTGCAGTGTATCGCCGCCCGTCTGGACGGCAGCGGCCGGTGACCGTTCTCAGGAGGTGACCGGCGTGTCGCGGCCTCGCGGGCGCGACACGCCGGGTCGCTCCTGCGTCAGGACAGTTTGGCGACGGCGGGTGCCGTGCGTGAGGCGGCGATGCGACGCGCGTAGGCGAGTCCGCTGTCCTTGATCGTCCGCACCTGGGTGTCGTAGTCGACCCGCACGATGCCGAAACGCTTGTCGTAGCCGTACGCCCACTCGAAGTTGTCGAGCAGCGACCAGACGAAGTATCCGCGCACGTCCGCGCCGTCGGCGATCGCCAGCTCCACCTGGTCGATGTGGTCCTGGATGAAGGCGTCGCGGTCGACGTCGTGGATGCGACCGTCCTCGGCGACGACGTCGTCGTACGCCGCACCGTTCTCGGTCACGTACAGCGGCGGCAGCGTCGGATACTCCCGGCCGAGCCGGACGAGGAGGGTGCGGAGCCCGGCGGGGTGCACCTCCCAGTCCATCGCGGTGCGCGGCAGGCCGCGGCTCGGGAAGGAGATCCCGGTGGAGGCGAGCCAGGGGGAGCCGACCTCGCGTTCGGTCGCGCCCGAGTGGCCGCCGTCGGCACCGGAGTCGTCGGGGTGACCGGAGACGAGGTCGTCGTGGTAGTGGTTCACGCCGAGGAAGTCGATGGGCGCTGAGATGGCCTCGAGGTCGCCGTCGTGGACGAGTTCCTCGAGGCCGAGGCCGGCGAGGTCCTCGGTGACGTCGGCCGGGTAGGCGCCGAGGACGATCGGTTCGAGGAAGATGCGGTTCATGATGCCGTCGACGCGGCGCGCGGCGTCGACGTCGGCCGGGTCCGTCGGGTCGGCCGGGATCGCGTTCGTGAGGTTGAGGGTGATGCCGATCTGCTCGGCGCCCAGCTCGCGGAGGCGGGTGGTCGCCAGCCCGTGCGCGAGGTGCTGGTGGTGGATGGCGGCGAGGGCGGCTGCCTCGTCGCGACGGCCGGGGGCGTGCACGCCGACCGCGTAGCCGAGGAGGGCCGAGCAGAACGGCTCGTTGAACGTCGTCCAGTGCTGGACCCGGTCGCCGAGGGCGGCGTAGGTGGCCTCGGCATAGTCGACGAAGCGGAGTGCCGTGTCCCGGTTGGCCCAGCCGCCCTGCTCCTCGAGGGCCTGCGGCAGGTCCCAGTGGTAGAGCGTCAGCCAGGGGAGGATGCCCGCCTCGAGCAACTGGTCGACGAGGCGGCTGTAGAAGTCGAGGCCGGCGGGATTGACCTCGCGGTCGCCCGGCTTGATGCGCGCCCAGCTCGTCGAGAAGCGGTAGGCGTCGAGGCCCAGCTCGCTCATGATCGCGACGTCGCCGGCGGAGCGGTGGTAGTGGTCGACGGCGACCTCGAGGTCGTCGCCGTTCGCGATCGCCCCCGGCACGCGGGCGAAGGCGTCCCAGATGGAGTCCTCCTTGCCGTCCTCGTGGGCGGCGCCCTCGACCTGAGCGGCGGCCGTGGCCGAACCCCAGAGGAACGGCGGCAGGATCAGGGCCGGGCGGCTGGTGGGCTGGGGGGCGTGCGTCATCGGAGCTCCTCGTGGCTGGGTGCTAGGCCATGCTATCGCCCCCTGAGAGCGCTCTCATGCACGGCGGGGTGCTCGTGCCGGCGCGGTGCGCTGACGTGAGCGCGGTGCACACGCGTGAGCGCGCCCCTCCGGAGGGGCGCGCTCACGTGCTGGGATCGCGGTCACGCCGAATCGGCAGCACTCGTGTCGGCGCACCGCGCCGGCACCGGGGTGACCACGTCAGCGCGGTGCGCCGGCGCCGGTCACCCCGCGGTCACGTCAGCGCGGTGCGCTGGCGAACCGACGAACGACGGTCAGCGCCTGGTGCTCGGGTCGACGACGCGGTTGCTCGCGGTGTCGGGCGACAGCTGCGACCCGGCCAGCTCGGCGGCGCGCTGCGCGGAGAGCGACAGCTCGTCCTCCGCATCCACGGCGGCCTGGGCGTCGGTCCGCTCCTGCAGGGCCGACTTCGCCCGCAGCGGCGGTGCCTTCAGGAACCAGCTCAGGACGAACGCGACGGCGACCACCGCGAAGCTCACCCAGAAGACCGTGACGGTCGCGTCGGCGAAGCCGGTCAGGAACGGCGCGGCCAGATCGTGGTTCGCGCCGACGAGGAACGAGGTGTCGCCGTCGAGCGCGGTACCCGCCGAGCCGCTGTTCTCCTGCGCCTGCTGCAGCACCTTCAGGATGCCCTCGTTCGCCGGATCGGACAGCACGGCCGGATCCTGCGCCGCGGTCCGGACGCGCTCACTGAGCGTCGGGTCGGCGAAAGCCGCCGCGATCGTCGTCGGGATCCGCGTGTAGAGCACCGAGAAGATGACCGCCGTGCCCAACGTTCCACCGATCTGACGGAAGAACGTCGACGAGCTCGTCGCCACACCGATGTCCCGCGCCTCGACGGCGTTCTGGCTCGCGATGGTCAGCGTCTGCATGAGCTGACCGAGGCCGAGGCCGACGAGCAGCATGCCGCCCATCATCCACCAGACCGGCTTGTCGGCCGTCGCGAAGCTGAAGTAGAAGAATCCGCTCAGCAGCAGGAAGGTGCCGACGATCGGGAACGCCTTGTACTTGCCCGTCCGGGCGATGATCTGGCCGCTCGCGATGGAGGAGATCATGAGGCCGAGGATCATCGGCAGCATGAGCAGACCGGACTCGGTCGGCGTCGCGCCCTCCACCAGCTGGAGGAACAGCGGCACCGTCATCATCGCGCCGAACATGCCGAACCCGACGAGGACGCCGAGGATCGTGGCGACCCGGAAGGTCGAGTTCTTGAAGAGCTTCAGCGGGATGAGCGCGTCGTCGCCCATCGCCCGCTCGACGAGGATGAACCCGACGATGCCGGCGACGCCGATCGCGTAGCAGGCGATGGAACCGGCCGAAGCCCAGCCCCAGATGCGGCCCTGCTCCGCGACGAGGAGGAGCGGCACGACGGCCAGCACGACCGTGGCGGCACCCCACCAGTCGATGCGGACACTGTGACGCGTGTGCGGGATGTGCAGGAAGCGCAGCACGATCGCGAGCGCGATGACGCCGATCGGCAGGTTGATGAGGAACACCCAGCGCCAACCGGTGATGAACAGCAGCTCGGGCGCACCGGCGAACAGGCCGCCGATCAGCGGGCCGATGACGCTCGAGACACCGAAGACGGCGAGGAAGTACCCCTGGTACTTCGCGCGCTCGCGAGGAGCGAGCATGTCGCCCATGATCGTCAGCGGCAGGGCCATGAGCCCACCGGCGCCGAGTCCCTGGATGGCGCGGAAGATCGCGAGCTCGTACATCGAGCCCGACATGCCGGCGAGCAGCGAGCCGATCAGGAAGATCGAGATCGCGATGATGAACAGCGGGCGACGGCCGAAGATGTCGGACAGCTTGCCGTAGATCGGCGTGGAGACCGTCGAGGTGATCAGGTAGGCCGTCGTGACCCAGGCCTGCAGGGCCATGCCGTCGAGGTCGTCCGCGATGGTGCGCATCGAGGTGCCGACGATGGTCTGGTCGAGGGCGGAGAGGAACATGCCGGCCATGAGGCCGAAGATGATGAAGAGGATCTGCCGGTGACTGAGGACGGGCGTGGATCCCGACCGCTCGGTCGAGGCGGGGGAGCTGGATGACATGCGGTCTCGTTCGACTCTGGGCGCGCCGGTTCACAGGCGCACCGACGTTGGGGATTTTGCGTAGTGTGCAAACTTACACCCGGCGCAAGTTCCGCGGCAACCGACCCGGTCAGGGCGCCGTGGTCGCCGCCGCGTCGAGCCCGGCGTCGAGCGCCGAGAGGTAGTCGAGGGTGGCGGTGAGCGCCACGTGCGCGTCGTCCAGGTCGAGGTGGAACTGGTACTCGTGCGGCAGCGCCGGCTCGTGGTCGGCGGCCCAGAACAGCTTCGTGACGGGGACCTCGGCGGCTTCGAGGGCCTGGCTCATCGGCACGGACTGCAACCAGGTGAGGGCGTCGCCGTTGCCGCCGGTGATGAAGGTGGGCGGGAAGTCCGCGGTGATGAAGTCGATCGTGGACATGAGGGCGCCGGTCGAGGTCTCCGACCAGTCCTTCGTCCCCGCATAGGCCCAGAGCGCGGTCTGCAGGCCCCAGGCGCCGATGCCGTCGAGCTCCGCCATCGCCGTCATGTCGTAGACGCCGCAGTTGAGGATCGCCCCGACGAGCTGATCCGCGCGGATCCCGGGAGTCATGCCGCTGAGGGCGGCGTAGTCGGGGTTCGTCGTGAGGACCGCCAGCTGACTCGCGAGCTGCGACCCGGCCGAGTCGCCGGCCAGGACGATGCGGTCGGGATTCCCGTTCCACTCCGACGCGTGCTCGGAGATGTACGCGAGCGCGTCGTTCAACTGGTCCACGGCCGTCGGGTAGATCGCCTCCGGGGCGATCGTGTAGTTGACGGCGATCGTCGTGTAGCCCTCGGCCGCGAGGATCCGCAGGTACGGTTCGACGTTGCCCTTCTCGCCGGAGATCCACGCCCCGCCGTGGATCCACACGATCGTGGTCAGCGGCTCCGTGCCGTCGGCCGGGGTGAAGACGTCGAGGGTCGTGTCCACCTGGGGGCGCCCGCCACTCGGCGCGGCGTAGGCGACGTCGCGGTACTCGGTGAGCTTCGTGTCCGGGACATACGGCTCCATCTCGGCGACCGTCGCGGCCCCGCCACGCTCGAAGACCGAGCGGATGAGCAGGGCGGACGGCCACGGGGTGATCGCCGCGACGACCGCCACCACGAGCCCGAGACCGACCACGACGGCGACCGCGGTGAGCAGCCGGCGGAACCGCGGACGCCTGCGGTGCGTGGGCGCGTGGTGTGCTGGCGTCGCTGCAGTCATCGTCGGGCCCCTCGTCCGGTGTGCGTGCCTGTCGACAGTGTGGCAGAGGCGGACTCGGCGTGTCACGGTTAGGCTCGACGGGTGACCGCAGCCCACCAGCCCTCCCACCGACGCCCGGTCTCGCCGCGCGTGCGTCGCAACCGCGTGATCGCCTTCGGGGTGCTCGCGGCCGCGCTCGCGATCCTGCTGGTGGTGCTCGTCGTCAACATCGCCGGGGGAGCGACGCCCACTCCGGTCGCCGCCACGAAGACGCCGAGCGCAACGCCGACGGCCACACCGACACCGACTCCCACCGCCACGCCCACCCCGACCGAGACCACCCCGGTCGCCCCGCCGGCGCCGCCCGCGTTCGACAAGGCGGCGTTCTCGATCGACGACCCGCTGAGCCCCTGGGTGGTCGTCAACAAGACCCGGCCGCTCAACCCCGTCGACTACACCCCGCCGGACCTCGTCACCGTGCCCGTCGCGCACACCTGGGACCCGCTGCTGCGTGCCGAGGCCGCCGCGGCGATCGTGCAGATGTTCGACGCCGCATCGGCCGAGGCCGGCCTGTCACTCGCCTCGAACAGCGCGTACCGCAGCTACTCGAGCCAGGTGTCCGTGTACGACAGCGAGCCGGATGACGCGACGACCGCGCGACCCGGCTACAGCGAACACCAGACCGGCTGGACGATGGACATCGGCGCCGCGAGCGGGAACTGCTCGCTCAACACCTGTTTCGGCGACACGACCGAAGGGCAGTGGTTGGCCGCGAACGCGTACCGTTTCGGCTTCCTCCTGCGGTACCCGGCCGACAAGGTCGACGTCACCGGGTTCTCCTTCGAGCCGTGGCACTACCGCTACATCGGGGTGTCGCTCGCGACCGAGATGCACAATACGGGCGTCACGACACTCGAGGAGTTCTTCGGACTCCCGGCCGCGCCTGGATACCTGAACTAGCCCTTCGACAAGCTCAGGGACCGGGGCGGGGACGACTCAGGGACCGGGACGACTCAGGGCCGGGACCGCGCACGAAGCCGACCACCGGTCACTGAGCCTGTCGAAGTGCGCCCTTCGACAAGCTCAGGGACCGGGGATGGCTCAGGGACCGGGAGGGTGCGGCTCAGGGACCGAGGGTACGGCTCAGGGACCGGTCGGACCGGCCAGCGCCTACGCGCCGAGGGCGTCGTCGACGATCCGCTTCGCCTCGGCCTGCACGAGCTTCAGGTGCTCAGCGCCCTTGAAGGACTCGGCGTAGATCTTGTAGACGTCCTCGGTGCCGGAGGGGCGGGCCGCGAACCACGCGTGCTCGGTCACGACCTTGACCCCGCCGATGGCGGCGTCGTTGCCCGGTGCGTGGCTGAGCTTCGCGACGATCGGGTCGCCCGCGAGTTCGGTCGCCGTGATCGCGTCGCCGTCGAGCTTGCCGAGGCGTGCCTTCTGCTCCTTCGAGGCCGCGGCGTCGACACGCTCGTACACCGGGTCGCCGAAGCGCTCGGTGAGTTCGCGGTACAGCACCGACGGGGTCTTGCCGGTCACCGCGAGGATCTCCGCGGCGAGCAGGCACAGGAGGATCCCGTCCTTGTCGGTCGTCCACACTGAGCCGTCGAAGCGCAGGAAGCTCGCGCCGGCGCTCTCTTCGCCGCCGAAGCCGACGGAGCCGTCGACGAGACCGGGGACGAACCACTTGAACCCGACCGGGACCTCCCACAGGCGACGCCCGAGCGACTCCGCCACGCGGTCGACGACCGACGACGACACGAGGGTCTTGCCGACCGCGGCGTCCTCGCGCCAACCCGGACGGTTCGCGTACAGGTAGTCGATCGCGACGGCGAGGTAGTGGTTGGGGTTCATGAGCCCGGCGTCGGGGGTGACGATGCCGTGGCGGTCGGCGTCCGCGTCGTTGCCGGTGAGGAGGTCGAACTCGTCACGACGGGCGACGAGCGCGGCCATGGCCGACGGCGACGACGGGTCCATGCGGATCTTGCCGTCCCAGTCGAGCGTCATGAACGCCCACGCCGGGTCCACGTGCGGGTTCACGACCGTGAGGTCGATCTCGTAGCGGTCGGCGATCGCCTGCCAGTAGTGCACGCTCGCGCCACCCAAGGGGTCGGCACCGATGCGGATGCCGCTGCGCTTGATGGCGTCGAGGTTGATGATGTGCTTCAGGTCGTCGACGTAGTTGCCGCGGAAGTCGTACGTCTCGACGGCCGACGGCTCGGCCATCTTCACGTCCTGCAGGCCGCCCGCGATGAGCTCGTTGGCGCGGTTCGCGATCCACGAGGTGGCGTCGGAGTCGGCCGGCCCACCGTGCGGCGGGTTGTACTTGAAGCCGCCGTCGGCCGGCGGGTTGTGGCTCGGCGTGACGACGATGCCGTCGGCCTGGTCGCCGTTGCCCTCCGCGTTGTACTTGAGGATCGCGTGGCTGAGGGCCGGCGTCGGGACGAAGTCGTCGAACTCGTCGACGAGCACGCGGACCCCGTTCGCGACGAGGACCTCGAGCGCGGTCGTCTGCGCCGGGCCGCTGAGCGCGTGCGTGTCGGAACCGATGAAGAGCGGACCGGTGATGCCCTGGCCGGCGCGGTACTCGACGATCGCCTGCGTGGTGGCGGCGATGTGGTCCTGGTTGAACGCCGTGTTCAGCGAGGAGCCGCGGTGTCCGGACGTGCCGAACACGACCCGCTGCTCCGGGATCGAGACGTCCGGCTTGAGCGTGTAGTACGCGTCGATGAGCGACGGCACGTCGATCAGGTCGGCTTCGGTGGCGGGGGTCCCAGCGCGATCGTTCATCGCCCCAGTCTGGCAGCAACCGATCGGGTCAGGAAGGCGCTTGACCTCCGGATGTCGGGCACCTGTGGATCGGCGACGGTCAGCGGGTGGCGAGGACCGCGGCGGCGCTCGCCGAGGCCGACGTGGTGGTGGCGGGGTCGGTCGTTCCCGAGGCCGCGGTCGCACCGGGGTGCCGCGCGCCGGTGGGGGTCGTGAGGTCGGGCAGGGCGTAGGCCTTGCCGGTCACGATGCGCTGGATCGCGTAAAGGCTCTCGGTCGCCGGCCCGAGGTACTTGCCCCGGTCGTCGGCGTTGCTCGAGCCGACCGCGTTGTGGCCGTCGACGGCGCCGAGGTGGTCGCCGTCGCCGAGCGTCAGGCCGTCCGAGCCGAACACGGTCGCTCCCCAGGTGTCACCGGTCGGGTTCGCCCGCCCGGACAGGACCTGGCCGAGGCCCGCGAGGGTGTCGGCACTCGCCTGCGAGGCGTACACGCGACTGGCGGGGACATGGAGGTCGGTGATCGCGATCTCGGAGGGGATGCCAGCCGAGCCGAGCATCACGAAGTCGTCGACGTGGTAGTCGCCGGAGGCCAGCGCGAGCGAGGCCGTCGCCGTGCCGTAGGAGTGCGCCACCACGCTCAGCTGCGAGGAGAGACCGTGCGTCGTCCGGTAGGCGTCGTAGCCGGCCAGCACGCCGGCGAGCAGCGGTGCCCCCTCGATGGCGCGGTCGTTGGACGGCACTTCGAGGGCGGTCGGGCTGTGGCCGCCGATCCAGAGGATCACCGCGCTGTCCGCCGCGGCCGTCTGGATGCGCTTCGCGCCGCGCAGGTAGTCGTCGAGCTCGAGAGCGCTGCTGTTCATCCCCGGGACGAACACGGTGACGTAGGCGGCGGTGTCGACGTCGCCCACCGCGACCGCGACGCGAGGAGGACCGGCACCGGCCGACTGCAGCGTGATGAGGTACTCGGGCTGGAGTCTGGCGGCGACCGCCTCCGGGGAGTACCGGTCGACGAGCAGTTTGATCGCGTCGAGTCGCGACACGGTCGTCGCGAGGGCCGTCGAGGCCGCCTCACCGTCGACCTGGTCGGAGCCAGCCGTCATCGCCCGGTAGCTCTCCTCGGTGTCGGTGAGGAGTCCGGCGAGGCGGGACACGTTGGCGGTCGCGCGGTCCGTATAGGTGACGCCCTCGAGGTTGCCGATGATCGCCGGGTAGCCGGTCATGAGCAGCGCACGGTATCCGGGCGGGAAGGCGGTCCAGAGCTGGGCGACCTGGATCGACGACATCGTCGTGAGGGCGGACGCCGCAGCGGCGAGGTCGCCCACGTAGGTCGCGGTGAAGGCCGCTGCGCTCATGGTGGGGACTGTGGACGCCGCCGGTGCGAAGTCGGAGGCGGCGATCGCGCTGGCCCCGGCGGTCGAGGTCTGCGTCACGGTGACGACGCCGGCGAGGATCGCGGCGATGGCGACGGTCATGACGACCGACTTGACGAGCGTGGCGCGCGCTGCGGAGAGCGGCCGCCCGACCCACGTCGGGAGCCGCCAGGCCGGCAGGGTCCAGGAGGGTGCGATGTCGAACGCGGCCTCGGCACCCGCCGCGAGGTTCAGTCGAGGAGTGGTCCGCGAGGCGGCGTCGGTGAAGACACTCGTCACGTCACTCCTGTTCGTCGTCTCAGGCCATCGGGTGGAGCCTCGCGCGACGTCGGATCACGCATCGAGATCGGGGAGACGAACGGCCGTGAACTCGCATCCCGAGACGAGCGGCAGCGCCCAATACACCCTTGTATCCATTGTGACGGGTATTGGCGTGTTTTGAATAGCTCAAAACGGGGGGTATCCGGGCTGAAACAGCCCGTTTTTCCTGAATATCAGCCGGATGTGACCTGGATGGGAGTCAACACGACGTCGGAGGCGTGTCGCGAGCCACGCGGTACGCTCGGAGGCATGTCTGCCGCACCCCCCGAAGACGCCCGTCGGAGCTACAGTTTTCTCGGTCCGAGCGGGACCTTCACCGAGGTCGCCCTCGGTCAGGTCGAGGAGGCGAGAGGCCAGATCTGGAAGCCGGTCAGCAACGTCGGCGAAGCCCTGGGCGACGTGCTCGACGGGCGCAGCACGGCCGCCGTCATCGCCATCGAGAACTCCGTCGACGGCGGGGTGTCCGTGGCGCAGGATGCACTGGCCACGATGCCCGGTCTGCGCATCGTCGGCGAGGTGCTCGTCCCCGTCAACTTCTTCCTCGTCGCCCGCCCCGGAACCCGCCTCGAGGACGTCGCGGTGGTGAACGCGCACCCCGTCGCCTACGGGCAGTGCCACCTGTGGCTCGACGCGAAACTGCCCTCGCACGGGCACATCCCGGCATCCAGCAACGTGGCGGCCGCGGCGTCGCTGCTCGACGGCACCTCGACCGCGGACGCCGCCGTCGCCCCGCCCGGCATCGTCGACCACTACGAGCTCGACGTCCTCGCGGAGAACATCGGTGACAACCCGAACGCCGTGACGCGCTTCGTCGTCGTCAGCCGCTCCCGCGAGATCCCGGCGCGGACGGGTGCCGACAAGACGAGCCTCATCGTGGAGCTCCCGAACGACCAGGCCGGATCGCTCCTCGACATGCTGGAGCAGTTCTCCACCCGTGGCGTGAACCTGAGCCTCATCGAGTCGCGACCCATCGGCGACGCCCTCGGGCGCTACCGCTTCGTGATCGACGCCCTCGGGCACATCGAGGACGAGCGGATGGCCGACGCGCTGCTCGGGCTCCGTCGGTTCAGTCCGAACGTGATCTTCCTGGGCTCCTACCCGAGCGCGGACCGCACCGCCGTCGACTACCACTCGCGGTACAACGACGAGGTGTTCATCGAGGCGCGCGACTGGCTGCGCGGGTTGCTCTCGGCGGAGCCGCTCGAGGACTGAACCGTGGCGGTCGCTCAGGCGACGATGTCGACGCCGTGACCGCGGAGGCGACGCTGCTCGGCGGTGAGCGAGGCGATGAGTCGTTCGTTCGTGCCGCGGATGTGGTCGGCGACGAGCTCGGCCGCGCGCGTCGCGTCGCCGGCCACGACTGCATCGAGGATGGCGTGGTGCTCTCGGGAGGCCTGGTCGCGGGCCTCCGGTGTGCGGACCTCGAGCCAGCGGGTGCGGGCGAGTCTGACCATCGCCCCGTGCACGCCCTCCGCCAGCATGCGGTTCCCGGAGAGCGCCGCGAGCTCCTCGTGGAAGTCGCCGCCGACCCGCAGCACGGTGCGCTCGTCGTCGGGGCGCGGTTCGTCGAGGAGGGCGCGGACGGCGGCGAGCTGTGCCTCGGTGGCGCGTTCGGTCGCGAGCCGCACCGTCGCCGTCTCGAGGGCTTCGCGGTACTCCGCGATGAGGCCGATCTCCTCGAGGTCGATGGGGGCGACGATCCACCCGCGCCCGTCGCGCTTCGCGAGCCCTTCGGACTCGAGCCGGGTGAGCGCCGCGCGCACCGGTGTGCGTGAGGCGGCGAACCGCTGCTCCAGTCCTCGCTCGGTGAGTGATTGACCGGGTGCGAGGTCGAGCGTGAGGATGGCCGCTCGGAGGCGGTCGTAGAGCTGCGTCGTCTGCGTCGGGGTGCTCATCCGTGCCCTGTTCTCGTCGGCTATTTTGGTATACCAAAATGGTGTACCGTCATGCTAGCAGCCGGAGGGACCGGTCGCAGGAAGCGGTTCGATGACCGGAACGACCCCGCCCACGACGGCCCCTGCGGCCACCCGCGGAGGCCGCCCACCGATGCCGAACGCCGGCCGCGCCTGGACGGTCCTCGGGCTCGGTGTGGCAGCCCAGACCGCCGGGACGCTCTTCGTCAGCACACCGGCGTTCCTCATCCCGCTCCTGCACGCCGAGCGGGGCATGTCGCTCGCCGAAGCCGGCGTCCTCGCCGCAGCGCCCACCCTCGGCATGGTGCTGACGCTCATCGCCTGGGGCTGGCTGGCCGACCGCATCGGTGAACGGGTCGTCATCGCCGGAGGCCTCGCCCTCACCGCGCTGGCGGCCGCCGGAGCGATCGCGGCGGACGGGCTCATCCCCTCGCTCGGCTATGGTCCGCTCGGGATCCTGTTGCTCCTCGGTGGCGCCGCATCCGCGAGCACGAACTCGGCGAGCGGTCGGATCGTCGTCGGCTGGTTCCCGAAAGACCGTCGCGGGCTCGCGATGGGGATCCGCCAGATGTCGCAGCCGCTCGGGGTCACGGCCGCAGCGGTGACGGTGCCGTCGGTCGCTGCGGCGTCCGGCATCTCCGCGGCACTCACGATCTCGCTCGTGGCGACGGGCGTCCTCGCGGTGGCGTGTGCGATCGGGCTCCGCAACCCGCCACGGACCGTCGCTCCGAAGCCGGTGCCGACCGGGACGACGCCGAACCCGATCGCCGTACGACCACGCAACCCGTATCGCGGCGACGCCTTCCTCTGGCGCATCCACGCCGTGTCGATCCTGCTCGTCGTGCCGCAGTTCACCCTGACGACCTTCGCCCTCGTGTGGTTGGTGTCCGACCAGGGGTGGAACGCGCTCGCCGCGGGCGTCCTCGTCGGCGTCTCGCAGTTCGTCGGGGCTGTCGGACGGATCGGTGTCGGCGTGCTCAGCGACCGGGTCGGCAGCCGGGTGCGTCCGCTGCGCTGGGTCGCCGTGTCCGCGGTCGTCGTCATGCTGCTCCTCGCCGGGGCCGGGTTCCTGCAGTGGCCGGTCGTGGTCGCCGTGGCGCTCGTGGTGGCCAGTACGGTGACGGTCGCCGACAACGGGCTCGCCTTCACCTCCGTTGCGGAGATGGCCGGTCCCGCCTGGGCGGGCCGTGCGCTCGGGGCGCAGAACACCGGACAGTTCATCGCCGCGTCCGTCGTCGGTCCGGCGGTGGGCGCGCTCATCGGCCTCGTCGGGTATCCCGTCGCGTTCCTGGTCGTCGCGGTCCTGCCGGCGGTCGCGATCCCGATCATCCCGAGCGAGGCCGCCGAGCACGACCACCTGTAGCCCGAGGTCGGCTTCACGGGTGTCGGAAAACGACGGCGTGGTCGGTCCGCGGGTGAGGAGTGAGTAGCCTCGAATGATGACCGACTCCCGCCCTGCGACCACCGTCATCGTCGGTGCCGGCCTGTTCGGCCTGTCGACCGCCGTCCACCTCGCCCGCGCCGGACGACGCGTGACGGTCCTCGAGTCGGGTGAGGCCGCCGACGCGACCACCGCCGCGGGAGCGGGCTTCGTCGGGCTCTGGGCGGCCGGGTACGCCTGGTACTGGAACGAGTCGGAGCTGGCCCTCGAGCAGGCCGGCATCGACTTCTACCGCGGCCTCGACGCGGCCGGGTACGACATCGCCCTCCGCGACACCGGCAACGTCTGGCTCGCCCTCACCGAGCAGGCCGTGCTCGACCACCTGCTGCCGTTCGCCGAGCACCCGCTCCGTCCCGAGGACGCCCGCCTCCTCACCGCCGTGGAGACCGCCGAGCTCGTGCCTGGGCTCGACCCGGAGGCGATCGTCGGCGCGTTCATCCACCCGGACGGCATCCAGATCAGCGCGCCGGACGCCGGGCTCGCGCTCGCGGAGCTCGCCCGAGCGGAGGGCGTCGAGATCGTCGAACACATGCCGGTCGTCGAGCTCCTCATCGAGGACGGCCGGGTGGTCGGCGTGCTGACCGCGGCGGGCGATCGGGTGCTCGGCGACGAGGTCGTCCTGGCCGCCGGCTCCTGGACGAACGAGCTGCTCAGCACGACCGGACGCGAGCTGCCGTTCGCCCGCGTGATCGCGAGCCGACTCACCACCGCGCCGTTCGGCCTCGGCGAACTGCCGACGCTGATGATCCCGGAGCTCGGCGGCCTGTGGATCAGGGAGCACCTCGGCGGTCTCACCTACGGCAACGGCGTCGGCTATGAGGCGCTCGCGGTGCATGACAGCCCGGCCGACCGCCGCCCAGACCGCCCGGACCTCATCCAGGCGATGCGCGAGCACCTGACCCCGATCCTCACCGAGCTGATCCCCGCCGCCGCACCCGTCCTCGACGCCGCGGAGGCCGTCCAGGGCGTCGTGTCGTACACGGCCGACCGACGGTTCATCGCCGGGCCGGTCCCGGAACTCGCCGGGCTGTACGTCGTCGCCGGAGACAACGAGTCGGGCGTCACCCACGGTCCCGGCCTCGGCCGCATGCTCGCCGAACTCATCGTCACCGGCGAGAGCCCCTTCGTCGACGCGTCGCGATACGCGCCCGATCGCTTCCCGACCCGACCGTTCGCCGACGAGGCCGCGGTGGCGGCCGCCATGCCTGCACGCCGGGAAGTGGACGCCCGAGCCAGGGCGGAGCAGGCCCGATGAGCGACCCCTCGCCGACGTCCGGACCGACACCCCTGCCCGAGCGGGTCGAGGTCGTCGTCATCGGAGCCGGCGTCGTCGGTGCCGCCGCCGCGCGTGCGCTCGCCGAGCGTGGCCGGGAGGTGCTGCTCGTCGAACGCTTCGAGCGCGGTCACGAGCGCGGCTCCTCCCACGGCGCGACCCGCATCTTCCGCCAGGGGTACGACGTCGACGACTACGTCGCCCTCACTTCGGAGGCCCTCGCCGGCTGGCGCGAGCTCGAGGAGCGGAGCGGCCGGACCCTGCTCGAACTCACCGGCGCACTGGACCACGGCCGCCCGGAGATGCTCCGCGGGATCGAGGCCGCGATGACCCGAGGTGGGATCGCCTCGGAGCGTCTCTCCCCGGAACAGGCCGCGGAACGTTGGCCCGGGCTCCGGTTCGAGCAGGACGTCCTCCATCACGCGACCGGCGGGCGACTGTCGTCGGCCGAGGCGATCGAGGCGTTCCTCGACCTCGCCGTGGTCGCCGGGGCGACGCTCCGCTTCGGCGTCCGGGTCACGGGGGTCGAGCCGATTCCGGCGACCGGGACGACCGGTGCCGGTGCCGTGATCCGCACCGAGCTGGGAGACGTCACAGCCGACCACGTCGTCGTCGCCGCCGGATCGTGGACGCCGGACCTCGTCGGAGCGCTCGCAGCGAGCGTCGGTCGCCCGCTCCCCGAGATCGTCGTCACCCAGGTGCAACCCGCCCACTTCCCGACGGCGCTCGCCGCAGAGGCCTGGCCGAGCTTCGTCCACTACCCGGACGACGGCTCGAGCGTCTACGGCCTCCTCACCCCCGGCGAGGGCGTGAAGGTCGGTCTGCACGGTGGTGCGGTGCACGTGCACCCCGACGCGCGTGACGGCCTGGCCGAACCGGAGGAGCTCGCGCGCCTCACCGCCTACGTCGCCGAGTGGGTGCCAGGGGTCGACGCGTCGGCGCCGCATACCATCAGTTGCCTCTACGACCTGAGCCCGAGCGAGGATTTCGTGATCGACCGGATCGGCCGGATCATCGTCACGACGGGATTCTCCGGTCACGGGTTCAAGTTCGGACCCGTGCTCGGGCGACTCGTCACCGATCTCGTCGACGGCGACGCCCCGCACCCGCGGTTCGCCCTCGCAGCCCACACCCCACCCGCGTAACGCCGCCTCCCTCGGGCGGACCTCCCGCCCAGCGCCACAGCACCCGGCGCCACCCACCCGCACCAGCACCCGCACCCGCAGCCACCCGAAGGACCCCCCCCCATGAACCGATCCACCCGATTCGCGGCCATCGCCGTGAGCCTCGGCGTCGTCGCAGCCCTCGCCGGTTGTACGGCCCAGGGCGGCACGACGACCACGACCGCGCTCGTCATCGGGACGACCGACCAGATCGTCTCCCTCGACCCCGCCGGAGCCTGGGACCGTGGATCGTTCACCCCCCAGAACCAGATCTACCAGCACCTCCTGAGCTACGACGAGGGTGACGTGGCGCCTGCGCCCGATGCTGCGGAGTCCTGCGACTTCACCGAGGCGACCACCTACGTGTGCACGGTCAAGGAGGGTCTGACGTTCTCGAACGGGCACGCGCTCACGGCCTCCGACGTCGTCTTCTCCTTCACCCGCGTCCGCGAGATCGCCGCCGACAACGGCCCGTCGCCGCTGCTCGCGAACCTGGAGAGCGTCGAGGAGGGTGACGACGACCAGGTGGTCTTCACACTCAAGGTCCCGAACGACCAGACCTGGCCGTACGTCCTCACGAGCATGGCCGGACCGATCGTCGACGAGGAGGTCTTCCCCGCGGACAAGCTGCTGAGCGATGACGACGTGATCGGCTCGGGTCCCTACGAGGTCGACAGCTACCAGTCCGGCGGGCTGCTGTCGCTCGAGGCCAACTCGCGCTACGCCGGCGACCGGGCGAAGACGCAGCACGTGGTGCTCAAGCCGTACACGACGGCGTCGAACCTGCGACTCGACCTGGAGAAGGGCGACATCGACATCGCCTACCGCTCGTTGACCGCGACGGACGTTGCCGATCTGCGTGGCAATTCCGATCTGCAGGTCGTCGACGGTCCCGGTGGTTCGGTGCGCTTCCTCACCTTCAACCTGAACACCCAACCGGGCGCGAACGACGCGCAGAAGCTCGCGATCCGGCAGGCGGTCGCTTTGCTCGTCGACCGGAAGGAGATCGCCGACCAGGTCTACAAGGGCACCTACGCGCCGGCCTATTCGGTGGTGCTCGACGGCCAGACGGGCGCGACGCCCGCGTTCCAGACCGCCTACGGCGACGCCCCGGACCGGTCGAAGGCCGCCGCCATCCTCGCCGCCGCCGGGGTCAGCACCCCGGTCGCCCTGCCGATCCAGTACACGAGCGACCACTACGGCCCCGACTCCGATCAGGAGTACGCGCTCATCAAGTCGCAGCTGGAGGAGTCGGGTCTGTTCTCCGTCGACCTGCAGTCGACCGAGTGGACGAGCTACGTGAAGGAGCTCAACCCGGAGTCCGGCTACCCCGCCTACCAGCTCGGGTTCTTCCCCGACTACCCGGACCCCGACAACTTCATCCGCTCGGCCTACTCGACGACCGGTGCGTCCGTCGCCAACGGGTACTCCGACCCGGCCGTCGACGCGCTCATCGACACCGAGGCCACGGCGACGGACCCGGCGGCGCGCATCGCCGCGATCGAGCAGATCCAGGCGCTGACCGCGGAGGCGGCACCGATCATCCCGCTGCTGCAGGGCACGGAGACGGTCATCGCGCAGAAGAACGTGACGGGGCTCGAAGAGACGCTCGACGCGACCTACGTCTTCCGCTTCGCCGTCCTCGACCGCACGAAGTAGTCCGCCAGCTGGGGTGTGCGTCAGCGCGGTGCGCTGACGCGAGCGCGGGTCTGTGAGGTGAGCGCGCCCCTCTGGAGACCCGCGCTCGCGCGCCTGGGGAGCGCTCACGCCGGGTGTGCGTCGCTCACGCGGACGCACCGCGCTGGCACCCCGTGGCGAGGTCTCATGCCAGCGCGGTGCGCTGACGCGAGACCTGTCGAATCGGCTTGAGCGCGGGTCTGTGAGGTGAGCGCGCCCCTCCGGAGACCCGCGCTCGCGGCTATGGGGCGCGCTCGCGTCAGCGCACCGCGCTGGCGCCCATCACCGGCGGGGGTGGATTCTCGCGATCGCGATCGTGGCGGCACCGGTCAGGGACAGGGAGCCCGTTTCGAGGCGCAGGGTGTCGTACTGGGCGAGCGAAGAGCGGTCCAGGCCGGGGCCTTCCGCCGACACCGCGCCGTCGAGCAGCACGACGAACGTGGTGGCACCCGGCGGGGTCGTGACCGTCGATGAGCCCGAGACGACGACCGCCTCGAGCGATCCACGGAACCGGTCCCGCGACACCATCAGGTTGAGATCGAGCGTCGGACCCACCACGCCCGTCGATGCCACCGCCGCAGCACCGTCGAAGGCGGCGACCTGCCACCGGTCCAACTCGACCGGATCGCCGTCGATCACGAGCCCGAGGCCGCCGGCCGACAGCGCCATCAGCTGTCGGTCGACGCCCGGGAATGCGGAGAAGGCGACGTCCGACTCGACCGTCGCGATGCTCAGCGTCCAGCCCGGGCCGTCAGGCACGTCGACGTCGCCCTCGGCCTGGCGCCGGACGGGCTCGGCGGCGATCTCCGTCGCAGTACCGAGCCCGTTCCGCCAGCGATAGCTCCGATGCCCCGCGGCCGGCAGCAGCACGACGCCCGGTGCCTCGGCGGCATCGCTCACGGTCGGGCGCCCGACGCGACGCGCTCACCGCGCTGCCACACGCCGACCGTCAGCGGCACCCCGGGTCGGTAGGCGAGATGCGAGACCGAAGGGGCGTCGAGCACCTGCAGATCGGCGAGACCGCCCACGCGGAGCGATCCGACGGCGTCGGCACCGTGCTCGCGCCCGACCGCCACCGCGGCACCCCGCGTCGCCGCCCAGACCGCCTCGGCGATCGTCAGCCGCATCTGCAGCACGGCGGTCGCCACGCAGTACGCCATCGACGTCGTGTACGAGGTGCCCGGGTTGCAGTTGGTGGCGAGGGCGATCGCGGCACCGGCGTCGACGAGCGCGCGTGCCGGGGGGAACGGTTCGCGGGTCGACAGGTCGCAGGCGGGCAGCAGGGTCGCCACCGTCGACGAGCCGGCCAGGAGGTCGACGTCGGCGTCGGACAGGTGGTTGCAGTGGTCGACGCTCGCCGCCCCCAACTCGACCGCGAGCCGCACCCCGCCGCTCTCGCCGAGCTGGTTGCCGTGCACGCGGACCCCGAGGCCCGCCGCGCGACCGGCGAGGAGCACCTCCCGCGACTCCTCGATGTCGAACGCGCCGACCTCGCAGAACGCGTCGACGTACGACGCGAACGGCGCGACGGCGTCGAGCATCGGGCCCGTGACGAGGTCGAGGTAGTCGCGGCGATCGACGCCGGCCGGCACGAGGTGGGCGCCGAGGAAGGTGACGACGTCGGCGACCTCGGCCGCCGCCCGAGCGGACCGCGCCTCGCCTTCGACGTCCAGCGCATACCCCGTCTTCGCCTCCAGGAAGGTCGTCCCCTGGGCGAGCGCCTCCGCCCGCAACCGCTTCGCGCCCGCGACGAGCTGCTCCTCCGAAGCGGCGCGGGTGGCGGCGACGGTCGTGGCGATCCCGCCCGCCGCGTACCGGCCGCCGGCCATCCGCGCCTCGAACTCCGCAGAGCGGTCGCCCGCGAACACGAGGTGCGTGTGGGTGTCGACCCACCCGGGCAGCACGGCGCGTCCGCCCACGTCGGTCCGCGCGTCGGCGTCGGGGGCATCGGACGCCGAGCCCAGCCAGGCGATCCGACCGTCCTCGATGACGAGCGCCGCGTCGGTGATGCGGTTGCCGTCGGTGTCGCCGGGCCCGGAACCCGCGTTGGTCGTGAGCTCGGCGATGCCGGTGATGAGTTCGGTCGTCATGGCTGCATCTCCTGCGAGGGGTGATCAGGTGTCGGGGACGAGGTGGCGGCTCGGGGCGTCCCTGTCGATGCTGCCAGCTCGGCGAGCGCCGCCGTGAGGAGCTGTTCCGGCGTGGTCTCCTGCGTGGTCGCGAGCAACCGGCCGCGTTCGGCCACGAGTCGCCCGCCGACGATCACCCGCTCGACGTCGGACGCGGTCGCGACGAGGGCGAGCTGGGCCGGGTCGGCGCCGGTCGTGCGCGGACTCGACGTCGACACCTCGACGAGGTCGAGCGGGTCGCCGACGGCGAGCGTGTGGCGCCCGAGTCCGAGCGAGCGGTAGCCGCCGGCGGTCCCGGCCTCGAAGAGCTCCGCGGGCGAGAACCGACCGCGTCGGCCGGACGCGAGCCGTTCACCGGCCTCGAGGCCGCGCAGTTCGAGCAGGGGGTCGACGACGGCGTTCTGGTCGGATCCCACGGCGATCCGGGCGCCGGCATCCGCGAGGCGGCGTGCCGGTCCGATGCCGTCGCCGAGGTCGGCCTCGGTCGTCGGACACATCACGACGGTCGCGCCCGACCGCCCGATCGCCGTGATGTCGGCGTCGGTGAGGTGGGTGGCGTGCACAAGGCTGATGCGCGGGTCGAGCGCTCCGAGGGCGGCCAGCACGCCCGTCGGTGTCCTACCCGTCTTCGCGAGGGTGTCGACGTTCTCCTGCGGTTGCTCCGAGAGGTGGACGTGTAGAGCGACGTCCTCCGGCAGTCCGGCGAGGATGGTGCGCATCGCTTCGACGGGCACGGCCCGCACCGAGTGCAGGGCGGCACCGAGGGTGACCAGTCCGCTCGTGCCCAGGGACGTGGAGAGCGCCGTGCGGAGTCCGTGCCAGCGGTCGAGCCAGCCGGCCGCGTCGCCGTCGCCGAACGCGCGCTGCTCCGGGAGGAGCGGCGCGGCCGGACCACCGGCGGGTCCGAGACCGCTCGCGAGGTAGGCCGTGTCGAGGAGGGTGAGCCGGATGCCGATCTCGGCGGCGGCCTCGGCGACCGCGAGTTCCATCGCGTGGGCGCTCGGGTACGGGGTGCCGTCGGCCTGGTGGTGCACGTAGTGGAACTCGCCGACCGCCGTCCAGCCGCACACGAGCATCTCGCCGAACACGGCGCGAGCGACCCGACCGTAGTGGTCCGGGTCGAGGCTGGCGGCCGCCGCGTACATCGCCTCGCGCCACTGCCAGAAGTCGCCGCCGTCGGCATGGGTGCGTCCGCGGAGCAGACGGTGGAACGCGTGCGAGTGGGCGTTCCCCATGCCGGGGACCACGGTTCCGAGGCGTCGGTCGTCCGCCTGCGGGTCGACGTCCCGCTCGACGGTGGCGATGCGTCCTGCGTCGTCGGCGGTGAACCGGACGCGGTCGATCGGTCGGCCGTCGATGATCGCGGTCGCGGCCCAGACGGGAGCCCGCACGGCCGCTGCGCCGGGATCGACGCTCGCGCCCGTCACAGCACGCTCCGCAGCAGGGTCTCGAGCGCTTCGACCCCGGCGACGCAGTCGGCCGTCTCGGCGAACTCCTCCGGCGAGTGCGAGACACCCGTCGGGTTGCGGACGAAGACCATCGCCGTCGGCACCGCACCGTTCAGGACGCCCGCGTCGTGACCGGCTCCCGTCGGCAGCAGCGGGACCCCGCCGAGCGTGCCGGCGAGCCGGGCGGCGAGCTCGGGGTCGAACTCGACGACCCCCGACCACGACTCCTCGATCAGCTCCGCCGCACATCCGGAATCGGCGACGGCCTCCTGCACGCGGGCGCCGATGTCCGCGACGAGGGCGCGTGTCTCGGCGTCGGTGGCCGCGCGGGCGTCCACCCAGGCGTCGACCTCCGAGGCGATGACGTTGGTACCCCCGGGCACGATCCGCATGCGGCCCACGGTGGCGCGGGCGTCGTCCGTCGCGAGGGCGGCCTGCTCGACCGCGAGGATCGCGCGGGCTGCGGCGACCACCGGATCACGGCGCTCGCGCATGCCCGTGGCGCCGGCGTGGTTGCCCTGGCCACTCACGCGGAGCCGCCACCGGCCGTGGGCGAGGATCGACGACGCGACGGCCGTGGGCGAGTCCAGGTCGATGAGGCCGCGTCCCTGTTCCACGTGCAACTCGATGAAGAGTCCGATGCGCGCGAGGGCCTCGTCGTCGCGACCGAGGTGCTCGGGAGCGAGCCCGGCGGCGGCTGCCGCTTCGGCCACGGTGATCCCGTCGGCATCGGTCAGCGCCCGGGCGGCGTCCGCGGTGATCGCCCCGGACAGGAGCCGGGATCCGAGGCAGGCGACACCGAACCGCGATCCCTCCTCCTCGGCGAACACCACGACGGCGACGGGACGGGACGGCTGGAAGCCGGTGGCCTGCAGGCGTGCCACGGCGTCCAGGGCGGAGACGACGCCGAGCGGCCCGTCGAAGGCGCCGCCGCCCGGGACGGAGTCGAGGTGGCTGCCGGTGACGACCGCGTCGGGCCCCGGGGTGCCCCACCACGCCCAGAGGTTGCCGTTGCGGTCCGTCTCGACGTCCAGACCGAGCCGGGCGGCGCGGGCCGTGAACCACTCGCGCAGCTCGAACTCGACCGGTGTCCAGACGTGCCGGGAGTATCCACCGCGTGCCGGGTCGACCCCGACACCGGCGATCTCGTCGAGTCCCGCGAGCCGGCCGTGGGCGAGCAGGCCGTCGGTCACTCGCCCTCCCACATCGGCACCCGCAGGCCGCGTTCGCGGGCGACCTCTGCTGCCCGCTCGTAGCCGGCGTCGACGTGCCGCATGACGCCGGTGCCCGGGTCGTTCACGAGCACGCGCGCGATCTTCTCGGCGGCGAGCGGTGTCCCGTCGGCGACGATGACCTGACCGGCGTGGATGGAACGGCCGATGCCGACGCCGCCACCGTGATGGATCGACACCCAGGTCGCGCCGGACGCCGTGTTGAGCAGGGCGTTGAGGAGCGGCCAGTCGGCGATCGCGTCGGAGACGTCGGCCATGGCCTCCGTCTCCCGGTAGGGCGATGCGACGGAACCGGAGTCGAGGTGGTCGCGGCCGATGACGACGGGCGCGCTCAGTTCACCCGAGGCGACCATCTCGTTGAACTTCAGACCGGCCAGGTGGCGCTCCTGGTAGCCGAGCCAGCAGATGCGCGCCGGCAGCCCCTCGAAGGCGATCTTCTCGCCGGCGGAGGTGATCCAGCGGCGGAGCTTCTCGTCCTCGGGGAACAGCTCGAGGATGGCGCGGTCGGTCGCGGCGATGTCGGCCGGGTCGCCGGAGAGCGCGGCCCAGCGGAAGGGCCCCTTGCCCTCGGCGAAGAGGGGGCGGATGTACGCCGGGACGAAGCCGGGGAAGTCGAATGCGCGTGCGTAGCCGCCGAGCTTCGCCTCCGCACGGATCGAGTTGCCGTAGTCGAAGACCTCGGCACCGGCGTCCTGGAAGCCGACCATCGCCTCGACCTGCTTCGCCATGGCGAGGCGGGACCGCGTCGTGAAGTCGGCGGCGTCGGTGGTGGACTCGCTCTGCCAATCGGCGAGCGCCGTGTCCTCGGGGAGGTAGGCGAGCGGGTCGTGTGCGCTCGTCTGGTCGGTGACGATGTCGATCGCGACGCCGCGACGCAGGAGTTCGGGGAAGACGGTCGCCGCGTTGCCGACGAGGCCGACCGACAGCGCACGGCGCTCGGCCTTGGCGGCGAGCACCCGGGCGACGGCGTCGTCGAGGTCGTCGGTCATCTCGTCGAGGTAGCGGTGTTCGACGCGACGCTGCAACCGGGACGGGTCGACGTCGACGATGAGGACGACGCCCTCGTTCAGGGTGACGGCGAGCGGCTGCGCGCCGCCCATGCCGCCGGCGCCGCCCGTGAGGGTGAGGGTGCCGGCGAGGGTCCCGCCGAAGCGCTTGTCGGCGATCGCGGCGAAGGTCTCGTAGGTGCCCTGGAGGATGCCCTGCGTGCCGATGTAGATCCACGAGCCGGCGGTCATCTGTCCGTACATCGTGAGGCCCTCGGCCTCGAGCTTGCGGAACTCGGGCCACGTCGCCCAGTCGCCGACGAGGTTGGAGTTCGCGATGAGGACGCGCGGTGCCCACTCGTGCGTGCGGAAGACGCCGACGGGCTTGCCGGACTGCACGAGCAGGGTCTCGTCGGACTCCAGGCCTTCGAGGGTGCGGACGATCGCGTCGTACGCCTCCCAGTTGCGGGCCGCCTTGCCGGTGCCGCCGTAGACGACGAGGTCCTCCGGGTGCTCGGCGACCTCGGGGTCGAGGTTGTTCATGAGCATCCGGAGCGGGCCCTCGGTCTGCCAGCTCTTGGCGGTGAGGGTGGTGCCGCGAGCGGCGCGGATGGTCCGGGGAGCGTGTGCCGAGTCGGTCATGCGCTCAGTCCACTCCGCCGGGGGCCGCCCGGCGAGTGCCGACGACGACGAGGTGTCTGGGGGACCAGACATCGGGTCGGCACCGGGTGGGCCAGGGATCGCGGCTACGGCAGGGTGACGAGCAACCCGCCGCGGTGCGCGTCGAACGCGACCATGGTCGCCATCCCGAAGGCGTCACCGTCGAGTTCGAGGTCCTGTGCCTCCTCCACCCGCAGGGTCAACGCCTCCGCCCGCAGGTTCGTCACCGTGTTCGCCCCGCGACCCTCGGTGAACCGGATCATCCGACGCCCGACCGCCGTCCGTCGCAGCACCCGGTTCTCCCACGTCACCTTCCGCCACACGAGCAACCAGCCGAACGCGCCCTTCGGCTGCAGCACCGCCACGTCGAGGAAGCCGTCGTCGAGTTCGGCGTCCGGCATGAGCTGCACCCCGCCCTGGAGCGTGCCGCAGTTGCCGACGAGCACGGAGCTCACGGTCGCCGCATGCTGCCGGTGCCCGCGCAGCTGGTAGTGGATGCGGAACGGCGCCGCGGTGATGATGGAGCGGAGTCCGGACTCGACGTATGCGAGCCAACCGAGCGACTTCTTCAGGTCCGGGTTGGCGGTGGAGATCATCATCGCGTCGATCCCCATGCCGGCCATCACGACGAACGCGTGCTCCTCCTCGGATCCGTCCGGGCGCGTGATCATGGCCACGCCGATGTCGATGGCCCGCGTCTCGCCCGTGAAGGCCGTCGCGATCGCGGCCGCCTGGTCGCCGAGCGGCAGCTTGAGGTTCCGCGCCAACAGGTTGCCGGTGCCCGAGGGGATGAGGGTCAGCGGCACCCCGCTCCCGCGCAGTCCCTCGGCGACGGCGCGCACCGTCCCGTCGCCACCGGCCACGAGGACCACCCGTGCGCCGTCGAGGACTGCACGTCTCGCCTGCCCGACGCCGGGATCTTCGACACTCGTCTCGTAGAGGTGCGGAGCCGCCCACCCCGCCTCCTGCGAGCGGGCCTCGAGGGCGCTCCGCAACCGGGTGGCGTCGACCTTCACCGGGTTGTACACGAGCGCTGCGTGCGGGGGAGTCGGCATGGCCCAACGGTACTGTCCCGGGGCCCTGGCGCCGACCTCGATCGCTAGACTTGCCGGGTGATCGATCCCGTACTCCTCCGCGAACAGCCAGAAGTCCTCCGAGCGTCGCAGCTGAAGCGAGGGTCCTCCGTCGACCTCGTCGATCAGGCGATCGACGCCGACACCGCACGCCGCTCCGCGATCACCGGGTTCGAGGAGCTCCGCGCCGAGCAGAACGCCTTCGGCAAGCAGGTCGCCAAGGCCCCCAAGGAGGAGAAGGCGGCACTCGTCGCCCAGGCGCAGCAGCTCTCCGCCCGCGTGAAGGAGGCCCAGCAGGTCGCGACGGAGGCCGAGGCCTACTTCGCCGATGTCGCCGGGCGCATCCAGAACCCAGTCCTCGACGGCGTGCCCGCCGGTGGCGAGGCCGACTTCATCACGCTCCGCGAGGTCGGTGAACGCCCCACCTTCGACTTCACCCCGCGCGACCACCTCGAGCTCGGCGAGCTCCTCGGCGCCATCGACATGCAGCGCGGCACCAAGGTCAGCGGCTCGCGCTTCTACTTCCTCCGCGGCATCGGCGCGCGTCTTGAGATCGCCCTCATGAACCTGGCCCTCGACCGCGCGATCGAGGCCGGCTTCGTCCCCCTCATCACCCCGACGCTCGTGCGCCCCGAGATCATGAAGGGCACCGGCTTCCTCGGCGAGCACGCCGACGAGGTCTACCAGATCGCCGGCGAGGACCTCTTCCTCACCGGCACGAGCGAGGTGGCGCTCGCCGGGTACCACTCCGACGAGATCCTCGACCTGGAGCAGGGTGCGCTCCGGTACGCCGGCTGGTCCACCTGCTACCGCAAGGAGGCCGGCTCGTACGGCCGCGACACCCGCGGCATCATCCGCGTCCACCAGTTCAACAAGCTGGAGATGTTCGTCTACACCAAGCCGGAGGACGCTGCGGCGGAGCACGAGCGCCTGCTGTCCTACCAGGAGGCCATGCTGCAGTCGCTCGGCCTCAGCTACCGGGTCATCGACACGGCCGCCGGCGACCTCGGGTCGAGCGCCGCCCGCAAGTTCGACGTCGAGGCCTGGGTGCCGACGCAGGACGCGTTCCGCGAGCTCACCAGCACCTCCAACTGCACCACGTACCAGGCTCGCCGTCTCGACACCCGGTACCGCACGGAGTCGGGCAAGACGACCCCGGTCGCGACGCTCAACGGTACGCTCGCGACGACCCGGTGGATCGTCGCGATCCTCGAGACGCACCAGCAGGAGGACGGCAGCGTCGTCATCCCCGAGGTGCTCCGGCCCTACCTGGGTGGGCTCGACGTCGCGCGGCCGATCCGATGACGTTCGAGACGACGCCTGAGCAGCCGGTCGCGACCTCGCCCCGACTCCTCGTCGCGCTCGACATCGACGGCACCGTCCTGCACGAGGACGGCTCGCTCAGCCTGTCCGTCGCCGACGAGGTCCGCCGCGTGGTCGCCCTCGGCCACGTCGTCACCCTCGCCACCGGCCGGAGCTGGGAGAGTACCCGTCCCGTCCTCGAAGACCTCGAGTTGACCCCGCAGTACGTCGTCTGCGCGAACGGTGCGCTCATCATGAAGCGCGACGAGTCGAAGCCCGACGCCTACGAGCGGTTCTTCATGGAGACCTTCGACCCCACGGAGGTGCTCGGCCTGATTCAGCCGCACCTGTCCGAGGGCAGCTACATGGTCGAGTACCCCGACGGCTTCCGGAAGTACACGGTCGGCATGGAGGACTGGAACCTCGAGAACGCCGTCGAGGTGCCGTTCGAGGAGCTCGTCACGAGCCCGGTCACCCGCGTCGTCGTGGTGTCGCCGAGCCACGACGAGGAGGAGTTCCTCCGCATCGTCGACCGCATCGGACTCAGCCAGGTGAGCTACGCGATCGGCTGGACGGCGTGGCTCGACATCGCTCCGAAGGGCGTCAACAAGGCGACCGCGCTCGAGCGGGTCCGGCAGTGGCTGGGCTTCGAGCGTTCGCAGATGGTCGCGGTCGGCGACGGCCGCAACGACGTCGACATGCTCGGCTGGGCTGCCGACGGTGGCCGCGGCGTCGCCATGGGTCAGGCGCCCGAGGAAGTACTCGCCGTCGCGTCGGAGGTCACCGGCACCGTGACCGACGACGGTCTCTCTCAGCTCCTGAGGAGCATTTCGGGTTAACATCGTCCAAAGCTCTGTGCCTGCACGTCGTTTCCGGTGCGCATGGGGCGTCGGGTCGTGCCGGTTCCATCGGTCGCCTCCCGCGTCGCTGCAGCCCGGTCCGCCCGGGTTGGGGCCAGCCCTGTTCCTGAGATGAGAGCGAGATCCATGACCCGCCACGCCGACGCGTCCAAAGCGCGCGCCGCCGTCCGTCACGGCAGGCTCCGCAAGTCGAACCCGTTCGCCACGGTCGCGAAGGTGATCGCCGCGACGGCCGCCGTCGTGGGCGTGAGCGGCATCGCGGTCGCCGGTGTGGCCGCCCTCGACCTGGCCAACAGTGTGAAGCCGGTCGCGCACCTCGACAACGAGACGCCCGGCGCCCCGCCGCCCAACATCGGCGCGATCGAGGGTGGCGTCAACCTGCTCCTCGTCGGCAGCGACTCGGGCGACGGCAACGAGGCGTACGGCGAACGTGACGAGAACCTCAACGACGTCACGATCCTCATGCACATCTCCGCCGACCACTCGAGCGCGACGGTCGTCAGCTTCCCGCGCGACATGTACGTGCCGATCGGCGACTGCGCGAACGGCGGCAACGGCCGCGACAAGATGAACACGGCCCTCATGTACGGCGGTGCCGACGGCGGGCTGGCCTGCGCCGTGTCCACCGTCGAGGGCATCACCGGCCTCTCCATCCCGTTCGCCGCGCAGATCGGCTTCGACGGCGTCATCTCGATGTCGAACGCCGTCGGCGGTGTCCCGGTGTGCGTCACCGAACCGCTGAACGACGCCTGGAGCGGCATCAACCTCGACGTCGGCACCCACGACCTCTCGGGCGCCTCCGCGCTCGCCTTCCTCCGCTCGCGTCACGGCGTCGGCGACGGCAGCGACCTGTCGCGCATCTCGAACCAGCAGGTCTTCCTGTCCTCGCTCGTCCGCACGCTGAAGAGCAGCGAGACGCTGTCCGACCCGATCAAGCTCTACTCGATCGCCCGGGCCGCGCTGAAGAACGTGACCCTGTCGAACAGCCTGAACAACATCGACACGATGGTGTCGATCGCGGCGGCGTTGAAGGACATCCCGCTCGACCGGGTGGCGTTCGTCCAGACGCCGACCGCCACGGTCGAGGGCGGTGTCGAGGCGACCTCTGACGCCGACGTCCTGTGGACGGCACTCCAGAGCGACCAGGCGGTCGCGCTGTCGGCGACCGGCAAGTACGTCGTGACCGACCCGAACGCCCCCGTCACGCCCGACCCCGCGGCGACCGATGCGGCGGCCGATCCCGCTGCGCCGGCCGACCCGTCGGCGGCCGGTCCGGTGGCGCTGCCCGACACGATCACGGGCCAGAACGCGGCACAGAACACCTGCACGGCGGGTCGTCCCGAGGAAGACCAGTAGTCACCGGGTGATCGGATGGGGCCGCTTCGCCGTTGGCCCCATCCGATACACTCGATCCTGGTCGGCCGCAGCGTCATCGCGGGCGATCGACCATCAGGAGGGCTGTCCGAGCGGCCGATGGAGCCAGTCTTGAAAACTGGTGGGCAGAAATGTCTCGTGGGTTCGAATCCCACGCCCTCCGCACTGTTCGCCACACCGTTTTGCACCGCCCTCCACACCCGGATCGGTTGGCCTCGCCGTCGGTTCCGGGGTATCCGGCTGTGCGCTGCACATGCTCCCGTGGTTGAATCGACCAATGCCCCCGCATTCGCCCGACATCGACGAGCCCGCCGGCGACCCCGCGGCTCGACGCACGGCAGCTCGTGGGCCACGCCCGAAGAAGCTCGCGACCATCGCCAGACACGGCCGTCTGAAGCGCTCGAACCCGGTGGCGACCGGCCTGAAGATCCTCGCCTCGACCCTCGCCGTCGCACTCGTGAGTGGTGGCATCGTCGCCGGCATCGCGCTGTGGGACGTCGCCGCGACGGTGAAGCCCGGTGTCGCGCTCGTCGACGCACAGGGTGAGACGGTCACCGACCTCCCCGCGATCGGCGCCTACCCGGGCGGCGTGAACCTCCTCATCGTCGGCAGTGACTCCCGTGCCGGCCAGGACCCGGTCTTCGGCGACGCCGAGGAGGAGACCGGCAACCTCAACGACGTCACCATGCTCGTCCACATCTCCGAGGACCACAGCAACGCGACCGTCGTCAGTTTCCCGCGCGACATGTTCGTCTCCATCCCCTCCTGCCCCGACCCGACCGGCGGGTCGTTCGACTCGATGAGCCGGCAGAAGATCAACACCTCGCTCAGCTACGGCGGCCTCGCCTGCACCGCGTTGACGGTGTCGCAGCTCACCGGCCTCGAGATCCCGTTCGCCGCCGAGGTGCAATTCAGTGGGGTGATGGCGATGTCGACCGCGCTCGGCGGGGTGACGGTGTGCGTCGCTGACCCGATCGAGGACGAGTACACCAACACCTTCCTATCGGCGGGCGAGCACACGCTCGAGGGCTATGAGGCCCTGCAGTTCCTCCGGACCCGTCACGGCGTCGGCGACGGCAGCGACCTCAGCCGGATCAGCAACCAGCAGGTGTTCCTGTCGGCGATGATGCAGCAGGTGAAGAGCGCCGAGACGCTCACGAACCCCGCCATCCTCTACTCGCTGGCCAAGGCGGCGGCGCAGAACATGCAGCTGTCCGACAGCCTGACGAGTCTCGACACGATGATCGCGATCGCCATGACGCTGCGCGAGGTCGACCTGTCGAACATCGCGTTCGTGCAGTACCCGAACGAGGCCGTCGAGGGCGGGGTCGAGCCGATCGACGACGCCGCGACCGCCCTGTTCGCAGCGCTCGCCAACGATCAGCCCATCCAGCTCACGGGTGCCACGGGTGCCGGCGCGGTCGCGAACCCGGCCGACCCTGTTCCCGCGGACCCGGCGGAGGGTGCCGATGCCGGTGCCGATCCTGCGGCGACGGCTCCGCCCGCGGATGCGACCGACACCTCGGCCGGCGCCGTCGTGCTGCCCTCGTCCGTGCAGGGGCAGACCGCCGACCAGCGGACCTGCTCGCGCGGCCGGACCCTCGAGAACCAGTAGTCCGCGCAGACTGCGGTCTCTGGGGTGACTCCGGTCCCTGTCCTTCGACAGGCTCAGGAACCGATGCCCCGGTCCCGGCCGCGCGACCACTCCGGTCCCTGAGCTTGTCGAAGGGCGTCGCGTCTTCGGTGCCTGTCCTTCGACAAGCTCAGGAACCTGCGTGCGACCGTCCCGCCCTCGATTGAATCGGGGGATTCGTCTCCACGCCCATCTCCGGTTATGCTGGTCGTCGTGCGTCCGTTCGCGAGCGCACATGGAGACGTCGCATAGTTCGGCCTAGTGCACCACCCTGCTAAGGTGGAGTCCCCGTAAGGGGACCGCGGGTTCAAATCCCGCCGTCTCCGCGCTAGATCTTCAGCTCGAAACCCTCGCCTCGGCGGGGGTTTCTGCGTTGCACGGCATCTGTCGGGGTTGTCAGCGCGGTGCGCTGGCGTCGCCGCGCCCCTGGCGCGTGAGCGCACCCCTCCGGAGACCCGCGCCCACGCGTGTGGCCCGCGCTCACGTCAGCGCACCGCGCTGGGCAACCCGGCAGGTGCCGGGTGGTGGGTCAGGCGGAGTGACGGAGCTCGCCGTGGTGACGCAGTTCACGGAGGATCGCGAACGACCCGGCGTACCGCTCTTCGGTGAGCGTGCCGAGTGCAGCGATCGTCCCTCGGTCGAGGCCGGAGCGGACGGCGATGGCCTGCAGCTCACGACGGGAGAGGGGGAACTCCACCGTCCTGAGGAGGCTCTTGAGGTCGGTGCAAGCGGCGGTTTCCGGCGGCTCCACCGTGTCTGGGTAAGGTCTGGCATCCATGTCCACATTGTCTGCACGACCCCCCGAAAAGGCGACAGCGCGGCTCGGTTCTGGCGCGAGAGGGCGCTAGCCTGACGTGAAATGATGCGAGGGAGCCGCGCCATGCCTGAGGATCGCGACGACACGCCGCCGCCGACCGACCTCGTCGCCGCCGCGGTCGCCCTCCTACGCCGACCGCTCCCGACCTTCGTCGCCGAACGGAAGAGGCTCGCCACCGCAGCGCGCGAGCACGGCGACACCGATCTCGCCACCGCGATCCTCGCGCTCCGGAAACCGTCGGTCGCCGCCTGGGCGCTCAACGTGCTGGCTGCCCACCAGCCGACAGCCCTGGACGAGCTCGAGCAGCTCGGTGCGTCGCTCGCCACGGCCCAGAGCGCAGGCGATGCAGCAGCACTCCGATCGCTCGGCGCCGACCGGCGCGCCCTCGTCGCGCGGCTCGTCGACACCACCGTCGCCGCGGCCGCCGAGGAGGGGGCGACGCTCTCGCCGACCGTCGTCGAGACGGTGCGCCAGAGCCTGCAGGCCGCGAGCGCCGATGCGGACTTGGTCGCGCAGCTCTCATCCGGCCGGCTGACCGACGCTCCGACCTCGAGCGGCTCGGGATGGGGCGGCGTCGTCGGCGGGCCAGGCGCGCGACGCGATGATGCCCAGGCGACATCGGAGCGCGATCGGCAGACGCAGGATGACCCGGCGGAGGCCGATGATCGCCGCCGACGGCTCCTCGCCCGCCTCGACGCGGCCGAGCGCGAGGCGGGCACCGCGGAGGGAGCGAGCGAGGAGGCGAACTCGCTCCTCGACGACGCCGCGGTCCGCCGGGCAGGCCTCCTCCGCGATCGCGAGGACCTCGCCCGGCGGCTGGAGGAGCTGGATGCCGAGCTCACCGACGCCGCTCGCGAACTGGCTCGTCGACAGCGCGAGGCCGATCGCGCGCAGCGTTCCCTGGACGCGGCCCACGAGGAGACGGAGCGCCTCCGCGCGGCACTCGACGAGTGACCCCGCCGGGCTTCGGTCAGTCGACGCCCGGTGGTCCGCCGGGAAGCGTCTCGCGCACCGCGACATCCCGGCGACCACGGACACCCGACACGCGCCTAGACTCACCGTGTGGGTGAAGTGCGACAACCGGAAGCCGTCTGGCAGCAAGGGACACAGCAGTTGGAAGCGGAGCGTTCCGAGCGGATGCCGGTCCTCGGGGACGTGCAGCAGCACGATCGCCTGACGCTCGTTGCACCGGATCTCGCGTGCACGATCTGCTCCGCCGCGCTCGCCCTCGGCGACCGGGTGCTGCGCTGCCCGGCCGGACACAGTTTCGACATCGCGCGCCAGGGGTATGCGTCGCTCGTCGTCGGTGGCCGGACGCCCAAGACCGGCGACACGCAGGAGATGGTCGCCGCCCGCGCGGCCTTCCTGGAGGCGGAGCACTACGAGCCGATCGCCGACCACGTCGCCAGGACGTTGCCGCTCGCCCGCTTCCTCCCGGACGGCTCCGTCGACGACGACAGCGTCCCGCTCGTCGTGGACATCGCCGGAGGGACCGGCTACTACCTCGGTCGCATTCTCGATGCGCGGCCCGCCTGGCGCGGGTTCGGCTTCGACCTCTCGCCCCTCGCCGCTCGTCGGGCTGCGCGCGCTCACGGCCGGGCCGCCGCCGCGACGGCTGACGCGTGGGCGCCGTTCCCCCTGCAGACGGCGTCGGTCGACCACCTGCTCAGCATCTTCGGTCCACGCAATGGCGCTGAGATGCGCCGCGTGCTGCGGCCCGACGGACTGCTCACCGTCGTGACACCGCAACCCGGCCACCTGGCCGAACTGCGCGACCGACTCGGCATGATCGGGATCGCCGAGCGCAAGGACGCCCGACTCGACGCCCAGCTGGACGGCTTCGAGCTGCGCTCCCGCGAGACCCTCGACTACGCCGTCGAGTTGATGCCCGAAGAGGTGCGCGACGAGGTCCAGATGGGGCCGAGTGCCCACCACCTCGACGACGACGTCTTCGAGCAGGCCATCGCCGACCTGCCCGGATTCACCCGCGTCACCGTCGCCGTCACCGTGAGCGTCTTCGCCCCCGCCTGATCGTGGCCGCGGCGACCGATGACAGCGGCCGGCGGCCGGGCCGTCGGTGGTGCGTCGATACGATGGAGGGCACTCATCGAAAGGCGCTCATGACGATCACCGCTGCCGCAGACGGCTCCGCCCTCGGCAACCCCGGACCCGCAGGCTGGGCCTGGTATGTCGACGACGACTGCTGGGCGGCTGGCGGGTGGCCGCACGGCACGAACAACATGGGTGAGCTCCGCGCCGTCCTCGAACTGTTCCGGGCGACCGAGCACGTCGACGACGACCTCCACATCCTCTGCGACAGCAAGTACGTCATCGACTCGATCACGAAGTGGATGCCGGGCTGGAAGAAGAAGGGCTGGAAGAAGGGCGACGGCAAGCCGGTCATGAACCTCGAGCTCATGCAGGAGATCGACGCCGCCATCGCCGGCCGGCGGTACCGGTTCGAGTGGGTCAAGGGACACGTCGGTCACCGGCTCAACGAGGCCGCCGACATCCGTGCCCGCACCGCCGCCGAGGCCTACCAGCGCAAGACGCCGGTGCCGGAGGGACCAGGATGGACCGGTGCCGGGGCTGCGGAGACCTCGTCGACCCCCGAGGCCGACGCCGTCGCTGACGCCGCCTCCGAGACGACCGAGCCGGAGCTGTTCGCCGACCTCGAGGTGGAGGAGGAACGCACCGCCCCCGTGTTCGACGCCGAGGACGACGGTGCGCTGTTCTCGCTCGACGTCGAGCCGACGTGGCACACGCTGACCCTGGAGGTCACCGCCGATGAGCACGAGCGTCTCGTCCGCCGCGCCCGCGAGGCCGGCACGAGCGTCGAGGACCTGCTCCGCAGCCTCATCTGACCCGGCCCGCGGGTCCGCGTCGGGCCCACGGCTGGGTCCCTAACTCAGGAATGCCTCGGCGTGTCGGAGCGATATACGGCGCCGACCTCGCGACACGCCGACGTCGTCCTGAGTTAGGGAACGAGGAGAAGAAGGCGTGAGGAGACGGACGAGGCGCGCACAGGGGCAGGCGACCGGATCAGCGGGCGGCGGACTCCGGTGCGCCGTCGTCCTCGGGCACGGCGAAGCCGTAGCTCGCGTCGACGAGGATCGGCAGGTGGTCGGAGATGCCGCGACGCAGCGTCTGCACGCGGTCGATCTTCAGGCCGACGGACGTCGCGAAGTCGAAGTGTCCGCGGAACATCTTGTAGCGCGTGTAGGTGCTGCGGTCGCTCAGGCTGAGGTCGTAGCCGCTCTCCTGCATCTTCGTGCCGAGCCCCTTCTGGAAGAGGGGGTAGTTGTAGTCGCCGACCATGAGCGTCGGGACGTCGCCCATGGCGTGCAGCTGCTCGTGCGCGGCCTTGATCTGGTGGCGTCGTAGTGAGTTGAGCGCGGTGAGGGGCGCGGCGTGGAAGGACGCGACGATGAGTTCGCGGCCTGCCTCGACGTCGGTGAGGCGCGTGCCGATGAGCCGCTCGTGCGCGGGTGCCAGCACCATGTCGTGGAGTGACTTCTTCAGCGCGAAGGTCTGCGTCGACTCGGCGGTGAACCGGTCGCGGCGGTAGTAGATCGCGAGGCCAAGCCGGTTGCGATGGGTGCTGTCCGCGAGGTGCAGGCTGCCGAGCTCGGCAGGGAGCTGCAGGGTGTCCGCCTCCTGCAACGCGAGGACGTCCGGCCCGAACTCTTCGGTGAGCGCGACGAGTTCGCCGCTGGCCTTGTTCTTGCGGAGGTTGTAGCTGATGACCTTCATCCCAGCCTCACATTCTGTTGGCAGAGCTCAAGACTACGGTCCTCACCGCCGTCGGATGCTCTGGACGGGCCCGGACGACGGTGCGTCGCCGGACGAGGGCGGTCAGGAGGGGGTGTCGACGACCGTGAGTCGTTGGGTGGCGCGGGTGAGCGCGACGTAGCGGAGCGACAACGCGGACCGACCGGAGCCGCCCAACTGCTCCGGCTGGACGAGGACGACGCTGTCGAACTCGAGGCCCTTGCTCTCGCGCGCGGTTCCGCTCCACACCCGGCTGCGATCGGCTCCCGCGTCGGCGAGCAGGGCGTCGATGTCCGCCAGCAGCGGGCGGGGCGCGATGACGCCCGCGATCCCGACGTGCGCGGTGATCGCCTCGATCGCCGCCCGCACGGCCGTCGCTGCGAGCTCGTCGGGGCCGACGGTGAGCTGTACGGGCTCCTCCTCGCCGCGACGGATCGACACGGGGGCGGGGGACTCCGGGTCGAGTTCGAGACGCACCGGGTCGGCGAGCTCCATGATCTGCTCGGGCGTCCGGTAGTTGACGGTGAGGAGCTCCTGCGTCCACCGGGGGAGCTGCGGGCCGAGCAACTCCTGCCAGCTGGAACGCGTGGCCGAAGTGCTCTGCTGGTTGATGTCGCCGACGAGCGTCATGGACCGGTTCGGCCCGCGGCGCAGGATCGCGCGCAGGAGCATCGGGGTCAGTTCCTGCGCCTCGTCGATGATGACGTGGCCGTAGACCCAGGTGCGGTCGGATGCCGCGCGGTCCGCCGGGCTCCGGTCGTCTTCGATGGTCTGCCGGTCGGCGAGGTCCTGCGCGGAACGCAGGTAGTCGTCGTCCTGAGCCTCGTCGTCGATGCTGATGTCGCCGATCATCTCGAGCACGCTGCGCGCGTACTCCACGTCGTGGCGGCGCTCGTAGGCGGCTCGACGCTGGCGTTCCAGCTCGGGCCGCTGGTCTTCGCCGATGAGTTCGGCCGCCTCGTCGACGAGGGCGATGTCGCCGGGGGTGAGGCGGTCGGCCCAGGCGGTCTCGCCGGCGGCGCTAGGGTCGGCGGGCGCACGGAGCAGGAGTCGACGCTCTTCGTCCGTGTGGTCCGGCGTCACGCGCGCGAGCAGCTCGGCATCGGTGAAGAGGCGGTCGACGATCTCGGCCGGCTCGAGGATCGGCCACATCGTGTCGAGCAGCTCCTCGACCTCGGGTTCCTCGCTCAGCTCCTGGCGACGCTCGTCGGCGTCCTCGCCCGTGCGGGGTTCGAAGCCGTCGCGCTTCGCCTCGAGGCCGATGAGGTGCGTCAGGACGGCCCGGTCGAATCGCAGCTTGGCCTCGTTGTGGGGCGTGCCGGAGCGTTCGATGCCGGCCTTGATCCGGCGCAGGACCCCCGGGGTCACCCGCAGCGGGCCGTCGCCGGCGATGCGGATCGTCACCGCTTCGTCGAGCGGCACCTGTCGTTCGCGGACGGCGCGGGCGACCACATCGGCCATGCGCAGCTGACCCTTGAGCTCAGCGACGTCGAGCGAGTCCTCGGCATGTGCGTCGAGGCCGGGGACGAGCGTGGCCGGCGTGACGAGCACGACGGCCGTCTCACCGAGCGAGGGCAGCACTCGACTGATGTAGTCGAGGAAGGTCGAGTTCGGCCCGACGATGAGCACGACGCTCCGCATGAGGCGCTCGCGGTGCTCGTAGAGGAGGTAGGCGGCGCGGTGGAGGGCGACGGCGGTCTTGCCCGTACCCGGCCCGCCCTGCACGAGGAGGGTGCCGGGCAGGGGTGCGCGGATGATCGCGTCCTGCTCCGCCTGGATGGTGTCGACGATGTCGGCCATGTGCTTGGTCCGTGCACGACCGAGGGCGGCGAGCAACGCGCCGGACTCGCCGATGCCGCTCGGCTCGTCCTCGCTGAGCAGCGTGGTGTCGAGGACCTCGTCATGCACCTCGGTGACCCGGCGACCGGCCGTCCCGATGCGTCGACGCAGGCGCAGCCCCTCGGGACGCAGGGGCGTCGCGGTGTAGAACGGTCGCGAGGCCGGGGCGCGCCAGTCGAGCAGCAACTGGTCACCGCTCTCCGGGTCGCGCAGGCCGATGCGTCCGATGTGGTGACGTTCCTCGGTCTCGCGTTCGAGCAGGCCGAAGAGCAGACCGTAGCTGGACGACCGCAGCTCGACCATCCGCTGACGGTGGTGGGCGACCAGGGCGTCGCGTTCCGAGAAGCTGGAGTCGTCGTCGCCGTCGAAGGCCCGGAGGGCGAGCTCGGAGCGCCGTTCCTCGAGGTCCGACTGCGTCCGGATCACGTCGTGCAGCCGATCGAGGTGGTCCTGTTCCTCGGCGATCGCGTCGTTCTGCACGGTGCTCCTTCTGGGTGTGGCGCGGTCCGTGTTCCGGGTTCCCTGCGAGGACCGCACGAATACGGTAGTCGCTTTCCAGCGCCTCGCCGTCCCTGGAGGCGAAGCTCCCAGAGAGCTGACGGGTGCAACCGGCCCCAGGCATCGGCCCCGGATCGCGGCGCATCGGTAGGCTGGCGGGCATGAGCGCACCGGACGGATGGAAGCCGCAACCCCCTGCACCGCACGAGGCGTACCCGCAGCAGCCCGCTCCGCCGCAGTCCGGCGCCGTGCAGCCGTACGTCCAGCCGTATCCGGTGCAGCCGTACGCCCAGCAGTACCCGGTGCAGCAGTACCCCGTGCAGCCCTACGCACAGCAGCCGTATGCGCAGCCGATGTACCCGGCTCCCTACCCCTACCCGCAGTCACCGCCGCGTGGCCTGAGCATCTCCAGCATGGTGATCGGCCTGGTCTCGCTGTTCTTCGGGTTCACCTTCGTGCTCCCGATCGTCGGGTTCGCGCTCGGACTCATGGCGCTCAAGCGGGAGCCGACCGGTCGGGCCATGGCGATCACGGGTGTCGTCCTCAACGGACTGTTCCTCCTCGGGTGGGCGGCGCTCGTCGTGCTCTGGGTGTTCGTCATCGGCGGTCTGCTGGCCGGCGTCGGCGGCGCGGCCTCAACCGGCATCAGCGCGTAGCGGCATCAGCGCGTAGCGGGACCGCTCCGGTCGGCGGCGCGGTCAGCCGGCGGGGACGACCGTGCTGACCATCGAGAGCACCACGGCGCCGTCGACCTCTTCGCGTTCGAGCCAGACCGCGATGCTCGAGAACTCGGTGAGCGAGGCGGCGTGCGTCCCGCCGCACGCGAGGACCGCAGGCCCGCCCGGCACCTCGCAGTGCCACCGGCGGCGATCCGTGAGCCCGTCGCCGTCACGGTCGATCCGGACCGCCGCACCGCTGTCCAGCCAGCCGTCGAGGGTCTCGCGGATGCGAGAGCCGAGGGCCTCCAGGTCGTCGAGGGCGGCCGGGTCGAAGCCCTTCCGCCGGAGTGACTTGCCGATGCGGTAGCGGTCGGTCGACGCGTGCGGCGCGATCCTGGAGGACTCGCAGGCGAGCGCGTCGAAGTCAGGTGCGCCCAGGGTGTCGAGGGCGACCTCCTTCCGCCAGGCGCCGACGAGCGCCGCGTTCAAGGCGAGGGAGGCGAGGTGGCAGCCGGTGTGCCCGGCCGACAAGGCGTGACGGGTGGCGGCGTCGACCTCGACGCGTGCCGTCGCGCCCTCGACCGCCGCGGCTGCAGCGTCGCCGGCCACCAGGTGCACGACGAGGAATGCCCAGCCCTCCGTGCCCTTCTTCACGGGGACGGCGTCGCCGAGGTACAGCTCGGTGCCGTCCGTCGCGCCCACGACACAGTCGAGCACCGTGACCTCGCCGTCACCGTCGCCGAACCGGATGGTGGCCTGGTCGGCGGGCTGGTCGGGCCAGGCGGCGTCCACCGGGTGGCAGGCCGTCTCGTCGAGCACGACGGCGAGGCGGTCGCCCACGGGTTCGACGTGCAGCACCGTGCCCGTCGAGACGAGGGCTCCTGCGGGGTAGGTGACGCGAGTGTCCGAGGTGGGAAGGGTCATGCCTCCACGCTAGCGCGAGCATCTCCGATGCCCGGAGCCCACTGTCAACCCCGGGAAACCGTGGAGGGTCCCCACGTAGAGTCACGGGACACGGAGCGCGACGCGCTCCGCGGAGAGGAGTGCATCATGACGGATCAGCAGGACCAGCGTTCAGACGACGACCTCGCCACCGGAGAGGCCGGAGCCGACCAGGAGGCCTGGGAAGGCGCCGACATCGACACGGCCGAGCTCGTGAGCTCCGACCAGACGACCGCCGGCTCGGGCTCGGACGGCTCGAGCCAGACCGTCGACGGCACGGGCTCCGAGGACGCCGCTCCCGCCGAGGAGCAGGCGACCGAAGAGGCCGTCGAGACCCCGGAACCGTCGACCGAACTCGACGAGCCGCTGGGCGACGCCGACGCCGACGGTTCGACCGATCACCAGCCCGACTCGGGGCCGGCCTCCGAGGTCACCGATGACGCGCGTGAGGTCTACGACACCGCTCCCGACTGAGCGACCACCGGAACGACGCCCGACGGGCCGTCCTCGTGCCATGCACGATGGCGGCCCGTCGTCTCGTGTCGTGAGCTCGTGGCGTGGGCGTCCGGGCCTGCGTGAGCGGGTGCTCCCCGCAGAGGCCCCGCTCAGATCGGGAGCAGCGACCAGACGACGGCGAGCGCGACGAGGCCGGCGACCCCGGCGATCGCCAGCGCGTTGAGCATGCGGTGCTCCACCATGATCGCGATGTACTCGCGCAGGAACGCACTCGGCACGTAGTATGCGGCCGTCGGCGACCCGATCACCTGCGCGTCACTGCCGATGGAGCGGGCGAGGAGTGCGGCCCGGAGCACGTGGTAGTTGTTCGTGACGACCAGGGTGTCACCGGTCCGGCCGCTCGACTCCTGCAGTTCGCGCGAGCGCAGCAGGTTCTCACGGGTGCTCGTCGACTCGGTCTCGGGGAGCACGTCCGCCGGCTCCGCGCCGTTCGCGATGAGGTACTCCGCCATGGCGACACCCTCGGGCCTCGGCTCGTCGTCCCCCTGGCCACCGGAGGGGATCAGCAGGGGGCGGCGCGTGCCCGGACGCGCTGAGCGGTGGATGCGGAGCGCGAGGTCCAGACGGCTGCGCAGCAGGGGAGGGACCTGTCCGTCGATCAGACCGGAGCCGAGGATGACGACCACGTCGGGGGCGACGGTGTGTCGGAAGCGGCTGTAGACCAGCGAGTACACGCCGAACGCGGCGAACGTCGCCGCCGCGTACAGGCAGGCGAAGCCGAGGAGGACCCCCACCGCGACGAGGAGGATCGCTGCCCAGGACGGCAGGGGACTCAGATCGAGTCCGAGGACGAGCAGGACGGCGAGCACCGGGAGGACGAGGATCGCGACGCCGGCGAAGAGGGAGAGCAGGTTGCCGAGACTTCGTCCCTCGAGGCGGATCATGGTGATGCCGTTCCCGACGAGGAGCACGGCGAGGACCCCCACCAGCACGACCGCACCGAACGTCGCCAGCAGGACGGTGAACGGCGTCGTTCGGGCAGCCTCCGTGAGGAGGGCGCCCAACGCGCAGGCGATGGCGGCGACGAGGAAGACCCCGTTGCGCAACCGACGTGCGTCGCGGCGTCGACTCGCGAGGTACAGCACGGCGAAGACGGCGGCCGGGAGCAACAGGATCATGTCCTCATCCTGCCCGACCGCCGGTCGGGACCTGACCCTCGGCGTCCGATCGCGTCGACCGCTACGATCGCGGTGGTTTCGGCGTCATCGCCTTGAGGGTCGCCTCCTCGGCGTCGATGGCCGCCAGGACCGCGGCGACGGCCGGCTCCTGGTAGCGGCCCTCCGCGCGCGCGGCGAGCAGCGCCTCCCGCTCGGCGGCGATCATCTGTCGTCGGAGGCGTGCGAATGCGACGGTGCGGAGCTCCGAGCCCTCTCCGGTGTACTGCTCGAGCGCGTTGGCCACGAAGCTCGCGTTGGTCCGCAGCCGGGTGAGGACCTGTTCCTCGTCGTCCTCCGTGGTCAGCTCGTCGAGGCGCGACAGACCGGCCGTCTGGACCTCCGCCATGAGCATCAGCTGCTCGACACGCTCCTGGCTGTGGTTCGGTGGCGGCAGGTGGAGCGCCCGGATGATCGCCGGTAGAGCGAGTCCCGAGAGGAGGGTGCCGACGACCACGACGAACGCCAGGAACTGCAGGAACTCCCGGGACGGGGTGTCCTCCGGCAGCAGGAACACGGCGGCGAGGGTGACGACGCCACGCACCCCGGCAGCGGAGACGGCGATCCCGTTGCCCCACGACCAGCTCCGCTCCCGGAGCCGTCTCGGCCCGAGGCGGTAGATCGCCGTGACCGCCATCTCCCACACGAAGCGGGAGACGATGAGTGCCGCGAGCACCCCGACACTGATGAACACGGTCGGCCAGAGCCCCGGCCCGGTCTGGATCGCGCCCTCGAGGATCCCCGCCAGGTTGAGGCCGATGAAGAGGAATACGGCGTTCTCGAGCAGGAACTGGATGGTGCGCCAGTTGAGCGACTCGGCGATGCGCGCTTCGGCCGACTGCACGATGGGCGCCCGGTAGCCGAGCAGCAGGCCCGCCGAGACGACGGCCAGCACGCCGGAACCGTGGATCGACTGGGCCAGGAGGAACGCGAGGAACGGGGTGATCAGCGACAGACAGGTGTCGAGCACTGGCGCGCGCAGGCGTCGGCGGACCTGCGAGAGGACCCAGCCGACCGCGAGCCCGACGCCGACACCGGCGACGACCTCGATGACGAACTCACCGGCGATCATCACCGGATTGACGACGCTCGTGATCGCCAGGATCGAGGCGTTGAGCGCGACGAGCGCCGTGGCGTCGTTCAGCAGGCTCTCACCCTCGAGGATGGTGAGCACCCGTCGGGGGAGTCCGAGACGGCCGGCGATCGCGCTCACGGCGACGGCGTCGGTCGGGGCGATGACCGCCGCGAACGCGAAGGCGGCGGCCAGGGTGATCGAGGGGATCAGCAGCCAGCTCGCGAAGCCCACCGAGACGACGGTGAAGGCGACGGCGCCGACGGAGAGCAGGATGATGCCGTCGTTGCGGGCGCGGATGTCGATGAAGGAGATGCGGATCGCGGAGGCGAACAGGAGCGGTGGCAGCAGGCCGTAGAGGATGAGGTCCGGTTCGATCTCGACGGTCGGGACAGCGGGGATGAACGACGCGACACCGCCGACGAGCACCAAGGCGACCGGGGCGGAGACGCCGGCTCGGCCGGACAGACCCGACACCGTGACGGTGACGACGACGAACACGACGATCCACGAGATGAGGGCGACCGGATCCATGTGGGGATTCTCCCACCTGGTGACGCGTCAGGACCCGTCCGATCGTCCGGACTCATGCCGGTGTCGGCTGCGCTGCCGGGGACACGACGAAGCCCCCGCGCGGTCTCACCGTGCGGGGGCGTCGGGTGAAGCGGTGCGGCGGCTCAGCCGCGACGGTTCGAGGCGCTGCTCGAGGTGCGCGACGCGGAGCCGGTCTCGGGCGTGCGGAGGCCGAAGCGGTAGGTGAGCTTGTCGGTCGAGTGACCGCGGCCGTGGACGCCGGTACTCGAGGAGCGGTTGGAGGACGCGGGGGTCCGAGTCTGGGTGATGGACATGGTGGATCTCGTTTCTGATGTTGCGGATGATGGATGAGCCGGATCCAGAAGGGGAATGCGACGACGATCGCGGCTGGTCGCATGGATGAAGCGACGAGACCGTCCGGAGTGCAGCTGGGCCGTCATGCGGCCGTGCTGGTCGGCTGGGGCCGTCCGGTGGATCGTTGTTCGCCCTTCTGGGAAGCGGCAGGTGGTGTAGATGTCGGGAGCATCGGCGGATCCGTGGAGGTGTGGACTCTGCACACGGAAGCCGGTTGTGACATCGGCACTCAGGGAAGAACATTACGTCTCGAAGCTGTGAAAGAGCTGCGAGCGCGGATTCCGGACCGGTGCCGGTGTCGATGCCCGAGCCCGGACTCGGGCATCGACAGGCGACCGACGGTGTCGCGAAGCTTCGGGTCACCGAACCTAGGGGAAGGGGTGACCCTATCTCCCGCGCGCTCGAAAGGGTATCGAGCTCGGGAGGCCGGAGGGTGATCGCGGGGGGTCGATCGGTTACCGGCGGGCTGTTGGAAGAACTCCAACAGCAGATATATTAACACCTCAGCAGGGTGGTCTACTGTGCGTTGGCTGGGAGCCTCAGTCGGACGCGAGGAGCCGCAGGATCCGAGCAGTCTCGTCGGCCACCGCCTGGCGTCCGGCCCGGACGTATGTGCGCGGGTCGACCAGATCCGGCCGCTCGTCGAGGACGCCTCGGACGGCCCGCGTGAACAAGCCGTTCAGGTGCGTGGACAGGTTGATCTTCGTCATCCCGGACCGCACGGCGGCACGGAGCTCGTCGTCGGGGAGGCCGGAGGATCCGTGCAGGACGAGCGGCACGGCGACCGACTCGCGGAGTCGGCGGATGAGGTCGTGGTCGACGGCCGCCTCCCGGCTGGTCATGGCGTGCGACGTCCCGACGGCCACCGCGAGGGCGTCGACGCCGGTCGCGGCCACGAACGCGGTCGCCTCGGCCGGCACCGTGCGGGCACCGGGGGCGTGGACGCCGTCCTTCCCGCCGACCTCTCCCAGCTCGGCCTCGACGGCGACGCCCCGCTCGTGGCAGAAGTCGACCATCTCCTTGGTGGCCCGCACGTTGTCCTCGTAGGGGAGGGTCGAGGCGTCGAACATGACGCTGTCGACGCCGAGCTCGACGCCCTCGCGGATGAGCTCCGCCGACTCGACGTGGTCGAGGTGGACGAGGACCGGCACGGTCGCCGCCCGCGCGATCGCCAGCGAGGCGAGGGTGATGGGGGCGAGGGAGCCGTGGTACCGCACACAGTTCTCGCTGATCTGCAGGATGACCGGGAGCCCCGCTTCCTCGGCTCCGGCGACGATGGCCTCGGCGTGCTCGAGCAGCACGACGTTGCACGCCGCGATCCCCGCGTTCGACGTCGATGCGTGGCCGAGGAGGGTGGTGAAGTCGATGGCGGTGGTCATGGGGTCACTCCCGAGTGGTCTGAGGCGGCTTCGGACGGTGTGGTGGACGACGGTGTCGGCACCGTGGACGGTCCGGTGGTGGAGCGGGCGGGTGGGGCGAGGAAGCTGCGGAACGCGTCGAGGTCGATCGAGCCGGCGACGGGCTCCAGCACGGCCGCTGCTCCGGCGGCCGCGGCGGTCCGGAGTGCCTCGGGGAGGGTGTCTCCGGCGCGGAGGGCTGCGACGAGTCCGGCGGTCGCGGCATCGCCGGCCCCCGTCGGATTGCCGCTCACGCCGGGGACGGCCGGCACCTCGTGCTCGGCCGTCGCGTCGCCGGCGGTGAGGCCGTCGGCGCCGCGCGAGATGACCACGGTGCCGGCGCCGAGCGCGAGGAGGGCCGCGCGCGCGTCGGTGAGCGTGGACGTACCGGTCGCGTCGAGAGACTCCTCGAGGTTGGGCTTGAGGATCGTCGCCCCCGCTCTCGCCGCGGCGAGCAACGCCGGTCCGCTGACGTCGACGACGACGGGGACTCCCGCATCCAGACCCACCCGCACGATCGACTCGACGACGGTGTCGGGGGTGTTCGGCGGCAGGGAGCCCGAGAGGACGAGCATGCTCGCGCCCTGGACCGCGTGCGCGAGTTCGGTCGTCACTGCGGTCCACTCCTCGGGCGTCACCACCGGCCCGGCTTCCGCGAACAGCGTGGGGTGATGGTGGCCGTCGACCACCGCGACCGTCGAACGCGTCTCACCGGCGAGTTCGACGACACGGGTCGGAAGGCCGTCCGCCTCGAGGGCGGTCCGGAGCCATGAGCCGGACGGGCCACCGAGGGGCAGCACCTGCACGGTCGGGACGCCCAGCGCGGCGAGGACCCGAGCGACGTTGACGCCCTTCCCTCCGGCGCGGCGGACGACGGAGTGCACGCGCTGCGTCACGCCGATCTCCTGCTGTGCGACCTCGTACGTGATGTCCACGGCGGGGTTCGGCGTCACGATGACGACCTGACCGCCGTCGCGGCTCAGCGTCGTCATCGTGCCGACACCAGGCGTCGGGCGAGGATCCCGGCGCCGACCGTCGCCGCCTCGTCGCCATGACGGGCGGGCAGGATGGCGGGCACACGCACGATCGCGAGGCGGTCCCGCAGGGCGCGTTCGAGTGGTTCGAAGAGGGCTGGGCCGGCGAGGGCGAGTCCGCCGCCGACGACGATGGCGGCGGGCGCGGCGACGACGGTGATGCCCGCCAGCGCCTCCGCGAGCGCCTCGACGGCGTCGTTCCAGATCGCGACGGCCGGAGACTCACCACGAGCGGCCGCATCGGCGACGGTCTTGGCGTCACGGGCACCCGCACGCCGCGCGATGCCGCCGGCCGACGCGAGTTCCTCGACGCGGAGTCCGCGGTGCGGTCCGTCCTGGATCACCCGCTGCCCGATCTCGCCCGCCCAGCCGCCGCCAGCGAAGGGGAGGCCCCCGATGACGAGCGCCGAGGCCAGGCCGGTGCCGACGGGGACGAACGCGATGGTGCCGTCGATCCCTGCCGCGGCCCCGGACACCGCCTCGGCGAGGGCGCCGGCGCGGACGTCCTGACCGAATGCGAGCGGGACGTCGAGCGACGGGCGGAGCAGCTCCGGGAAGGCGAGGTCGCGCCAGCCCAGGTTGACGGCGTGGATACAGACGCCCTGTTCCTCGTCGACCACGCCGGGGACGACCACGCCGACCGCGACCGGTGGCGAGACGGCGTGCGCGGTCTCGACGAGGCGGAGGACGACGTCCCTCGTCCGGCTGCCGGACGGGTCGTCGACCGGGGTCGCTTCGCGCCAGCGCCCGAGGACCGTGCCGTCGGCCGCCGTCAGTGCAGCTTTGACGCCCGTCCCGCCGACATCGACCCCGAGGGCCGCTCCGGCGGTCACGGCGTCAGGATGACGGAGCGCGTGAGCGAACGGGGGTGGTCCGCGTCGAGACCGCGGGCCTCCGCCAGGGCGATCGCGAACCGCTGGGCGACCACGAGCCCTGCGATGGGGTCGAGGTCGTGCTGGACGAACGTCGCGCCGGTGGCCGCGACGTCGTCGGGCAGGCCGGCGGGGGTGGGGCCGAGCGACCAGACGAGTCGGCCGGGCTGTGCGATGGCGATGGGGCCGTGGCGGTAGTCCATCGCCGGGTAGGACTCCGCCCAGAACTGGGCCGCCTCCCGCGTCTTGAGCGCGGCCTCGAAAGTGAGGCCGACCGCGTGCCCGAGCCCGATGAACGACACCTGGTCGGCCGAGAGGTAGTCGTCGATCGGGATCGTCAGGGCCTGTTCGGCCTCGACGGCGAGGGCCTCGACGTCGTGACCGAGCGAGCCGCGGAGGAGCGCGAGCGTCGTCGTGGCGAAGCGGGTCTGCACGACCGAGCGTTCGTCGGCGAAGGGGAGCGCAACCACGTGGGCTGCCGGGATCGTCGCCGGGGAGTCGTCGACCGCCGTGATGACGACGGTGGTCACCGACTCGCCCACGGCCTCGAGCAGCTGTACGATCTCCGTCGTCGTGCCGGAGCGCGAGATGGCGACGATGCGGTCGTAGTCGCGCACACCGGGGAACTCGGAACCGGCGAACGCATCGGTGATGCCGAACCCGGCCTGCTCGCGGAGCACGGCGTAGCTCATCGCGATGAACCAGCTGGTGCCGCAGCCGACGACCGCGACGCGCTCGCCCGGCTGCGGCAGCACGGCGGAGAACTCCGGGACGAGGGCGGCTGCGGTGCGCCAGGATGCGGGCTGCGACGCCAGCTCGGCGGCGACGAAGGTGTCGGGCATGAAGTGCCTTTCGCGTGGAGGGACGCGATCGCGACGGGGCGATGCGTTGGGAGCAACCATACCGGATCGAATCTGATCGATACCAGAGCAAATCATCAGAATCGATCACACAGGCGCTCGCCGAGCGCCCATATGATGGTCACAGTACGCCCGACTCGATCCGGAATGCAGGACAGATGACGCAGCAACAGCGACTCAACGCCCTGCTCGAGCTCGTGAGCGAACGCGGCAACGTGACGATCGCCGAGATCGGTGAAGCGCTCGGCATCTCCGCCGCGACCGCGAGACGCGACCTCACCGCACTCGCCGAGCAGCGTCTCGTCACCAGGACCCACGGCGGCGCCGCCGCGCTCGGCACCGGCTACGAGCTGCCGCTGCAGTACAAGATCGCGCGGCAGGCCGACGCGAAGCGGGCCATCGCGAAGGCGGCGGCCACCCTCATCAACGTGGGTGACGCCGTTGGACTGAACGGTGGCACCACGACCAGCGAGGTCGCGCGGGTGATCGGTCGGAGCGAGCACCTCGTCCGTTCCGACGGCGACGCGTCCGTCACGATCGTCACGAACGCGCTGAACATCGCCTACGAGCTCTCCGTGCGGTCGCACGTGAAGATCGTCGTCACCGGTGGTGTCGCCCGTCGGCAGTCGTACGAACTCGTGGGCTCGCTCGTCGCCGGTGCGCTCGCGGAGATCGCCCTGGACGTGGCGATCCTCGGCGTCGACGGGCTGAGCGCGCAGTTCGGCGCCACCACCCTGCACGAGGGTGAGGCCGCTGTGAGCCAGGAGTTCGTGAAGGTGGCGAAGCGGGTCATCGTGGTCGCCGACAGCACGAAGATGACCAAGGCGACCTTCGCCCGCATCTGCCCGCTCGACCGCATCGACGTGCTCGTCACCGATGCGGCGGTGGATCCCGCCCTGGCCGAGGCCCTTGCCGTGGCCGGCGTCGAACTCATCATCGCCGACTGACCGCAGCCGGTCCGCCCGTTCCCGGGTCCCGCAGTTTCCCGGTTCCCTCCGGTCGCTGAGCCTCCTTCCGGCCACCGAGCCATCCCCTCCTGGTCACCGAGCGATCCCCTCCTGGTCACTGAGCCTGTCGAAGTGCGACCCCGCTCCACATGTTTCGGCGCGGTAAAACCTCCGCACCCCATCCGCCGAGCCCCTTGCGTGATCGCTGTGATCGCCTATTGTCATTTCATGATCGTTTTGGCATCATATGAATCAACTTCACGCAAGGAAGCGGATGTGATCGAGTGAGCAACGCACCAGCCACCACCCCCACCGGGCTCCGGGTCGCCGTCATCGGCACCGGTCAGCGCGCGTACATCGCGGAGCACGTGGCCGCGAGCCCGACGCCGGCGGCAATCGTCGCAGCGGTCGACACCACCGAGATCGGTCGCAGCCGCGCGCGGCAGATGTTCGGCGACGACCTCGACGTCTTCGACTCCCACCAGGCGCTCATCGCGCAGGGCGGTGTCGACGCCGCGATCGTCACGACGCCGGACTGGACCCACAAGGAGATCGCGGTCGACCTGCTGCGCGCCGGTATCGCCGTGTACCTCGAGAAGCCGCTCGCGATCACGCTGGACGACGCCGATGCCGTGCTCCAGGCCGCCTACGAGTCGCGGACGCCGCTCTACGTGGGCCACAACTTCCGGCACGCGGCCGTCGTCCGGCTCATGCACGAGATCATCGAGCGTGGCGAGATCGGCGCGGTCAAGTCCGTCTGGGTGCGCCACTTCGTCGGCAACGGCGGCGACTACTACTTCAAGGACTGGCACGCCGACCGCTCGCGCGTGAACACCCTCCTCCTGCAGAAGGCGAGCCACGACATCGACGTGGTCCACTTCCTCGCGGGGGCCTACACCCGGCGCGTCGTCGCGATGGGCGACCTCGCGGTGTACGGCGAGGTCGAGGACCGCGAGGACCGCAGCGGCCAGACCATGGCCGACTGGTTCTCCTACGACAACTGGCCGCCCGAGGCACAGCGCGGACTCAACCCGGTGGTCGACGTCGAGGACGTCTCGATGATGCTCATGACGCTCGAGGGTGGGATCACCGCCAGCTACGAGCAGTGCCACTTCACCCCCGACTACTGGCGGAACTACACGGTCATCGGCACCCACGGCCGGCTCGAGAACATCGGCGACACCGCCGGTGGGACGGTCAAGGTCTGGAACCGCCGACGCACCTGGAGCACCGAGGGCGACGCCGAGTACCCGATCGCGGGCGTCGAGGAAGGGCATGCCGACGCCGACGTCGACACGATGAACGAGTTCCTCGCCTTCGTGGCCGACGGGACCCCGACCACGCTGTCGCCGATCGCCGCACGGCAGGCGGTCGCCGCCGGTGCGCTCGCCGCGCACTCGCTCCGGAACGGTTCGATCCCGCTCGACGTGCCTCCCCTCGACCCGACGCTCGTCGAGTACTTCTCCTCCCTCACCACCAGCACCGCGACGCCTTCCAGCACTGCACCGCACTCCCTCGACGCCGCCACCCGGTAGCGCACCTCGAAAGGACTCCCGTCATGCCTTCGTTCTTCACGAACCGCACCTCATCACCCGGTGGCCGCGCCCGTCGCCGAGCGGTCTTCAGCGGCATCGGCCTGCTGGCCGCCGCAGCCCTCACCGCGGGATGCAGCACCGGCGGTGGCGGCGCCACTGGCGGCGAGTACGCCGCAGCCCCGAAAGACCTCAAGGCCGAGATCACCTACGGCGTGTGGGATCAGGCCCAGGTCGCGGCGATCGACGCCAACATCGAGGCGTTCAACGAGGTCTACCCCGACATCACCGTCAACGTGAACGTCACGCCGTGGGCGTCCTACTGGTCGAAGCTCCAGACGCAGGCCTCGAGCGACACGCTCCCCGACCTCTTCTGGTTGAACGGCCCGAACTTCCAGGTCTACGCGGCCAACGGCAAGATCGAACCGATCACCGGCGCCGTGAAGGCGGGGGACATCGACCCGAAGAACTACCCTGAGGCCCTGAACGAGCTGTATTCGCTCGAGGACACGCAGTACGGCGTGCCGAAGGACTTCGACACCGTGGGCGTCTGGGTCAACACGGCCCTGTTCGAGCAGGCCGGCGTGCCCCTGCCCGCTGACGACTGGACCTGGGACGACTTCGACACCGCAGCACAGACGATCTCGACGAACCTGAAGGACCAGGGCGTCTACGGGGCCGCCGGCGGTATGGACGGCCAGACCACGTACTACAACACCATCCTGCAGGCGGGCGGGGAGGTCATCAACGCCGACCAGACCGAGTCCGAGTACGACAGCCCCGAGGCACAGGCCGGACTCCAGTTCTGGACGGACCTCATCGCGAACGGTTCCTCGCCCAACATGCAGCAGCTGACGGACACCCCGGCCGACCAGTGGTTCACCTCCGGCAAGGTCGCCATGTACTGGGGCGGCAGCTGGCTGCGGCCCCTCGTCGGTGAGTCCGACGTCGCCGCCACCACGCAGGCCTTCCCGCTGCCGATCGGCAAGGAGCAGGCGACGGTCATCCACGGCGTCTCCAACGTCGTGGCGTCCGCCAGCAAGAACAAGCAGGCCGCCCAGGCGCTGCAGGTCTTCCTGGCGAGCGAGGAGGCGCAGCAGCAGCAGGGCGACCTCGGTGCTGTCATCCCCGCGTTCACCGGTACCCAGCAGTCCTTCGTCGACTCCTACCCCACGATGAACCTGCAGGTCTTCCTCGACGCCCTCGACTACGCCAAGCCGCTGCCGGTCTCGGAGAACACCGCGGCCTGGAACGCGCTCGAGGTCGAGCTCCTGCCCGACGCATTCAGCGGCGACAAGCCCGTCTCCGACGTGGCGAAGGACATCGCCGAGCAGATGAACGCCGCCCTGGCCAAGAAGTGACCGGTCAGACCGTGACGCGCACCCCGTCGGCGCCGCTCTCCTCATCGAGAGCGGCCCGGCGGGGTGCCGCCCGCGGCGACGGCGCCTGGCCGTGGGCGTTCGTCCTCCCGCTCCTCACCGGCATCGGCGTCTTCTTCATCTGGCCGATGATCCAGACCGCCTACTACTCGTTCACCGAGTGGGGCGTCTTCGGCGGGACCACCTTCACCGGTGTCGAGAACTACGTGCGACTGTTCGCCGACCCGCGGCTCTACGCCTCGCTCGGCAACACCCTGATCTACACGGCCGTCGTCCTCCTCGGCATCCCGATCGCCGTGTACCTCGCCAGTCTGCTGAACCTCCCGGGCCTCCGCTTCGCGAGCTTCTACCGGGTGCTCTTCTTCCTGCCGTACGTGGCGATGCCGACCGCCGTCGCGATCGTGTGGCGCATCATCTTCAACGGCGACTTCGGCATCCTCAACTACACGCTGTCGCTCGTGGGCATCGACGGTCCGTACTGGATCAGCACGCCGGGGACCGCGATGTTCGCCGTGGCCATCGTCGGTCTGTGGTCCTCGCTCGGCTTCTCGATGATCATCCTGGCCTCCGGTCTCAAGAACATCGCGCCCGAACTGTACGAGGCGGCCGAGCTCGACGGGGCGACCCGGTGGCGCCAGTTCCGCTCCATCACGGTGCCGTTGCTCACCCCGAGCATCTTCTTCGTCACGATCATCACGGTCATCTCGAGCTTCCAGCTCTTCGACCTGCTGTACGCGATCCTCGGCAGCACGAACCCGGTGCTCTCGAAGAGCATGTCGCTCGTCTACTTCTTCTACGACCAGGGCTTCGTCCAGAACGACAAGGGCTACGCCTCGGCCATCGCGATCGTGATCTTCCTGATCATCGGACTGGTCACGCTCCTGCAGTTCCGGCTCCAGAAACGATGGGTGAACCATGACTGAGCAACTCACCGCGACGGCGCCGCTCACCACCCGCGCCGTCACCGTCCCGGGATCCGGCCGCCCGACCGCCGCCTCCGCCCGCCGCCGCGACGCCGGTCGCCCCGGCCAACGGCGCGGGTCCCACGTCGTCGCCCACATCGTCCTCGGTGTCGGCGGGCTCATCATGGCGTTCCCGTTCATCTGGCAGATCATCATGTCGCTGTCGACGAACGCGGAGGTGCAGAGCGTGGTCCCCACGTTCTGGCCGGCGGAACTGCAGTGGCAGAACTACGCCGCCGTGTTCGAACGGCTCCCGTTCCTCGACCAGCTCCGTACCTCGATCCTCATCACGGTCATCAGGACGATCGCGCAGATCGTCCTCTGCACCATGGCGGGGTACGCGTTCGCCCGCATGCGGTTCCGGGGGCGCACGATCCTGCTCGCCGTGACGCTCTCGATCCTCATGGTGCCGTCGCAGGCGTACCTCATCTCGCAGTACCAGATCGTGCAGGGCTTCGGCTGGTTGAACACCACCCTCGGCATCGTGGCACCGGGCCTGTTCAGCGCGTTCGGCACCTTCCTCATGCGGACGGCGTTCCTGAACCTCCCGACGGAACTCGAGGAGGCCGCCCGGATCGACGGGGCCGGACCGTTCCAGATCTTCTGGAAGATCATGCTCCCGCTCGCGAAGCCGAGCATCAGCGTGCTCGCCATCACAACGGTGCTGTGGTCGTGGAACGAACTCCTCTGGCCGCTCGTGGTCTCGACGTACGCGAACTCCATGCCGCTCGCCGCCGGGCTCGCGACGCTCTCGAGCGACAAGACCACGGACTACCCGGTGATGATGGCGGCGTCGATCCTCGCCATGGCGCCGGTACTGATCCTGTTCATCGTGCTGCAGCGCCGGGTCATCGACGGGCTGGCGTTCTCCGGGCTGAAGTAGTCCGCCCCGGTCCCGGGCCGCAACCCGCTCCCTGAGCCTGTCGAAGGGCCACCCTTCGACAGGCTCAGGGACCACCTGGCGTCAGGCCTCGCCGGTGCTCCACCAGGAGACGATCGGCGTGCCGTTGACGAGGTGGTCGCCGATCGCCCGCGCCTTGAATCGGGCCGGGTTGTGCGAGGCGATCGTGCGCGCGTTCCGCCAGTGCCGATCGAGCGCCAGGTGTGTCTCGACGGCGCTGGCGCCACCCACGTCGAACAGGGCGGTCGCCGCGTCGAGCACCGCGGGCAGGATCACGAGCTGTGCCCGGGCCGTGGCGAGCTCGACGGCAGCGAGCTGCACCGGGATCCGTTCCGGGTCTCCATCGAGGATCGCCCTCGACGAACGCTCGAGCGCGGTCGTCGCCGCAACCAGCGCCGCGTCGGCCGCGAAGGACTTCGCCGACAGCTCGCCGACGACCTCCTGCACGATCGGATCGCCCTGTGCGGTGGCGGCAGCGCCGTGGCTGTACGTCCTCGTTCGCGCCCGGACGAACGCGGCGGCGTCATCGACGATCGCTCGCCCGATGCCGGTGACCGCGGCGAGGAGGACCAGCTGCACGAACGCGCCACCGTGTGACGGCCGGTCCGGTTCGCGTCTCACCACGGTCGACGGATCGACTGCGACATCGGTGAACACCGTCGTGCCGCTGCCCGTCAGGCGTTGACCGAATCCGGTCCAGTCGTCGATCCGATCGACGCCCGGGGCGCCCGTGTCCACGAGCACCGAGACGAACTCGCCGTCCTCTTCGGCCGCGACCCCGACGAGGTCGGCGAACAGCGTGCCCGTGCTGTAGAACTTCGTCCCGTTCAGCCGCAGTCCCTCCGGCGTCCGGGTGAGCCGCGTGGCGAGCGACCCGACCTTGGCGGTCGAACGCTCGTGGCTCGCGTTGCCGACGATGGCTCCGTCGGAGAGGCGGGCGAGGCGTGCCTCCCGGTCGTCGGACGACGGCGCATGGAGGGTGCGGTCGATGTAGGAGAAGTGGGAGCGGAACAGCTGCGCGAGGTTCGGGTCGCGTCTGGCCAGTTCCGCGAGCAGTTCGAAGAACTCGCCGTGCGTTGCACCCTCGCCGCCGTGTTCATGCGGCAGGGTCACCCGGGTGAAGCCGGCCGCGCGAAGCGCTTCGACCTCGGCATACGGCAGGCGGCGCTCGCGCTCCCGCTCGACGGCGTCACGCCCGAGTTCGTCGAAGAGCGGAGCGAAGCGCGACACCAGATCCCGGTCGACGGTCGTCGCGCTCATGACGCCTCTCCGTCCACCGTGACCGCCGCCGAAGCCGGCACCGGGGCCGTCGTCGTCGGTTCCGCGTCCGACCGGGCGCCGGGGGCCTCCCACTCGGGCAGGGTTCCGAGGAGTTCGAACTGCCCGAGGGCCGCCGCTCGTTGGACGGCCGGGTTGTGCGAGGCGATCGTGCGGACGTTCCGCCAGTGCCGATCGAGCGCCGACGCCCGACCGACGGCGGAGGCCCCGCCGACCTCGAAGAGTCGGCTGAGCGCGTCGAGGACGAGCGGCAGGACGATCTGCTGGACGCGGAAGACCTCCAACAGCGTCTCGCGGGCGGCATCCGGACCGCTGTCCGGCTCGCCGAGGGTCCTGGCGGCGGCGAGGACCAGTGCGCGGGCGGTGTGGACGACGCTGCTCAGCTGACCGACGATCGCCTGCACGAGCGGATCCCGGCTGGGAAGGTGCTCGCCAGCGTGCCCGACCGTGCGCCGCCTGGCGCGCACGTAGTCGACGGTGTCCTCGAGCGCGCGCTGCGCGATCCCGGCGACCACGCCGAGCAGGATGAGCTGCTGCAGGGCGCCGGTGCGGTGCCATGCCGTCGCATCGCCGCGGTGGACGACGAGGTCCCGAGGGTCCACCGGCACCCGGTCGAACGTCGTCGTGCCGCTCCCGGTCAGCGGTTGGCCGAAGCCGTCCCAGTCGTCCACCGAGCGGGTTCCGGGGTCGTGTGCCGAGACGGTCGCGCCGACCCGGTCTGCGCCGTCGAGGGCGGACAGGTGGATCCAGTCGGCGTAGATGCTGCCGGTCGTGTAGTACTTGGTGCCCGTGATCGTCAGGCCGTCGCCGTCGCGGTCGAGGACGGTCTCGAGGTGGGCCGTCGCGTGGCGCTCGGACTGCGCGTTCCCGACGAGGTCGCCGTCGCGCAGTCGGGCGAACCAGAGTTCGCGGTAGGCGGCGTCTGGCGAGGCGAGCAGGGACTCGACGAACAGGATGTGCCCGCGCCAGACGTGCCCGAGGCTCGAGTCCGCGGCGGACAGGGCGATGAGCCGGGCGAAGAGCTGCTCAAGGGTGAGCCCCGCGCCACCGGACTCCCGCGGGACCCGGGCGGCGGCGAAGCCGAGCCGCCGGAGCTCGGTGACCTCGTCGAACAGGAGGCGTCGGTCGGTCTCGCGCGCCACGGCGCCGCCGCGGAGTCCGGCGAGGAACGCGTCGAAGTCGGTGTCGTTCATCGGTGCAGCACCCGCTTCGCGAGGACGTTGCCGAGCAGTTGCGCGAGCTGCACGAGGACGACCAGGGTGATGACGACGAGGCCGACGACGATCCAATCGAACCGCTGGTAGCCGTAGGTCATGGCGAGGTCGCCGAGCCCACCGCCACCGAGCACGCCGGCCACGGCGGTGGCGTCGACGAGGGCGACGAGGATGTACGTGAGTCCGAGGATGAGCGGCCCGAGCGCCTCGGGGACGACGATCGTGAAGAGCACCCGCGCGGGGCTCGCCCCCATGGCGGCTCCGGCCTCGATGGCGCCCGGCGAGACGGCGACGAGGTTCGACTCGGAGACGCGCCCGATCGCGACGCTCGCGACGAGGATGAGCGGGATCGTCGCGGGCAGCGGGCCGAGGCCGGTGCCGAACACGAGCCGCGTGAGCGGGATGAGCGCGATGGCGACGATGAGGAACGGCACCGGCCGGATCACGTTGATGATGAAGTTCAGGACACCGAACACGAGGCGGTTCTGCAGGAGGTTGCCGGGACGGCTCGCGTAGAGCAGCAGGCCCAGCAGGATCCCGATGACGGTCGCGACGGCGAAGGCGACGGAGACCATCAGCCCCGTCTCGCCGATGGCCTTGAGGAGACGGGGGAAGAACGCCTCCGGGTCGAAGTCACGCATGGGTGTGCTCCTTCAGGATGGTGGGGTCCTCGGTGCGTGGCCCTTCGACAGGCTCAGGGACCGGGGTGTGGGCGTCAGGGACCGAGGTGAGGGCGTCTGGGACCGAGGCGAGGGCGTCCGGGGCCGTGATGTTGGCGTCAGGGACCGCGTGGTGCGGCGTCGGCCCCGGGTCGATGGCGGTGACGGTCGCCGTGGCACGGAGCCCGTCGATGGCGGCGTCGACGCGGTCGTCCGGGCCGAGGAGTTCGACCGTGAGACTGCCGAACAGTCGACCCTGGAGTTCGTCGACCCCACCGAACACGACGTTGAAGTCGATGTCGTTGTCGCGGGCGACCCGCGAGAGGAACGGGTGGTTGGTGTCGCGATCCTCGACGTGCAGCTGCACGAGCCGACCGTGGTGCACGGCCCGGATCTTCGTGAGCACCTCCTCGGAGGGGATGTGGTGCAGGACGGAGGAGACGAACCGGCGCGCGGTCGCCGTGCGCGGTGCGGAGAACACTTCGTAGACGCTGCCCTGTTCGACCACCTCGCCGTCCTCCATGACCGCCACCCGGTCGGCGAGCTCGCGGATGACGTCGATCTCGTGCGTCACCAGCAGGATCGTCACCCCGTACTCGGCGTTCACCCGTCGGAGCAGCTCGAGGACCTCGCCGGTCGTCTGCGGGTCGAGAGCGCTCGTCGCCTCGTCGGAGATGAGGATCTCCGGGCGCGTGGCGAGGGCACGTGCGATGCCGACGCGCTGCTTCTGCCCACCCGAGAGCTGCGAGGGGTAGGCGAGCGCTTTGTCGCTCAATCCCACGAACGCCAGGAGTTCCTCCACGCGGTCGAGGATCTCGGCGTCCGGCACCTTCGCGAGCTTGAGCGGGTACGCGATGTTCTTGTAGACGGTGCGTGACTCCAGGAGGTTGAACTGCTGGAAGATCATGCCGATCCGTTGGCGTGCCGTGTAGAGCGCCGATCCCGTGAGCGCCGAGATCTCGAGTCCTTCGACGATCACCCGCCCGGTCGTCGGGCGCTCGAGCGCGTTGACGGTGCGCAGGAGCGTCGACTTGCCGGCGCCGGAGTAGCCGACGATGCCGAAGATCTCACCTCGCTCGACCGTCAGGTCGACGTTCCGAAGCGCCTCGAAGGCGCGGCCCTGCACCTCGAACGTCTTGCTGACGTCCTCGAAGGTGATCGCGGTACTCATAGCTGCTCCTCTCGCGGGAGGGCCGCCCGGGAGACCCCGGGCGGCCACTGCGTGGTCGTCCTATCCGGCTTCGGTCTGGAGCTCGGCGAGCTTGTCGCGGAGCTCCTTCACCGGCACCTGGACGAGGATCGAGTTCCCGGCGAACTCGTCGTCGAGGGCCTCGGCGACGCGCGGGTCGGCGTAGGTCTCCTCGAGGATCTTCCAGGCCGGGTTGTCCTTGTCGTCCTCGCGGGTGGCGACGACGTTGACGTAGGGCAGGTTCTTCTCGGAGAGCGAGTCGTCGAGGAAGAGCGCGTCGTCCTTGGTGATGTTCTGGCTCGGGTCGAAGTACGAGGTGCCGACGACGACGGCGGCGAGCGACGGGTCGTCGAACTGCTGCGGGATGCTCGTCGCCGGCAGCGGCACGAACTGGAGGTTCCGCTCGTTCGCGGTGACGTCCTCGACGGTCGGGAAGTTGCCGGCGTCAGCGGCGATCTCGATGAGGCCGGCCGCAGCGAGGATGTTCAGCGCACGCCCACCGTTGGACGGGTCGTCGGGGATCGCGATGCGGGCACCGTCGGCAAGGTCCTGCACGTCGCCGAGCGTCTTCGAGAAGATGCCCCACTGCGTGATGACGGTTGAGAACACCGGCGTGAGGTCGGCGTCGTTCTCGGCGTTGAACGCTGAGAGGTAGAGGATGTGCTGGAACGCGTTCGCGTCGACGGTGCCGGCGACGAGCTCGGTGTTCGGGAGTACCCAGTCCTTCACGTTGACCCACTCGACGTCGAGCCCCTTCTCGGCGGCGACCTCCTTCACGGCGTCCTGGAACTGGGTGTCCTCGGAGACGGCGATCTTCACGCTGAGCCGTTCGGCGGGTGCGCCGGATCCGGTCGCGGCGTCGGCGGCGCCGTTCTGTCCGCCGACGACGACCGACACGGCGATCGCGATGGCGGCGACGGCGACGGCCGCGATCCCGCCGATCAGGAGGGTTCGACGCTTCCGTTTGCCGGCGGCGATCGACTCCCGCAACTCGCTCGGTCCTGGTCCGGTGTGCTCGGTCATGAGTGGTCCTCGAATCTGTCTGTGGGTGCACTGGTGCGTGCACGGGGACAGTCTTCACAGGAGTTCGAGACGACGCTCGTCACGTTACCGAGGGAGGGTCACAGTTCGAGATGAAACGTAAACGCCGGGCGCTCGACGACGGAACGACCTACACTGCGGCGCGACGACGAGCCCGGCGGCGGCGGCCTTCGGCGACCCGGTCTTGTCGGCCGCGGCAGTGTCGGCTGCGGCCGCCCTCAGCTGAGGTCGTACCGTGCGAGGGCGTCCGCGTCCTGGGCGATCCTCGATGCCCGGCGAGCGGCGTCGAGCGCCTCGACCGGATCGTGCGCCGCAGCCGCCTCGGCCAGCGCGAGTTGGCGCTTCGCCTCGGCCAGCCGGGTCCTGGCGTCGGCGCCCACCCGGTCACGGTGCGCCGAGATGACGTCGGCCGCGATACGCAGGTTGCTGTCGGCCGTGAACATCGCCCCACGCATGGCCTCACGGGCGTTGTCGAGGCGCCGTCGTTCACTCCGAGCCGTCGCGAGGGCGGCGTCCAGCTCGATGTCGGCGGCGCGCACCGAATCGAGGCGGCGAGCGGGATCCGGCAGGATGCGTTCGCCGTCCGGTGAGGTCGAGGACTCGGCAAGGAGGAGGGCACGGTTCGCGCGATCGATCGCTCCGGCGATGACGTCGGCCGTCTCCGGTCGCTCCGCCGACGCGCGGAGCTCCGCCGCCTCGACGACGACCGTCCGGAGTTCCCGCGCCGCTGCGGTGAGCTCGGCCTCCGCGGCACCGATGCCCGCGAGTGCACGTTCGACGGCGTCGAGCCGGTCCTCCGCCTGCTGCAGCTCCCGACCGAGGCCGTGGAGTGCCGCAGCCGTCGGGCGCCCGTCCGTGATCCGCTCGGCGGCGTGCCGCGCGTCCTCCGCCGCCTGGTCGACCGTCGTCTGCGCTGTGCGCCGGAGCACCCGGGCGTCCTCGACGGCGCTCGCCGCGTACCGTTCGGCGGCCGACGCGATCGCGAGCCCGGTCGTGGTCAGTCGTTCGCGCGCTCGGTCGATGCGTCGCTCGAGGTCTCCGAGGAGCTCGGGGGCTGAGCGCTCGGCACCACGCCGTTCGGCGAAGCCGCGCAACCGGGCGGTGAGGGTGCGTTCGACGTCCTCGCAGAGGTGGACGATGCGTTCGTTCCACTCACGCCGCTGCCGCTCGGTGTCGGCGACCTCGTCCTCGAGGGCCTGGCGCAGGCGGAAGGCCTCGCCGAGTGCGGCCCGCGCCGCGGCGACGTCGGCGGCGTATCCGCGTGCGGCCTCGCGTCCGAACTCGGCTTCGGCAAACCCGACCTCGTCTTCGGCCTCACGGACCGCGTCGTCGGTGCGGACGAGCGCGATGCCGGCGCGTCGGTGGAGGTCGTCGATCGACGCGATCGGGGTCTTCGGGGTGCGTCGGCGCAGGAACGCGAGGAGGAGCCAGACGATGATGCCGACGCCGCCGAAGACGATCAGCGAAGGGAGCCACCACAGGTCGACCATGGTCTCCAGTCTACGAACGCGGGGCGGAGGATGGGCTGGGAGGGGGAGCTGCGGACGGCGGGCCGAGCGGGTCGTTCCGACGACTGTCGAGCTTCCTCGCGCTGGCGGCTGGAGCGTCGGAACCCGGGTCTACGCTGAGGCCATGACCCGCCAGCAGCGCCTCGTGCTCACGATCGCGATCCTCTCCTCGTTCGTGGCGTTCCTCGACGGCTCGGTCGTGAACGTCGCACTGCCGGCCATGACGAAGGAGCTCGGCGGTGGCCTCATCGTGCAGCAGTGGGTCGTCGACGCCTACCTCATCACCCTCGGTTCGCTGATCCTCCTCGCGGGGTCCCTGTCCGACGCGTTCGGGCGCATCCGCATCCTCCGCATCGGGCTCATCGGCTTCGGCGTGACGTCGATCCTCTGCGCGGTCGCGCCGTCCGCCGAGGTGCTCATCATCGCCCGTCTCCTGCAGGGCGGCGCGGCGGCCCTGCTCGTGCCGAGCTCGCTCGCCATCATCATCTCCACCTTCAGCGGCGTCGCGCAGGGCAAGGCGATCGGCACCTGGACGGCGTGGACGGGGGCCGCCGGCATCACCGGTCCGCTGCTCGGCGGGGTGCTCGTCGACACCCTCTCGTGGCGGCTCATCTTCGCGATCAACATCATCCCGATCCTCGTCACGCTGTTCCTCATGATGCGTGCCGACCGGGTGCCGGAGCCGGAGCGGCGTCCGCGCATCGACGTCGTCGGTGCCGTGCTCGGGGCGGTCGGGCTCGGCGGTCCGGTGTTCGCCCTCATCGAGCAGGAACGCTACAGCTGGGACAGCCCCATGCTCCTCGTGCCGCTCATCGTGGGCGTCCTCTCGTTCATCGCCTTCCTGTGGTGGGAGCGCCGGCACCCCGATCCGATGCTGCCGCTGTCGTTGTTCCGCGTGCGCAACTTCGGGTTCGGCAACATCGCGACGGTCTTCATCTACGGGGCGTTGTCGCTCGGGTTCTTCGCGATCGCCGTGTTCATCCAGCAGACGGCCGGCTTCAGTGCGACCCTCGCGGGGATCGCGACGCTGCCGCCGACGCTCGTCATGCTCGCGTTGTCGTCCTGGTTCGGGAAGCTCGCCGGGACGCACGGACCGCGCCTGTTCATGACCCTCGGGCCCATCGTCGCGGGTGTCGGCTTCCTCCTGATGATGGGTGCCCAGCAGGATCTCGACTACTGGCTCCAGTTGTTCCCGGGCATCCTCCTCGTGGGACTGGGGCTCGCGATCACGGTCGCGCCGCTCACCGCCGGCATCCTCGGGTCGATCGACCCGGCCCATGCCGGCATCGGCTCGGCCGTGAACAACGCGGTGTCGCGGGTGGCCGGGCTCGTGACGATCGCGCTCGTCGGCATCATCGCCGGTGGTGCGCTCGGCGTCGGCGGATTCTCGCGGGTGGTGCTGGCCACGGCCGTCTTCATGTTCGTGGGCGGCCTGGTCTCGTTCGTCGGCATCCGGAACCCGAAGGCCGCGGCGGAAGCTGCGCCGGTGCCCTCGGCCTGACGCGCTCCGACGGCTCGCCGCGTCGCTCAGCTCGGTTCGACGGTGGTCCCCGTGACGGCCGGGGCTGTGGTGGCCGCACCGATGACGGCGTGGAGCATCTCGCGGAGCTGTGTCAGATGGTCGGCGTCCATCCGTAGTTCCTGCATGACCCGGTGCGGGATGGCCTCCGCCTGTGTGCGGAGCTCGCGGCCGGCGGTCGTGAGGGAGACGTCGAGGACGCGCTCGTCCAACCGGCTGCGATCGCGACGGACGAGCCCGGCCGCCTCGAGTCGCTTGAGGAGCGGCGACAGCGTGGCCGGCTCGAGCTGCAGCGCACCGCCGAGGTCCTTGACCGACCGCGGGCTGTGCTGCCACAGCGCGAGCATCACGAGGTACTGCGGATGGGTGAGCCCGAGAGGCTCGAGGATCGGTCGGTAGAGCGAGATGACGCTTCGTGACGCGACGGCGAGGGCGAAGCAGACCTGGTTCTCGAGCTGGAGGAGGTCGTCGGGCGTCGTGGTGGAGGATTCGGTGGCGGTCACGGTCCCATCGTACCCAAATGATTAGTACACTTATCAATATGAGTGAGAAGCGATCGTTCCGGGAGTCCGTCCGAGAGGCGGGTGGCCTGTACGGCTGGGTGAACGGACGGATGTGGAAGGTGCTCGGTCCGCCGCCGCTCGGTCCGTACAACGAGGAACCCCTGCCGCCCGCGGCCCAGTCGGGGTGCCCGATCTGCGGGCATGCCATGTCCGAGCACATCGTCGACCGCACCACCGGCCCGCGCACGCAGCTGCACTGCCCCAAGCCGCCGATCGCCTGACGCCCGCCTCCGGATGGACCGAAATCATCCTCCGGTCGCATGCGCCTCCCGGGGTGAGCTGGTGTACTACTGATATGTCTCATACGTCTTCCGGTAGCTCCACCATGCCCAGTCCATCCGCGGCCCCGACGGTTTCACCGGCTCGTCGGTGGCAGCTCATCGACGCACTCCGCGGCTTCGCGCTCGCGGGCATCCTCTTCGTCAACGTCCCCGACATCACCCGGCTCGGTCAGGACATCCCCTTCGACGAGCGCCACACGACCACCATGGACCTCGTCCTCGAGTTCGCCGTGCAGACCCGGTTCGTCCCGATCTTCGCCTTCCTCTTCGGCATGAGCGCCATGTTCGTCATCGAAGGTGCGCGCCGACGTGGGGTGCACCCGCTCCTCCCGATGCTGCTCCGCTACCTCGCGCTGTTCGCGATCGGCTTCGCGCACGCCTACGTCTACCCGGGCGAGATCCTCCGCGAGTATGCGATCTGCGGTCTGCTCGTGCTCCCGATCGTCCTGTGGGTGCCGCGCCGGGTGACGCTCGGCCTCGGCATCGCCCTCACGGTCGCCGCCTACGCGCTCACCGGTGGTGGGCTCGCCTCGCTCCCCGGTCTCCTCCTCGCCGGTGCCGGCGCGGCCGCGTACGGGCTGCCCAAGCTGCTCGACGCGGGCCGACGCCCGGTGTGGATCGCGTTCGCCGCCGCAGTGGCGCTCGCCGTCCCCGCGCTGTGGTGGCAGACGACGCAGCCGGGCGATCCCCGCTTCACGAACGCCGGCGGCATCGCGGGCGGCGTCCTCGCCGTCGTGTATGTGACCGGGTTCGCCCTGCTCTGGCAGACGCTGGTCCGTCGCGCACTCGCCCTCGTCTTCGAACCGCTCGGGCGGATGGCACTCAGCAACTACCTCGGTGCCTCCGTCGTCCTCGCCCTCGTCGCGCTGGTCGTGCCCTTCCGCGACTCCGACGACCTCGCACTCGTCAGCCTCGGCGCGCTCGTCCTCATCGCCATCCAGTCGGTGCTCAGCCGCCTCTGGCTGCGCCGGTTCCAGTACGGTCCGATCGAGTGGCTCTGGCGGATGGCGACCTGGCGTCGCGTGGTCCCGTTCCGCAAGCCGGCGCTCGTCTGAGGCACCCCCTGTTCGGTGCCGCCCCGAGAATCGGGTCTCACGGAGAGGGCACCGCGACGGAGGCCGCTGCCACCGGCACGGTGTCGGCCGGTTCGCGACCGAGGAGGTCACGGAGATCGTCGCCCGTTCCCGCGAGGAACCCGTTTCGGACCGCACTGAAGATCGACAGCAGCATCGGTGGCTGGAACGGTTTGAGCGGAGCGTGCCTGAGCGCTTCCCGGCGTTCGGCGAGCGAGGTCGAGTGGAGCCCGACGCCCAGGCGATCGGCCACCTGACCGGCGGTGATGGGGTCGCTGACGAGGTCGTACCGGCGTCCGACGTGGTCGCCGGGCGTCATCGCGACGATAGCAGCGGCCTCGGCGAGGTCGGCTCGGGTGACGGCGGCGAGCGCCCCGTCACCGAAGGCCGAGTGGAGTGATCCGCCGGACCACTCCAGCAACGAACCGAAGAGCTCCGCGTACAGGCCGTTCCGCAGGATGGTCCAGGAGAGCGGGCTGCGTTCCAGCCGCCGCTCCGTCCACCGGTGTGCGAGCGCGAAGGCGAGGTGGTCGCCGGCCGTCGCGAGGCTCGTGTAGACGACGTGTCGGACCCCGTCGCGTTCGGCCGCGGCGATCGCCGTCTCGTGGCGGGCGATCACGACGTCGTCTTCGGCTTCGCCGGCCGAGACGAGCACGAGCGTGTCGACGCCGAGGAAGGAGACGCTGCCGGGGTCGTCGAAGTCGATCCGCCGGGCACCGTCACGCCCGCTGCGGTTGCCCGCCAGTGGCGTAGTGCCCCGAGCGGTGAGCGCGTCGAGGATGGCGCTGCCGAGTTGGCCGGTGGTTCCGGTGACGAGGATCATTTCAGGGCCTTTCGGTGTTCACGATGATGACTCGGACGAGTCTGCGACCCCCGCCGAACACCCACAAGAAGGCACTTGCATGTCACTCACGCACACCGCGGTAACCGCCGACCTTGAGCCCTGCGGCAAAGAGGGTCATCCGGATTGCGGCATCCGCGACGTCCTCGACCGCATCGGCGACACCTGGTCCGTGCTCGTCGTCGTCGAACTCGCGTCGGGTGAGCGGCGGTTCCGCGAGCTGCAGCGCGCGATCGACGGGATCTCCCAGCGGATGCTGACGCTGACCCTCCGTCGACTCGAACGGGACGGGCTCGTCGAACGGACGGTCTTCCCGACCGTGCCGGCGCAGGTGTCCTACGCGCTCACCTCCGCCGGCGCCGCACTCTCCCACCTCGTCAAGACGCTCGCCGACTGGTCGCTCGAGCAGCGGCCGGCGATCACGGCGTCCCGCGCCGCCTACGACGCGGCGCACCCCGGTCACCGCATTCGATGACCGCTGTCGTGGGACGCCGGTGAGGAGTAGCGTCGGCGCATGGAGCATCCGATCGTGCACGACGCCGACGACCTCTTCGTCGAACGCGTCAGGCGGATCTGCCTCGCCTACCCGGAGGCGGTCGAGACGTTCGGCCACGGCCGCCCGCGGTTCAAGGCAGGGTCGCGGGTCTTCGTGACCGTCGGGTCGGAGATGCGCATCCCACACAGCATCACGTTCACCCCGGCCGAAGAGGAGCGAGGCGCCTGGCTCGAGGACGAGCGGTTCTGGTCGCCGAAGTACGACGGGCCGTCGGGGAAGCTCGCGTTCGACGCGGGACTCGACGGCGACGACGGAAGCACGCTCGACGACGTCGACTGGGCGCTCATCGCCGAACTCATCGACACCTCCTACCGGCAGGTCGCCCTCAAGCGGCAGCTGCGCGCGCTCGACGCCCGCTGACGGCGGAGACCTCGCCCCACGGACGGCACCATGCCAGACTGACGACCGGGGGAGCCGTGCGCTGCGGTTCGAGGACGGGGAGCTGTGAGCGACGACGGATCCGGGACGCGGATCGCCGATCCCGAGCCCGACGCGGCGTCGTCCGGGAGTCTGACGCCGGCCGGTCGAGCCGGAGCCGGAAGCCTCGCCGTGTGGCTCTCGCGCATGAGCGCCTACCTGCGACGCAGCGCCGTGCTCGCCGCATCGACGACCGTCGTGGTCTCCGTCGTCGTCGGTGGTATCGCCGCGTGGGGGATCCTCGACCGGCAGATGGATTACCGCGACGGCGACGGGTACCGGATCACGGGAGGTGGCAACCCTGCGTCGTGGTCCGACGCCGTCTCCTTCTCACCCGCGGGCGAGTGGTACAGCGTCCTCGGCACCATCGGCGCCACCCTCTGGCTCGCCCTCGCGGTCGTGCTCCTCCTCGTGCAACCGGCGGCCGAGCTCGGCGGACGATGGGCCAGGTCCCGCGGATTCGGTGCGTTCTTCGGACTCGTTCCGGTGGCCGTCGTCGGCCTCGTGATCTGCGTCATCGCAGCGCTCCGGATCGACGGGATCAATTCGACCGGCTGGCTCGTGGCTTGGACCTCCTTCGGGACCGTCGTCTGGTTGGCGGTCGCCTACGGGCTGCCGATCCTGCTCGTCGTCGCGGCGATCGTCGGCCTCGCGAAGTTCGCCGACCGCGGGAGGCGGCGTCGGTTCCTGCTCGTCATCGGAGCCGTCCTCGCGGTCGCGGTCATCGCCGGATCACTCGGGCTCTTCCGCCCGCCCCCGCTCGAGCCGGTGGCCGGGCCACCCGTCGGCGGGGAGGCTGCGGCGTTCACGGAGGCCCTCGAACCCCTCGACGGCGTGGCGTCCGTCGACGTCGTCGGCGCGGGGGCCACGGTCCTCATGGACGCCGACGCCGGTGCCGGGGAGGTGCTCGCCGCCGCCCTGGCCGCGCGGCAGGTCTCGGAGGAGCAGGCCGCCGCAGCACAGGCCGCCGAGGTCCAGCCCGCCATCGTCATGGTCGTCCTGGCCCGCGAGCCGAGCGGCACCGATCAGGCCGCCGACGACCCGCAATCGGCGCCCTGGCGGCTGCAGCTCGTCCCCTCCGAGTTCCCGGCAGACACCCTGCCCGTCCAGGTGGATCGGGTGCTGCGGGCGGAGGCGCTCGGGATCCAGATGGTCATCACGGGCGATCGGCCGGCGATCACCGTCCCCTCGATCACCGCGTTGCCGGGCGTCGTCGCCACCTTGGCCGAGATCGCTCCCGACGGAGCCTACGTCTCGGTCCCGGAGCGGTTCTCGATGGTCTTCGACCCGCTCGACCTGAGCCCGGCGATGGTCGACGCGATCGTCGGTGTCGTCGTCGCGAACCCGAACGCCGAGTTCGAGCTCACCGCGCAACCGAAGCTCTACGTGAACCATGTGACCCCCGAGGCCGCGGCCGCGATCGACGCGATCCTCCGGGACCCGGCGCTCGCCGAGACGAGCCCCTCCGGGTACCCCGCCGAGTACCAGATCCACACGATCGGCCCCGACGGCGACGTGTACCTCGAGGGCACCTTCGGCTGACGGCCTGCCGGTGACGGCATGCCAGACTGACCGCCAGGGGAGCGCCACGGCGGCGTGTTGAAAGCGGGGACCATGGACGACCGAGGAGCGACGGGCGACGAGCCGAGCGTCGCCGGAACCGACGTTGCGACGTCGAGCACGTCGTTGACGGAGCCTGGCCGTCCGCAGGAGTCCGCCCGCCGACCGTCCCGCCGCTCGCTTCTGCTCAGCTACCTCTCCCGCTCGCTCGACCTCGCGTTGTCGGCCGTCCTGATCGTCGCCGTCGCCGGCGTCGTCACGACGCTCATCTCCATCATCGGAACGGCGATCCCAGCCGATCAGGCCACCGGCTCGTATGGGCTGGAAGCGCCCATCGTGGCGAACGGGCCGTCCGAGGCGGAGCTCTGGTACCAGATGCTCGGTTCGCTCGGCGGCTGGAGCCTCGTCGCCGTCGGGGTCATGTTGCTGCTCGTCCAACCGGTGATGGAGGCGGTCCGGCGGGCGACGCCGTCGCGCGGACTCGCCGTGCTTGCTGCGGTGGCTGCGGTCGCTGTCGCGGGGGTCGGGTTCGGCGTGCTGGCGATGCTCGGGAACCTGCCCTGGATGGTGGTGACGGGAAGTGTGCCGAACACCACCGGGTCCGCGTTCGTGTTCCTCGTGTTCGGCCTCGCCGTCTACGGCATCCCCGTCCTGATCGTCGCCGCCGTCATCGTGCTCCTGACGTTCGTGATCGGTCGCCGTGGGGTGCGGATCGTGACCACGGTGCTCGCCGGTCTGGTCGTCGTCGCCGTCATCGTGGCGTCGACCGGAGCGTTCCGCCCACCGCCCGCCCAGGCCGTTGCCGCGGCACAACGCGCGGAGGCCGTCGACGGCTTCACCGACGCCCTCGCCGACGTCGACGGGATCGCCGACATCGACGTCGAGGGTCACGGCGCGACGGTCACGATGTCGCTCGACGCCGGAGTCGGCCAGGTGCTGGCTGCCGCCAGCGCGGCGAAGCGCGTCGGCGACGACCTTCGGGGCATCGCCATCGTCGTCATCCAGAGCGAGCCCGACCCGACCTCGCCGGCCCAGCAACAAGACCCACCGCGCGGCCCCTGGCGCGTGCAGCTCGTACCGAGCGACCGCAGCATCGACGAGATCGCCGATCAACTGCAACGGCTGATGCTGACGGAACGGTTGCAGGTCGACATCGACATCGATGTCGCCGATGGGACGCCGCGCGTCACCGTCTTCTCCATGGAGGCCTTGCCGGCCGCGGTGCGCGAACTCCGGGAGCTGTATCCGGACGGCGCGTCCTACAGCGTGCAGGACCGCTTCTCGATGGTGGACGATCCGAGTGAGCTGAGCCCGGCGATGGTCGACGCGATCCTCGCCGTCGTCGAGGCCTACCCGGGCGTCGAGATCGAGGTGACGACACAACCGAAGCTGTGGATCACCGACGTCACGCCCGAGCAGGGCGCGGCGATCGTCGCCATCCTGCAGAACCCGGCGCTCGCCGGGACGAGCCCGTCGGGGTACCCGGTCGACTACTCGATCAGCACCTCCGGCCCCGACCAGGACCTCGAGGGCACCTTCGGCTGACGGCCTGCCGGTAGCGTGAGGGGATGACCTCCGAGCAGCCCACCCGTCTCCAGTTCGGCGCCTTCGTGATGGACACGGGGTCGCACATGCAGCACGGGCTGTGGCGGCACCCGGACGCCCGACAGCACACCTTCGACGACGTGCAGCTCTGGGTCGACCTCGCGAAGACGCTCGAGCGCGGACGCTTCGACACGATCTTCTTCGCCGACGTCGTCGGGGTCTACGGCGGCGCCGGTGCGTCGTTCGACGTGAACGCCCGCGAGGGCATGCAGCTGCCGAGCAACGACCCCTCGATGCTGCTGGCGGCGCTCGCGATCAGCACCGAGCACCTCGGCCTCGCCTTCACCTCGTCGATCCTGCAGGAGCACCCGTTCACGTTCGCGCGGAAGATCTCGACGATCGACCACGCGTCCGGCGGTCGGGTGGGCTGGAACATCGTCACGAGCTTCCTGGAAAACGCCGCCCGCAACTACGGCCTCGACCGCCTCGTCGACCACGACGAGCGGTACGCGTGGGCGGAGGAGTACGTCGAGGTCGTCGGCAAACTGTGGGAGGGATCGTGGGACGACGGTGCACTCCTCGCCGACAAGGCCAGCGGCGTCTTCGCCGACCCGTCGAAGGTGCACCGCATCGACCACGTCGGCGAACGGTACCGCGTCGAGGGTCCGCACCTGTCGTCGCCGTCACCACAGCGCTCGCCGTTGCTGTTCCAGGCGGGCTCGTCGGGCGCCGGCAAGGCGTTCGCCGCGAAGGTCGCCGAGGTGCAGTTCATGATGGCGCCGAGCATCGAGGCAGCCCGCGCGTCGGCGGAGTCGACGCGCGCCCTCGTCGCGTCGACCGGCCGCGACCCGCGCGACGTGAAGTTCTGGCAGGCGATGTCGTTCATCGTCGGCAGCACCGAGGAGGAGGCGAAGCGCATCGAGGCCGAGTACGACGAGTACCTCTCGGCGGACGCGTTCCTCGCCCACTCCAACCTCGGGACGGACCAGGCGACCGGGAAGCCGATCGACCCCGAGACGCCGCTGAAGGACGTCGAGACGCAGGGCGGCCACAGCATGCTCGAAGCGCTCAAGGCCCTGTCGCCCGATCGCGAGCCGACGGTGCGCGACCTCGCGAAGCTCACGGCGAAGCTCCGCGGCCGCGTCGTGGGGACACCGGAGCAGATCGCCGATCACCTCGCCGAATGGCGGGCCGCGGGGATCGACGGCATCAACGTCGCCAACTGGATGATCCCGTCGAGCTACGAGGTCTTCGTCGACGAGGTCATGCCGGTGCTGCAGGAGCGTGGGCTCGCGCAGCGCGAGTACGCCCCGGGGACGCTCCGGGAGAAGCTGTTCGGCGCCGAGCCGACGCTGCCGGAGACGCACCCGCTGCGCGCGTACCGCGGGGCGTTCGCCGGGCGCTGAGGCCGGCGGCCGCTCGGCGCGGGAGCAGGATATTTGCACGAGAGCCGGACGTTTCGGATGATTGCGTCCTGCTCTCGCGCGAATGTCCGCCTCCCGTGCGCCGCTCCCCGAGCGAGTCGCGGGTGGCGGGCCGGACGAGCATGGGCCCTTCGACAGGCTCAGGGACCGGTGGGTTGGGTTTGGAGGCAGGGCGGCGGTTCGCCAGGTGGGCCCTTCGACAAGCTCAGGGACCGGGGACGTGGGCTCAGGACCGCGTGACTCGGGTCAGGGAGCGGCAGGCGCGTCCGGCTTCGCCGTACCGACCGCCCAGACGAAGGGCGGCGGGGTGCCGTTGATCGACCAGTCGCCGACGATCCGCGTCTTGTAGATCACCGGGTTGTGGGAGGCGACGGTGCGCGCGTTCCGCCAGTGCCGGTCGAGCGCGTTCGTGCGGCTGACCGCAGAAGCGCCCAGGGTGTTGAAGAGCAGCGTCGCCGATCGCGGAACGAGCTCCGACAGCACCACCTGCGCCTGAGCCGAACGGATCTCGGCCTCGATGTTCGCGTGCAGGTCGTCCGCGGAGTCACGGTCGGCGGCGGTGACGGATGCCCGCTCGATGGCCGCGGCGACGCCGAGGACCGTCTGCTTCGCGACGAATGCGATGGACGAGATCTCGCCGACGACCGCCTGGATCTGCCCGTCGTCCTTCACGAGCGGCGCGAGCCCGTGGCTGTAGACGCGGGTGCGGGCGCGGATCTGCTCGCCGGCCTCGCGCTCCACCGCGGCAGCGATGCCCGCGTGCACAGCGATGAGCACGTGCTGGTAGAGCGCCGTCTGGTACCGGAAGCGGTCGCTGAACGCGTGCACCTGGTCGGCGTCGATGACGGCGTCCTCGAACACGATCGTGCCGGTGCCGGTGAGCTGCTGGCCGAAGCCGTCCCAGTCGTCGGCGATCGAGACGCCCGGCTGGTCGGTGCGCACCAGGACGGTGACCTCGGTGTCGGGCCGCCCCTCGACGACGAGGCGCGCGGTCGCGTCCGTCCAGTCGGCGTAGATGCTGCCCGTCGTGTAGAACTTGCGGCCGTTCACGACAAAGCCGCCGTCGCGCTCGGTCACGACCGTGCCGGACACGCCCAGCGCGCCGGAACCGACCTCGCTCCAGGCGTTCCCGACGATCTCACCGGCGACGAACCGTTCGAGCCACGCCGTGCGCCGGTCGCTCGGCGCTGCGACCAGCTGGTCCTCGACGAGGGCGATGTGGCCGCGGAAGATCTGCGGCAGGTTCGAGTCCGCGGCGGCGAGTTCGATGAGCAGCTCGGTGAACTCGGGGAAGGTGAGGCCCGAGCCGCCGAACTCGGTGGGGACGCGGAGGGCGCCGAAGCCGGCGGCGGCGAGCTGTCGTACCTCCTCGCGCGGGAGCCGGTGCTCGAGCTCGCGCTCGACGGCACCCGCCTGGATCTCCGCGAACAGCGGGAGGAGGCGCTCGCGGGCGGCCGCGAAGCCGACCGGGCGGGCGGTGGAGGTGGTGGGTGCGGAGGACATCTGGTTCCGTTCCGTTGGCGGCTGGTGGCCCTTCGACAAGCTCAGGGACCGGGTGTGGGGCGTGCTCCGGGAACCGGCGGTCGTCCGGTCCCTGAGCCTGTCGAAGGGCGGGGGAGGAGCGGGCGACCTAGGTGTACAGCGAGATGGGCTGCAGCTCGCCGTTCAGGTGGTTGGCCCCGACCTCGAGCTTCTTGTAGTCGACCGGGTCGTGGAGGGAGTGCGTGCGCACGTTGCGCCAGAACAGGTCGAGGCCCACGGACGCCTTCGCCGAGCTGGAACCGGTGACCTCGAAGATGCGGTTCGAGACCTCGATGCCGAGCTCGGTCGACACGACCTTCAGCTTCGCGATCTCGATGGCGATCGCACCGCGGTCCGCGGCCGTCACCTCGGCACCGCGGGCGATGATGCGGTCGAACCGGGCGTTGGTCCGGTCTGCGAGCGCTTCGACGGCGGCGATCGAGGAGACGAACTCACCCACGACGCGCTGCACGAACGGATCGTCGCGGTAGGTTTCGGCGTGGCTGAGGAACCAGGCGTTCTTGCGGGCGCGGACGAGCTCGGTGCCCTGCGCCAGCGCGCCCTCCGCGATGCCGAGGTAGAGGTTGCCGAAGGCGAGCTGGATGCCGGGCGTCACGAGTGAGGAGAACGGTTCGTCGCCGACGGTGCCGAGGATGTCGGCCTGCTCGACGAGGACGTCCTCGAACCGCACCGAGCCGGAAGCCGACAGTCGCTGCCCGAGTGCGTCCCAGTCGCCGAGGTAGGCGATGCCGTCGCGGTCGTGGTCGAGGACGAACTGGAAGATCGTGCCGTCGAGGTCGCCGCCGCGGACCACGGCGTTGACGAGGATGACGTCGCCCGCCGAGGCGCCTGTGGAGAAGCGCTTGAGACCGTTGAGGCGGAAGGCGTCGCCGTCCTGCGTGAGCGAGAGGTCGGGGTCGGTCGGGTTGACGGAGTCGCCCCAGATCCACCGGCCGGCGACCGTCTTCCGGTGCCACTCGGCCTGGGCGGCCGGCTCCGCGGTGAAGCCGATGTTGCCCGCGTTGATGTAGTGGTACGCGAGCAGCTGGCCGATCGAGGCGTCCACCCGGGAGAGGATGCGGATGACCCGGAAGGCGCTCTCCCAGTGCCCGCCGCCTCCACCGAACTCGGCCGGATCGAGGAGGTTGACGAGGCCCGCGTCGCGGAGGAGGTCGAGCTCGTTCGTGGGGTCGAGGTTGGCGCGGTCGCGCTCGAGGACGTCGACGGCGAGCCGGGTCGCGACCTCGGTGGCGACGGCGTCCCAGTGCGCGAGCTCGGCCTCGTCGGCGTTGCCCGACCAGAAGGTGCGCCCCCCGGGGACCTGCCGCCCGGTCACTGAGCCTGTCGAAGTGCTGATCGTGTCGATGCTCATGCTGAAGCTCCTTCAGTGGCGTACGCGGTGTCGGTGTCGAACAGGGAAGGTGCGGTGTCATCGGCGGCACTCGGCAGGCCCGCGTAAGCGCCGCGGTACCGGTGGGCGGGGTGCCACTCGGGGATCACGGGCGAGCCGGTGCCGTTGAGGCGCCCGCGGAGGGTGCCCTCCGGGTACTCGTCCCACACCCGGCCGCGGCGGCGGAGTTCCGGCACGAGGAGGTCGACGACGGCCTCGAACGTGCCCGGCGTGATGACGTAGGCGAGGTTGAACCCGTCGGTGCCGGCCACGTCGATCCAGCGCTCGATCTCGTCGGCGACCGTCGCCGCGCTGCCGACGAACACCGGGCCGATGCCGCCGATGCCGATGTAGTGGGCGATGTCGCGTGGCGTCCACTCGCGGTCCGGGTCGGCGAGCGTGAAGATCGCCAGCGCGGACCGGGCGGCATCGGTGTCGACGTACTTGAGCGGCTTGTCCGGGTCGAAGGAGGAGAGGTCGAGGCCCGACCAGCCGCCGTACAGGGTGAGGGCGCCGTCGAGGGAGACGTACTGCTGGTACTCCTCGTACTTCGCCTGGGCCTCCTCGTCGGTCTCGGCGACGATCGCGGTGGCGAGCGTGAGGATCTTGACGCTGTCGCGAGGGCGCCCGAGGGCTTCGGCGCGGTCGCGGATGTCGTCGGTCGTCTTGCGGGTCAGCTCCGGGACGAGCCCGTTGATGAAGACGGCCTCGCCGTGGGTCGCGGCGAACTGGCGGCCGCGGGCGGAGGCGCCGGCCTGGAAGATGACGGGCGTGCGTTGCGGGGAAGGCTCGGAGAGGTGGATGCCGGGCACCTGGAAGTGCTCGCCCCGGTGGTCGATCGGGTGGACCTTCGTCGGGTCGGTGTAGACGCCGTTCTCCCGGTCGATGACGACGGCGCCGTCCTCCCACGACCCCTCCCACAGCTTGTAGGTGACGTCGAGGAACTCCTCGCCGATGCCGTAGCGGTCGTCATGCCCGATCTGCTGGGTGAGGCCGAGGTTGCGGGCCGCCGAGTCGAGGTAGGAGGTGACGACGTTCCAGCCGATGCGCCCCTTCGTGAAGTGATCGAGCGTCGAGAACCGACGGGCGAGTGCGTAGGGGAGTTCGTAGGTGGACGCGACCGTGACGCCGAAGCCGAGGTGCTCGGTCGCCTTCGCCATGGCGGACACCTGGATGACCGGGTCGCCGACGGGGAGCTGCGCGGAGTCGATGAGCGCGGGCGCGGAGGAGTGCCGGTAGACGTCGTAGATGCCGACGACGTCGGCGATGAACAGGGCGTCGAAGGTGCCGCGCTCGAGGAGTTTGGCGAGGTCGATCCAGTAGTCGATGTCGTTGTACCGGTGGGCCTCGTTGGCCGGGTGCTTCCACAGGCCGGGAGCCTGATGGGTGACGCAGCTCATGTCGAACGCGTTGAGGATGATGCGCTTGCTCACAGGGATACCACCGGGTCGTCTCGTCGAGGCTGGGTCCGGCGGCCGGTCACGGCGCCGTCCAGCACGACGGTACTCGCGGGGTCCGAAGCTCGCGAGGGGCCCGAAACAGTGCGTCACATGGTGCGTCGGAACCGCCTCGGCGCTCGGCTGCTTCCCAGCATTACTTTACCTTACGTAAGCTAAAGTAACTCGCATGAGACCCAGTGCACGGAACGAGATCCTCGACGCGGCCGTCCGCGTCGTCGACGCCTCAGGCGAGGCGAACATCACCTACGAGGCGGTCGCCCAGGAGGTCGGCCTGACGAAGGCCGGACTGCGATACCACTTCCCCTCGCGCGACGCGATGATGATCGCGGTCATCGAGCACGTCGTCGGCCGCTGGCAGCGGGAACTCGTCGAGGAGCTCGGCAGGCCGCTCGAGGAGTCCACGCTCGAGGAGCGGGTGCGGGCCTTCGTCACCTTCGCCGGCGACGGCGGTGCGAGCCAGGGCGAGTTCGTCGTGTTCGCGGAAGCGGTCCGTCGGCCGGAACTCGCGGCTCCGTGGCTCGAGTACCTGCGCACCTGGTTCGGCTTCGGTGAGGACACCGACGCCACCACCCTGCTCCTCGTCTGGCTGGCGGCGAACGGCCTCTGGATCGCCGAGGCGACCGGCATCATCGACGTCGGACGCGAGCAGCGTGCCGAGCTCGTCTCCCGGCTCCTCGCGCTCGCCGGAGGTGGTTCACGATGAAGAAGTGGCTCATCCTCTCCGGCGCCATCCTGCTGGAGGTCATGGCGACGCTCTCGCTCCGTGGCGCGATCGACGACCCGCGGTGGGTGATCCTCGCGGTGGTCGGCTACTCCGGTTCCTTCGTCGCGCTGTCCCTGCTGCTCCGCATGGGCGTGCCGATCGGTGTCGTGTACGGCATCTGGGCGGCCGCCGGCGTCGCGCTCACCGCGGTGCTCGCCTCCGTCGTGTTCGGTGAGCAGTTCACCCTCCCGATCGGGATCGGCATCGCGATCGTGATCGCCGGGGTCGTGCTCGTCGAGACCGGCCACGGGCCGGACGCGGCCAAACCCGCCGCATCGACCGAGGAGGTCGGCGCATGATCTGGTTGCTCCTGGCCGGTGCCATCGTGACCGAAGTCACCGCGACGCTCTCCCTGCGCGCCTCCGAGGGTTTGCGGAAGAAGCGCTGGATCGCGCCGGTCGTCCTCTCCTACCTGACGGCCTTCGGGCTCCTGACGATCGCCCTCGCGAACGGGATGCCCGTCGGGATCGCCTACGGCATCTGGGCCGCCTGCGGTGTCGCGCTCACGGCGATCGGTGCGCGTGTGCTGTTCAAGGAGAAACTCACCCCGCGCATGATCGTCGGTATCGGCCTGATCGCCGTCGGCGTGCTCGTCATCGAACTCGGATCGCAGGCCCACTGACCTGCACCGCTCGTCGCTCCCCACCCCTCCCACCCGAACGGAGTCCCATGTTCACCATCGCCCCCGCCTCGCCCGCCGACCTGGAGGAGGCCGCGGCCGTGCTCGCGACCGCCTTCCGCCAGGACACGGTCACCTCCACGCTCGTCTCCGGTGCCGACCGGGGGCGACGGCTCGCTCTTCTATTCCAGGCGATGCTGCGCTCGGGGGCCGCGTCGAGCAGCCGGGTCGACCTGGCTCGACGCGACACCGACGGCGTCGTCCTCGGTGTCGCCGTGTGGGAGATGCCGGACGCCCGTCACTCCCTGCTCGACCAGGCGCGGCAGCTGCCGATGTTCGTCCGCGCGCTGGGCCTCCGCGGACTTCCCCGAGCCATGCGCCTGCAGCGGACGCTCGCGGCGCACCGCCCGGCCGAACCGCACTGGTATCTCGCACAGATCGGTGTGGGCGACGGCGCTCGCGGAGCCGGTGTCGGGGGTGCGCTGCTCGAATCGCGGCTGCGTGCCATCGACGCCGCCGCGCTCCCCACGTACCTGGAGTCGTCGAACGAGCGCAACCGCGCCCTGTATCGGCGGAGCGGGTTCCGGAGCATCGCCTCGATCACGGGCATCCCGGGCGTAGCGCCGGCCGCGATGTGGCGGGACGTCGTGCGGCCTGCCTGAGCGGCTTGCCTGAGCGCGGTCGGGCGGGGTGGGGACCGCTCCCCATTGAGTCGGTGGCCGGTCTGCGCCATCCTCGTCGTGGGTGGAACAACCTGCAACCAACAGCCTTGGGGGGCTCCTGTGGACAGCAACACGCTCGCGATCATCGCCATTCTCGTCCTGCTCGCCATCGTCGGGTTGGGGGTGTTGAAGGGGCTCGGGCGTCGGAAGATCCGCGAGGCCGGCGAGAGCAAGCAGGCCAGGATCCCCGCAACCCTGCAGGAGTTCGGCCGCTCCGTCATCCTCGGCACCGACGCTGCGAGGGCCGTCGCGCTCGTCGGGGGTCTGCCGAAGAGCCGGTTGAAGTCACTGCGTCCGGGCGTCTGGGGACTGAATCAGATCTCGAAAGAGGACGCCGTCATCGAGGTGTGGCCGGCAGGCTCCGGATCCGAGGTGCTCGTCACCTCGCTCGAGGAGAACTTCGGGTTCCCGCAGGGCCTCGACGGGTGGCAGAAGTTCGCCGCGCAGCTGGAGGCCGCCGCGACCGCGCAAGGCGTCTCCGTCCAGCGTGGTGCGCGTGCCTTCCGCTACCAGCCGGCGCCCGCCAACAGTCTCGACCGCGCGCACTGGGTGCTCGAGAAGGTCGTTGCGCGATAGGGGGCCAGTAGTAGCGCCAGAAGTTCCAGGTACCTGGCAGGGCCCCGGTTAGAAAATGAGGGCTTCAGAGTGTCGCGCGCGGTCCGAGTGCCTACTGCGCTGGGTTCATTCGGCCAGCTTGAGCAAGAAGTCTCGATATAGCTTGAAGGCGTCGCCGTCATGATCGAATACTCCGGTGATCTGCACGGCCAACGGAACGTGACTAACCATCTGAGCTTGCCCGTGACCAGCAAAATATGCCAAAAGTAGACTTTTGTTTTTCCACTTCATTTCCCCAAACGTATCTGCTACTGCATCGATATACGCCTCAGCGGCTTCGAGTCGGGCGGTGTCTGCTCCGTCGATAAGCAATTCCTCGAGCGCACCACGGCGAGCGCCATCGGGCATGATGAATGCACCCACTGCCCACCGGCCATCCCGCACGACCGTCCCGTGTGCTGTTGGCACTGGGAGCCCGTTATTTGTGCACCACAGTGCGACGCGGGCTAACGCGGCGTCTGGATCGTCATCGGCGTCGAGAACGAAGGCGATTGATCGACCCTGTTCGTGGAACCAGTCGTCATCTAATGCGACCTCCAGCATGTCGGCCCAGGGGGTTCGGTTTCCCCCCATCTCATGTATCTGCCAATCCAGCGGCTTTCCAAATCGCGCAATAGTTGCAGCTGTGAAAGCTTGATCATCCGCGCCCTCGACGAACACTAGCAGGGGCCGGTCGAAGCGGCCGGACTTATCGTCGAATGGAGTGCGTTTCACTTGCTTGACTAAAGTCCGAATATCTGGCTTCTTCATCTCAGCTCAGTGTGGTACTGGAGGGCGGTAGCCAACTTACTGCCGCCATACCTGGCAACTCGGATGTCAGCACTATCGGACGCGCGCCTCAGACGATAGACAGCCAAGTCGTTCGGGCGTGTCAACGCAGAATTTGCGGCGATCACAGACTCTTGGCTATGGGTTGTGGCAAAAAGCTGCACATTATTGTGCTCAGCCGCCCGATTTAGGATGGCCCACATTTTTTCGAGGAAGCTAAAGTGCAAGCCGCTGCCTACCTCGTCAAGTAGGACAATTCCGTCGTGGGCATCACCGATGGCCACCAGATAGCGCGCCAGCATAACTGCGCCGTCACCAAGCAAATTGAACGGTATTAGAACGTCGTCAATCTCCGCATGTAATTGAGTCCTGCCGTCGCTAACGAGCACCTCTAGGCCCTGGATTCGAGAGTCGAGCATCTTCAGCGCATCGATTAGATGTTTTCCGTGCGAACCTCTCTTTCGAAGAGATGAATATCCGCTTGCTAGGTCGGGACCCAAGGTGCCACGAACTAAGGAGCCGCGAGAGAAAGGTGTATCCACTGGTGGATCAAGACGAAGGTCAACTGTGACGGATTCGGTCGACCCGGAGACTGAACGAACGTTAATGGATTGCGTGTACGAACGCTCAGGTCCGCTGCCTGCCCGAGTTGTCAATTTGACCGCGGAAGACTGGTGTGCGCTGTTATCCGAGCGGGCTCCCGAGGCTTCGAGCTGGACGCTTCCGGGCGCCTCCTCAATTGCGACGGAGTACTTGCCCAATTTCGTCGATGCTGACATCTGAATGGGCAACTTCATGTCCATATTGCGAAAAAGGGAGGCCCAGGGGGTTTCCATTTCCGCCCCGAGCGCTATTTCCGATTGGCCGCGGCCGGCTCGCAGCGTCTGGACTGCCGAAATGCCTGCTAGCGGGCCGCTGGCATGAAGAAAGATGGCTTCAAGCATCGAGGTTTTACCGGCGTCATTCAGGCCCGTGAAGATGTTGATCCTTGCCAGATCGTCAAGCTCGGCAGAGACGATGCCACGGAAGTTTGAGACCGAGAATGACCTGTACACGGTTCTCAGCATAGAGGAGAGGTGCCAGTTCAATACAGAGTAAGTTGCGCTAGCAAAGAGTAGGCAGTCCGAGGCTGGTAGCCAGAATCAACTGCGAGATCGTGCGGTGTGATGGTCGCGCCACGCGCTACCGCATCCGGCGGCGATAGACGATCATCGCGAACCCGTAGGCCACCACGAGGATCCCGACGCACCAAGCGAGGGCGATCCAGATGTCGCCACCGATCGGGCCCGAGGCCAACAGTTGCCGGATGGTGTCGACGATCGAGGTCACCGGCTGGTATTCCGCGAACCAGCGCACCGGTCCTGGCATCGTCTCGGTCGGGACGAACGCCGAGCTGATGAACGGTAGGAAGATCAGGGGATAGGCGAACGCGCCGGCACCGTCGGGGCTCTTGGCCGCGAGCCCCGCGATGACCGCCACCCACGTGAGCGCGAGGGTGAAGAGCGTCAGGATGCCGGCGACGCCGAGCCAGGCGAGCGGACCCGCCGGTGAGCGGAAGCCCATGACCAGCGCGACCGCGACGACGATGACGAGCGACAGCCCGTTGGAGACGAGCGAGGTCAGCACGTGTGCCCAGAGGATCGACGACCGCGAGATCGGCATCGAGTGGAACCGCTGGAAGATCCCACTCTGCAGGTCGGTGTAGAGGCGGAGCGCCGTGTACGCGATGCCCGACGCGATCGTGATCAGCAGGATGCCGGGCAGGAGGTAGGTCACATAGGTGTCGGTGCCTGTCGCCAGCGCGCCGCCGAACACGTAGGTGAACAACAGCATGAGCGCGATCGGGGTGATCGTGACGGTGACGATCGTGTCGAGGCTGCGCGTGATGTGCCTCATCGAACGGCCGGTGAGGATCCAGGTGTCGGCGAAGAAACGGGAGGGCCGAGCCGCGGTGGACGGGTGGGCTGCGGATGCTGCGAGGGTGGTCATGATCGCTCCCTAGTCGGTGGTGGGGTCTGCGTTACCGGTGGTGGATGAGGTGGTGTCCGACGCGGCGGCGTCCGTCGTCGTCGGCGAGCTCGGAGCGCCGTCGCGGCGGCCGATGATGGCGAGGAACACGTCCTCGAGGCTCGGCTGCTTCTCGACGTACTCGACGGCAGCCGGTGGGAACAGCTGCTTGAGCTGGGCGAGGGTGCCGTCGGCGATGATGCGGCCCTCGTGGAGGATCGCGATGCGGTCGGCGAGCTGTTCCGCCTCGTCGAGGTACTGCGTGGTGAGGAGCATGGTCGTGCCCAGACCCGCGAGCTCCCGGACGACGTTCCAGACCTCGAGTCGAGCCTCCGGGTCGAGCCCGGTGGTGGGTTCGTCGAGGAAGATGACCGAGGGGCCGCCGACGAGGCTCATCGCGATGTCGAGACGCCGTCGCATGCCGCCGGAGTAGGTACCGGCGCGGCGAGTCCCAGCCTCGGTCAGGGAGAAGCGGGCGAGGAGCTCGTCTGCGACCCGTTTCGGGTCTGCGACGTGCCGGAGTCGCGCGACGAGGATGAGGTTCTCGCGACCGGTGAGGGTGTCGTCGACGGCCGCGAACTGGCCCGTGAGGCTGATCGCCTCGCGGATCCGGGCAGCCTCGATGGTCACGTCGAAGCCGTCGATCGTCGCCTCGCCGGCGTCCAGGCGGAGCAGTGTCGAGAGGATGTTGACGATCGTCGTCTTGCCGGCGCCGTTCGATCCGAGGAGCGCGAGGATGCTGCCGCGTTCGACGTCGAGGTCGACGCCGCGCAGCACGTCCACGGTGCCGAAGGACTTCGTGAGTCCGCGCAGGCGGATGGCCGGAGGGGGTGCGGTGACGGGCATGGTGAGACCTTTCAGGGTCGCTGAGGAGCGCCCTCGGTGGGGCGCGGGGTGCTGGTGTGCGGCGATCGACGGGAAGGTCGGACGCCGTCGGTGGGCGCGCCGAACAGCGCTGGTCAGGCGTGCTGGGGCGCTCGGCGGACGTGGTGTCGGCGCTCGCCGGATGAGGCAGCAGCGGCGACGAGGCGCGACGGAGGGCGTCGGCCAGCCGTCAGGGACGGGTCGGTCGGACGCGAGGGTGGGCTGGAGCGGTGGAGATGTCGAGCGGAGGCCTCGCTGCGCTCAACGGAAGGGGGTCAGCGCGGGTCGCTGCCGGGACCGGCGCTGCGGATGGCATCGTCGATCGCACGGGTGAGGCGGGTGCGTTCCTTGCGGATCCACTCGCCGGGCGGGTAGTTGAGGATGAGCTGCTCGACGAAGTCGACCGGATCCTCGCCGACGATGCTGCGGATGGGCATGTCGTTCGCGGCGGCCTCCTCGAAGATCTCGACGAGGTTGTCGAGCAGCGGGAGCAGGTTGGTGCTGCGGGCCGAGGCGAAGTAGTAGACGTAGTGTTCGAGGGCTTCGACGGTCGTCCGGTAGTTCGGCGGCAGTGCGCGCACCCGGGCGCGGAACCGCTTGTACTGCCGTTTCTCCTCGATCATGCGGGTGAGGAACATGGTCAGGACCTTTCGTCTCGGAGCTGTTCCAGCCGTTCGGACAGGAAGCTCCAGGTGTTCCAGAATTCGGCGAGGTAGCTCTCGCCGTCGGTGTTGAGGGAGTACACCTTGCGGGGTGGACCCTTCTCCGAGGGGCGCTTCTCGATGTTGACGAGGCCCTTCTGCTCGATCCGGACGAGGATCGCGTAGATGGTGCCTTCGGCGATGTCGGAGAAGCCCTTGTCGCGCAGTCGTGCGGTGATCTCGTAGCCGTACGCGGGTGCGCCAGCGAGGAGCGCCAGGACGATGCCCTCGAGCGTGCCCTTGAGCATTTCGGTCATCTGTTTCGCCATGGCGCTCCTACCGGCTACTGAGTGTCACTAGGTACTGGTAGATAGTAACACTGAGTACCGTTTGCGCAAGAGGGGATTCCGTCTCTCTCGGTGAGCTGTGCCCCTTTGGTCCCTGAGCTTGTCGAAGGGCGGCCCGGTGCTGCTCGGTCCCTGAGCTTGTCGAAGGGTGGCCCGGTGTTGCTCGGTCCCTGAGCTTGTCGAAGGGCTAGCCCCTGCCCCCGCCTACAGGTTCCCGAGGTACGCCAGCCGCTCGCCGCCGAGCTCGACCGCGAGCGTCCGCTGCCGCGTCACGCGTCGCCACCGCACGATGAACAGCACCGTCCCGATGCCCGCGAGTACGACGCTGACGCCGAGCATGATCGGTCCGGTGGCCCCGAGCTCCTCCGGGTCGACGGACAGCAGAGCGCCCGCAAGGATCCCGACCCCGCCGAGGCAGGTGCCGGCGTAGGCTCCCGCCGCGAACAGGCGTGCCGCGGGGATCGGTCCGAGGAAGTGCTGCAGCAGCACGGGCGGGAGGCCTCTGCGGCGTTGTTCCGGACCGCGGCTGTCGAGCCACTCGAGGGAGAACCGCTGGGCGATGCTGATCTCGCGGGCGCGAGCGATGCCGCCGACGATCCACGCGACGAACGCGAGCAGCGCCGATCCGACCACCGCGACCCCGACGAGGGCATTGGCGTCGCTCGGGAGACGGTCGAGGAAGCCCTCCGCGATGGCCGCCCCGAAGATCGCGAGCAGGGCGACACCGGCGAGGCCGAAGAGGATCCGGTCGCAGACCTTCCGGAGGGTGCGCGCGCCGAGCGTCGCCGGGATGGGTTGCAGGTGGACGACGTCGTCATCGTCGGCGAGCCACGACCGCATCCGCCCTCGGTCCTGCGGCGGGACCCACGACGGGAGCTCGCGCTCGTCGTCCGGGTCGAAGCGCTCCGCGTCCCGATTGCCGAGTGATCCGTTCCGGTTGCCGTGCGCCCCACCGCGGTCACCGAGCTTGTCGAGGTGCACCCGGTCGACGACCTGTTCCGCGGCCAGTCGGGCGGGGTCGTCCGGTCGTCGGAACCGGTCGTCGTCGCTCGCGTCGTCCTCGGCGTCCAGCGGGCCGGACTCGTCTTCGACGACCGAGCCGTATTGCGGAGCGGGCGGGACGAACGGGGCCGGGTCCGAGTCCGGGGCGTCGGTCGTCGCCTGCGGTGCGGCATTTTGTGCGAGGTCGGTCGCCGTGCCCTGCGCGATCCGCGTCGCTTCCTCCCGGATACTCCGGCCGAGCGGCCCGGCAGCCTGCACCACGGCGTCCAGCAGCTTCACGTCGCCCGATGCCTCCGCCGCCGTGATGCAATCGGTGATGAACGCGCGTCGACCGATCGTGACGTTCGAGCCCTTCCCGGCGAGCGAGCGGGAGATGCGTTCTCGGCCGACGTCGAGCGGATCCTGGCCGGTGTCGTCGGGGATGCCGCTGCCGGCGATGAGTGCGACGAGTGGCACGAGGTCGGAGGTGGGGAGGCTGCGGAGCCAACCGCCGTTCATGATGATGCGTGCCCGCGCGCCGGTGTCGGTCGTGATGCGGAGGCTGAGGACCGGGGTGGTCGCGGCGGGATTGCGGGTGAGGAGTTCGCCGCTCACGATGGAGCGGAGCGGGACCGCCTGGCCGCCGAGGAGCGCGGTGCCGCGGACGGCGTCGACGCCGACGGGGCGGAAGGCGCTCGCGAGGTAGAGCAGGCAGATGCCGGCGGTGATGACGAAGAAGACCGGAATGGTGACGAGTGCCGTGGGTGCGATGTCGAAGATGCTGTCGACGACGCTGCCGGTGATCCAGCCGAGGACGGCGGCGAGGATGCCGGACAGGACCAGGATGAGGACGAGGTTCGATCGGACCGGAGGACGGCCGATCATCGTGTAGCCGTCGACGGTCGGTCCTGATGCTGCGTGCACGTGTCTCCTCCAGCGGGTGGTCGCATCGACTGTTCCATGCCGGTGTCGTTCGTGTCGAGCGGGACGGCCTGGTCCCTGTGCCTGTCGAGGGACCACCCACTTCCGATCGTGAGCAGGACGCTGCACCCATCCACCCCGGTCCCTGAGCCTGTCGAAGGGTCACGCCGCTCTGGTCCGCAACCCGTTCCGCGGACCCGGCCACTCCGGTCCCTGAGCTTGTCGAAGGGCAGCCCACCCCAGCTCCCTGCCCCCGCTGAGGCTCGATTGGCGTCTGGGGCCTCCGTGTTGTAGGCTCTACTTCGGCCTGCCGAGCCGAAGTTCTCTTCTCTCAGCAAGCAATGCGCCCGTAGCTCAACGGATAGAGCATCTGACTACGGATCAGAAGGTTGGGGGTTCGAATCCCTTCGGGCGCACGTTTTGAAAAGCGGTCCACTTCGGTGGGCCGCTTTTTTCGTGCCGCGTGACAGCAGGATATCTGCACGAGAACCGGACGGAATCGAGCGAATCGTCCGGCTCTCGTGCATTCGTCCTGCTCTTGTGCTGTGGGCGGGTGCGACTACGCGCCGCAGGTGCCCAGCGTGCTGGTCAGCTCCTGGCGATCGGCGTCGTCGAGCGTGAGGTCGTAGGCCATCAGCACGAGCACGAACCTGGCCGCGTATTCGCAGTGCGAGGCGGCCGAGGGCGGCATCCAGTCGCCGGGGCCGGAGTCCGACTTCGACGAGTTCGTGGCGCCGTCGACGGCCTGCAGGTTGATCGGGTCGTTCGCGAAGTGCTCCCGCTGCTCCGGCGTCCACGCGTTCCCGCCATGCCGCCAGCCCCACGCCAACGGCACGACGTGATCGATCTGCACCAGCTGGCTCGACCGCTCGCCACGCTGGAAGTCGATCGTCGTCCCCGTGTAGAGGTCATGGAGGACACCCGTGAGGACGACGCAGTCGCCGGTGCCCGGCTTGAACGTGACCCCGACGAGGTCGCGCGCGAGCACGTCATTACGGGTGTCGCAGCCGTTGCGGTCGACGTCGGCCCAGCGCTGACCGAACAGCTCCCGGTCGTAGCCGGTCGCCACCCGGGACGCGGTGTCGACGTCGGCGAGCGCGTCTTCGACCGCGGAACCCGAGACGACGAGCTGCCCGGACGCATCGACGATGGCGAAGCCTGCCGCTTCGAGGGAGGCACGGGCGCTGGGGCTGACCGGCGCCGGGGTCGGCGCCGCGGACGAATGCGACGGCGATGGCGACGCGACTCCGCCGAACACCGTCCCGCCGCCGAGCTGCGTGGCCACGAGGACCACGACTGCCGCCAGCAGGGCGACGAGCAACGCCACAGGAGTCTTCTTCATGCTGGGTGTTCTCCTCGGGGTTGCGCCTTCTCAGCGTAGAGGTGGGCGCTGACATGGATGGGTGGGCGCCCTTCGACAGGCTCAGGGACCACGGGGCCTGCCGCTTCGGACGAGAGCGGGATAGGGTCATGCAGACACAGGGTGCCCCACACCGGGCGCCCGCGATCAAGGAGGATCACGTGTCAGGTAACAGAGCCGTCGCCTACAAAGCAGCCGGAGTCGTCGAGGTCATCGACATCGACTACCCCACCTTCGAACTGAAGGACGGACCGGGGGTGAATCCGGCCAACGTCGGTCGGAAGGTCCCTCACGGTGCGATCCTGCGAACGGTCGCGACGAACATCTGCGGCTCCGACCAGCACATGGTCCGCGGTCGCACCACCGCACCGCCGAACCTGGTCCTCGGACACGAGATCACCGGTGAGGTGGTCGAGGTCGGGCCCGACGTGGAGTTCATCAAGGTCGGCGACATCGTCTCGGTGCCGTTCAACATCGCCTGCGGCCGCTGTCGCAACTGCAAGGAACGCAAGACCGGCATCTGCCTCAACGTGAACCCCGACCGTCCCGGCAGCGCCTACGGCTACGTCGACATGGGTGGTTGGGTGGGCGGCCAGGCCGAGTTCGTCCTCGTTCCCTACGCCGACTGGAACCTCCTGAAGTTCCCCGATCGCGACCAGGCACTCGAGAAGATCATGGACCTCACCATGCTCTCGGACATCTTCCCGACCGGCTTCCACGGTGCCGTCACGGCAGGCGTCGGCGTCGGATCGACCGTCTACGTCGCGGGTGCCGGCCCCGTCGGACTCGCAGCGGCGACCGGTGCGATGCTGCTCGGTGCCGCAGCCGTCATCGTCGGAGACATGAACGCCGACCGCTTGGCCCAGGCCCGCAGCTTCGGCTGCGAGACCGTCGACCTCACCAAGGGCGAACCCGCGGAGCAGATCGAACAGATCCTGGGCGTGCCCGAGGTCGACTGCGCGGTCGACGCCGTCGGCTTCGAGGCCCGCGGCCACGGCGGTGACGCAGAGCACGAAGCTCCGGCCACCGTACTGAACTCGCTCATGGACATCACGGCGGCCGGTGGAGCCCTCGGCATCCCCGGGCTGTACGTGACGGGTGACCCGGGCGGCATCGACGAGGCCGCGAAGAAGGGTGCGCTCTCCCTGAGCCTCGGCACGGGCTGGGCGAAGTCGTTGTCGTTCACCACCGGCCAGTGCCCGGTCATGAAGTACAACCACGGCCTCATGATGGCGATCCTCCACGACAAGGTGCACATCGCGAAGAACGTGAACGCCACCGCGATCACCCTCGAGGACGCCCCACGCGGGTACGCGGAGTTCGACGCGGGAGCCGCGCAGAAGTACGTGCTCAACCCGAACGGCTACCTCGACGCCGCGTAGCCGCCCTGGCCGCGACCGCTCCTGAGCGAGAGCGGTCCGCCGCCTGCACACCCGATCCGCCCTCCGGCCACCACGCCGGAGGGCGGATTCGCGTTGTCACCGGGAGGTCTCGAGGACTGGTTTTTCACCGAGACACGTCCAGCAGGGCATCCGGAACAGCGTTGTCTGACGAACAGCTGTGTGAACCGTGAGATTCCCTCCTCACGGTCCGTCTCTCCAATGACGCGGAACACCGGCGGGGCCTTGGGGCCCGTCCCGCGGCGAAGAGACCCCCAACACGCACAAGGACGACCATGCAGCACTCCTTCCTCGCACCAGAAGCAGATCCGGAGCGCGAACCCGACATCACCGGCACCATGCTCGGCAGCACGAGCATCTCGGTGTCGACGGTTCCGATCCGCAAGGTCACGGTCAGCGGCGACGACCCCGCGACCGCACGTCAGAACTACGAGCGCGCCTACGACGGCAGCCGCTTCACCGTCACCCGCGGCACCGAGCCGTTCTCGTTCCAGTGGGTGTCGATCGGCGACGACCGCGTCTCGCTCCGCACCGCGACGATGACGGGCCACGTCACGGGGGAGACCCCTGGGTTGACGGACTACGTGGTCTCCTGGGTGCAGACCGGCGGCGGCTGGATCGTGCGACGTGACGGGCAGCGGATGGAGATCCCGCGATCCCCGTTCGTCCTCCCGTTCCACCGGCCGTACACGGTGCATCTCACCCCGCACCGGCAGAACTCCGTGTTGTTCGCCGCCGACTACCTGGAGGACCTCGCGACCGAGATCCACGCCGGACCGAGTCAGCAGCTGTCCTTCGACCTCGAGTCGATGCCGACCACCGCGGCGATCGAACGCTGGCGGACCGCGCTGAACGCCTCCACCCCGGTGCTCACCGACGAGGCCGCCCCGCCGTTGTTGCGGATGAACGCGCAGCGACCCCTCGCGCTCGCACTCCTGCAGCTCGCTCCGTGGGCGGTGTTCGACCTGCCTGACACGCTCCGCGAACCCTCCATGGCGCGCACCCGACTCGCGGTCGAATACCTGCATCACCACGCGGCGGAACCGATCACGCCCGCCGATGCCGCGAGGGCCGCTGGCCTCCACACCCGCACCCTGCAGTTGCACTGCCGCCGAGAGCTCGGCATGTCGCCGACCGCCTACCTGCGCGACATCCGGCTCGGCCGGACGAGGAGCGACCTGGCCGCGAGCGCCCCGCAGGAGACGACCGTCGGTGAGGTGGCCCGGAAGTGGGGTTTCTCCCACCTCGGACGCTTCTCCTCGGCGTACCGCACGCGGTTCGGCGAGAGCCCGAGCCAGACCCTCCGCGGCTGAGCCAGGGCCCAGCCGCCCGAATATCCAGAAAATGAGTGCTTCGCTCGGAAATCGCCCGTGACCGTGAGCTTCGGGCGTGACGAGCAGTCTCATTGATGTCGCCCGGCACACGGGCACCGCGGCCGAACCCCGGACCGCGAAACCGCACCACCATCCTCGAAGGAGCAACACCATGTCGAACACCACCGACACCGCCACCCACGCCGCCACCACCTCCACCGGCAAGAACGTCATCGCCGACGGCGTCGTCCAGAAGGTCGCCGGGATCGCCGCCCGTGAGGTCCCCGGCGTGCACGACCTCGGTGGCGGAGCAGCCCGTGCGATCGGCGCGATCCGCAACGCGATCAACGCACAGGACCGCGGCCAGGGCGTCAACGTCGAGGTCGGCGAGAAGCAGGTCGCTGCCGACATCGTGATCGTCGCCGAGTACCCCGTCGACCTCCAGCGCGTCGCCGACGACGTCCGTCGCAGCGTCACCGACGCCATCGCGAACGTCGTGGGCATGGACGTCACCGAGGTCAACGTGACCGTCTCCGACGTCCACATCCCGTCCGACGACGACAACGACGCTGACGAGAGCCGCGTCCAGTGAGCACGACCGACCGTGGCATCCTCGTCGGTGCCGTCCTCGCGCTCGCAGCGGTCGCCTTCGGCTTCTGGGCGATGATCCTCGTCGCCCTGTTCATGCTGATCGGTTTCGGCATCGGACGCGTCCTCGAGGGCAAGCTGGACCTGCGCGGCGTCGCCGACGCGCTCCGCGGGCGGCGGTCGTCGTGACCGCGGCGGTGGCGGCCGAACAGGCCGTGCATGGTCGCAACACGATCAGCTCCCGCGCCGTGCGTCGCGTCGTGTCTGCCGTCACCGCGGAGGAACTCGGTGTGCGGGCGTCGGAGGTCTCGGTCGAGCTCTCCGACGCCCACGGGGCCCTCACGGTCACCGCGAGCACGCCCATCCACGTGTCGCCGCTCGGCACCGACGCCCGCACCTCGGGAACGGTGCTCGACCGCCTGGCACGCGCACAGACCAGCATCCGTGAGCGGTGCCTGAGCCTGACCGGATCGACCATCGGACGCGTCGATCTCCACATCACGGGCGCGAAGCTCGAAGAACGAAGGAGGGTGTTGTGAGCACCCAAGCCCTGTACCGCCGCGCGGTGCGTCGTGAGACACACTCGCCGAGGTCCGCCCTCGCGATCACGATCGCCATCGTGCTCGCGCTCGTCCTCGCCTGGCTCGGCACCGAGTCGGTGCTGGCCGCGATCGGGCAGCAGCCGCTCCTCGTCGCACCGAAGGACATCGTCACCGCGGTGTTGACGGCGGCGACGGCTCCGGCCCCGCTGCTCGTCGCCATCGGTGTCGTCGCGGCGATCGTCGGGTTCATCCTGATCGTCCTGTCGCTGGCACCCGCCCGCCAGGGCCGTCGTGGATCGATCGCCGAGCGCACCGCGACCGTCGTGGACGACCGTGTGATCGCCCAGTCGCTCGCTCGCGCCGCCTCGTACGCCGGCGACATCGAACCCGCGCAGGTGAAGGTCAGCGTCGGTGCTCGCAGCGCCCGCGTCGACGTGACACCGACGAGCGGTCGACGCGTCGATCAGCGGGAGATCCAGCAGGCGGTGGACGCGGAGGTCGCGTCCTACGACTTCCGGCCCGCCCTCCGGGCGAAGGTCAAGCTCAACGAACAGGGAACGGTGGCCTGATGAACTCGACGAATCGCTTCCTCAACCGATTCTTCATCCTCGTCGTCGGACTCGTCGTCCTCGCGGCAGGCGCGGCACTCTCCGTCGGTGCACTCCTGCCGGACGTGCAGCGCACGATCAGCGAGAACGCCGAGCGCGCCGTCGGCCCGACCACCGACACGATGGACGCGCAGCCGTGGATCCTCTGGGTCGCCGCGGTGGCCGCCGTGGTGCTCATCGTCATCCTGCTGTGGTTCGTGCTCCGTCAGGGTCGCGGCCACACCGGGACGCTGCTGCAGGTCGACGAGCAGCCCACCAAGGGCACCCCGACGGGCGGTCGCGTCATCCTCGACGTGAAGCTCGCCGAACAGGTGCTCGAGGAGGCCATCGGGCGGAACCCCGACGTCGTCGCGGTCGACGTGACCGGCTTCCGGATCCGCAAGCAGTCCACCCTGCGACTGACCGCCCACGCCCGCCGTGGGGCCTCGCCGATGGAGCTGCGCCGCGACATCGAGGCCGCGATCCACGAGTGGGACGCCGCCCTCGGGACGTCCACCCCGGTGGTCGTCCAGATCGTCAGCGGACTCCGCACCCGCCTCGCCAGCACCAACCGGGTCGTCTGACCCACCGCTCCGCGGCACCGCCGTGGCAGCCCGAACCGACAGCAAGCATGACCGTAGGACCGATGCGCCGCCGACGCGGCGCGAGGAGGATCGCATGAGCGACGACACGAAGCACCCGGATCAGCAGCACATCCCCACACCGGCCGAGGTCCGTGCCGAGCACCCGACGGTGCTCGTGCCCGCACACGGTGACGATGAGGTGCGCCGCATCGAGTCGCACGACGGTGAGCCTCCGGTGGCGGCGCAGCCCGCGTCGACCTCGGTGTCGGTCCCCGCGGTGGAGCCCACGGCCGAGCAGGTCGCTCCGGTCGAGGTGGCCGAGCCGGCCGAGCCGAGTGCACCGGTCGTGGAGATCGACTCCGGTCGCCGACGTGAGCAGGAGCAGGACGAGCTCGCGCAGGTCATCGCCGCCACCGCGGAGACGGTTCCCGGTGTCCACGCGCTCGGGTCCCCGACGGCTCGTGCCGTCGACAGCGCCAGGACCCGACTGCTCGGACGCACCTCCGTCCCGGGCGTCAACGTGCTGGCCGACGACGACGTGCTGAACGTCGAGGTCTCGTTGGTCGCCGAGTACCCGGCGAGTGTCGAGGAGGTCGCGGACACGGTCCGTGCCGACATCGCCTCGGCGCTGGAAGCGCGTCACGCAGGGCCGGTCGACATCGACATCACCGTCACCGACGTGCACGGCCCGTTCGACCCGGCCGACCCGGACCCAGGCGAACTGATCGACGGCGCGACCGCCGCTCTCGACGACGCGAAGGCGAAGACGGGCGAGGCGATCGGTGCCGCTGGCGACGCCGCCGGGAAGGCGTTCGACTCGGCGAAGGCGACGGCCGCCGACGCGGCCGACGCCGCCCGAGCAGGCGCTGCGAACGCGGCCGATGCGGCTGGTGACGCGCTCGAGGGGCTGTCGAAGCGTCAGGAGTCGGCGGACGGTGAGGTTTCTGCCGTAGACGGCCCGACGGACACCGCCGCGGTCGCCGTTCCGGTCGAGGACGCAGCCGCAGTGGATGACGATGCGACCGTCGCGGACGAGCCGGCTGTCACCGACCCGACGGAGCCGACGTCCGACGGCGATCTGCCAGAGGACCTCTCCGACGCCGCGCAGAAGCTCGCTGAAGCGGCCGACGCGCTCGCCGTGGTCGCCGAGGAGGTGACGCACGGCGTCGATCCGAACCCCGCGGACGCGGCCTCCGACGAGGCTGACGCTGACCTCGACGACGCTGCCGACCTCGCCATCGACGACGCTGCCACCGCCGACCCCGATGCTGCTCCCGAGGGTGCCGCCGAGGCTGATGATGCCGCCGCCGACACCACATCGACGCCGGACCCGGAGCAGCCCTCCGACTCCGCCCAGCACTAGCGGAACCAGCGAACGGAGAACCGTCATGCCCCTCTTCAGCCGAACCCGTTCCTACGGCGTCAGCCGCCCGCGTCCGCGCGCCGTCTGGGCCGCAGCCATCACCGGTGTCGTCCTCGTGGTGCTCGTGGTCGTCGGAGTGCTCCTCCCGATCCTCGGCCTCATCGGCGCTGCCGACGGTGCGACGGTCGGGGCCCTCAACGTCCCCGTTGGGAGCATCATCGCCGCACTCCTCGTCGGCTACCTCCTCGCGCTGCTGCTGCTTCTCGGCTGTGTCCGCAGCCGCAACGGCGCCCTGTCGTGGGTGCTGGCCGTCGCCGCGGTGATCTCGGCACTGGTCGTCTCGCTCTGGCCGCTGCTCGCGGTTGCTATCGCCGGTGTCGATCAGGCGTCCGACATCGTCCCCTTCATCCAGGACCTCATCGGGCGGGTCACCGGCAACTGATCACCGGAGATCCGCGCGGCAGCAGGAGGTTCTCCCTCGGAATCTCCTGCTGTCACGCGGATCTCCTGGTTTCAGCTCAGGCGGCGGCTGAGGTGCACCTCGACCGCGTCGCCGATCTCCTTGCCGAGCCGCTTGCGGAGCTTGGCGCTGACGGAGAGCATGTGCCCGCCGGTACCGGTGGGCATGAGGCCGACGTTCGGGACCTCGATGCCGTCGACGGTCGCGTCGACCCGCACGGTCTTGCCGGTGCCGAAGAACTCGGCCGAGCCCGGCATCTCGACGCACGACCAGACGTCGCCCTTCACGTCGACGCCGATCGGCGCAGTGAAGGTGTGTTCGAGTTCGATCGGTTCGAAGGCCATCGGTGGTGCTCCCCGCTCCTGGTGACCCGGCCATTGTCCCGGCTCTCGCGCCGCCCAGGCAAGGCCGGTCCTACGTCACCACCGGTCCCTGAGCTTGTCGAAGGGCGACTCGAGCTGCCTGCCAGTCCCGCCCTTCGACAGGCTCAGGGACCGCCCTTCGACAAGCTCAGGGACCGCGCATCGACGGGCCTCCGGAAACGATCGACCCCTCGGCAGGCTCGTGGTGAGCGCTGCCGAGGAGCCGGGATCCTCAGTTCTGGGGGAAGCCGAGGTTGATGCCGCCGTGGGAGGGGTCGAGCCAGCGGGCGGTGATGGCCTTCTGCTGCGTGAAGAACCGGACCCCTTCGGAGCCGTGGGCCTTGGTGTCGCCGAAGAGCGAGTCCTTCCACCCGCCGAACGAGAACGTCGCGACGGGGACGGGGATGGGCACGTTGATGCCGATCATGCCGACCTGGATCTCGTTCTGGAACCGGCGTGCGGCCCCGCCGTCGTTGGTGAAGATCGCGGTCCCGTTCCCGAACGCGCCACCGTTGATGAGCGCGACGCCCTCATCGTAGGACTGCACGCGGACGACGGCGAGGACGGGTCCGAAGATCTCCTCCGTGTAGACCTTCGAGGTCGTGGGGACGTTGTCGATGAGGGTGGGGCCGAGCCAGAACCCGTTCGGGTCGCCGTCGATGGGGGTGTTGCGGCCGTCGACGACGATCGTCGCGCCGTCCTGTTCGGCGATGTCGAGGTAGGAGGCGACCTTGTCGCGGTGCACCTTCGTCACCAGCGGTCCCATGTCGCAGTTCCGACGACCGTCACCGATCCGCAAGGTGGCGGCGCGTTCGGCGATCTTCGCGATGAGTTCGTCCGCGACCGGCTCGACGGCCACGACCACCGAGATCGCCATGCAGCGTTCCCCGGCGGAGCCGAAGCCGGCGTTGATGGCGGAGTCGGCGACGAGGTCGAGGTCGGCGTCGGGCAGGACGAGCATGTGGTTCTTCGCCCCGCCGAGCGCCTGGACCCGCTTGCCGTGCGCGGTCCCGGTCTCGTAGACGTACTTCGCGATGGGCGTGGAGCCGACGAAGGAGATCGCGCGGACCTCCGGGTGGGTGAGGAGCCCGTCGACGGCCTCCTTGTCACCGTTGAGCACGGTGAACACTCCATCGGGGAGCCCTGCCTCCTTCCAGAGCTTCGCGAGCCAGATCGCCGCGGACGGGTCCTTCTCGCTCGGCTTCAGCACGACCGTGTTGCCGGCCGCGATCGCGATGGGGAAGAACCACATCGGCACCATCGCGGGGAAGTTGAACGGCGAGATGATGCCCACGACCCCGAGCGGCTGCTTCGTGGAGTACACGTCGACGCCGGTGGAGACCTGCTCGGAGAACTCGCCCTTCAAGTGGTGCGCGAGGCCGGTCGCGAACTCCACGACCTCCTGCCCGCGGGTGATCTCGCCCAGCGCGTCCGAGACGACCTTGCCGTGCTCGGCCGTGATGATCTCCGCCAGCTCGCCCTTCTTCGCGTCCAGCAGCTCACGGAATTTGAAGACGATCTGCTGACGCTTCGCGAGCGGCAGGTCGCGCCAGGCCGGGAACGCCGCGGCGGCGGACGCGACGGCACGGTCGATCTCGTCCTGGTTCGCGAGCGCGACGTGCTTGGTGGCGACACCGAGCGCCGGGTCGTAGACGGGGGCGGTCCGGCCCGAGTCGGACGGGGCCTCGGCGCCGTCGATCCAGTGCGGGACGACCGGCAGCGAGCCAGACTCGGTGGTCGTGGTCTCGGCGGTTGTGGTGGTGGTCATGCGGAGTGCTCCTGGGGATCGTGGGGTGCAGCGGTGGGGGCGTCGTGGGGGACGGGGGTCGGTGCGGGGAGTCCCGACACCGAGTCCCAGAACGGTTCCGGTTCGCCGGTCATGCGCGCAGCTCCGTGAGTGCGCTGTCGATGATCGCGACGCCGGTGGCGACCTCGTCAGGGGTCACGACCGCCGGCGGGACGACGTGGATCCGGTTCTCGCTGATGAACGGCAGGAGGCCCGCGTCCATGAGCGAGGACTTGAATCGGCCCATGTCGGCGGCGGCGAGCGGCGCACGCGTCTCAGGGTCCTCGACGAGCTCCACCGCCCAGAACACCCCGCTGCCGCGGACCTCGCCGATGACGTCGTGTCGCTCGGCGAGGGCATGCAGGGCCGGCCCGAGGTGGTCGGTGCCGATCGTCTTCGCGTGCTCGACGACGCCCTCCTCGGCCATCGCCGTGAGGGTCGCGACGACACTCGCTGACGCAAGCGGGTGGCCGGAGTAGGTGAGGCCACCGGGGAACACCTGGTCGTCGAAGCGGTGCGCGATCTCCGCCGACACGATGACGCCGCCGAGCGGGACGTAGCCGGAGTTGACGCCCTTCGCGAAGGTGATGAGGTCCGGTCGCACGTCGAAGGCGTCGAACGCGAACCACTCGCCGGTGCGGGCGAAGCCGGCCATGACCTCGTCGAGGATGAGCATGATGCCGTAGCGGTCGGCGATCGCACGGACGCCCGCGAGGTAGCCGGGCGGCGGGGTCAGGATGCCGGCCGTGCCGGGGATCGTCTCGAGGAGGATCGCGGCGATCGAGCCGGGGCCCTCGGCCTGCACCGTGCGCTCGAGGTGACGCAGCGCGCGCTCCGACTCCTCCTCCGGCGTCGTCGCCCAGAACTCGGTGCGGTAGAGGTATGGGCCGAACACGTGCACGTGACCGCGTGCGTACTCGTTCGGGATGCGGCGCCAGTCGCCCGTCGCGACGATGGCCGCGCCCGTGTTGCCGTGGTACGAGCGGTAGGTCGAGATGACCTTGTCGCGACCGGTGGCGATGCGGGCCATGCGGATCGCGTTCTCGTTGGCATCGGCACCGCCGTTGGTGAAGAAGACCTTCTCGAAGCCGTCGGGTGCCCGATCGAGGATGAGCCGAGCGGCCTCGGCACGGGTCGCGTTGGCGGCCGCGGGGGCGATCGTCGTGAGCTGGGCGGCCTGCTCCTGGATGGCCGCGACCACCTTCGGGTGCTGGTAGCCGAGGTTCACGTTGACGAGCTGGCTGGAGAAGTCGAGGTACCGTCGGCCGTCGTGGTCCCAGACGGTGCTGCCGAGCCCGCCCGCGATGGGGAGCGGGTTGAGCGTGCTCTGGGCGGACCAGGAGTGGAGGACGCGCTGGGTGTCGGCGTCGCGCACGGTGGCGTTGTCGAGGCCTGCGAGGAAGTCGATGATCACCCCTGCAGCCTGGCAACCGGCGACGCCCGTGTACATGTCGGATCCAGTGATAGGTTCGGCTCATGTCCACGCAACCCGTGATCGGCGGCGAGGTCGGTCGCGTCCACACCGGCGTCACGCTGCGCACCCTCATGGCCCAGCCGGTGTTCAAGCTCACGCTGCTCGTCGAGGGCGACGCCGCCGACCTCGATCGCGAGATCGCCTGGGTCCACAACTCCGACCTCGGCGACCCGACCCCGTGGCTCGAGGCCGAGCAACTCCTGCTCACCGACGGCGCCCAGTTCGCCGGCTCGATGAGCGAGGAGCTGGCCGACCGCCGGACCGACGAGTATGTCCGTCGCCTGGTCGCCAGAGGAATCGTCGCGCTCGGCTTCGCGACGGGGATCATCCACGCCGACATCCCGCAGCGCCTCATCGACGCCTGCATCCGGCACCGGTTCACGCTGCTGGAGGTGGGCGAGCGGACGCCGTTCATCGGGATCATCCGCTTCGTCGCCGATGCGGTCGCGGCCGCTCGGGTGGCGTCGCTGGAGTGGTCGCTCGCCGCCCAGCGTGCGGTCGCGAGGGCGGCGCTCCGGCCCGACGGGCTCACCGCGATCCTGGAGGAACTCGGGCAGCAGCTCGACTGCTGGGTCGCCCTCTACGACGCGCTCGGCAACCGGGTGGTGACGAAGACGCGGGAGCTGGTGCCCGAGGGCGTCGAGGCCGCGGTGGCGGACGTGCTCCGGCGCGGATCGCGCGCTGGCCTGCATCTCGGCGAGGGCGCGGACGGCGCGACCCTGCTGACGCTCGGTCGGCGGGGCGAGCTGCGGGGCATCCTCGCCGTCGGGTCCCGCGTGCCGCTCGACAACGCCGAGCACGACCTCGTGTCGAGCGTCATCGGCCTGGCGAGCATCGCGCTGGAACAGCACAGCGCTCTCGACCTCGCCCGCCGTCAGCTGCGCTCCGGGCTGCTCGAACTCCTGCTCTCCGGCGACCATGCCGTCGCCGAGCGCACGGCCGCGCGGCTCTGGGGGCCGCTCCCACCCGACCCGATCCGCGTCGCCGTCGTCGACATCCCGCCGGGGGAGCTCGGGTTCCTCTCCGAACTCGACGTCCAGGCCGCCGCCCACGGGGGCAAGCTGTTCTTCGCCGAACAGGACGCACGCATCGTCATCGTGTCGAGTGACGCGGACACCGGCCTGTGGAGCGGGGTCGTCGGACGGCACGGGCTGACTGGCGGGGTCTCGGCGGTGACCACGTGGGCGGCGGTGAGCGACGGACTCGCCGAGGCGACGCGCGCTCGCGCTTCGGCCGGGGAGACGCCGCGACTCGTGCGGTACGAGGCGCTCGCGGAGCAGGGGTTGCTCGGACTGCTGAGTGCCTCGGGCGGTTCGGTGCTCGCGAACCGGTTGCTCGAACCGCTCGGACGGCTCGGCGAGGATGCGCGCGCGACGCACCTCGAGACGGCACGCGTGTGGTTGGAGGCGAACTGCGTCACCGACCAGGCCGCCGGCCGACTCGGTGTCCACCGGCAGACGCTGCGTGCGCGCATCGCGACGCTCGAGCGGCTGCTCGACCTCGACCTCTCGCGCTTCGCCGACCGCACCGAGCTCTGGAGTGCCCTGCAGCTCGCCGAGCGCTGACGCAGCCCTTCGACAGGCTCAGGGACCGGAGGTGGTCGGGTGTCGGGACCGGCCACCGGTCTCTGGGGCGCTACCCCTCGGTCCGTGAGCTTGTCGAAGGGCAGTACCGAGGACGGGGTTGCCCTTCGACCGGCTCAGTGACCGGAGGTGGTCACGTGTCGAGACTGGTCGCGGGACCCTGGGGCGCGACCCACTCGGTCCCTGAGCTTGTCGAAGGGCAGCGCCGAAGACGGGGTCGCCCTTTGACCGGCTCAGTGACGGAGGTGGTCGGGTGTCGGGACCGGCTGCGGGCCCCTGGGGCGCTACCGCCTCGGTCCCTGAGCTTGTCGAAGGGCAGTGCCGAGGATGGGCCGCACTTCGACAAGCTCAGTGACCGGGTTGGGGGTCTCAGTGACCGGGGTGCTCGGTGACCGATTACGCGATGCGGATGAGCTTCTTGTTGACGAACTCGTCCATGGCGGGCTTGCCCATCTCGCGGCCGGTGCCGGAGCGCTTCACGCCGCCGAAGGGCAGTTCTGCGGCGTCGCCGAGGACGAGGTTGATCCACACCATGCCGGCGTCGATACCGTCCGCGACCCGCAGCGCCTGCTCCTGGTCGGTCGTGTACACGTAGGAGCCGAGGCCGAACGGGGTGTCGTTCGCGAGGCGCACGGCCTCCTCCTCGGATGCGACGCGGTAGAGCGCGGCGACGGGGCCGAAGAACTCCTCGTGGAACGCGTCCATCTCGGGCGTCACATCGGTGAGGACCGCGGGCGGGAAGAAGTTCCCGTCCGGTTCGCCCGAGGCCAGGATCGTCGCGCCCTGCGACTTCGCGCGGCCGAGCTGCTCACTGAGGCGCTCGGTCGCGGCGCTCGACGACAGCGGGCCGAGCTGGGTGCTCTCCGCCATCGGGTCGGCCGGTGCGTTGCCGGTAAACACGGCGGTGAACTTCGCAGCGAACTCGTCGAACAGTTCGTCGATGACGATGAACCGCTTGGCGGCGTTGCAGGACTGTCCGTTGTTGTCGATGCGCGCGTTCACGGCGTCCTGGACGGCGGCGTCGAGGTCGTCGGTCGACAGCAGGATGAACGGGTCGGACCCGCCGAGTTCCAGCACGACCTTCTTGAGGTGCTTGCCTGCCAGCTCGGCGACCGCGGACCCGGCACGCTCGGAACCGGTGACGGAGACACCCTGCACGCGCGGGTCGGCGATGACCGTCGCGATCTGCTCGTTCGTGGCGAAGATGTTCACGTACACGGCGTCGTGGGCGCCGAGCTCGTCTTCGGCGTCGTCGAAGATCTGTGCGATCGCGAGCGCCGACTCGGGGCACTGCGGGGCGTGCTTGAGGAGGATCGTGTTGCCGTTGACGACGTTCGGGCCGACGAACCGGGCCACCTGGTAGTAGGGGAAGTTCCACGGCATGATGCCCAGCAGCACGCCGAGCGGGGCGCGGCGGATGAACGCGGAACCGGTGCCGTCGGAGAGTTCGATGGGCTCGTCGGCGGAGAAGGCTTCACCGTTGTCGGCGTAGTACTGGTAGATCGCGGCGGCGAAGTCGACCTCGCCGAGCGCCTGCTCGTAGGTCTTGCCCATCTCGCGGACGGCGATCTCGGCGAGCTGTTCGCGGCGTTCGGTGTGGAGGGTGGCGACGCGGGCGATGAGTGCTGCACGGTCGGCGACGGGAGCCTTGCGCGACCACTCCTCGTGAGCGGCGGACGCGGCGGTGATCGCCTGCTGCAGCTCCTCGTCCGTGATCGTCGGGTAGTCGCGGAGGGTCTCTCCGGTCGCGGGGTTGACGACGGCGTAGTCGCTCACTGGTGTGCTCCTTTGTCTGAGGTGCTGCTGGTGCTGGCGCGGTGCCCGGCTCGGGTCGACGCCGTCGGGGCGGGTCGGACGCGAATGCGGAGCACCACCTGCACCGTATCGAACCCCGCCCCGCCTGTCAGGAGTGGAAGCCGCTTCAGGAGTCGAAGCCCAGACCCACAGCGTCCATCGTGCGCAGCCACAGGCCACGCTTGCCGCGGTTCCGGTCGGCGCGGGCCATCTCCGAGAGGGAGATGCGAGCGCCGATGAACGCGAGCGGGTCGGGCGGGAACGGCGTCGGCTTCTTCGTGACGAAGTCCATGGTCGTGCGCTCGGTGGGGGTGCCGCTGAGGAGGTCGAGCATCACGTTGGCGCCGTACCGGGTCGCGCCGACGCCGAGGCCCGTGAAGCCCGCGGCGTGTGCCACCTTGCCGCCGTGCGCGGTCTCGAAGAAGGAGAAGAACCGTCCGCAGGTGTCGATCGCGCCGCCCCACTTGTGGGAGAACCCGAGGTCGGCGAGCTGCGGGTAGGTGTGGGCGAAGTGCGCGGCGAGCTTGAGGAAGGACTCCTCGCGCTGGTCGAACCGCGGCTCGACGCGGCCGCCGTAGTTGTAGACCGCGTCGTAGCCGCCGTAGAGGATCCGGGTCGACCCGTTCGCGTCGGTCGTGAGCCGCGAGTAGTGGAAGCGGTTGTCGAGGTCGGAGATGCCCTGCCGCCCCTTCCATCCCAGGGCTTCCAGCTGCTCGGCGGAGAGCGGGTTCGTCATGAGTGCGTAGTCGTACACCGGCACCGTGTACTTCCGCGCCTTCGGGATGAGCGCCTTGAAGACGTTGGTGCCGAGGGCGACGCGCTTCGCGACGACCGAGCCGTGCGTGGTCGTGAGGGTGACGGACGTCGCATCGGAGCGGATGGAGCGGACGTGTGTGTACTCGTGGATCTCCACCCCGAGCTCGAGGCAGGCGCGCCGCAGCTCCCAGGCGAGCTTCGCCGGGTTGACGAGCGCGGCGCCGGTCGGCTCGAACAGGCCGGCCTGGAAGATCGGCGAGTGGACCTCCGCCTGCATCGCCTCGCGGTCGAGGAACCGGGCCCCGTGTTCCTCGGCGCTCTCCCGCAGCCACTCGACGTGGTGCGGCGCGGTCGCCGCCTGCAGCAGCCCCGTCTCCTCCCAGTCGCAGTCCATGCCGTACCGCGCGATGGTCTCGCCGATCTCGCGCAGGTTCTCGCGCCCCAGCTCCTCCAGGCGGTCGAACTCGTGCGGGAGGCGGCTCTTGCCGTTCGAGGACCCGTGGGTGAGGCTCGGCTCGCAGAACCCGCCGTTGCGACCGGACGCCGCCCACGCGATCCGCCGCCCCTCGAGGAGCACGACCCGGCGGTCCGGGTCGCGCTCCTTGGCGAGGAGGGCCGTCCACAGCCCCGAGTACCCGCCACCGACGATCGCCAGGTCCGTCTCGACGTCCGCTTCCAGCCGGGGGAGCGGGGCCGGCCGGGTCGGGTCGTCGAGCCAGTACGGCTCCGGGTCGGCCGCTGCAAGCTGTTCCCGCAGGCGTGCGGTGTCGGCGAGCTCTTCGGCCAGTTCGTAGGTGGTTCTCATGGTGTGGTGTCCCTTGTGGTGCTCGGTACTCGGTGCGTGGTGCTGCGGGGCTGGTTGTGTGCCTACTCGGTGCGTGCGGGGTCGGTGCGTTCGGCCGTGGCCTTCGGGCCCCCGGATCCGCTCGCCGCGGCTGCCGCGTCACGCTTGGTGCTCCGCTGGACGAACAGCCAGATGACGACGCCGAGGGCGAGGAGGCCGAGCGCGATGCCGAGCTCGAGGAAGCCGCCGTAGCCGGTGGTGGAGAAGCCGGTCGCGCCGACGATGAGGATGATCGCGAGGAGCACCGAGAGCACGACCGACAGCGGCACGAAGAAGCGCGGCAGACGGATCGGGCGGACGGCGTCGGGGCGGTCCTTGCGCAGCAGGAAGAAGCCGGAGACGGCGAAGAAGTGCGTGAGGATGTAGCCGAGGTTGCCGGTCACGATGATCGCCAGTGGGTTCTGCAGCACCACGAGGATGACGACGTTCATGACGAGCATCACGTTGAGCGAGCGGATCGGCACCCCGCGACGGTTGAGCACGCCGAGCGAGGGGACGGTGACCCGCTCCTTGCCCATGTTGAACAGCACGCGGGAGGCGTCGGCCACCGAGGTGGTCATGATGAGCAGCAGCGAGGCGATGAGGCAGAGCACCATGACGTCCGCGGCACCGCCGACGAGGGAGGCGAAGCTCGCGACGAAGAAGGTGGCCGGGTTGTCGGCGATCGCCGCTTCACCCGCGTAGCCGCCGAGGGTCAGCGGGATGACGAAGAAGACACCGAGGCAGAAGAGGACGGACGCCTTGATGGCCTTCGTCGTGTCCTTCACCGAGTCGCGGTACTCCGGGGCGAAGGTCGCGCAGACCTCGATGCCGAAGGTGGTCCAGGCCATGATGTACAGCCAGACGATCGCGGTGTGGAGGCCCTCGATGCCCTCGAGCTTCCAGGTGAGGTCGAGCGGTGCCCAGTCGGCGCTGAACAGCGGGAAGACGATGAACACGAACAGCGGGATGAGCAGGATGCCGGCCGTGATGTAGACGAACGCCATGGTGACGCGGACGCCGATGACGTTGATGAGGTACATGACCCCGATGACGCCCAGGCCGATGAGGATCGGGAAGGTGATGGAGATCGGGCCGAGCTGGATCACCCAGTCCTCGTTCGGGAACCACTGCGCCTGGATGAGCGCACCGGTCACCGCGCCGTAGGTGGCGAGGTTCGTACCCCAGGGGAGCCAGTAGCCGACGCCGGTGATCGGTGCGACCCAGGGTGCGCGCGACTTCCAGGCTTCGGCCGCGTAGTGCGCGATGCCGCCGGAGGAGTTCGGGAACATGGTCGCGAGCTCGGTGTAGATCCAGTTGACGCCCATCGCGAGGATCATGGAGATCGCCCACAGCACGGCGGCCCCCCAGCCGCCGAGGCCGGTGATCGAGGCGCCGAGGGTGGCGATGAGGGCGGCGGGCATGGTCATCGCCATGGCGAAACCGTCGAACCAGCGCATCCGTTTCGGCAGGTGCGTGGTCTCGTCGGTGCTGGTGACGTGTTCGGTGGACATGGGCTCTTCTCGATTCGTGGGGGACGAGACGTCGCTGTCTCGCTGCTGATGCACTCAATGTGCCGAAAGATTGTCGCTACGACAAGATCGGGTCGTTTCAGTTGTTGTAATCGTAACTTTGACGAAACAATACTGCTTGTTCGAGGAATCGCAAGGTCCTAGGCTGATCCCACATTCTCCCGACGACATCCGCACGACGCTGTTCGGCGTCGTCGACCAGCCACGACACCAGGAGGTCCGGAATGACCACGTTGCCGACACCCACTCGCACCCAGCTCTTCATCGCCGGCGAGTTCACCGACGGAACCAGCTCGGAGCGCACGGAGGTGATCAGCCCCGTCACCGGTGACGTCGTCGCGTCGATCCCCGTCGCCGGCACGGCCGAACTGGACGAGGCGGTGCGCCGGGCGCACGAGGCGCAGCGGGAATGGCGGAAGCTCGGCGTGTTCAAGCGTGCGGAGATCTGCCACCGGGTCGGTGACGCGATCAACGCCCGCGTCGAGGAGCTCGCCCGCCTGCAGACGCTGGAGCAGGGCAAGCCGCTCGCCGAGTCCATCGCCGACATCGCCGAGGCCGCGCAGCTCTTCCACCTCCACGCCGAGGACGCCCTCCGCCTCTACGGGGAGACGCTGCCGTCGAGCGACATCGACAAGCGCATGTTCACCTGGCGCGCACCGGTCGGCGTCTGGGGCATCATCACGCCCTGGAACTTCCCGCTCCTCATGTTCAGCGAGTTCGTCGCCCCGGGTCTCGCCACCGGCAACGCCTGCATCGTCAAGCCGCCGAGCAACACGCCGCTCGCCGTCCTCGCCGCGATGGACTGCCTCGTGGAGGCCGGCGTGCCGGCCGGGCTTGTGAGCGTCCTCCCCGGTGACGGCGCCTTCGGCTCCGAGCTCGTCTCCCACGACGGCATCGACGCGATCGGCTTCATCGGCTCGTCCGCGACCGGCGCGAAGATCGTCCGCACCGCCGGTCTCAAGCGTTCGCTCATGGAGTGTTCGGGCAACGGCCCGATCGTCGTTCTCGAGGACGCGAACATCGAGCGCGCCGCGAAGGCCGCCGTCGACTCCGCCTTCTACAGCGGCGGGCAGGTCTGCTGCGCGACCGAGCGGCTCATCGTGCACCAGAACGTCCACGACGTCTTCGTCGAGGCAGCCCTCGCCTACGCCACCGCGAACGTGCGACTCGGCAACCCGTTCGACGAGGGGATCAACCTCGGCCCGCTCAACAACGAGGGCGTCGCCGCGAAGATGGACCGCCACCTCGACGAGGCGCGTTCGCTCGGCTTCGACATCCTGCTCGGCGGCGGTCGTGCGGCCGGCCACCCGACGGACCTCTACTACGACTTCACCATCGTCGACGGCGTCTCCGAGGACAGCCTGCTCTCGCGCGAGGAGTCGTTCGGCCCGGTCCTCCCGATCCTCACGGCGAAGGACGACGACGACATCCTGCGCATCGCCAACGCCGACGCGCTCGGCCTGCAGTCCGCGGTGTTCACCGACAGCCTCTCGAAGGCGTACCGGTTCATGGAGGAGCTCGAGACCGGCCAGGTGATCGTCAACGACTCCAACGGCTGGTGGGACATCAACATGCCGTTCGGTGGCGCGGGCGGCAAGGGCACCGGTTGGGGTCGCATCGGCGGCATGTACACGCTGCACGACATGACCGACCTCCGCACCGGCGCGATCCACATCCGCTGATCGGGCCCGCCGGTCGACGCGGCCTCCCTCGGCCGCGTCGATCGGCGTCACCCCGGTCGACCGCCCGCGTTCGGGTCGGTCGGTCGACCGGGGTTCGCGGCTCGGGTGGGGTGGACACCGCACCCGGGCCGTCAGGTTCCCCTCGCTACGCTTGACCGATGACCGTCCGCCAGCTGCCGGAGGAGCCCCATGAACGACCTTGACGACATCGATCGTCGGCTGATCGCGATCCTGCAGCAGGACGGACGGAAGGCGTTCTCCGAGATCGCCACCGAGACCGGGCTGCCGGCATCGTCCGTCCGCTACCGGATCCAGCGGCTCGAGGACACGGGCATCCTGCAGATCGTCGGCATCGCGAACCCGCTGTCGATCGGCTTCGACCACCTCGCGCTCATCGGCATCCGCTGCGAGCCGGGGACGGCCCGCGGCGTCTGCCAGGAGCTGTCGAAGCATGTGGAGACGAGTTACGTGGTGCTCACGAGCGGTGGTTTCGACGTGATGGTCGAGGCGGTATGCCGCGACATGGACCACTACAAGACCTTCCTCCTCGACACCCTGCAGCCGACGCCGGGCGTCCGCTCCACCGAGACGTTCTTCGTGCTCGAAGCCCACAAGCTCGCCTACGGCTGGGGCGTCGGGTAGGGAGTCGGGCTGTTCCCGATACACCTGTCTCCGTCCCGCTCTGAAAGGCTCCTCATGACCGACGAACTCCTCGCCCCGAACGCCGTGCTCCAGGGTGCCGACCTGGTGCTCGCCGACAACCCGCTCGCGCCGGAGGACGTCGTCTCGGGTTCGCCGCAGAGCGGGATCGCGTCGCTCGCGGCCGTCGACGGCGCCGAGGTGGGCGTCTGGGAGCTCGGCGTCGGCGTCGTGCAGGACACGGAGGTCGACGAGGTGTTCGTGGTGCTCTCCGGTGAGGCGACCGTCGACTTCGCGGACGGCACACCGTCGCTCGAGCTGCGCGCCGGTTCCATCGGCCGCCTCGCCGCCGGCGCCCGCACCACCTGGACGGTCCGCGAGACCCTGCGCAAGGTCTACGTCGCCTGAGTCGGCCGGCGCGTCCGGTCCCTGAGCCCCACCACCCCGGTCCCTGAGCTTGTCGAAGGGCCCCACCCGCACCTCCGGTCCCTGAGCCCCACCGCCCCCGTCCCTGAGCTTGTCGAAGGGCCCCACCGCCTTCTCGTACCGATCCCTAGACCCCACCACCCCGGTCCCTGAGCTTGTCGAAGGGCGCACCCCTCTCGCACCTCCGGTCCCTGAGCTTGTCGAAGGGCCCCACCCGATTCCTCATGCCGATCCCTGGGCCCCACCACCCCGGTCCCTGAGCTTGTCGAAGGGCGCACGCCTCCCCATAGGCTGGTCGCATGAACCTGCGCACCGTCGAGCTCGACCACACGGACCACGCTGCCCTGGACCTCTGGTGGGGCGCGGCCTCGCGTGGCTTCCTCTCGAAGCCGGAGACCGACGTCGCGGTGCGCGCTGAGCGTCGCCAGCTCCTCGTCGGCAGCTCCATCCTCGGCGTCTACGACGACACGGCGGCCGAACCGCTCGTCCCAGTCGCCACCCTCGGGTCCTTCCCGACCGCGTTCTCCATCCCGGGCGGTACCGTCCGTGCGCTGGCGATCACCGAGGTCACCGTCTCCACCTCCCACGAGCGTCGCGGGATCGCCCGGTCGCTCATGGAGAACCGCCTCCACCATGCGCAGGCGACGGGTGCCGCGATCGTCGCGCTCACGGCGAGCGAGGCCACCATCTACGGCCGCTACGGGTTCGCGCCCGCGACGTGGGAGTACACGCACGAGGTCGACCCGAAGCGCGTCGCCTGGCGGGGTGCACCGCCCGCCGGCCGGGTCCACACGCTCGATCCGCGCTCGCTCGCGATCGTCGCCCCCGAGCTGTTCGAGCGCTCGCGTGGCGCGGGCGACATCGACCGCGGGGTCGCCTGGTGGAAGCAGGCCCTGCGCGAGGTGACGATCCGGCACTTCAGCCACGGTGAGGGCGACACGCTCGCGCTCCGCTACGACGATGCCGACGGCGAGCCGCAGGGCTACGCGCTGTACCGCGTGGGCGAGGAGTGGGGGACGATCGTCGTCGACGACCTCATCGCCACCACACCCGAGGCCCGCTACGCGCTGTGGCGGCACCTCACCGGGATCAGCCTCACGACGAAGGTCACCTTCCAGCAGGCGCCGGCCGACGAGGCCATCCCGTGGCGACTGGTCGACCGTCGGGCCGTCAAGACCACGGCGCGAGCCGACTCCCTGTGGCTCCGCATCGTCGACGTGCCGACCGTCCTCGGTGCTCGTCGCTTCACCGTGCCCGGACCGTCGGCGCCGCGCGAGCACGTGCTCGACGTCGTCGACGCGCTCGGCTTCGCGGAGGGCCGCTTCATGCTCCGCATCGACGAGCGCGGGGCTGCGGTCGCCGAGCGCCTCGGCGACGTCCCGGAATCGGACACCGACACCGACGCCGTGCGCCTCACGATCAACGAGCTCTCGGCCATCCTCCTCGGTGGCCCGCGGGTGTCGGCGCTCGCCGAAGCGGGGCTCATCACCGGCTCGGCGGACGCCGTGCGCGCGCTGGATCTCGCGTTCGCGACCGAGCGGGCGCCCTTCCTGCGGACGCACTTCTAGAGGTTTCGGGCGATCGCCTGTGTTCCAGGCAGTCGTTCGTTAGGGTCGGACCATGGTCGAGTTCGTGGTCTTCTGCATCCCGGCCGTCATCTACCTGATCGTGCAGTCGCGCAGAGCGGGAGGCTCCTTCGCCGCGGCGCGACAGCGGCTCGGTGCCGTGTGGGGCGCGCCCTCCGGGTACGCGTGGGCTGCGGTCCTGCTGGTGCCACTGCTGGTCGCGGGCTGGCTGGCGATCGTGGCGATCCCGGCGGAAGTGCTCGACACGCCAGGGGTGTCCGTCGCCCGGCTCACCTCGGTCGCGGTGGGTGTGGGCGTGGTCCTCCGCGCGGTGGGCGAGGAGGTGCTGTTCCGCGGCCTGCTGGGCGGTGTCTTCATGAGACGGCTCGGGTTCTGGTGGGGCAACCTGCTCCAGGCGGTGCTGTTCATCCTGCCGCACCTCCTGCTGCTGGCGGTCGACCTCCGCACCTGGCCGGTCATCCCCGTGCAGTTCGTCGCCGGCTGGTTGCTGGGGTGGCTCCGCCACAAGACCGGCAGCTTCATCCCGGGCGCTGTCGTCCACGCCGTCGCGAACGTGGCGGCCGGGCTGATCGCGGGATAGCGCCGGCGGTGCCCTGGCCCGTCGGCCTCGAGCCCGCTCCACAGGCCGCCTGAGGTTCGGTGCGATCGGGTGACCGACGGGTGTCGGCAACCCGGATAGTCCACCGTCAGTACCGTCGCCTGCAGCATCACGACGGGCTTCGTCGAGGTGCGGAGCCGGCGACAGGAGCAACGCGTGGACATGACCCCCGACGAGACGACGAACGACGGCCCGGGCGGACCGCCGAGAGCGGGCGGACGGGCCCGGCTCGGGCGCCGTCCGGTCATCGCGATCGTCGCTGCCGTGGTGGTGCAGCTCGGAGTGATGGTGTTCCTCTTCGTCTCCTGTGCCGGATGGGTGGGAACGGTCCGGCAGCTGCCGACGAGCGCGCCGCCGAGGCTCACTTCACCGGGAGAGCAGGTCGATCCGCGCGATCCTCAGAGCGACGACGAACTTCCCACCCGAGACGAGGCGTTCGCCAAGGCTGCAGACATCCTCGGGCAGATGGTCAATACAGCGACGCGCGGGCAGCCGTCCGTGTTCTCACCGCAGGCGTCGGAGGCACCCTGCACCAGCCTGGCGCCGTCCGGTCGGGCCACGAAGCTGGCGCGCATGGCCGTTGAGCTCGAGCTGCCGGTCGGAACGAGTCGAGCCGTGCTCGTCGACCTCATCAACGTGTACGCGCAGCCGCTCGAACTCACCGCTGATTCCGACGAATTCCGGTCGGAGCTGATCGTGCACTCCTATGGCGAGCTGGGGCTGCCGGCGCAGCTTCGCGACGACGTCATCATCTTCGAGCGGGAGCTTCGACCCGATACGGACGTGCTGCGGATCACGGTCGAGAACGGCTGTTTCCTCCCGCCGATAGAGTGACATCCGTCGAGCACAGGGGAGAGTCGGATGAAGATCGTCGTCGCCGGGGGCAACGGGATGGTCGGGCGGCACGTCGTCGCCGTGGCCGAGGAACGCGGACACCGGGTGGTCAGCCTGTCTCGTGCGACGGGCGTCGATCTCGTGTCCGGGGCGGGGCTCGCCCAGCAGCTGGAAGCGGCTGACGTCGTCATCGACGTGACGTCGACGGCCACCCAGTCGGCGGCGAAGTCCCGCGAGTTCTTCGGTGGGGTCACCCGCACCCTGCTCGACGCCGAAGGTGCGGCCGGTGTGCCACATCACGTGGCCCTGTCGATCGTCGGGAGCGACCGCGCTCCGTTCGGCTACTACGCCGGCAAGGCCGAGCAGGAGGAGCTGGTGAGCACGGGGCGGATCCCGTGGACGATCCTCCGGGCGACCCAGTTCCACGAGTTCGCGCAGCAGATGGTCGAGCGGTTCCGGTTCGGCCCGATCACCATGGTGCCGACGATGACCTCGCAGCCGGTCGCCGCGCGCGAGGTCGCCGAGCGCCTAGTGGAGCTGGCCGAGGGGGAGCCGCAGGGCCGTCCGGCCGACCTCGCCGGCCCGGAAGAGCTCCGCATGTCCGCGATGGTCAAGGCGTACACGGCGGCCGAGGGCATTCGCGGCCCGGTCGTCGAGATCCCGCTCCCCGGCGGCTTCGGCAAGGCGATGCGCGACGGCACGACGCTCGCCGGACCCAATGCCCAGCGCGGCGCGCAGACGTTCGCGCAGTGGGTCGACGGGCTTCCCCAGGCTCGGTGACCCTCAGCTCCCGAACGCGGCCTGCACATCCTGCATGAGTCGGGGCGTGCGCCACTCGCCGATCCGCTGGAACCACACGGACGGCGGGTAGGCGAGGCGGACCACGAAGTAGTTCACGTACTCGATGACGCCCAGCAGCCAGACGAACGGGATGCCGATCGCCGCGAAGGGGTGGGCGGGGAACCAGACGATGATGCCGACGAGTCCGGCGAGCAGGAGGGCGGCGTCGAGCACGCGGAACCCGCGGTAGACGGAGGCCAGCCCGCGAGGCATCGTCCTCTGCTTGACCCACCGCCGGGCGAGCAGCCAGTAGACACCGGCCTGCGCGAGGATCGCCAGCAGCGGCACGAGCGCCGACCAGAACGCGAGCCCGTCGCTCGGGCGTTCGAGCAGCGGCAGCACCGAGATGAATGCGACGCCGATGAACACGACGGCGGCGAACAGCTCCCCGAATCCGAGGCTCAGGTACCGGCCCCGGAGGACCGTGCGGCGATCGTCGGTCATGTCACCAGCCTAAACACGGTGTACCGGGCCGGTCGAGTGTGCTCGACAGGCCTTCAGGTGCTCAGAACGTGACGGTCGGCAGCGTCATGATCTCGGCGCCGTCCTCGGTGATCGCGATGGTGTGCTCGCTGTGGGCGGTGCGACTGCCGGTGGCGCTGCGGAGGGTCCAGCCGTCGGCGTCGGTGACGAGCTTGTCAGTGTCGACCATCACCCACGGCTCGATCGCGAGGAGCAGACCGGGGCGCAGCTTGTAGCCGCGGCCGGCGCGACCGTCGTTCGAGACGTGCGGGTCCTGGTGCATGGTCGTGCCGATGCCGTGTCCGCCGAAGTCCATGTTGATCGGGTACCCGGCGCCGCTCAGCACGGTGCCGATCGCGAAGGAGATGTCGCCGATCTTCGCACCCGGCTTGGCAGCGGCGATGCCGGCGGCGAGGGCGCGCTCGGTGGTCTCGATGAGCGCGAGGTCCTCCGGCTTCGCGGTGCCGACGACGAAGCTGATCGCGGAGTCCGCGGCGATGCCGTCGAGGAGGACGGCGAGGTCGAGGGTGAGGAGGTCGCCGTCGGCGAGCGCGTAGTCGCGGGGGAGGCCGTGGAGGACGGCGTCGTTGACGGCGGTGCAGATGTAGTGGCCGAACGGTCCGCGTCCGAAGGAGGGGGCGTAGTCGACGTAGCAGGAGACGGCGCCGGCCTCGAGGATCATCGCCTTCGCCCAGCGGTCGATCTCGAGGAGGTTCGTGCCGATCGTGACGCGGTGCTTCAGCGTGTGGAGGATGTTCGCGACGAGCTCGCCGGTGCGACGGGCCTTCGCGACCTCGGTGGGGGTGAAGATCTCGATCATGCGGGGCCCTTCCATCGGTGTGCCGCGCGTGCGGTGCGGCGGTGTTCGTGCCACTCTCGGCACCCGACCAATAACTATACCGGTCAAACTATCCCGTACTACACTGGGCGCATGGTCCGCCTCCCGCTCACCCCCACTGACGTCGAACGTGGTCAGCGCCTCGGCGCGCTCCTGCGTGAGGCCCGTGGCGAGCGGTCGATGCTCGACATCGCCCTCGACGCCGGGCTCTCGCCGGAGACGCTGCGGAAGATCGAGTCCGGTCGCGTCGCGACGCCGGCGTTCTCGACGATCGCCGCGATCGCCGAGGTGCTCGGTCTCTCCCTCGACGAGGTCTGGGCGACGATCAGTCCAACTCCCGCCGGCGACCGCCTCCGCGAGCGTCTCGTCTCCTAGCGTCGACAGATTTCCTCGGTTCCTGAGCTTGTCGAAGGGCCCACCTCTGGGCCCGGCTGCATCCGCCCGACCCGCCCCCTCTGTCCCTGAGCATGTCGAAGGGCACCCCGCGATTGCCGCTCGCCGACCCGCTACTGCGTGTCGCTCGTCGTCGGTTCGACCGGTCGGGTGAAGACGTTCTCGCTGATCTTGGTCCACCCCTCGTCGGGGTCGAGCTGCGTGTCGACGACGGCGTCGGAGAGCACCGTGTACCGGTTGACGCTGTCACTCATGGTCACTTGGTCGCCGTCGCCGCAGGCGCGGAACGGCTCGGTCGCGGCGAACACGATGATGCAGATGCGTGGCTGCCCCTGCTCGGTTGCCGACGCCAGGAAGATCTCCGTGTCGCCCTGCACCGCGACGAGCCGCGTCGAGTCGGCATCGATCGCGAGTGGATCGTCGCTTCCGCCGCCGGGCGTGCTCACCGGGAGTCGGTCCTGATCGGTCTGGTCACGTTCCAGGTCCGCATACGTCTGACCCGAGGCGGCGCACGCGCTGAGCCCGCAAGCCAAGGTCAGCGCGGCGATTCCAGCGGCAATGCGTCGATGCATGACGTCCCCCGAGGTCGATTCCCGACAGCCTACGACTCCTGCTCCCTGCGGGCCGCTGCGACGCCCGCGTCTCGGCTCGCGAGCATGATCGCGATGATCCCGAGGAAGACCGGGGCGACCACTCCGCCGAGTCCGTCGAGGATCGAGAGGAACGGCGCGAACCGCGACGCGTCGGGTCCTGCCGCCACGACGACGACCAGCTGCACGACCCGCACCGCAGCCGCGGCGACGAGCACGCAGAGGGGTGCGAGGTGCCACGGGCGGGGCACGATGCCGGCGCGGGCGATCTGCGTGGTGGCGATCGCGGCCAGCACGAAGCTGACGATCAGATCGACGTGTCCGTACCCGATCATGGAGCCGTGGCCGGGCAGGGCGGCCAGGGCGTCGAGCGCGGGTGTGCCGACCGCGGTCCACACAGCGAGGCCGATCAGTGCCGCGGTGCCGAGCGGTCGCCTCGCGGTCACGCTCGTGGAACGCTCCGAGCCGATCGCGAACATGATCATCGACACGACGATCAGCAGAGTCGAGAGCAGGCTTCCGGTCGGCCCGAGGTACGACCCCACCTGGAGCAGCGGGCCGAGGAGGACCGACCCGATCATCAGTGCTCCGGCGACGATCCACACCTGCTTGGACCCTGGCGTCATCTCGTTCGTCTCCCCCATGGGCGCCCAGTCTACAAATCGGGTACCGACGCGCTCAGGGCGATGCCGGTCTTGAGCTGGTCGACGGGCGTCCCAGCGTTCGCCACCCGGCCTGTGTAGCGTGGCTCGGATGACTGATGAGCAGCCCGGCCCACACGCCACCGGTTTCATCGAGGTCGAGGGTGGTGCGTCGATCTTCTGGGAGGAGTCCGGTGTTCCGGACGGCGTTCCGGCCCTGTGGCTGCACGGAGGTCCTGGCGGTTCGCTCGGCTCCGGCTGGTATCGCTCGCACTTCGACCTGTCCCGGTACCGGCTGATCGGGATCGACCAGCGGGGGAGCGGTAAGAGCGTCCCGAACATCCTCGATGCGCGTGATCGGCTCGACGAGCACACGACCCAGCGGCTGATCGCCGACATCGAGCGGGTTCGCGAGGCGATGGGGGTGGAGCGCTGGGTGGTCGCCGGGGTCTCCTGGGGAACGACCCTCGCGCTGGCGTATGCGCAGGAGCACCCTGACCGCGTGATCGCGCTGGGGCTCATCGCGGTCACGACGACGAGCCGCGAGGAGGTCGACTGGATCACCGAGGGTGTCGGACGCGTGTTCCCGGAGGAGTGGGCGCGGTTCGAACGCGACAGCGGGCGTCGTGATGGCGAGCGCGTCGTCGAGGCCTACGCCCGGCGGTTGCGCGAGGGTGACGCGGCCGAGCGAGCCGCTGCGGCTGCCGCCTGGGACCGGTGGGAGAGCGCGCACGTGTCGCTCGACAGCCCGGAACGTGTCGGCCAGCTCTTCGCCGATGCCCGCACGCGGGAGGCGTTCGCGACGCTCGTCACCCACTTCTGGAGTCGCGACGGCTTCCTCACCGGCGACCAGGCAGTGCTCGCGCGGATGGACCGGATCGCTGACATCCCCGGAGCGCTGGTCCACGGCCGCCGCGACATCAGCGGACCGGCCGTGACGGCCTGGCGCCTCCACCAGCTGTGGCCGGCGAGCGAGCTGACGATCGTCGAGACCGAGGGCCATGGTGGAGCCGAGGAGAGCGCGGTGCTGCGTGCGGCGCTGGACCGCTTCGCGACCCTCGCTCCCTGACGGCGGCTCCTCCCTGAGCCTTCCGGCCCGCCGGTCCCCTGAGCCTGTCGAAGGGCCCCGCTCTGTGACCCTGCCCAATCCCGAAGCCCAACCACCTCCGGTCCCTGAGCTTGTCGAAGGGTGCCCGCTCGCTACAGTCGCGCCCGCTCCCGAAGCCCAACCATCTCCGGTCCCTGAGCCTGTCGAAGGGCACCCCCGGCCCACCCACTTCCCCGCCCATGACACCGGCCCATGCAACACTCGTCGCATGGAACCCGAGGTCGAGATCCGCGTCGCGACGCCGGCCGATGCCGCCGGGCTGGCGGAGCTCAAGCTGGCGATGTCGCCTCCCTCGGCCCCGCTCGCCGACTGGGAGCGGGCCCTGTTCGCCCATGATCTCGTCTCGTGGATCGCCGTCGACCCCGACTCCCGCGTGTGCCTGGTGGCCGTGGTCGACGATCAGGTCGTCGGGATGGCGTGGCTGGTCGTGTTCTCGCGCGCCCCGAACATCGGCGCGCTCCGCCGCCTCACCGGCGACGTGCAGAGCGTGTTCGTCCGCCCAGAGTTCCGCGGCCGGGGCATCGCCGGTCGGCTCGTCGACGGCCTGCTCGACGCGGCCCGTGCTCGCGACATCGGACGGGTCTCCGTCAGCTCGAACGCGGACGGTGCCTCGGTCTACCGCCGTGCCGGCTTCGAGGATGCGCCGCTCCTCCTCGAGTGGCGGGCTGAGCGGGACGGATCCCGATAGGGTCCAGAGGTGGCGCCCCAAGAATTGTTCTGGTTGATCCTGCTCGTGATCGCCGTGGTGGCGATGCTGATCGGCTGGCAGCGGTATCTGCGCAAGCCGCTCTGGAGCGGTGCGGCGTTCAATCTGCTGACCCTCGCGAATCTGCCGACGGTGATCCTGCTCGTGGTGGGTGCTCTCGCCACACTCGAGGGGTGGAAGGTCCTCCCAGCGATCGCGCCGCTCCTCCTGCTCTACGGCGCCCTGCTTCAGGTCGTGCACGCGAGCAGCGACGCCGACAGACTCGATCGCGACGTCCGCGACGCCCTCGCCCTGTCGGGCTGGGTCGCGGTGTTGTTCGGTGCCGGCTGGGCGGCGGTCGACGCGCTCATCTGATGGGTGAGCGGCTCCGCTCCCGTCAACGACGAATCGCCCCGAGTTGTCGCACCAGGAGAACCTGGACGACCACTCAGGGCGATTCGCGATGCGGGTGACTTACATGTCGCGGTAGCGCTTGGCCTCGGCGACGAGTTCGCGCAGCTTGTCGGCGTCGACGTCCGGGCCGTAGCCGGGGGTGTCGCGCTGGATGCGCCATCCTTCGGAGAGCGCGCCGATGTCGAGGGGCTCGAAGCCGAAGGAGTCGATGAGTGCGGCGACGGTGGCCTTCGCGTCGGCGTCGTCACCGGCGATGACGAGTGCGCGGCGGTTGGGGGTGCCGGACGGCTTGCCCTTCGTGGTGAGGTCGTTCGCGTAGATGTGGTTGAACGCCTTCACGACCTTCGACTCGGGGAGGTGCGCCTGCAGCATCTCGGCTGTGGTGGTCGTCTCCTCATCGAGCTCGGCGATGTGGCCGTCGCGCTCGGGGTAGTAGTTGTTCGTGTCGATGACGACCTTGCCGGCGAGCGGTGCGACGGGGACGGTGTCGATCGCGTGCAGCGGGATGGTGACGATGACGATGTCGCCACGCTCGGCCGCGTCGAGGGCGGTGCCTGCGGTGGCGTGTTCGCCGAGCTCCGAGACGAGGTCGCTGAGCGTCTCCGGTCCGCGCGAGTTGGACACGATGACGTCGTGACCCTGCGCCACCGTGAGGCGTGCGAGCTGAGAGCCGATGTTTCCTGAACCGATGATTCCGATGGTTGTCATGCTCAGGGGAACGGTTCCGGCGGGGTGGGGCATTCCTGCGCTCGACGATTCCCAGCGGACGTTCATCCGCGGTGGCCGGGTCGCGTCGGCCGGTCCTGTCAGGGGCTGTGTTGCCGCCGGACCTGGCCGCCGCATGGGCAGCGCTGCCCATCGCCGCGGGGATCGGCGCTCGGTACCGTGCGAGTGTCGGGTCAATCAGAGGAGCAGCCATGCAGATCACACGTCGGAACCAGTCCACCGCTTCGGCCGGTGCGCGCGTGCGTGGTGTCGGGTCAGGCCGAGGCGTGAGCAGGTCGTCTCGAGCACGTCGGCTCGGCGTGGTGACCGCCGGTGCGCTCCTGGCCCTGGCGATGTCGGGTTGCGCGACCCTCCCGTTCGCCCAATCCGCGCCGGATGTCGCGGCCCCGTCTGCGGCCGTCGAGCCATCCGCGACCCCGTCGGTCGACGTGGCGTCGAAGCTCTTGACCATCGACGACCTTCCCACCGGCGGGTGGGCTCTGCAGCCCACGGACTCGAGCGAGCCGGAGACCTCGACCGACAAGGCCGAGACGACCGTCTGCCAGGGCAACCTGGCCAGCGTCCTCGGGACCGAGGAACCACCCACGGTCTCCTTCGAGCGCGCAAGGACGGTGTTCTCCGAGTCCCTGGTCCCGACGGACGATTCGGAGGCGTTGCTCGAAACGGCCGACGCCGCCGTCTCCGCGTGCTTCGGTGAGCAGACGGAGCGGATGGTCAATGGCGAGACGATCCTGATCGAGTGGGAGCCGGTCGACGTGAGCGGAGTCGACGGCGCGGTGAAGGGTTACACGCTGTCCGCGTCGACCGGGTACGTCGTGACGACGTCGATCCAGATGTACCTCGTCGCGGGCGACGGGGCGCTCGTCTCCGTCGGCGTGCTGGCCGGCAGCGTGACCCCCGATGAGCTCGCGCAGCTCACGCAGGCGGCCGTCGACAAGGCCGCGGAGTAGCGGAGCCCCGCGGGTCACTGAGCTTGTCGAAGTGCGCCCTTCGCTAACTGAGGTTCTCTCTGTCACTGAGCCCACCGGTCACTGAGCCTGTCGAAGTGCGCCCGCCGACAAGCTCATGGACTGGAGCTCGCCCGGCCTCGCGTCCGCCTCACTCCACCGGCGGCAACAGCTCGAACGTCAGCGGCTCGGTCGCGATCCCATTCACCTGCAGTGCGATCCCGTGGGCTCCCGGGTGGTACCGGCGGGTGGTGATCGCGCGGAACGAGTGCTCCCGGGAGAGCAGGATGTGCTCGCCGGGGGCCAGCTCGGTCGTCGTGAGCTTGAACGTCTTCGTCGTCTGTGAGCCGTTCGCCTTCTGGTGGTGCACGACGTAGTCGATCGCGAGGCGAGCGGTTTCGGCGCCGGTGTTGCGGACGGTCGCGACGAAGCGGACGGTTCCGCCGAACGGCACGTGCGCACTCTCGAGCCCGAACCCCTCCACCTCGGTCGTCGCAGCTCCGAAGCCGAGGGCCGCCAGCGCGCCCGGGTCGCCGCGCTTCACGAGGGTACGCAGCGCGTGGCGGACGAGCGCAGGCGTGTTGGTGTCCGGCTCGGCGAGCCAGCGGTTCGCGGTCGCGACGACGAGCTCGGGATCGTCGCGGTTGAGGTCGTTGAGGTGGTTGGCGACCGATCGGCGCACGTACTCGCTCCGGTCGCGGTAGAGGGCGTCGAGGATCGGCACGGTCACCCCAGGGTTAGCGACGATCTCCCGCACACGAACGGCCCACGGCAGGTAGGGGCGGGTGCCTTCGCTCGCGAGTCGGCGGACGTGTTCGTTGTCAGAGGTGGTCCAGCCGAGGACGATGGCGAGCGCGCGGTCGAGGTCGTGGCGGAGCAGGATGCGGATGGCGAACTCGGCGCTGAGGCGGTCGGTGAGTTCGGCGAGGAGCCGCATGGCGTCGTCGAAGGCCTCGGGCGTCTCTTCCTCCACCCCGCGGGCCGCGACCGCGCTCGTCACGGGCCAGATGAGCCAGCCGGTGAACGCGGGGTCCGAGGCCTGGGTGGTGCGGACGACACCGGCGAGCGTCGCGTAGTCGCCGGGGACGTCCGCGAGGAGAGCGTCGCGCAGGAGGTCGGCGCGCTCTCGGAGGGCGAGGCCGTCGAGTCGCTCGGCTGCATCGGCGACCGCGTCGAACGGACGGTCTGGAGCGGCCTCCCGCAGCGAGCGGGTGAGGGTGCGGGCGACGGCGGCGCCGAGGAGCTCGTCTGCGAAGGGCATACGGCGATCATGGCGTGTGCCGCTGACAGCTGTGCCCGTCGGGAAGAGTTCAGGTTGCTAGCGTTCGAGGCGAGGGGTGCTGATGTTCAGGCGGCGCGTCTCGCGCAGCGTGTCTTCGAGGACCGCTGAGGCTTCCGGTGTGTGCGGATCCGTATGTGCTGCGAGGCTCCGGCCGGCCATCGGAATCAGCCTCGTCGCCCATGCGGAGGCCGTAGCGATCAGGCCAGGCAGCCGAAACGGCAGCGTCGCGTTGCGGTGCAATCGGAGGTCGACGCCTCGAGCCTCAAGAACGGGCAGCAGCTCACGGGTCGTCAGGAAAGCGTCGCGGAATGCTCGCCGGTCGCCCGTCATGTTCGCCAGCGACCCGCTCCGGATCGCCTGATCGAACATGCCGGCGTCGGCGATGAAGTGCAACCACAGCCACCCTCGGATGTCCTTTTCCCGCCGAACGGCGAGGCCAGCTCGCCGGAAGGCTAGGAGGACTTCCTCCTCCCTCCGGTTGGGCGAGACATCCGGCGTACCGATGATGACCGAGGGCAGCATTGCGCCACTCAGCACCCCGTCGTCCCCGAAACCGCCGCCACTACCAGGGAACCCGAACATGACTTGCTCGGCTGGGAGCGGCGCGACTGCGGTCAGTGGCTCCTCCCAGACATTGCCGAACACCAACACTGTCGCGTCTCCGATGCGGGGAGCCAAGAACGCGGTCGCCTCCGCGAGACGATGGTGTCCGACGCTCAGCACGATCAGGTCGAATCCATCTGTCGGGTCGAGGGCCTCCCGAAACGGCGTCCGGAACGACTCACGAACCCGCCGGCCGAACGGTTTCCGGCGCGCATCGATCCAGTCCAGCTGCACCTCGTCGCCGTACTCCGCGGCGCGCCCGGGACGCACGTAGAACTCGACGTCGTGGCCGGCCGCCTGAAACACCCGACCGTACAGCGTCGCGATCACCCCTCGGCCGAACATCAAGATGCGCAATTGGTGCCTCTTCCGTAAAATGGAGCTTGTCTCCATTTGTGAGTATATATGGAGACGATCTCCAATTGTCAATGAGAGGTGTCGCCATGGCCGAGATCCGAGCACTGAGAGCGGACGCCCGCCGCAATCGGGACGCGATCGTGGCCGCTGCGCGTGATGTCTTCGACCGGGACGAGCAAGTGCGCTTCGATGACTTCGCGGCGCGCGCCGGCGTGGGGGTTGGAACCCTCTACAGACACTTCCCTACCCGTGACGCGCTGGCCGCCGCAGTGTACGAGGGCGAGGTCGCCGCACTCTGCGAAAAGGCCAACGACCCGGCGCGGTCTCCGGGGGTGAACCTCGACATGTTCCTCCGCGGGTTCGTCGAGTACGTGCTCGCCCACACCGGTCTCGCCCGCGCCCTGGCAGCGACGACAGACCCTGCAGTACTGGCCGACGGCGGCATCGCAGTCGAACGTGCCGTCGCCGACCTCCTGGAGCGAGCGCTTGCCGATGGCGCCATCCGCCCCGGCACGCCTGTCGGGGCGGTCATGATCGTGCTACACGGCATCTCGTCTACGATCGATCGCCCCCTCTGGGCTTCAGAGGCGCGCGCAGCCGTCGAACTCCTGCTCGCCGGACTCCGAGAACACTGATCCCACTAGCGCAGGTGGGTGAGGCTTCTTCGGCAAGGACTCGAGCCGATCTGCTCGGTCGTGAAGAATCAGTCCCGGTCTGATCCGTCCTCATCACTGGCAACGAGCTCGCCCGTTTTCGGATACATCCGGGCAACTCAGCGCGACGGCACGTTCCACCTCCGTTCACCCGGGCGCGATAGCCTGGCGCGCATGACTGCATCGCTGACTGCCCTGGCCGAAGAACTCACGCGTCGGGGGCTCGTCGCCTCGCCCGAGGTGGAGGACACGTTCGTCTACGGGCTCGCCCGCTTCGACGCGATCGATGCCGAGGTCATGCTCAACGTCGACCCCGAGCCCGAGGAGCAGGAGGTCGAGCCGGAGCCGGCGGCGCTCGCCGACTTGGCGCAGCGGGTCCTCTCAACGCCGACGGCGGAGTGGAAGGTGCTGCTCGACCGCGTGGTGTCGGAGATCGAAGAGTCCGACGAGTTGGACGAGGTCGTCGAGACCGCCGAGCTGCGCGAAGACCTCGTGTTGCGCTCCGTGATCGTCTTCATCGACGCCGTGCTGCTGTCGTTCGACGCGCCGAAGCAGTTCCCCGACAGCTCGGTGCTCGTGCAGCTCGACGCCGACCTCGCGTTCGAGGCCGTCGAGGTCGAGGCCGACGATGACGACGAAGAGGGTGGCGAGACGATCGAGTTCTCCACCGTCGAGGAGCTGGTCCGCCGCCTCTCGATGTGAGGCGGCTGCCGGTCCCCGAGCGTCCACCCCCGGTCCCTGAGCTTGTCGAAGGGCAGACATGGGCAGCCCGACTCGTGTCGTTCGACAACCCGCCGTCTTGGCGGTCCTCGGCCTGACCGCCCTCTACATCGGGTTCATCCTGCTGCTCGTCGCGACCTGCGACGGCGGTTGCCAGGAGTCCTACCCGATGCACTGTCTCTTCCTGGAACTCGACCTGCCGGGCTTGCTCGTCACGGTGCTCCTGCTTGTGGCCGTAGCGGTCGCCGCGGGTATTTGTTCGACGCGTCGGCGATCGGTCGCGAGGGGCGCGCTACTCGTCGCGCTCGGAGTCGGTGTCGTCGCCATCATGGTCGTCGGTGTCGAGCTGTCGTCGAATCTTGCTCGGGAGTGGCGGTACTGACGACGTGTCGGCGCGCCGGTTGCGACGGTTCCGCGTCGAGCGCCTCGCGTCGTCGGGTTCGTGACGAGTTGTGACACCGGTCGCTGGTCACGAGCGCGCTGCACCGCCGACACTGTCCGCATGACTCTCCTCACGAACGACCTCGCCACCGTCCCGACCGTCTCCGCAACCGAGCGCGCTGAACGCCTGGCCGCTGCCGGCTCATCCTGGTCCGAGCGGATCGCCTCCGCGCCGTCGAGCGCAGCGCTCACCTACCGCGTCTCGGGCACCGGTGAGGGTTCGGTCGCGAGTGCGATCACCGCGGGCAAGCACCGCTTCTTCGTCGACGAGCCGGCCGCGCTGGCCGGCGACGACGTGGCGGCGAGCCCGGTGGAGTTCGCGCTCGGGGCGCTGATCTCGTGCCAGATCGTCGTCTACCGTCTCTACGCGAGTGCGCTGGGCATCCAGGTCGACGACATCAGTGTCGCCGCCGAGGGTGACCTCGATGTGCGCAACCTGTTCGGCATCACCGACGAGGTGCGGGCGGGGTTCTCGACGATCCGGCTGAACATCACCATCACCGGCCCTGAGACCGAGGACCGCTACCAGGAGCTGCGCGCCGCGGTCGATGCACACTGCCCCGTCCTCGACCTGTTCCAGAACCCGACGCCGGTGGAGGTCAGCGTCGTCAAAGCCTGAGGCCTCCGCGCGCTCGTGCGCATCAGCTCGACGACGAGACCCCATCGACCGGCCAAAGCGGATCGATGGGGTCTCGGAGAACGGTGATCGGGCCTGCTACTCGTTGAGGTCCATGCTCGAGGCGGTGCAGGATGCCGACGCGTATGCACCGGTGGAGGTGTGCTCGGCGACGACCTCGCCGTCGACAGTGATTTTGCAGGAGATGTCACCGGCGTCGTCGGCGCCGTTCATCGCCATCAGGTAGAACGAGCTGTAGTCGAAGGTGCCACCGGCCTTGATCGTGAACTCCTTGGTGAAGGGGAGTGCCTGATCCTTGACCTGCTCGGTGCCGCTGTTGCTGTCCGTGTAGGTGGAGTACGTGATCGACGAGCCGGCCGACGTTCCGGTCACCTCGTAGATGACGGCGACGTCACGGTCTGCTTCCGCGGACGACTCGGCCTGCGCGGTCTTGATGCCTTCGCTCACGGCGCCGGCGAATCCGGCGGTGTAGGTGATGGCGAGGATGATGCTGAGGATCATCGCGACGAGCGACAGGACCGTGCCCGCGATGGCGAGGCCCTTGGACTTGTTCTTCAGGAACAGCGCGATGACACCGAGCACGAGGCCGACGAAGGCGATAAAGCCGGAGACGAAGTTGACGATCGCCGTATTCGGGGATTAGAACAGCTTCGCCGGCCGAGCGGGCCTGGAACAGGACCAGCTTTTCCTCTCCGGCCGATAGTGTGCGAGCATGAGCGACGACTCGATTGTCAACTGGGCGGACGCCGTAGCTCGTGCTCACGCGGGTGGGTTGCTCGTGCCCGTGGATTCGAGGTCGGCCGTGCCGGACGACCTGCATGAGCGCGAGGTGGTACTCCTCGTTGACGCGATCCGGGACTTTGTAACTCGCCCTGATAGCTGGGATGAGGCGTACATCCCCACCCGTCAGCACCCCGACGGGCGTTGGGTATCGACCCACACGCTAGAGGATCACGAGGTTGAGATACTCCGCCACCTCGCAGCGCGTGATTTGGACGCGTCGACTCTGTTGAGGGTATTGGATCTGTTGGCTGCACGGACCACTGGATTGGAGAAGGTCCAGACATGGGCGAGTCTCATCGAACACGTGGCATCGGAGTTTGCGAACATCGCTCTCAACTACGACGTCATGTTCGCTATCGGGCGGGCGTTTGCTATTGCGCCTCGGTTCGGACCTCTCACGCAGGCGGCCGGTGACAAGCTGGAGCATATATTGCTTGACCGCATCCTCGCCTCGACGAACCCGGAGGAGGTGTTGCCTCTGGCGGGGAACTTGCGTGCACACAACCGGGCGCGGACACGAGCCGCTGAGGTCGGCGAGCACTTAAGGCTCCTAGCTCCGCCATCAACACACGGCTACATGCGACGGCTGTTGCGTGAGGAAGCGGCGGCATGGCACCTCCTAGCGGGGGACCTGCCGGCACACTATGACGATATCGCCGCGGCCGTTCTGGTCTTGCGAGACCAAGCGAGCGAGCTGCTTGATGAGCATAGGGTCGATTCTGCCGCGCGCGCGGGGAAGGATCTCGAACTCGCTCTTGACCGCCTCGCAATCATTCCCCGCGCCGAACGACCGGCTCGTGGTGTAGATCAGCTTCACAGCGAGCTGACGAGAATGATCCGCCGCGCAGGCACAGCCACGTTGTCGTTTATGAAGTCGACGCGGCACAAGGTTCCCATTCCGCGAGAAATGCCTAATCTCACGGCGCTCATCGAAGGCAAAGAAGTTGGAGATGCTCTAGGACTATTTCTGGGCTGGCTGCCTCTCACCGACTTCGAGCTAGCCAAGGTCAATAACCAGGCGCTGATCGAAAAGTATCCACTCCCCCACGTGTTCCCGCATGTCCAGTTCTCCCCGGATGGGCGTACCGTAGCACGGTCGTCTGCGGACGCCAACGATCTGATCTACGGAGTACCCTCGCACCTGTGGCGCGTGATGACGAGAGATTTCGTGGGCCGTATCGTGTTCTGCGTCCAGCGTTTCCTCGAACCGTCGTGGTCGGCCTTGTCTGCTCAACACCCTCTGAATATCGCGGACTTCACGTTTCTTGCGAATGAGAGCCCTGCTGTCCCTTCTGGCCGACAGTCGCTCGTCGCGAGGGGGCTCCACTACGGATATAACGGCGACTTCCTAACGGCGGCACACCTGCTGATCCCTCAACTAGAGAACATCATTCGTATGAAGCTAATCGCCGCTGGCGTGAGCACGAGTACAATTGATGATGGCATCGAGGCAGAGAAGGGTCTCAGCGCACTGATGAAAGGCGATGAGGTTGAGGCGGTTTTCGATCCCGACATCGTCTTCGAGATCCGAGCGTTATTTTGTAGCTCGCACGGACCGAACCTTCGGAACGAACTTGCCCACGGACTTGCTAACGACAACCACATCAACTCGGTGTCGTCCTTTTACGCGTGGTGGCTCATCTGGCGACTGATATTTTCGGATTTCTCTAACGCACATCGTGATGAAGATGCTTCTGATCTCGGCGGTCCGGTAGTCGTCCCCGACGATGAAGACAATGATCGTTCATGGTCAGATGCATGAATTCGTCCCCTACGGCGGCAGAGTCACAAAGCGCGCGTATGTCTGAATTCCCATCCGGCTGGAGCCGGCAGCATGTCCAAGCGCATGACCTCTTAGACCATCTTGACGGACGGCAGCGGTCCGAGAGCATCTGCCAAAGGTGGTGTTTCGGGGTCTTGGATGAGGCGTCAATAGTGGGAGTGCATGCCCGCCAGCTCCGACGTTGCTGCACTTCTACTTGTTCTCCGTCAGCCCATCCACACCAGACGCGGAGCATGACACCGATGCGTACGCACCCGTCGAGGTCTGCTCGGCGACCACGTCACCGTCGACGGTGATCTTGCAGCTGACGGATCCGGTGTCTTCGGCACCGTTGGTCGCGATGAGTGAGAACGCGGTGAAGTCGGTGTCGCCACCGGCCTCAACGGTGAGTTCCTTGATGAAGGGGAGCGCCTGGCCGGTCGCCTGCTCGGTCCCGTTGGTACCGGCCGTGTAGGTGGAGTAGACGATCGAGGCGTCGGTGGCGGTGCCGTTGACCTCGTAGACGACGGACACCTCCTTGTTGGCACCCTCGGAGGACTCTGCTTTCGCGGTCTTCACGGCGTCGCTGACGAGCCCGGCGAACCCGGCCGTGTAGGTGATCGCGAGGACGATGCTCAGGACGATCGCGATGGCCGAAACGATCGTGCCGGCGACGGCGAAGCCCTTCTTCCGGTTCTTCAGGCACAGGGCGACGATGCCGAGGACGAGGCCGACGAGTCCCACGAACCCAGCGATGTAGTTCAGGATCGGGATGAAGGCCCCGATGAGCGCGAACCCTCCGACGATGAGGGCGGCGATGCCGAGTCCGTTGCCGCGCTTGCCAGTTTTGACGGGAGCCCGGCCTGGTACGGGCAGCGGGTAGGGCTGGTTCTGGGCGGGCGGCTGGTTCGAAGACGACATGCGCGTGGGACCTCTCTGCGGCGTTGGTCCCACCGTACCGATGGCGGGCGGCCAGGGGCAGGGGTGGACGGGCGCCCGATGCGATGGTGTCCCGCCCACAACGCTGTGAGTCGTGCCTGATGAACGGGGACCTCCCCAACGATCATGGGCTTGGCTAGGCTCGCCGCATGAGCAACGATGTCCCTCTCGTCCCGGGCGAAAACGCCTTCCCGCTCCATATCTTCGACGCCCTGGGCTTGGATCCGGTCGTGTTCAAGGACCGCATCGGTGGGTCGGTGATGGTGATCGAGAAGCGGCCTGAGGACGGGCCGGTGACGATCCTCACGTCCGGGGTGTCCCGGCTCGAAACCGATTCCGGTGAGCGGATCGAGCTCGCTGTGGAGGTCATCGACGGACAGCAGGGTGCCGCGATGGTCGCGCTGCGCATCGTGATCAACGAGCTCGCGACCAACCGCCGGGTGCCACCGGTGCTCGCGCCGTGGCGCAATGGGACGCCGTTCCTGAATGGGACGGAGATCTCCGCGCTCCTGGTGACGCCGTCGCGCTGGGGAGCGTCGTTCGACGAGATCCGGAACGAGGCCGGCCAAGTGGTCGGGCACGTGCGAACGCTGCGGTTGCTCACCGACGGCGAGGCCGCGGTCGCGGGGGAGCGTGGGTGGGATGCGCTGGTAGCGGAGGTGGGGTCGGTGGATGCGTTGTTGGACGTGGAGCGGGCGAGCGGTTCTAGCGCTGAGCGGTCGGATGATCGATGGCACGGATCGCCCAATTTGCCCGAGTCGTGAGCGACGCAGGGTGAGCCTTCCGCCGACGCGTTGACTCTAGCCGAGGAGGGGGCCGCCACGAAGCAGCGATCACAAGATTTTCTCGCCCAACCCGCTGACCCTACGGCTTTCGCGAGCGTGCCGGGCAGGCTTCAGCTGCGTATCTTCTATCGCCGCGCCGGCAGCGCGAGTGCGACTGCTGCTCACAAGTTCCATGCTCCCGGTACTGACCGCCCATAGCTGCCAACGCCAATGGCTTCGAAGTGCCGTTCGGCGGACTTGATCTTTGCGAGCTCGGCCGGTCGCAGCTTCGCGTCATCGAGCGTGCTCTTCGTCTCGCGGACCATGTAGATGCGGTCCTCGCCGTCCTCCTGCTTGACGATCGCCCAGTCGGGGATATAAGGGCCGACCGGAGTGTCGATCTTGAACTTCGCAGGCAGCTTCATGAACAGTTTAACGTCCTCGCGAGAGTCGAGCAGCTCCGCGAACTGGCGCTCCACGTCGGAGTCGAAGACGACGTAGTCGAAGTCGGTCTTCTGGGTGTGCTGCACTTTGTACATCTGGTCGAGGAAGCGTTCCTTCTCCTCCTCGCCATCCTTCTGCAGTTCGCGAAGCTCGTAGACGGAGCCCGCAATCCGCTCGTACTGGATACCGTCGACCACGATCTTCGCCAGCTCGCTCTGGAGGGCGCGCTTTGTCATCGCGATGAAGTCGTTCGGGTTGCCGATGAACTCGCCCAGCCTGCCACTGCCGATCAAGATGTCGACAATCGTCTTGCGTGTAAGGGAAGTGGCTTCCTGCAGCTCCGTGATGATGTCGGGCAGGTCGTAGCTGCCCTTGAGATCCGCCGAGCGGGTGCCGAGCTCCTCGCCCTTGGCACCCCCTCGCAGTACCTTGACTCCGGCTCGGGTTACCTGGATGCGCAGCGCGTCAACCTTCGGCGCTTCTCGGATCGCCCGCATGGCGTTCTCGATAAGCTGGTCTCGATCGACTCTGACACGGTAGGTGGTCTTCTGACTAATCGCCTCCCAGAAGTCCTCGAACTCCGGGTTCGAGTAGAGCTGTTTGTTGAGCACGCGCGGCTGACGTTTGCTGATGGGTTTGACGTATTTGCCGATACTGGCGCGCTCGACCAACTCGATGATGGTCGACCCGGCCCATGCAAAGTCAACCGGTAGGTCAAGGTCGAAGCCAAGCTGGTTCGGCTGGAACTTCGAGGTGACCGCGCCGTCCTTGTCGATAAAGCCCTTGTCCTTGAGATGCTCCCACACGAGCACGGAGCGCTGGTAGCCGAACTGGTCGTCGGTGAGCGCACCGTTCTCATCCTGCAGCGGGATCTTCGAGAACTCGGCTCTACGCACCCGGCCGATGTCGACCCCGGCTTCCTTGTACTCACGCTGGAGCGCATCCGCGAACTTCGTGTAGGACTCGTTCGCGATGACCGTCAGCGTCGCGATACTACGGTCAGCGACGCGGGCGTAGCCGTTGTCGGTCTTAGCGACGGGAAGACGCAGGCCGCGTCCGAGGGTCTGGCGACGCTCGGTCTCAGCGCCCATTTCGCGCAGCGTACAGATCTGGAAGACGTTCGGGTTGTCCCAACCCTCGCGCAGAGCAGAGTGGCTGAAGATAAACCGGACAGGCTCGTTCTCGTCGAGCAGGCGTTCCTTCTGCTGCATGATCAGTTCGTAGGCATCGTCATCAGCTTTCGTCGTGCCGGACGAGTCCTGGAAGGTCGTCGTCTTACCGCGTTTGATCTGGGAGAAGTACGCCCGGCGAAGCTCGCTCGGCGCCTGCGGCAGCAGCTCCTGATAGCGCGCCGACTTCGCACGCTCCTCAACGAACACTTCATCGAACCACTGCACGAAGTCACCGCTCGCGTCATCGTTGTTCGTGCCGTCGCCTAGGTAGCTGGCGACCTTGTCGACGAAGAATAGGCTGAGTACCTTGATGCCCTTGCCGCGGAGCATCGACTCCTTGCGGAGGTGCTCACGGACGGTCTCTCGGATCATCTCCTTATAGATCGCGCCGGCCGAGGCACCAACGCTCTCCCCTTCGTATAGGAAGCCGTGCGAGGTGAGGTCGACGTAGGCTGGCTCGATGCTCATATCATTGATGCGCCAGCCCTCGTAGATCGGGTTGTTCGTGAGGCGCGCATCCGACAGCTCCTGGTGCTGCTTCACGCTCACGATGCGCCGCTCAAGCGAGCCATCGGCCTTACGACAGGAAAGCTCCAGTCGGGCCGACCACGACGGCTCACGCCGCACCTCGACCAGCCTGATGTACGGCGTCGCATCGGCACCCTGCTGTGCCACCTCGGCCACAACGATCTGCTTCACCAGACCGAGATCGTAGGCGTCAACGGGGTCGAGCCGGTAGACGACGTTGCGCTGCTTCTTGTGAGTCGCGCTGTAGCGAAGCGTGAATACCGGGTCCAGTTCACCGACCGCTGACTGGGAGAGCTGCGACTCCATATTCTGTGGCTCATCCATGATCACGACCGGGTGCGTTGCCTTCAGGTAGTCGATCGGGCGCAGGCCGTTCAGTTTGTCACGCGTCTGGTGGATGATGCGGGTATTCGCGTTGCCACGGATCGAGTCGATCGTCATGATGAGAATCTGCACGTTCGTCGAGGTCGCGAACGACTGCACCTCTTCGGCGCTCTTGCCGCTGTAGATCGAGGCATCAAAGGTGATGCCGTGCGGCTTGTAGAGGCTCTCGAAGTGCGCGCGCATGAGCCGGATGCTTGTGCTGACACCCTCGCGAATCGCCACGCTCGGCACGAGAATCACGAACTTCGTGAAGTTGTACCGGACGGCCAGCTCGAAGATCGCTCGCAGGTAGACGTAGGTTTTACCTGTACCGGTCTCCATCTCGATATCGAAGTCGAGCGCGTCACTTGTGAGCGACGACGCAACATCAAGACCGTTCCGATCCTGCACACGCTGCAGATTCGCGAGGATCAGGTCACGATCGAGCACGAGGCTGTTGCCGACCGCGCCAACCTCCTGCGCGAGGTCTATGTCGAGCGTCGCCTGATGCGAGTCGGGAGGTACAGCCGCGCCACGCAGTGTCACGACCAGCTTCTCTGCATCCTTCGGCTGCCCGTCGAATAGGTCCACTACCGACGCAACTGCATCCAGCTGATACGGCTGACTAGCGTCGAACTGGAATCCCGACCCGCGCATCACGCGGTCCAGAGCTCAATGCCCTTGCTCTTCGCGAGCTGGGCCAGGTTGGTCTTGAGTTCGTCGTCGCCCTGAAAGGAATCCTCGAGCAAGATAAGCCGCGTCGGCGCCTCATCAACAAGCGCGCGGACCTGCTCAAGCGTCGGCTTGACGTGCTCGTTCAGGTATGCCAACACGGCAACGTCGCCATCACGGTCACGCACAAGCCGAACGTCGAGGCCATCGATCTCCGCAGGTGAGACGACCTCGGTCAGCGAGTAGCCCTGCTTGAGCAGAACCTCAGTGAGCAGCTCATCGGCAGTCGCATCATCGGTCGCACTGTCACGAAGACTGAGCAAGTGCTGCTGTAGCGCGTCCTCCTCAACATCACTAGAATATCGCCATTTTGTGAAATTTGTGTCGGCTAACCGATAAGAGCGAAACCCGAAATCGTGTTGGAGGAGCGTCTCCGAGTAGGACAAGGCTTTACTTGCTCGCTTGACTCGTTCTCTCGAAAGCTCCGCGAGGGTTGCATAACCAGCCCTCCCTGCTTCTGAATCGACCCCGACTGGTTCTGGCAGCTGGACAAGCACCCAGTGTCGCCTGCCACCATCTTCCAGGTTTGCCCGCATGACTCCTTCAGCGAGTGCTCCGGAACCGGCGAAGAAGTCGAGGACAATGTCAGTGCCATCTGGGTTCGTGGCAAGCTGCACAATTCTCTTCATTAGCGACGGCGGCTTCGGGTAACTGAAAAGTTTTCCATTACCAAGAAGTTCACGAATCGCGATTCCACCCGCTTTCGTTGTGCCGTAGTCGCTGGTGATGACAGTGCTCGGCTTTGACCCATCGGCCTCGTCCGCTAGGAATGACTTAACGTACGGGGTTCCCTTGGAGCCCACGAAAAGCTTTCCTACCCGAACGTACTCGTCGATAGTTGATTGCGGAGCGTAGGAGGGCCACGCGAGTTCGTCGCCGTCAGAGAGAGGGATGGTGACGGTGTAGTCCTTCTGCTTACTGAGGTTGATCAGTTGGAACTGCTCGCCATCCCTGTACACCTCGTCGCCAGGTCGAACACGATTTGGCTCCGACAAGGCGACCACGTGCCTAGAAGTGTCCTTGGCGTCAAGACGCACGGACTTGGCGCCCTCGGATGCCCGTTTCGCGTAGCAAAGAATGTACTCATGGTGCCGTCCGAAGCCATCGTTGTCGTTGCCGCCTTCCTTACCCTTGAGCCAAATCAGTGAGGCGAGGAAGTTGCTTTCGCCGAAGACTTCGTCCATCACGGATCGGAGGCGCGACTGCTCGAAATCGTTGATCGAGACGAAGATAAGGCCGTCGTCACGCAACAAGTTCCGTGCGAGTTTTAGGCGCGGGTACATCATGTTGAGCCAATTGGAGTGGTAGCGCCCTTCAGTCTCAGAGTTTGTCGTGACCTTTTTACCCTCTTCGTTGACCTGACGTGTCCACTCTAGGTAATTATCGAGACCTTCCCTATAGTTGTCCGGGTAGACGAAATCCTTCCCCGTGTTGTACGGCGGGTCGATGTAGATCAGCTTGATCTTCGCGTGATAGTGCTTCTGCAGGATCTTGAGCACTTCGAGGTTGTCGCCCTCGATGAAGGCATTCTGCGTCGTGTCCCAGTCCTTCGAGTTCTCGAAGTCGGGCCTCAAAGTCGCCGTGGTCGGCTCCTGCGCTGCACGTAGGGCACGCTTCTTGCCGGGCCAGAACAGTCCGAATCGTTCGCTGGGGTCGGCTGCGTCGGCGTCGAGCAGCTCTCTGAGCTTCTCGACATCCACCTTGCCGTCGGCGATGGCCTCGGGAATCAGATCAGCAAGCTGCGCTGCCAGCTCGGTCTGGAAGTTCGGAGTGGTGGATGGTGTTTCGTAGAAATCGTCAGTCATTCGGGTGATTCTCTTTCATGATTTTGACAAATTGTGTCAGGTTTGTGAACGGCCCGTGGTCTATGTGGCTATACGCCATCGGATCGTGAACAGGTGCTCGCTCTCTTGGGTTCCCTGGAGCGACTGTTCAATCAGTTCGAGGTATTTGTCGGCTTCGGCGCGGAGCTTCTTGCGTGTATCCCGGAAGTCCTCGTCGGCCTCCTCGGCACGCTGCTCCCACTTTCGGGCTTGCTTCTTGAGCCGTAGCTGCTCCATCGGGTCGTCGGCCTGTCGGGCGAGCTTGCGGGCTTCCTTCTCCCTGGCCCGGTAATCGCGGATGGCGCCCTCGTGCGCGGCCTTGCGGTCCTGCTGGTTGCGGTAGACCAGTTCCTCCTGCTGGTCGTAGTAGCGGGAATTGCGGCCCTGGACTTCCTTCTCCAGCTCCGCCCGTCGTGCATTAAGGTGCGACGTGAAGCGTGCCGCTTCGATCGCTACGGACTGCTCTCCGACCGAGATGCAGTCCAGATCGAGGATGTCCGCGACGTACTCCTCATCGAGCCACCGGCCGTCATCGGTGAGTGCACCGGACAGCATGTAGGACTCGGAGACGTCCTCATCGCGAGCCTTCATGCGGAAGGTCGCTAGGTTCACAGTCAACTCGCCGCTGGTCCCCTCGAGTGCCCGAATCGTGCTGCTCACGCGTTCTGACTGTCCGAGCGAGAAGGTCAGCTCACGTGCCGGAGTCTCATGTCCCTTCGACGTGTCGACGACATACTGTGCCAGCGGACTCGCATAGCGGTACTGGTGGGCGTTCTCGAGCGGCTGCGACTTGAAGAAGTAGCGCCCGGTCGGCGATTCCCTGACCGGCGCCTCCGTCAGCACGAACCTGCGACCGTCGCCTTCGAAAGTAGCAAATCGATCCAGCTCATGCCGGGTTATTGCGAGCAAAAGGCGCTCGAACTTATTGAGTACCTCACCGGACTGTGTGTCATACGCCTTCAGGCGATCCTGGACGTGCGGGTCGAGGTTGTCGAAGACTTTCGCCTTGGCGCTCGCCATCTCTCGCGAGATCTCGCTCGCGTACTGCCCCTCGAGCTCGCGGAACGCTGCATCCAGCTCGCCGGCTGTTCGGCAGCGGGTGAGGATCTCGCTGATCGTCTTCTCGAAGTCCAGACCGTCCTCGATCGTGCCGAGCACCTCGTCGCTCGCACCGAACACGCTAGAAAACAGCTGGAACTTATTCGTAAGCAGTTCCAGGATCCGGTGCTCGGCGATGTTGCCCTTGTTCGAGAAGTTCACGACAACGACGTTGTATTTCTGTCCAAAGCGGTGCACACGACCGATGCGCTGTTCGACCCGCTGTGGGTTCCAGGGAAGGTCGTAGTTGACGAGCATTGAGCAGAACTGCAGGTTGATGCCCTCCGCGGCGGCCTCGGTCGCGATCATGATTGTGCCCTCGGTGCGGAAGTAGTCCACGAGTGCCTTGCGGCGATCCACGGCGGCAATCCCGGTGATCAGGTCACCGTCCTGGTTGGCTTTGAGCCAGGCCTGGTAGATCGCGGTCTGCTCCGGCCCGTTGTTTGAGCCGTTGAACAGGACGAGTCCATCGCCGCGTCCGGCCTGACGCAGGGAACGAGCGATGTACTCCTGCGTCTTGGTCGAGTCGGTGAAGATGATGGCCTTCTGGGGAGCGCCCAGCTCATGGAGCCGCTCGAACCCCAGATCGAGTGCCTCACCGAGCTTGACAGCCTTCTGGTTCTTCGTGATCGAACGGGCAAGCGCGGCGTACTCGCGCAGTTCGTTGACTTCAGCCTGCATCTCCTCGATCAGTGATTCAGCAAGCGGCAGCGACGATGCGCGGGAGCCGGTTCCCTCGATCTCCTCTGCCTCCTCCAGCTCTTCGCTGGTGAGCTCATCGTCAACGGCGAAGTCTGCTGCCACGAGGCCACCACGGCCGTCTCGGCGTTGTCCGGCAGCGACCTCGTCCGCCAGACGGTTGGCGATGTTCTCCAGCGTGCTCGCGACCGCAAAGGTCGACGACCCGAGGCGCTTACGGATGATCAGGGCAGCGAGATGACGCTGGCTACCCGCAAAGGCGAACAACTCCTCACGCTGCAGGTAGTCGTTCACGAGGTCGTAGAGTCGCCTCTCGTCGGGCGATGGCATGAACTCGACCGTCAGGGGCAGTCGTTCGGTGAAGTGGATGTATTTGTCGGCGTCGCGCCGCAGAGTGCGTTTCGAGACGGTGGCGACACGCTCCACCAGGTCGTCATCGCCGCCCGGGTCACGGTTCTTGATATACCTCTCTCGGAACGCATCGAGCGAGAGGAAGTAGCCCGGGTCGAAGATCGACACCAGCCCGTACAGTTCTTCTAGCTTGTTCTGCAGCGGCGTCGCCGTCAGCAGCACCGTCTTGTGCGTACCCGACACGATGTGAGCGACAGCCTCAGCGGCCTTGGCCTTACCCGTCCAATAGTTCCGTAGCCTGTGTGCTTCGTCAGCGACGACAAGATCCCAGGCCTTAAGCAGCGAGGTCTCGTGCCGGAGCACGAACTCGTAGGAGCAGATTAACACCTGAGCGGAGCGACCACCCGCAGCGGCAAGCAGCGAATCCTTCGACTTCGGATCGAGGATGGACGACGGGATCAAGAACTTCTCGTGAAGCTCTTGCTGCCACTGCTGGCGCAGGCTTGACGGGGCAACGATCAGGATGCTGCGACGGCGCTCCGCCCAGTACTGCGAGATGACGATGCCCGCCTCGATCGTCTTCCCGAGGCCCACTTCATCGGCGAGGATCACGCCTCGGAGGAACGGCGTCTTCAGTGCGAACAGCGCGGCATCGATCTGGTGCGGCTTTGGCTCGACCTGGGCATCGAACAGCAGCCCGGCAAGCTTGCCGACGTGATCGTTCGCGTAGCTGCGCTGCAACTCGTGTGCGAAGTACTTCGCCTGGTGTGGCGCTAGGCCATTTGCAGGACGAACTCGTTCGCCCACGTGGTCATTCACCGCGCACCACACCCGCCCTCGGATTTTGCCGTGACCAAGCACAGCACGAATATGCTTCCCCTGCCAGCAACCCTATCGACTGCGAACCGGGCTCAGATGAGGGGAACCCCCTCACTTCGGATTCCGTCGGCACCTCGAGCTTCGATGGGCTGCTTTTCGTCCTCGAAGCAACTCTGCGTGTCAGCGCCAGCGGCGCGCGAACCGATAGGCCCGGTGCCCTGATCGGGGTCGCAGTGATGCCACCGCGCGTTACTCCATCGGCCCGCACCCGTGGCCGTTCTCCAGGCCGTGCGTCGGTGAATCGAGCGTCGCCCCTGCTAGGTAGGCTCATAGCGGCCCCTGAACCGGTCGGAAACCCCTTGTCGACTCTCGCGCGGGCCGAGTCGTGTTGCGGAGCCAGAGAACGCAACAGTGGCCCGATCAAGTGCCGATGGTATGCCAGCCTCACCATAATGAAAGGCCGCACACGTGGACGCTTCTGAACTCAACTCTGCCGTCGGCCAGGGGCTCGAGCAGCTTGGGCTGGGGCTTCGCCCCATCGTCGAGGGTGCGTTCGCCGAGGCGGTGCCCGGTGTCGAGTGGACTCGGGTCATCGAGGAGAAGGACTGCGCAGCCGGGGGCGGCCACGGGCGGTACTCGGCGACCGATGTGTCGCTGATGCTCCGGGCGATGACCGAGCGGATTGGGGAGCTAGGGTACCCGTTCGACCGCGTGTTGTCGCGGAGCGCTCGCGGGTACGCGAGCGAGCTTCGGGAGGTTCGGAACGCCTGGGCTCACAACGCCGGGTTCACGGAGCAGTCGGCCTATCGGGCGTTGGACTCGATGCAGTTGTTGTTGGAGAGCGTTGGGGCTGCGGAGCAGGCTGCGATTGTGGGGGAGTTGAAGGGGCGGGTGTTGGGCCCTTCGACAGGGGCAGGGACCGATGGAGTTGCGTCGGTCGAGGCGGGGAGCGCTGGGGAGATGGGCCCTTCGACAGGCTCAGGGACCGGAGCGGTTGCGTCGACAGGGTTGGCCGACGGTCCCGAAGCGGAAGACGGGCAGAGCGCCGCAGGCTCCATTTCCGTTGACGGCGCCGCAGGCTCCTCGTCTGCCGCATCCGCCGCCGCCCCCTCCTCCGTCTCCATCCGCGTCAGCGCGACGCCGACGCTCAGCTACGCGATGGCGCACTGCAGCATCGCGGTGATCGACGAGATCGTCCTCGAGAACCACGGCGGGGAACGCCGGGCGGCGTCCGTCGAGATCGACGTCGTCACCGCCGACGGCGCGCTCGCCGACACCAAGGTGCTCCTCGCCGACCTCGGCGAAGACCGCACCACCCTCCTCCGCAGCCCTGAGGTTCTCCTCGACCCACGCCGCATGCTTCTCGTCGAGGAGCAGCGGCCCGGCGTCATCCGCATCACCGTCCGCGACGCCGCGGGCACCCAGCTCGGCACGGTCGAGAGCCCCGTCACCGTGCTCGCGTCCAACCAGTGGATCTCCGCACCCGTGCAGCTCGGCCTCGAACTCCTCGCCGCCCACGTGCAGCCCAACGCGCTCGTCGTCAGCGAGCTCATGCTTGAAGTCTCCGATCTCCTCGACCACCAGACCGGCAACAGCTCCCTCGCCACCTACCAACTCGACGACCCCGCCCGCATCGACGCCATCGTCGCCGCCGTCTGGGACGCCGCCCGCGCCCGCGACATCCGCTACGCCGAACCACCCGCCAGCTGGGGCCAGAGCGGCCAGAAGGTCCGCACCCCCGAGGAAGTCCTCACCAGCCACCTCGGCACCTGCCTCGACACCACCATCCTGCTCGCGTCCGTCCTCGAAGCCATCGGCATCCACCCCCTCCTCTGGCTCCTCAAGGACCACATCTTCCTCGGCTACTGGCGCGTCCAGACCACCCTCGACGTCGTCGCCAGCACCGACGTCTCCGAAGCCGTCAACTCCCTCGAACTCGGCCGCATCGGCGTCGTCGAGACCACCATGCTCACCGGCACCTCCGCCACCTTCACCGACGCCTCCCGCCGGCCCCACACCGAACACCTCGCCGGCCCGCTCGACGACTTCATCGGCATCACCGACGTCGTCCAGGCCCGCCTCCGCAAGATCTACCCACTGCCCAGCCGCCGCATCAACGCCGAGGGCGAACCCGTCGTCACCCTCTACCAGGCACCCGAAGCCCGCGCCCTCACGCAGGACGCCCCGGCCACCGCCGAATCGACCGCCGCCGGCCACGGCCCCGAGGTCCCGAAGCGCGTCTCCACCTGGAAGAACGCCCTCCTCGATCTCAGCCTCCGCAACAAGCTCATCAACTACACCGACCGATCCGGCTTCGAACTCGCCGTCCCCGGCCCCGCGCTCGGCCGCCTCGAAGACAGCATCAACCACGGCACCCCGCTCACCCTCGTCGCCTCCGACAGCGTTGCGACGATCGACCAGCAGCGCGGCATCCGCTTCGGCCGCGACCTCGACGAGAGCGACCGCATCACCTTCCTCGACGACAAGAAGAGCGCCTTCATCGACGTCACCCAAGCCGCCTACCCGACGAAGCTCCGCGCCCTCGCCTACAAGGCCAAGACGATCGTCGAGGAGACCGGCGCCAACAACCTCTACCTCGCGTTCGGCATGCTGAGCTGGCGCTTCGGCGACCGCGACCTCCGCTCACCCCTCGTGCTCGTGCCGGTCACGCTCACGACCACCAGCCGCGGCTCCTCCTACCGCCTCACCCTCGACGAGGCCGGCTCCTCCACGCCCAACTACTGCCTACTCGAGAAGCTGCGGCTGAGCTTCGGCCTCGAGATCCCGGGACTCGCCAACCCCGTCGAGGACGGCTCGGGCATCGACCTCCCAGCCGCGTTCACCGCCGTGCGCCAGGCGATCCTCGACGCCGGCCTGCCGTTCCGCGTGGAGGAGACGGCGTCGCTGTCGATCCTCCAGTTCGCGAAGTACCGGCTGTGGAAGGACCTCGACGAGAACTGGGAGACGCTCAGCCGCAACAGCCTCGTCGACCACCTCATCAACTCGCCGCTCGAGGCCTACGCCGACCCCACGCCCGCGCAGACCGACACCGACCTCGACCGCCTCGGCCTCGACTGCCCGGTCGCCGCCGACTCCTCGCAGCTCGACGCCGTCGCCGAAGCGGTCGCCGGCCGCACCTTCGTGCTCGAAGGCCCTCCCGGCACCGGCAAGTCGCAGACCATCACCAACCTCCTCGCCCGCTCACTCGCCGAGGGCAAGAAGGTCCTGTTCGTCGCCGAGAAGCGTGCGGCGCTCAACGTCGTGAAGCAGCGACTCGAAGACGTCGGACTCGGTGCGTTCTCGCTCGACCTCCACGACAAGGGCGCGCGACCGAACGTCGTGCGCGCGCAGATCAAGACCGGCCTCGACCTCCGCACCAAGGCCGACATCGACGCGCTGAGCACCAACCGCGAGCTGTCCGAGTCCGGCCTCCGCACCCTGACCCGCTACGCCGACCGCCTGCACGAGGTCAACGCCGCCGGCTTCTCTCTCTACTCCGCGCGGAGTCGTCTGCTCGCGATGGACCACGACCTCGTCCCGATGGCGATCCCGGAGCAGCTCGTCGCCGCCGGAACGCCAGAGGCCTTCGAAGAACTGCGGCAGGTGTTCCGCGAGCTGCCCGAGCGCTCCGACCTCGCCCGCCCGAGCACGACCCACCCGTGGGCGTTCCTCGACGGCCCGTCGGCTCCCGGGCTCGACGCCGCGACCGTCCAGCAGGCCGCCCGCGCGATGGACGCTGCCCTGGCCTCGACGCTCGACGCCGGCCTCCCGATGGACGCGCTGCGGCTCGCGACGCGACCCGACCTCCTCGGCCTCTGGTCGACCGCCGTCGCCGCACCGCGTCTGCCGATCGGCGCGCTCATGGCCGGAACCAGGCCCGAGGACTTCAGCCGCCTCGACGAGGCCCTGGCCGCTGCCGAACAGCTCCGCGACGCCCAGGGAGAGTGGCGCTCGACGTTTACGCCCGCCATCCTCGACCGCGACATCGCTGGCCCGCTCCACGCCGCCGAGCAGGCCGCGGCGTCGAGCTTCTTCGGTCGCAAGAAGCGGCTGCGGGCGGCGCTCGCCCAGCTGAGTGACGTGCTCGCGGTCGACGCGACCTCGTTCAAGGTGAAGCAGCTCGTGCCACAGCTCACCGAGGCGAAGGCCGCGCAGGACCGCCTCGTCCAGCTGCGAGGCACGCTCCGCTCCACAGCCCTGCCGCTCGTCAGTGACCGCTGGAACCCGCTCGTCGAGCCGACCCAGCCGGTGCGCGAACTCCTCGGCTGGTATCGCTGGCTGTCGGAGGGCTTCCGCCTCCCGGGCACGCCCGACGACGCGTTCATCACCGCCGTCCGCGATCACTACGCCACGACCCAGCCGTCGCAGGAGGCCGCCCAGGCGCTGACGACGCTCGCGGGCACGTGGAGCGAGTTCCTGCGGGCCGCATCCGTCACCACCGAGCGCCTGTCGGCGTGGTCGGGTGGCGAGGGCTTCCTGCAGGCCTGGTGGTCGACGCGCGACGCCCGCCGTCTCGACGGCGCTGAGCCCGTCGTCCTCGAACGCTGGCTCGACCTGGTGCGGGTCATCGAACCGCTCCGCACCCACGGGCTCGACGACGTCCGCGCCGCGATCCTCGCCGGTCGCATCGAGACCGAGGACGCGACGCTCGCGTTCGAGAAGGGCCTCGCGCAGGCGTCGATCGACGAGCGTGAGCGCACCACCACGCTCGACGCCTTCGACGCCACCGCTCACAACCGCAGCGTCACCCGTTTCACCACGAGCGTGAAGGCCGTGCGCGAGGAGCTCCCGCGGGCGATCCCGGCGTCGGTGCTCGGGCTGCGGACGTTCAGTTCGCAGTCGGAGAGTGGTCAGGTCGGCGGGTTGCGTCGGCAGATCGACCGGCAGCGCGGTGGCATGAGCGTCCGTGCGCTGCTCGAGAACTTCGGCGAGCTCATCACGCAGATCATGCCGTGCACGCTCGCGAGCCCGGAGTCGGTCGCGCGGTTCTTCCCGGCTGCCGCCGAGCTGTTCGACATCGTCGTGTTCGACGAGGCGTCGCAGATCCGGGTCGCCGACGCGATCGGGGCGATGGGGCGTTCGCGCTCGGTCGTCGTCGTGGGCGACAGCAAGCAGATGCCGCCGACGACGTTCGCGGAGGCCGGCGCGACGATCGACGACGAGGCCGACTTCACGAGCGAGGTGCTGCAGGACGAGGAGTCGATCCTGTCCGAGTGCGTGCAGGCGCGGGTGCCGAGCAAGTGGCTGTCGTGGCACTACCGCAGCCAGGACGAGTCGCTCATCGCGTTCTCGAACCACCACTACTACGACAGCCAGTTGTCGTCGTTCCCGGCACCGTTCGCGGGTGCGCGTGACACTGGGGTCGAGGGTCACGGTTTGGCGTTCGTGCGACTCGACGGGCAGTTCGAGCGTGGCGGCCGCGGCAAGTCGTTGCGGACGAACCCGGTGGAGGCGCAGGCGATCGTCGAGGAGATCTCGCGCCGTTTCGAGGCTTCGCCGGACGAGACGCCGTCGCTCGGGGTCATCACCTTCAACGCGCAGCAGCGGACGTTGATCGAGGATCTGCTGCGTGACAGCGCCGACCCGCGGATCGCGCTGGCGCTCGATGAGCAGGACGGGCTCTTCGTCAAGAACCTGGAGAACGTGCAGGGCGACGAGCGCGACACGATCCTGTTCTCGATCGCGTTCAGCGCGAACGAGAAGGGCGTGATCCCGTTGAACTTCGGTCCGCTCACGCGTGCCGGTGGTGAGCGACGGTTGAACGTCGCTGTGACGCGTGCGCGGCGACAGGTGGTGCTGTTCGCGAGCTTCGACCCGTCGGAGCTGCGGGCGGAGCAGACCTCGTCGATCGGCATCAAGCACCTAAAGGCGTACCTGGAGTTGGCGCAGCGGGGGAGCGAGGCGGCTGGTGAGGATGGGCGTCGTCAGGCGATCATCGACCGCCACCGCGACGAGATCGCCGACGAGCTCCGGTACGCCGGGCATGCCGTGCGGACGGATGTCGGGCTGTCGGACTTCCGGGTCGACATCAGCATCGCGACGGAGGCGGAGCCCGATCGTCCGCTGGTGGCGGTGCTGCTCGACGGCGCGTCGTGGCGCGAGCGTCGGACGGTCGCGGACCGTGACGGACTGCCGGTGGAGGTGCTGAGCGGCTTGATGCGGTGGCCGGGCGTCGAGCGCGTGTGGCTGCCGGAGTGGTTGCACCACCGCGAGGAGGTGCTGGACCGATTGGTCGCGGCCGTTGAGGCTGCAGGGGAGCGGGTTGCTGCGGGGCGTGCGGTGCCGGCGGAGCCGGCTGGTGCGGAGACGGATCCGGCTGATGCCTCGGCTACCGATGAGGCCGATGTCGCTTTCGAGGATTCGGATGCGCCCGCACCCGTTCGCAGCGCCCGCGTGCGCGAGTGGTCGGAACGGCTGGCGTCGCTGGAGACCCTGTCGGAGTTCCGTGACCGCAAGGTCGGTTCGGCGCAGCCCGTGGAGGCGGCACCGGAGACGGACACCTCGGCGCGCTATCCCGAGCTCTCGGAGTATCAGCCCTGGGATGCGCCCAGGCTGGGTGGGATCGAGGTGCTTGACCGTCTGCCGGGTCGTCCATCGGTCGTCGCGGTGCAGGGTGCGATCCGCGCGGCGGTGGAGGCCGAGGGGCCGATCCATCTGACGCGTCTCGCGAAGCTGGTCGCGGGTGCGTTCGGTCTCGATCGGGTAGCCGGTTCGCGGGCCAAGTCGATCCTCGACAAGGTCCCGGCCGAGTTCCTCGGTCGCTCCGACGAGCCCTTCGCCTGGCCGACGGAGATCGACCCGCTCACCTGGCGAGGAGCACGTCAGTCCCCGGCCGACGCGCCTCGTGCGATCGAGCACATCTCCCTGGTGGAGATCGCGAACGCGATGGCGATCGCCGCGGAGCAATCCGCCGGACTCTCGCCCGACGAGCTCCGTCGCGAGACCCTCGCCATCTTCGGCGGCAAGCGAGTCACCGCTGCGATCGGAGCCCGCCTCGACGAGGCGTTGGAATTTGGTTTGACTTCCGGGCGGCTGGACCGCAGTGGCCCCGACACGATCGTCCCCAAGTAAGCGAGCTGTTCAGGATCGCTGCGAGTGCCGGATGGAGATGTCGATCCCGGTCTGACTCCATCCGGCAGCGCGGACTATTCGAAGAAGTCGGCGTCGATCTCGACTGTGTGATAGACGTGCTTCACCTGTACACCCACGCGGTACTTGATCATGAGATCTACCAGGCGCTCGCCGTCGATCAAGATGATCCTCGACGGGACTGCATCGGCGTAGGTCGTGGCAGACGGCGTGAAGGCTGATGTGGTGAGGAAGACACCCCTGCTCGCGCCGAAACCGTGGAGCGCTCCAACGAAGGCCTGAATGGTTTCTCGACTGATGTTGTTGCCGGCCTTGTACCGTTTCGCCTGAACATAGATTCGTTCAAGACCCAGAGCATCCTGGTTGATGACGCCGTCCACGCCGCCGTCCCCTGAACCTCCGATACGTTTTCCCCGCTGTTCCGCGCCTCCGTAGCCCATCGCGAGAAGCAGATCGACCACAGCCTGTTCGAAGAAATCAGGGTGACTCTCTCGGAGCCGCGAGAGCAGCTCTTGTCCGACCTCAGCCTCGATGCGCGAAACACCCGTTTCGATCTGTTCAATCGGATCCAACGACGCGATCTCGGCACTGGCCTCAGGATCTGCCGCGGGACTGGTTGTTCCCGACTTCGGCGAAGGCCAGAACGGCGCGAAGATTTCGCGCGCGCTCGCGTAGTCCAGCCCCTCGGGATAGCTCGCGAGTGCCCGGTGGCCTTCGTCATTGATCACATAGTGGCCCCGCGTCGGGCGATCGATCCAAGACGCCTTCGTGAGGTGGCTCAGTGCCCATCCCATTCTCTGCTCGGCGCGCGTCGAACCCGACGACAACGTCTCGGCGCGTGCTTCGAGGGAGAGACCAGACGCTTCCGCGACAGCGTCGAAGATGTCCTTACGGTGGCGTGTCTGTCCGTCGGCGAGGATTCGCAGGGTCGGAGTGACGAATGCCGGCCAGATTGGTACGAGAGAGGCGTCATCGCCACGATCCAGAGTCATGGCCTCCACCTTGCCCTACACGCGCCGAGATGACGGGGCGACATCCCATTCGATCGTCTGCGTTCTCCGGTTCATCGCTTCGAGTTGTCGTCGGGCTTCCTTTCATCGCCTCGCCGCCGGAGCATTCGCTCCGACATGCCGCCCAACAGGGTTCCCGCTGCAACGCGAGCCCGGTCGACGCCCTCGTTGCCGAGGCGGACAGCTGCGCCGACACCGGCGGCTCCGGTCTCGAGAGCGCTGTCACGCACGTCGGCAGCGGCCTCACCCCATCGCTTCACGTGCAGAGCCTCATGGTCGCTCTCGATACCCAGTCGGCTCTCGAACTCCACAATGGCAGCCGATGCATGGTTGCTCGAGTGAACGACCTTGCGGGCGGAGAACGGGTTCAACAGCACCTTGCCGTTCGCGAGCGTAGCTGCCGCATTGATTCGAACGAGCAGCGTCTCCGTGGTCTTCGCGATGCGGTTCAAACGGTTTCGTCGTGCGGCCTGGAGCCCGACCCGGTGAGCGTCGAGCTCTTCAGGTGAACCATCCAGCACCCGGTCGAGTTCGAGGATGGCGATGCCGTCCTGCAGCTGGAAGCATCGAGCGAGAACAGCAAGCCATTCACCCACGGATGACTCGGCGGTCTTCGCCAAGACAGCGAGATCGTCGACGTTTCCTTCCCGCTCCAACTTCTCCGCAATGGCGTCGAGCTGCAGCAGTGAGTACGCCTGAGTGCGAGCGACAATCCCGGACGAGTTCTGAATCTTCGACCAGCCGGTCTCAGAGACGCGGCCGGAATGCTCCCGGATCGTCATTGCCTCTTCGATCATGAGGTCGACGCCGATCATGTCAGCGAGGACAGCGTCTCGCTGACCGCGGAGGAGATCGTCGACCTTGGCGTCGATCTTCGCGAGGTAGTCAGTGATCTCGTCCATGGCCTGCTGCATTGCGATCTGTGTCATGATGCCTGCCGCGCCCGCGAGGACCGCAGGATTCGCGACGAGAGTTGCCGGACCCTTCACGAACTGGATGATCCCGTTGATCTTCCCGCCGTCCATCAGGACGGCGCGACTGACGCCCGGAGACGAACCCTTCATCAGTGGGTACTTCTGCAGGGCCCTCGCGGATTCCTTCGTCAGCTTGACCCAGCGGCCGGAGCTCGCGGCGATGTGAGATCCAACCTGAGCGGCTGTCGCGGCATGACCCGCGGCAGGGCGGAGACGCTCAAGCCCGAGGTGCTTCGACGTCAATCCCTCCGTTTCGATGAACCGTTCGACAGCAGCTGGATCGCCGATGACGGCCAGGCCATCTTCGTCTGCGATCAGTTCGATCTCGTCGCTCATAGGGTGGTCCTTTGATTGTGGGTTGGGCTCGTCAGTCAACCTAGACCGCCCGAGCGCCGATGTCGCGCAGCACAGCAGCAGACGCGCGGACACCGTCCATCGCGCCCTGGATCGTTGCCGGATCGCCGCCTGCGACAGCGGTCGTCAGGGCGTCGAGGTTCGTCTCCAGCCCGACGAGAGCAGGGGCCCACTCGGCCGCGATGGAGGCCGGTACGTCGAGCGACTGCAGCTGTCCGAGGTTGAAGCTGATCTCGACGGAGTTGGACAGCAGGCGCCAGGTGCCACCCTCGGCGAGCGTGACCGCCATGTCGTCGAGGTCCTTGTCGATGTCGGCGGTGTGCTTGCTGGCTCCAGCCTGGAAGGCGGCGACATCGACGACGGCGGGTACGACCGGCTCGGCGATCGGCTCGACGGTCGATGAGGGAACGGGCGTCTCGGTCGGAGTGGCCGACGGCGCCTGGGTGGCGGTCTGGGCGACAGCGACCGGCTCGGTCCGCCCACCGTTGATCGCATTCGAGATGCCACCGACGAGCAGCAGCGAACCGACGACGGCTCCGGCGATGATCCACCCCTTCGTCTTCCCGCTCATGCCGGTCGAGGTACCGGGCTGGGTGGCGTACGGCGACGGAACGGGCGCCGTGGCGAACGTGGGCGGCGCGGGCTTCTGCAACTGGAGCGGCTGACCGGTGAGCGGCGCGGCCACCACCTGCTGTGGAGGAGTAACCGCCGCCGGAGCGGTGTGACTGGTCCAGGCGGCTCCGTCCCAGTAGCGCTGCTGCGTGGGGTTCGAATAGTCGGGGTACCAGCCAGCGGGCGTTGCTGAGGGCGGAGTGGTCGAGCTCATGGGGAACGGTCCTTGCATCGGGTCAGCGCGACCCGCAGCGGCATCGTGAGGTCGACGGCAGGTGACGGACCCGAGAACTGGGCCGAGCTCAGTCTGGCGGGGGAGGGGTGGGGGTCATCAGTCCCAGAATGGGTCACGCGCCCGACTACTGGTCGGGATCCGCAACCACCTCGACCTTGAACCCTGCCGCGTTCTCGAGCCACCCTGCGTAGTGCTCATCGCCGCCGGCGTGGGGGTAGCGCTCCTGATACAGCGGCTGCCAGCCGTGCTCGGGGGCCGCAGCCATGAGGGCGTCGACCGCCCCGCGCGATCCCGCTCGGAACGCGAGATGGTTCACGCCCGGCCGGCGACGGTCGTGCGACTCCGCGCTGAGGTTCGGGGACGCGGTCAGCGTCAGGTACGTGTCGCCGGCCTCCCAGGACTCACCGCCGGACCACTCGCTCGCCATCGTGAAGCCGACACGACCGAGCAACCACGCCCAGCCCGCCCGCTCCGCATCCACGTCCGCCAGCCACACCTCGACGTGGTGCAATCCGGGACCAGCCGCGACCAGCGCGGACGGCCGCGTGCGCTGCAAGACATCCGCAGCACCCCGCAGCCGCTCCAAGGTCCCCGCCACCGCGACCCGCGCGAGCGCATGCGGCCGCGCGAGCACGTCGATGTTGCGCGCGATCCGCACGTCCTCCAACGGCACGAGCACCAACCGCGGGTCCGCCCGCGGCGCTGTATACCGCGGGAACAACGCCAGCAGCCCGCCACCCACGATCATCGACGCCGCCAGGTGGTAGTCGTTCACCCGATGCGCCCGCTGGAACCGCACGCCCGCCGTCGCCTCGACCACCCCGAGCGCGACGTCCGGCGCGAAGCCCGCATGCGCCGCGATCCACGACTCCTCGGCGAGTTCCGCAGCCGACACCGACGACCGCCCGGCCAACGGATGATCCACCGACATCGCCACGTCGAACGGCTCGCTCAACAACGTCGTCACCGACAACTGCTCCGACGGCCACGGCTCATCGTGATCCATGCGGTGCGCGATGACGAGGTCGTACTGGTCGACGAGCTCGGCGAACTCCGGCTGCGCGACATCGTGCTCACCGAACACCAACGCCGGAGCGGAGCCCGCGTCCCTCTCGGCCAACAGCCCCGGCAACAGCGCCTGGCCCGCACTCTGGAACGCCGCCACCCGCACCCGCGCACCGGTGTCGTCGCCGTACTCGCGCACCGTCTCCGCCGCACGGTCGATGAGCGTGTGCACGGTCCCGGCCATCTCGGCCAGCGCCATGCCAGCCTCGGTCAGCCGGATCTCACGTCCGACGCGATACGTGAGCGGCACGCCCAGCTCGCGGTGCAGCGCGGCCAGCTGCTGCGAGATCGCGGGAGCGGTCACGTGCAGGTGACGCGCGACGGCGGCGATCGTGCCGCGCCGGGCGAGCTCACGCATGATCCGCATCTGGGAGAGATTCATCAGCTCAAGCTAACTGGTCACGTGGAAACCCTCAATATTCATGACGGATCGATCTGGCTAGCGTGGTCATCAGGACAGCGCAAGGACGCCCGTCCGCGACAGCCAGTACCACCGGCCGTCGCCGCTCCCGCAGGAAGGAACGCCGTTGCTCGCCCTCTGGAAACGACCTGACACCGCCGGTTTCGAACTCGTCGAGCGCGCGATGCCGGCGATGGGCTCCGACGACGTCCTCATCCGCGTCCACCGCACCGGTATTTGCGGCACCGACCTCCACATCGAGTCGTGGGACCCGTGGGCGGCCGGCGCTGTCGACGCGCCGCTCGTCCCGGGCCATGAGTTCTCCGGCGAGGTCGTCGAGGTCGGCAGCCGTGTTGCGGGGATCCCGGTTGGCGCAGCGGTCTCCGGGGAAGGACACCTCGTCTGCGGGACCTGCCGCAACTGCCGCTCCGGCCGCCGCCACCTCTGCCGCCACACCCGCGGCCTCGGCGTCAACCTCGACGGCGCCTTCGCCGAGTACGTCGTCCTGCCCGCCACCAACGTGTGGGTCCACGGCGACCAGGTGACGCCCGACCTCGGCGCCCTCTTCGACCCGCTCGGCAACGCCGTCCACACCGCCCTCAGCTTCCCGATCCTCGGCGAGGACGTGCTCATCACCGGCTGCGGGCCCATCGGCCTCATGGCCATCGCCGTCTGCCGGGTCGCCGGCGCACGCAACATCGTCGCGACCGACGTCGTCGCCGATCGTCTCGAGAAGGCGCTCGCCGTCGGAGCCGACCGGGTGGTCGACGTCTCGAAGGAACGGGTCGCCGACGCCCAGGCCGCGCTCGGCATGCTCGAGGGCTTCGACATCGGCCTGGAGATGTCCGGTCAGGCCGCCGCCGCGAGTGAACTCATCGACAACCTCAACACCGGCGGCAAGGTCGCGTTGCTGGGTCTGCCGTCGACGAACATCGAGATCGACTGGACCAAGGTCATCACCCGCATGATCACCATCAAGGGCATCTACGGCCGCGAGATGTTCGACACTTGGCACCACGCGAGCGCGATGGTCGACCACAGCCCCGAGCTCCGGCACGCCCTCGAGTCGCTCGTCACCGCCCGGTTCCCGCTCGCCTCCTGGCAGGACGCCTTCGACACCGCACGCGGGGGAGCGGCGGGCAAAGTGCTCATCGACTGGACCGACACCAGCGACGCCGTCATCACCGGGGTCATCGACGAACACGTGCCGGAGACCGTCGGCGCGGTCACCGCAGCCTGAGCCGACGCCCATCGCCCACCCAACCGACAACCGATCAACCGCCCACTCGACCCCGAGGAGACGACATGTACGGCACCATCAAGACCCAGTTGCGCGACCAGCTCGACCGCATCGAGGCGGACGACCTCACCAAGCGCGAGTTCGCGATCACCTCGCGGCAGGGCAGTCACGTCACCATCGACGGTCGTGAGGTGCGGAACTTCTGCGCCAACAACTACCTGGGTCTCGCGAACGAGCCGTCGATCGTCGACGCCGCCAAACTGGCGCTCGACGAGTGGGGCTACGGGCTCGCCAGCGTGCGGTTCATCTGCGGCACGCAGCAGATCCACCGCGACCTCGAACAGGAGTTGAGCGCCTTCCTCGGTACCGAGGACACCATCCTGTTCTCCTCCTGCTTCGACGCGAACGGAGCCGTGTTCGGTGCGTTGTTCAGCGACGACGACGCGATCATCTCCGACGCCCTCAACCACGCCTCACTCATCGACGGCATCCGCCTGAGCAAGGCCCGCCGCCTGCGCTACCGCAACCGCAACATGGCCGACCTCGAGCAGCAGCTGATGAACGCGGCCGACGCTCGTCGCACCGTGATCGTCACCGACGGCGTGTTCTCGATGGACGGCTTCTACGCGCCCCTGGACGAGATCTGCGACCTCGCGGACCGCTACGGCGCGCTCGTGCTCGTCGACGACTCACACGCCGTCGGCTTCGTCGGCCCAGGCGGTCGCGGGACGCCCGAGCTGTTCGGGGTGCAGGACCGCGTCGACATCCTGACCGGCACTCTCGGCAAGGCGCTCGGTGGTGCGTCGGGCGGGTACGTGAGCGCGAAGCAGGAGATCGTCGACGTGCTGCGGCAGTCGGGCCGGCCGTACCTGTTCTCGAACAGCCTGGCGCCGTCGCTCGTCGCCGGAGCCCGTCGTGCCGTGGAGTTGGCGGCTGCGGGTGATGAGCTGCGCGAGGGGCTCTTCCGGAAGGCGGACCTGTTCCGCGCCCGCATGACCGAGGCCGGCTTCCGGCTGCTGGAAGGGTCGCACCCGATCATCCCCGTGATGTTCGACGATGAGCAGCAGGCCGTCCAGGTGGCCGGCCGGATGCTGGAGCAGGGCATCTACGTGATCCCGTTCAGCTTCCCCGTGGTCCCGCGCGGCGAGGCCCGCATCCGCGTGCAGATCAGTGCCGCGCACAGCGAGCAGGACATCGAGGACTGCGTGGCCGCGTTCGTCGCGGCGCGGGGGTAGGTGCCGCGGGATTTCAGCGAGAGCGCTCGTCGCTGGGGTCGGCCGTCGATCGCAGTCGCATGCCCCACACATGCCGCACCGACCCGTTTGCACCGAGGTCGTCGTCGACTCGCCGCATACCGATCTTCTCCGCCACGCGCGCCGACGCCCGGTTGTCGGGGTGGACGATCGCGACGAGCTCTGATGAGTCGGTGTGCTCCTTGGCGAAGTCCCGACTGGCGGCCGCGGCCTCGGTCGCCAACCCTCGACCCTGCCAGGCGGGGCTCACGTGGTAGCCGACCTCGAGCTTCAGCTCGCCGTTCACGCGCTGCCAGGTCAGACCGCAGTCGCCGACGAAGTCACCGTCGTGGGTCTCGATGATCCAGAGGCCGAGGCCGTCCTTCGCGTCGTTGTCCTCGTTCCAGGCGATCCACGCCGCGGCCTGCTCGCGGGTCTTCGGTGCCGGGTAGTACATCATGACGGCAGGGTCGCCGAGAATCGCAGCCATCTCGTCGAGGTCCGCCGGCGTCATCCGCCGGAACCGCAGGTGCTCCGTGTCGTGGGGGACTGGCATCGGTTGAACGGCCTCTACTGCGCCAGGCCGCGTGCTGCGGCGGCTCGGCGTTCGGCCTGTGTCTCCGCGTGGTGCTTCCGAAGCGCGGACAGGACCGCGGTCCGGATGATGAAGATCCAGAGCAGCACGAACAGGATGAAGCCGAGGAGCCAAGAGGTGACGGTCAAGACGATGAGAGCGGTCGGATCGAGGTTCACCCGTGAAGGCTACCGAAGTCGTGGGTCCGGAGAGTCGGGGTCACTCCTTGGATGGTCCGATCAGCCGCGCAGCTTCCCAGTCGTGCCGAGCGTCGGTGAGGAGGACCACAACCTTCACCGACGATCCTCGTTACTGAAGGATGGCTCCCTAACCTTCAGTAAGGGACCTCGTTAGTGAAGTTTGGCTCCCTAACCTTCAGTAAGGGACCTCATCGACGAAGGGTTTCATTCGCGGAAGGCGCTCGCAGAGATGTCGTCGGCACCGGAAAACTCCCGCATTTGACTCTCCCGTAGGGGGAGACGGGATGCTTGAAGCATGTTGCACATCGGAGAGTTCGCAGGCATGACCGGCTTGAGCGTGAAAGCGCTCCGGCACTACGACGAGAAGGGCGTGCTCGTTCCGGCGGAGGTCGATCCCGACTCCGGGTACCGCCGCTACGGCGAGGAACAGGTGCGTTCCGGCGTGATCGTGAAGGCGCTCCGCGACGCCGGCGTGCCGCTCGCCGCCGTGGGTGTCTCGGTCGCCGGTGCCGACCCGTCGACCGCGATCGATGTCCACCACCGGCTCGTGCTGGAGCAGCGGGAACAGGAGGACGTGGCCTTCGCGCAGGCTCGTTCAGTCGTCGCGTCGCTCGCGGCACCGGTCGAGATCGTCGAGCGCACCCTCCCACCCCAGCCCTACGTCGGCCGGGTGCTCACCGTGCCGCGCGGCGACGAAGACGCGGTGACCGACGACGATGCGAACGAGCAGTTCTCCGCGCTCTACGCCGCCGTGCAAGAGGCCGGCGCCGGCCCGTCAGGAACCTTCTGGACGACCTTACGACCCGGGGAGCAGGGCGCGGTCGAGATCGTCTGCTGCTGGCCCACCACCGAACTGCTCGAACCAGGCTGGGGCGGCGAGGAGACCACCGTCGATGTCCTGCCGGAACGCACCGAGCTCGCTGCGGTCTGGAGGGCCGAGCCCGGCGTCGAGCTCCCGGAGGGCTCGACCCACCCGGCGGTCGTCGCCCTGTTCGATGCGATCGCGGAGCGTGGAATCACGATGCCGACCACCGAGCTGCGGCAGCGGGTGCTCGGTCAGAGCGCCGACGAGTACGCGGTCGAGGTGTCTATCACCCTGCCGTGATGCAGTGGTCAGTCGACACCTGTGGGGCTGTCAGGGCAGGTCGTTAGGCTGGAGTCGTGGCCAACAGCAAAGAATTCGACGCCCGTTACGAGCTCCGTGAGTTCCCGTTCGCGAACGGGACCGACGGTGAACCGACCCCGGAGAGCCTGGCGGCGCTCGACGCCATCGGGTTCGGCTTCCACGAGCCCACCCCGAAGCCCGAGGCGCGCAAGCGCAAGGTGAACGAGTTGATCGCCGACGAGGCGGTCCTCCTCGGCGCCTACGTGCGCAACCCGCAGCCCGGCTCGGTCGACGAGACCTGGCCCGCCGGCACGTTCTCCTGGTTCCCGAAGGCGCTCAGCTGGGGCGACGGCACGTCGATCAACACGCAGGCTGTCTCCGACGTCACGGTCCGCCCGACCGAGCGCCGCCGCGGGATCCTCCGACGCATGATGACGCACGCGCTCGAGCGCGGCGTCGCCGACGGGTATGCGATCGCGGCCCTCACCGCCAGCGAGGGGACCATCTACCGTCGCTTCGGGTTCGGCTCCGCGATCCGCGAGCGCAACGTCGTCGTGAAGCGCGCGAAGGCCCTGCCGTTCCTCGCGTCGACCACCGGCATCGTGTCCGTCGTCACCCCCGAATACCTCGCCGACGGTGTCGCACGTCAGGTGTTCGACCGCTTCGACGAGCGCTCGATCGGTTCGATGGTTCGCAACACCGGATCGTGGCCGCTCGTCCTCGGCACGCTGGGCCGCGATGGCGAGCCCGCGAAGGACACCCGTGCCGCTGTGCACCGTCCGGCCGACGGCGAAGAGGTCGACGGGTACGTCACGTGGCGCATGGTCGAACAGCCCGGTGGGCAGACGGGCATCGAGATCATCGACCTCGTCTACGCGACGGACGCGGCCTACTTGTCGCTCTGGGAGTTCCTGCTCTCCATCGACCTCAATGACGTCGTGAAGTACAACCGCGCCCGCCTCGACGACCCGATCATCGCCGCCCTCGGCGACAACCGGGCGTACGACATCGAGCACGAGGAAGACCACGTGTGGCTGCGAGTCCTCGACCTGCCGGCCGTCCTCGCCTCTCGTCCCTACGCAGCCGACGGCTCGCTCACCATCGCGGTGGCCGACGCGCTCGGCTACGCGGCGGGCACGTTCCGCCTCGAGGTGACGGGCGGTCGCGGCACGGCGACGAAGCTGAGTGATGAGACCGATGCGTCCGGTGCGGACCTCGCGCTCGACGTCGCCGACCTCGGTGCCCTGCTGCTCGGTGCGGTCTCCCCGGTGACCCTCGCGGCCGGCGGGGTGCTGCACGCCGCCGACGAGCAGGCGCCGCTGCTCCTGCGGTCGATGCTGCAGACGCCCCGCGCCCCGCACGGGATCACCTTCTTCTAGGGAAGCACGTGGGCGAGCGGTCACTAGTGGCCGCTCGCTCGCAGGTCATTCGCGCTGCTCGATGAGCGTGAGTTGCGTGCCGTCCGGATCGATCAGGAAACCGGCTCGGAGGCCCCAGTCCTGCATCTGCACCGGGTGGAGTCGCGGCGCCCCGGTCGTGCGTTCCGGGACGCCCGAGCGTCGGATCGCATCGGCGAGCTCGTCGACTTCGGCGACGCGCAGGCAGCACATGAAGCTGCTCGACGCCGGGTCGAGCTCGGGCGCCGGGAAGAACTCGAGTTGCAGACCTCCGCGGACGAGGATCAGCCACCCCTCGTCGCGGAAGGTCCGCTCGAAGCCGAACGCTGCGTAGAAGGCCTCGGTGACGTCGAAGCTACGTGACGGCAGGTTGGGCGTAGCGCGGTCGTGCTGGGTCGCGGTCATGGCATCGATGATCCCAGCGCGACGACCGTCGGGGAAGGTCAATCTGTCGAAGCGGGTGACGCCAGGCGCTCGCGGAGGAAGGCGACCACGCGCTTGCGAGCCTCGAACGCCGGATGACCGTCGCGTTCGCGAACCTCGCCGGTGAGCACCGAGTGGGCGGTCTTCGCGAAGCCGCCGGGGTTGCCCGGTGAGGAGTCGAGTTCGATGACCTCGAAGGCGTCGCCGAGCTTCGCCGCGATGGTCGCGAATCGTTCCCGCGGAACGGCCTTGTCCTCGCTGAACCGCAGGCCGAGGGCGCAGACCGATCCTTGCGTTGCGCGGGTTGCGACGGCGTCGAACTCGGCTGCGGACATGCCGGGGTCGATCCGACGCGCACGACTGACGGGGAACGGCGTCGAGGGCTGGCTCATCACCGAGGCGAGCACGTGCTCGTCGACCGCAGCCGCGAGCGCGAAGCCGCCCGAGAAGCACATGCCGATGACGCCGACGCCCTGGCCCGGCGTGCGGGCGGCGAGGTCGGCGGCGAGGGCGCGGACGTGGTCCGCGACCGGCCGGTGCGCGCCGGTCGCGAACGCCTTGAACTCGGCGGACACGCACACCTTCGACACGCTGGCGAGCGTGTAGCCGAGGGTGCCCTCGCGACCCGGCGTCCCGAACGGCGACGGGATCGAGACGGTGAACCCCTCCGAGACGAGGTGCTCCGCCAACCCGAGGACCTCGGGCGTGAGCCCAGGCAACTCGGGGATGAGGACGACGCCCGGTCCTGAACCCTGCTCGAAGCGGTCGTGAGTGACGCCACCGCCGGTGAACGGGGTCCGGATCCAGCCGGTGAGTTCGCCGGTCGGAGCGTGGTCGAGGTCGGTCATGGGGTGAGCGTAGTCCTGGGGCGGGAACGCAGGCGGAGACCACGCGAGACACATCGCTTCTCGCAATCGTCGCTGGTCCGTTGAACTTCAGCCGATGGATTCGTTCCGCGATCGGGATCGCTGCGGCCAACGCCCGAGGGACTGTCGGTACTCCGTCGCTTCGGCGCTGTCCGAGAATTCGAGAATGTTGCCGACCTTCTGCAGGAGGACATCACGTACTTCAGCCGGACTGGCGAAGAAGAACTCTTTCCGCGGGTTAGCCTGGTTGAGTGCCCGGTCCGCGAAATGCTTGTGCAGCTCGTTCTCCAGGGTGACGGCATCCTCTGAGAAGAACAGAGCATGCGTGTCGAATCGGAATGGAACTGATGCTCCTCCGAGTTCCGCGATGCGGTCGCCGGGCGTTAGTCGGCGAGTGAGCCCGATCTTCACGACATCGGGTCCGAACGCACCCTCGTTGGAGATGACGTACACGTGCCCGGCCCGAATGTTCGCGGCACGGAAATCGTTCTCGGCGATTGCTTCGTCGATAGCCTCGAGGCGACGTAACAGGTCCTCATTGGTGTGGCCCTGTCCACCCAACGTGGCGAGGGTGTTCAGTAGCAGAGTGCGCTCCTTGTCCAAACGGGCACGCTCGTCATCCAGCTCTTTTTGAACGCGTTGCTCCTCCTTGATGCGGGCGCGTTCCTCTTTCGCTTCTTCTCGCTCGATCTGCTTCTTCATCAGCCAATCGGCCGTCAGCTCGATCTCCTTCTCGCGAAGCCGATGGAACTCGTCGCTGATCCTCATCTCCATCAGAGCGCCGAGCTTGGCGATGGCCGTGCGAGATGATTCCAACCGCTTCTTCGCGGTCACGACGTTGCCAGCGCGAAGGGTGCGCAGTGCGTTGTCGGCTTCCGAGTTGTAAGCCCGGAGCATGAGTTTCGCGAGATCCGACGTCATGCGCTTGCCCTGCGCCAGCGAGTTGTTGAAGGTGAAGAGTTCGGACTTCTCGATCGCGCGGTCGTCTCGGACCAGCGAGGCGATCCGAGCTTCGATCGCTTGCAGTCGCAGCTGATAAGCGGCTGCGGTTTCGAGCGGATGGTGGAATCGGTAGATGCCCACCGACTGCAGGACTCGTGCGTCGTCGAGTTCGACGAGATCGTCTGCGTGCCCCAGAGCCAACTTCTGACGCAACGCGGCGTTCTCCCGCTCGAGTTCCTGGATGCGAGCGGACTCGGATGCCGCGTTCGTCGACTGCGGCGTATCCACGGTTGTCGGCATCGCCGCTGGTGCTGGCGCCGGCGCTTCGATCTCGCGGCTGTCGTTCGGATCGATCCAGAGCGCCCATCCGGCTGGGGCAGGTGGCCAGCTCGGATCCGGCGTCCAACTCGCGGGCGGCCTCCAGCCGGCGGGAGGCTTCGGCCATCCCGGCGGTGGGTTGAAGATCATCGATCCGTTGTCCGTCATGCTCGGCGAACCCCGCCGCCATCGACCGCGACGAGCCCATGGGGGTTCTTCGACACGACCGCGCGAAGGTGCTCCAAGGTCGCGGACGGGACGACCGCGGCCAGATCCAGCTTGAGGAACTCGTCGCGTGAGACGGCGAGGGCGAGGAATCGCACCGAGGTCTCGCGGCCCGTCGCCGGATTGATCGTTTCGGTGCCCAACTCGAGCGACACATTGTGAATGAGTGCCCGCCGATCGGCTTCGAAGACCTCGTGGACGCTGCGGAGCGCGACGTTGTGGACGATTGCCGCGTACCGATCCTTCACGTCCTTCGCCGCCAGAGGAGAGGCGGCGATCTCATCCGACGCCTTCACGTACCGGTAGGCCTTGGTCGTCGGGATCTGGTCCGGTCCTGGGATGGTCACCCGAAGACTGAGTTCGGCCGTCGATGGTTCGAACGTCGCGTTGGTTTCAACCGTGAACCATTCCGGATAGACCGAGTTCGCCATGACGATGCCGACGTACTCCTGCACGGCTTCCACGGTGCCATAGCCGAGACCGGTGATGAGCTGGTCCAGCTCTGCGTTCCGCTGGGTCGCGGCAGTCTCGCGTGCTTCACACTCCTGGGAGTACTTGGATTCTTCGAAGGCGAGCCGTCCACGGCGTTTCTGCTCGGCAGCCTCGTATGCCTCCTGTTGCGCCGCGCGCTGTTGCGGAAGCGCAGCGACTGCTGCTTGCCAGGCGTAATAGTCGGCTGCATAACGCGCTTCAACAGCTGCCTGCGCCTCGGCGAGTTTCCGCTTCTTGCCGAACATCCCGGTCGGCTCCTCGGGAGCGTACTTGACCGGCAGCGGGGGATCGGGGATCGGGGCGGGAGCTGCCGTCGGGACTCGCAGATCGACCCGAGGGAATGGAGGGTGTTCAACTCGGACGCGTAGCTTCTCGAGGTCGACGTAGTCGTCGACATCGAGGGTCGCGCTGAGCAGCCCGTCTATCTCGGCATACTGATCCCGCAGATCCGCGTTTCGTTGGTCGACCTCGGCCTGCATGGCGGCGACGTGTGCGGCTGCCGCTTCCTTCTCCAGGCGCTTGCGATCTGCTTCTGACGCCCGAGCTGCGGCGAGCTGCGCTCGTTCGGCCGCGCGTTGCGCTTGCTCCACCTGGCGGACGTTCGCGTTGTGTTGTCGGACTGCGTTGCGTTGTCGCTGCTCCGCGAGCCTCGTCTGGTGCTGCATCTCCGCCAAGAACCCACGCCGTCGTGCCATTTTCTCCCCAATTCGGTCGTCCACATTGTATGCGGCGAGGGGTCACGAACGAGCGTGGTCCGTCATCGCCCAGCGCGGTCCCACGGGCTGCATCACTGCAATGCTGCGCGCGCGCTCCTCGCGCCCGAACTGCCGGATCGTGGCACGTGTCGCCTGGGAAGCCACCCGCCGTTCACCTTCCGGCCACCGTCGCTCCTCCATCCGGCAACCCCACGCCGATGGGATGGATCCAGATCCCCGTCCCTTCGTGCCCTGGAGACCCATGCCCCGCCTCAACCGCGTGTTGACGATGACCGCCGCGTGCGCCATCGGTGCAACCGCCCTCATCGCGACACCCGCCGTCGCCACCGCCGCCCCAGCGCCGGGGCTCCAGATCAACGAGGTCGAGTCCTCCGGGGGCGTCCCCGGCGACTGGATCGAGTTCACCAACACCGCCGCCACCGCGATCACGCTCGACGGCTGGGTCGTGAAGGACAACAAGGACGACAGCAACTACGCGTTCCCGGCCGGCACCGTCGTCGAGCCGGGCGCGTTCCTCGTCGTCGAGGAGGACCAGCTCGGGTTCGGCCTCGGCAAGGAGGACTCGGTCCGCCTGTTCGATCCGACCGCGGCCCTCGCCGACGAGTACTCGTGGACCGGTCACGCCGCGACCACCTATGGCGTCACCGCGGACCGCTCCGGGTGGGCCGAGACCACCGAGTCGACGAAGGGCGCGGCGAACGTCTTCACCGCACCCGAGGTCCCCGAGACGCCCGGCGAGATCCGCATCAACGAGATCGACTCACAGCCCGCCGACTGGGTCGAGTTCTTCAACCCCGGCACCGAGGCGCTGGACATCTCCGGCTACGAGATCCGCGACAACTCCGACGACCACCGCTGGCAGTTCCTGCCCGGCACGTCGATCGCGGCGGGCGAGTTCGTCGTCGTCGAGGAGTCCACCGTCGGCCTCGTCGGCGGCGTGGAAGCAGCCTTCCGAGACCCGATCGGAATCGGCAGCGCCGACGAGATCCGCCTCTTCGACGACGCCGGCACCCTCATCGACAGCTCCGGCACCTGGAGCGGCCACCCGGTGATCGGCGGCGACTCGCTCGCAGCGACCCTCGCGCGCTGCCCCGACGGCGAAGGCCCGTTCGTGCTCGCCAACATCACGAAGGGTGCGGCGAACGACTGCGTGCTCCCGAACCTCGCCATCAACGAGATCGAGTCGAACGGTGACGCCACCGACTGGGTCGAGGTCGTCAACCTCGAGCCGACCGCGGTCGACCTCTCCGGCTGGACGGTCATGGACGACGACCCGGTGGGCCACGCCGACCAGACCACCCCGCTGCCCGCCGGCACGATCCTCGAGCCGGGCGCGTACTTCGTCTTCGACCAGAACGTGAACTTCGTCTTCGGGCTCGGCAACGGCGACACCGTCACCGTGCGCAACGCGGCCGGCGCGACCGTCGCGCAGCACGCCTACGCCGCTCACGCCGAGGGCGTCCTCGCCCGCTGCCCCGACGGCACCGGCAACTTCGCCGATACCGCGGTCTCCACCAAGGGACTTCGTAACGCGTGCGGCAACCCGGTGCGCATCAACGAGGTCGAGTCCGACGGCGGATCGCCCGACGACTGGATCGAGCTCGTCAACCCGACCGCCACCACGCTCGACGTGTCCGGCATCGTCGTGAAGGACGACGACGACACCCACGCCTACGCCATCCCCGCGAACACGACCATCGCTGTCGGCGGCTACCTCGTCATCGAGCGCGCGGCCCTCGGCTTCGGACTCGGCGGCGGCGACACGGTCCGCCTCTTCGAGGGCGACGCACTCCTCGACTCCACCACGTGGGGCGAGGGACACCCGGCCACCACCTGGGGTCGCTGCCCCGACGCCACCGGCGCCTTCGCCGCGACCAGCGAGTCGACCAAGGGCACCGCGAACGTCTGCGTCGGTGAGATCCCGGTCGGCCCGTGGCCCGGCTCGCCCGACGTCACCGTGCTCGACACGACGCCGACGTTCCTCGAGGACAGCTCGGGCCTCGACACCCAGGTCACCGCCGACGGCGCGTTCCTCTGGGCTGTCGACAACGGCACCGGCACGTTCTGGAAGCTGGCCATCGCCGCGGACGGTTCCGTCTCGTTCGTCGACGGTTGGGAGCAGGGCAAGCGCGCACGCTTCCAGAAGGACGCCTCGAACCCGGCTGCGGCCGGCCCCGACACCGAGGGCATCACGGTCGACGGCGCAGGTTCCGTCTATGTCGGCGTGGAGCGCGACAACAGCGTGAAGGGCACGACGCTGAACGCCGTGCTCAAGGTCGACCCGAACGCGCCCGGACCGGACGTCGTCGCCTCCGAGGAGTGGGACCTCACGGCCCTGCTGCCGACGGTCGGCGCGAACCTCGGCGTTGAAGCGGTCGAGTGGGTGGCCGACGGGGACCTCGCCGGCAAGCTCTTCGACGACAACACGAAGGCGACGTACGACCCGGCCAACTATGCGGGTCACGGCGACGGCCTGTTCTTCGTCGGCGTCGAGGACACCGGCGACGTGTACGCGTTCGCGCTGAACGCCGACGGCTCGGCCACGCTCATCTCGACGATCGACCCGGGCCTCCCGGCAGTCATGGCGCTCGACTACGACACGACTCTCGGCGTGCTGTGGGCCGTGTGCGACGACGGCTGCGCGGGCACCGGTGCGCAGATCACCTTGAACGGCACCGAGCAGCCGGGCATCGCCCAGGTCGCCCGCCCCGCAGGCCTGCCCGACCTCAACAACGAGGGCTTCGCGACCGCGCCGGCCTCGCTGTCGGTCGACGGCAAGCGTCCCGTGTACTGGTTCGCCGACGGCTTCGCCTCCGAGGCGCTGCGCCTCGGGTCGCTGCCCGGGACGACCACGCCACCCGTGACGCCGCCGACCGGTGGGGTCACGCCGTTGCCCGGCACGAGCCTCACCGAGGCCAACCGCGGTGCGATCACGCTGGCCGACACGGTGCGGCGCGGCGAGACGGTGACGGTCGGGCTCGAGGACCGGTTCGCGGCCACGGCCGTCGAGGTGTGGCTGTACTCGACGCCCGCGCGCATCGCTGCCGGCACGACGAACGCCGCCGGTGACCTGCTGGCGACGATCCCCGCTGACGCGACGCTGGGCGACCACCGCGTCGCGGTCTACGCGGCCGACGGCTCGCTGATCGGGTGGACCGAGGTGCGCGTCGTCGCAGCCGACGGGACGATCGTCGACGGTGCGGCCTCCGGTGGGGCGCTCGCCACGACCGGCACCGAGCTGCCCATCGGGACGATCGGCACCGGTGTGCTCCTGCTCCTGCTCGGTGGTGTCCTCGTCGCGATGCGGGCGCGTCGCCGAGCGGCCTGATCCGCTGCAGCACCTGACGGCCCCGGGAGCGCTCCAGCGCACCCGGGGCCGTTCCCCGTCACCTGCCGGTTTCGTCGGTGCGGTGGTGATGTTGTCAGCGCGGTGCTGTGATGTGAGCGCGGGCTTGGGGCGTGAACGCGGGCCCCCGGAGGGTCGCGCTCGCGGGCGTGGGGCGCGGTCGGGCCGGGAGAGGCGCACTCACGCCGAACGGGGCGCACTCACGTCAGCGCACCGCGGTGACGAGGTCGTTTCCGGTGTCAGCGCGGTGCGCTGGGCCTGAGCGCGGGTCTAGGACGTGAGCGCGGGTCTCCGGAGGGGCGCGCTCGCGCGTGTGGGGTGCGCCCGGGCCGGGAGGGGCGCACTCGCGTCAGCGCACCGCGCTGGCCGAAGGCGGGGACAGGGCAGGAGTGCGATGCTGGGGCGATGGATGAGCGGGGAGCGACCGAAGGCGGCATGACCGTCGGCCGGGTGTCGGCCGAGATCGGTGTCAGCGTGCGGACCCTCCACCACTGGGACGGGCTCGGCGTCGCGCAGCCCTCCGGCAGGACGAGTAGCGGCTACCGCTCGTACCTGCCCGTCGACGTCGCTCGACTCCGACGCGTCCTCCTGCTGCGCGACCTCGGCGTCCCACTGGCCCGGATCCCCACGCTCCTCACCGCGCCGGCCGCGGAACGCCGCGCCGAGCTCACGCAGCGGCGCCGCGACCTCGCCGACACGATCGCCCGGCTCGAAGACGTCGCCCGGTCCGTCGACCGCCTGCTCGAAGCGGACGAGGTCGGCGTGCTCGTCCCGGAGGACCAGCACCACGCCGTCTTCGGTGACGACTGGAACCCGACGATGGCCGAGTCCGCGCGCGCCCGCTGGGGCGACTCCGCGCAGTGGGCCGAATACGCCGAGCGGTCCGCCGAGCGCACGCCGGAGGATTGGCGCGCGGTCGTCGGCCCGCTCCGGGACCTCGTGGACGAACTCGCCGAGGCCAAGCGGGCCGGGGTCGACGCCGGATCCGTGGCAGCGAACGCGCTCGCCGAACGACATCGAGCCGCCCTCAGCGAGTACTTCCACTGCACGCCGGCCATGCACGTGATCACCGGTCGCCTCGCGCTGACGGAGCCCGGCATGGCCGACACCTACGACCGGGTCGAACCGGGCCTCGCTGCCTGGCTCTCGTCCCTCATCGACGCGAACGCCCGCACCCACGGCGTGGATCCGGAGACCGCCGTCTGGGAGTGACCGCGGGCCAGCGCGGCCGGCTTGGCCAGCGCGGCCGCCTCGGTCAGCTCAGCCGGCTCGGTCCAGCTCGCGCAGCGCGACCTCGATGATCGTCGCGCTCGGAACGTGCAGCGCCTCGGCCGCGGTCGTCCCGGTCGCCGACAGGTAGGCGTCGACCAGTCGATTCCCCACCGCGTAGCCGGCACCCATCGGCAGGCCGACCGGTTGGCCTCCGAACCGCAGGGCCGCCTCGTCGCCGTGCACCCACGAGACGAAGTGCTGCATCCCTCCGACGTCGAGTCCCTCGACCACTCGATCGAACACGGCATCGTCGTCGAAGTGTGGGACACCGATCGGCGTGTAGCCGGACACCCCGTGCAGCTGCCTGGCGAACGCGTCCGCCAGGCCCTCCGAGACCACCTGTTCACCGACCACCACAGTCGCCGGATCCCACACCACCCCACCCGGTGCGTATCGCAGGTTGTGGTGGAGTTCGTGGACGGCCGCCGCCTCGAGGCGCGCGAGGTTCTCCTCCGTCGGCCAGAGGATGAGCGAGATGAATCCCGTCGCGCTGCCGTTGCCGATGAAGCCGCGGATGGCGTCCATGAAGTAGTCGTCGTCGGGATCGCCGAGGACGAGCAAAACGGTGATGTCGGGCGCCACCAGGCCTGGCACCGCGTCGAGCTGCACCGCGAGTGCCTCATCGAGAGCGCGCTCGATCCGAGCCCAGGCGTCCGCGGCGACGAGGCGGTCGAGGCCGTCGACGACGCGCTCGCGGCTCCGATCGATCGGGAACCCCGAGCCCATCGTGTGCATGGCGAGCAGGTCGACCTCGCCGGGGAAGTAGCGGTACATGTCGGCGACCGGCTCGAGCATGGACCGGAGTCTTGCGGCTCGTTCGGCTTCCGGTGAATTGAGGACGGAACGCATGCCGCTGGCGGTGTCGAGGATCCTGATCGTCATGGTGACGACGCTAAAGCCTCGCGTCGCGTGAGGGTCAAGCTTCCAAGAGGCCCGTCCTCACGCCAGCGCGGTGCTGTGACGCGAGTGCGCCCCTCCGACGGGGCCGCTGCGCGCCGGGACCGAGCGCTGCGCACTCGGCGTGACCGCGCCCCATGTGCATGGGCGCGACCCTCCGGAGACCCGCGCTCACGCGCCAGACCCGCGCTCGCGTCAGCGCACCGCGCTGGCCCAAGCACCACCGGGCAGGGAGGGGACTACCGGGCGCGCAATGTCTCGAGGGCGGCGGGGGACAGCGGCGCCCCGGCACGCTTCGCCGCGTACAGGGCCGCACCGACCGCGGGACCGAACAGCGGGGTCCGAAGGTCGTAGCGGGCCGGCAGCGCCGCGACGGCCCGTTCGAAGCCCGTCCGCACGCGCTCAGCGGAGAACACCCCGCCCGAGTACGACACCGGGACGACCTCGTCCTCGTCGAAGCCGAGCTCCACGCGGGTCGCCTCGACGATCTCCGCCAGCTCCTCGCTCGCATCGGCCAGGATGCGCACGGCGACCTCGTCACCCTGCTCCGCCGCAGCGACGACCGTCTTCGCGAGGTCCGCGATACGGCCCCGCTGGCCCTTCCACTGGTTCATGACGACGTCGATCACGTCGAGATCGCTCGTGATCCCGACCCGCGCCCGCACCAACTCGACGAGCGGACCCCGAGGCAGCCGGCCATCGCTCATCCGCGTGAAGGCGTTCAAGCCGCGGACCGCGATCCAGTACGCCGACCCCTCATCACCGAACAGCTCGCTCCATCCGCCGACGCGATGCCCGAGGCCTCGGCGCTCACCGTACGTCATCGAGCCCGTTCCGCTGATCACGTTGATGCCGTCGACGGCGCCCAGCGAGCCGGCCCAGCCGCACACCATGTCGTTGTCGCACGAGTATCGCCCGTGGCCGAGCACCTCACCCGGGATCGCGTCCAGTCGATCGATGTCGGAACTGACCTCGCCGTAGCCGGGCAGGCCGAAGAAGGCCTGATCGATGTCGGACACCTCGACATCCGCCGATGACGTGACTGCGGTGACACCCTCGGTGAGGATCCGGCCGACGAGCTCGATGCCCTCGTCGAAGTAGTAGCAACTGGCCGTCTGCGTCTCGGCGACGATGCGCCCGTCGTCGTCGAGGAGGACGAACGCGGTCTTCGAGCCACCACCGTCCACACCGAGGAAGAGCGACACCCCTACCGCTCCTCGGAGGTGGCACCCGCTGCGTCGGTAGTCACCGGGTGGATCCGGACGCCCTGCACGACGCGGTTCACTGTGCCGCTCGGGAACGGGTTGTCGGGAGTCGCGCCGAGCTGGAGCGAGTACGACAGCCCAAGCAGCTGCGCCACGAGCACGTACCCGACGGCGAGCTGCGCGTCGTCGAGACCGGCGAGTTCGGGCAGCACCCAGTCGGAGATCGTGGCGTCGGTGACCGGCTCGGAGGAGATCGCGATGACGCGCTCCGGCGACAGCGTCGCGCGGAGCTCGGCGACGATGTCGAGGTCGTAGCGCCGGGTGTACGGATCGGAGGACAGGTAGACGACGACGAGCGTGCTGTCGTCGACGACCGCCTTCGGTCCGTGACGGAAGCCGAGCGCCGAGTCGTAGTAGGTGACGATCCGCCCGGCGGTCAGTTCGAGCAACTTGAGCGCCGACTCACGGGCCAGCCCGGTGAGCGGGCCACTGCCGATGTAGACGACACGATCGCACCCCTCGTTGGCGAGTGCTCGGATGTCCACCTCGCGCTGGTCGAGGATCGTCGTCGCGCCGGCCGCGAGTGCCTGCACCGCGGCTTCGTCGGCGCCGCCGAGGATGAGGAGGACCGAGAGCAGCATGGAGCTGAAGCTCGACGTCATCGCGAAGCCCTCGTCGTTCGAGCGTCGGGGCATAAGCACGGTGAGCGACGACGCGCGGTCATGGTGGCGTCGGTACAGCTCGCCGGTCTCGTCGCAGGTGATCACCAGGTGGTGGACCTCGGCGAGCGACTGGTCGGCGAGCTCGGTCGCCGCGACGCTCTCCGGGCTGTTGCCCGAGCGGGCGAAGGACACGAGGAGGAGCGGGACGTCCTCCGCGAACGCCTCCCGCGGGTTGGAGACGATGTCGGTGGTCGCGACCGCGTCGATCCGGCGGCGGAGCGTCCGGGTGAGGGCCGGAGCCGCGATCTCGCCGATGAAGGCCGAGGTCCCCGCCCCCGTCAGGACGATGCGCAGTTCCGGCCGGGCGAGGAGCGGCGCGAGGAACGCGTCGATCTCGTCGCGGCGGGCGGCGATCCCCGTCGACGCCTCCAGCCAGACGTCTGGCTGCTGGGTGATCTCGCGGACGGTGGCTTCCGAACCGACGATGGTGGTGATGGACACGGGTGGCTCCTGGGATGGGTCGAAGTGATGGGGGTGTTGCGGTGGGGCTGCGGTAGCCGTGCCCGAGCTGCAGGCGCGGCGATGGACGTGATCCTGCCACGCCGGGATGGGTGACTACCCCTTGAGGCCGGAGAAGGTCATGGTCGCGACGAACTGCTTCTGAGCGACCATGAAGAACAGGATGAGCGGCAGCGTGGCGACGACGTTCCCGGCCATGAGGAGCGCCCAGTCGGTGCGCCGTGCCCCCTGGAAGTTCGTGATGCCGAGCTGCAGGGTGAAGACCTGGTCGTTGTTGATCGCGATGAGCGGCCAGACGAGGTCGTTCCACGAACCCAGCAGCGTGAAGATCGCGAGGGTCGCCAGAGCCGGTTTCGCGAGCGGCAGGATCACCCGGAAGAACACCTGCACGCGGGTGCAGCCGTCGATGAGGGCGGCTTCCTCGAGCTCCGCCGGCAGCGAGAGGAAGAACTGCCGCATGAGGAAGATGCCGAACGCGGACGCGAGCCACGGGACGATCGCCGCACCGAGGCTGTCGATGAGTCCGAGCCGCGAGAACAGGATGTACGTCGGGATCATGAGCAGCTGCGTGGGGATCATGATCGTGGCGACGATCATGAGGAAGCCCATCGTCTTGCCGCGGAACTTCAGGCGGGCGAAGCCGTAGCCGGCGAGTGAACAGAGCACGAGGTGGGAAGCGACGGCGACGGCCGACACGATGACCGTGTTGCCGAGCCACAGCAGGATGCCCGACTCCGTGAACAGCTTCGCGAAGCCGTCGAAGGTGATGTGCGACGGGAGGATCCGCGGCGGGAAGGTGTTGATCTCCGACTCCGGCGTCACCGAGGTGATGAACATCTGCACGAACGGGATAGCGAAGATGATCGCGATCGGCGCGAGCACGAGGTGCCAGAGGCTGAAGCGCCGGCGGGTGCGGCGTTCGGCGGGCGGCGCGGTGACCGAGGGCTTACCGGTGGCGGCGTCGCCGCGCGGCGGGGTGGTCAGGACGGTCATCAGAATGCCTCCACGTTGGACCGGCGGGAGTACAGGACGACGCCGATCGTGGCGACGAGGGTCACCGCGAAGAGGCCGTAGGCCACGGCGGAGCCGTACCCGAACTGCAACTGCTTGAACGCCGCGTCCCACAGGTAGAACACGATCGTCTGGGTGGCGCCGAGCGGGCCGCCCCTGGTCGTGGTATACACGAGGTCGAACAGCTGGATCGCCTGGATGAACTGCCAGATCGCCACGAACACGGTGACCGGCCCGAGCTGCGGGAAGGTGATGCGCCAGAACGACTGCCAGGCGTTGGCCCCGTCGATCCGTGCGGCTTCGAGGAGCTCGGAGGGGATGTCCTGCAGTGCCGCCAGGTAGATGACGGTGGTGAACGCCGCCTGCCCCCAGAGCGACATGATCGTGATGACGACCATCGCCTGCCCCTGGTCCTCGAGCCAGCCCTGCGCCGGCAGCCCGAGGAACCGGAACACGGTGTTGAGGAGCCCGAACTGCGGGTTGAAGAGGTAGGTGGTGAGGATGCCGGTGGCCGCGGCCGACGCGACGAACGGGACGAAGATCGCCGTGCGGTAGACGCCGATGAAGCGGATCCGGCGGTTGAGGGCGACGGCGAGGAAGAGCCCGAGCCCGAGCGACGCCGGGACGAACAGGAGCGTGTAGACGACGGTGTGCACGACGGCCGCCTGCAGCTCGTCGTTGCCGATCATGCTGGCGTAGTTCTCGAGCCCGACCTGCTCCGGCTCGCTGAAGCCGTCCCACTTCTGGAGCGACAGGAAGAACGCCCAGATCGCGGGGAAGATCGACAGACCGAGCACGATGAGCATCGCCGGGGCGACGAAGCCCCAGCCGGTGAGGTTGTCGCGGAGGCGTCGCCGGCCGGGCCGGGGCGCGGCGGGCGTGTGCCCACCCCGCCCCGGCTTCGCCGTGCGCTTCACGTCGTGTTCCGCGGTGGTCGACATCAGTCGTCCGCCAGGGCGGTGTCGGCGGCCTTCGCGGCATCCTCCAACGCCTGCTTCGGCTCGCCCTGCCCCTGCAGGACCGCGGAAATGGCCTTGCCGATCGCCTCGGAGAGTCCCACGTACCCCGGAACGGTGGGCCGGGCCTGCTTGGCGTTCACGCCGTTCTCGGCCATGACGTCGAGACCCGGGAGCTTGTCCACCTGCGCCTGGAACTCGGGGGTGTCGATCTCGCTCGACTGCAGCGGCAGGTTGCCGTAGGCGACGTTCCACTTGAGGTCCTGCTCGGAGTCCGTGAGCCACTTCGTGAACTCGTACGCCCAGTACTCACGGTTCTTGTCCTTGTGGTCGAACAGGGCCCACACGTCCGGACCGGAGACCGTCTGGTGGTCGCCGTCGGTGCCCGGCAGGACCGTGACGCCGTACTTCGTGCCCTTCGTCTGCAGGGTGGAGAGCTGCCACGGACCGGAGGTGATCATGCCGATGCGGTCGCTAGCGAACAGGTCGCCGAACTTCGTGTCGGTCTGGTCGAGGTAGACGCTCTTGTCCTCGACCGCCATGTCGCGGAGGAAGGTGAGGGCGTCGACGCCGGCGTCGGAGGCGAACTCGGCGGTCTTGTCGTCGTCGGAGATGATCGACCCGCCGTTCTGCCAGAGGTGCGGCCAGAACTGCCAGGTCGTCTCCTCACTGCCCGAGACGGAGTACGCGTAGCCGTAGGTGTTCGTCGCCGGGTCGGTCAGTTGCTTCGACGCCTCACGGAAGTCGTCCCAGGTCCAGTCGGCCGTCGGGTAGGCGACACCGGCGGCGTCGAACACCGTCGTGTTGTACAGGAGCGAGATGTTGTCGACGACCGCCGGGAACCCGATGGTCTTCTCGCCCGTCGGCTGCACGGTCTGGCGCGCGGCCTCGGAGAACTCGTCCCACTTGACGGCGGGCTCGGCCACCTGGTCGGTGATGTCGAGGGTGCGACCGGAGGCCTCGAGGCGGCTCGCCCACGAACCGAACGCGTAGGAGACGTCCGGATAGTTGCCGCCGGCGAAGCTCGCGGAGAGCTTCTGCAGGAGGTCCTCCGTCGACGGCGCGCCGGACGACACGTCGATGGTCACGTTCGGGTGCAGCTCCTCGAACTCGTCGACGAGACCGGTGAGGATCTGCTGGGCGGCGTCGGCCTGCCCCGTCCAGAACGTGAGCTTGACCTTCGCCTCCTTGTCGAGGGTCGTCGCACCGGAGGAGCCGCCCGCGCAGCCGGAGAGCGCGAGGGCTCCGGCGGCGACGATGGCGGTCGCGGTGATGAGGCGGCGTGCTCGGCGGGCGTGACGCGAGGCTGGGACGTGGATCGTGGAACGGGGTGGGAACATCGGTGGTCGTCTCCTGTGTCGATCGTTCGGGAACGGTGCGGGTCGGCGGTGCGGTCAGATGCGGTCGGCGGGGATGAGCTCCCGCAGCGGCTCCGGCAGGAGGTCGCCGTGCCCGGCGACGAGGTCGTTGCACAGCTCCCAGATCTGCTCCGGCGTGAGGGTCGAGGAGGCGTTCGGGTCCATGAGCACCGCCTGACGGATGAGCGTCGGATTCCCGGTGCGGGCGGCCTCGATCGTGAGCTCGGCGACCGAGACGTAGGGGCGGTTCATCGCGGCGCACTGCACCGGCAGGGCACCCATCGCCTGCGGGGCGATCCCGTTCGCGTCGACCTGCACTGGCACCTCGACGACCGCGCCCTGCGGCAGGTTGTCGATGAGACCGCGGTTGACGACGTTGCCGTGGATGAGGCGCGGGGTGTCCGTCACGAGCGAGTGGATGAGCTGTGGAGCGTACTCGCTGGCCTCCTCCTCGAGCGTCAGCGGAGTGCCGGATGCGAGTGCCGCCTTCGTCGCCTCGAACTCGGCGACGTTCTCCTCACTGATGCCCAGGTACTCGAGCGGCTGGAGCCGGTAGCGCTCGACCTGCTCGGGGGAGCGGAGGAACCACGACAGGTACTCGGAGGAGTGCTCGCTCGTCTCCGTCGGGTAGAAGCCGATGCGTCGGAACATCTCGACGCGCACGCGACGGCTGAGCTCGGGGTCGTTCCGGATGCGCTCGCGCAGCAGCGGGTACAGGTCGCGGCCGTCATGCGTCCACTCGAGCAGCCACGACTGGTGGTTGACACCGGCCGCGCGGTAGGTCGTGCCCTCGATCGGGACGCCGACGAGCTCGCAGAGGTCGTTCACCGTCCAGAAGACGCTGTGGCAGAGGCCGATCGCACTGATGTCGGGGGCGACGACCGACGCCCACCAGATGTTCATCGCCATCGGGTTGGTGTAGTTGAGCAGGTGGGCGTCGGGGCAGATCTCCCGCATGTCGGCGGTCAGTGCCGAGAGCAGCGGGAAGGTGCGGAGGGCTCGGAAGACGCCGCCGACGCCGGTGGTGTCGCCGATCGTCTGCAGGAGGCCACGCGCGGCGGGGATCTCGAGGTCGGAGTAGGTCGCGGCGATCCCGCCGACCTGGACCATGTTGATCACGAAGTCGGCACCGGCGAGTGCCCGGCGGCGGTCGGATTCGGCGGTGATCGTGGCACGACCGGCGAGACGCTCGTCCACCTGACGGGCGGTGCCCTCCGCCACGGCGAGGCGTTCCGCGTTGATGTCGTGCAGCACGATCTCGAGCCCTGCGAGCTCGCGGTACCGCAGCAGGTCGGCGATGAGCTGGCGGGTGAAGACGACGCTGCCTGCTCCGATGAAAGTCACTCGTGTCATGGAGCGATCATCGACTACAGTGATCGAACCGAGCAAGAAGTTGATCGGATTTTGCCTGAAGTGATCACTTTCGCTGAGCGTCCGGGTGCGCCAGGCGACGGGACGACGGAGGAGTCGCCATGCAGGGACCCACCGCTGCGGAGTTGTCGCAGCGCGCGCCGTCGGGCAAGCGCAGCCAGCGGATGCGCGACATCCTCGCCCAGCTGGCCGCCGCCGACGCGGTCGTCTCGATCGACGAGCTGACGAGTCGACTGGCCGTCTCCGCGCCGACGATCCGACGCGATCTCGCCGACCTCGACGACCTCGGTCTCGTGCTCCGCACCCACGGAGGCGCGCGCGCGATCGACGCACGCGACGAGGTGCCGGTCCGGTTCCGCGACACCCAGTTCCGGGAGGCGAAGCGCCGCATCGCCCGTCGGGTCGCCGACATGATCCCCGCCGGCCCCTACGCCATCGCTCTGAGCGGCGGGACGACGACGGCGGCTGTCGCCAAGGAGCTCAGCAACCGCTCAGAGCTCACGATCGTGACGAACTCGCTGACGACGGCGACGGAGATCGCGTCGAGGCCGAACCTGCAGGTCATCATGACCGGCGGTCTGGTGCGCTCCTCGTCGTTCGAGGCCGTCGGGGCGCTCGCCGAGAACACCTTCAGCGCGATCAACGTGGGGACCGCGATCCTCGGAACCGACGGCATCAGTGCGTCCGGCGGTGCGACGACCCACGACGAGCGCGAGGCGCGGACGAACCTCGCGATGGTGACGCACGCGCAACGGGTGATCGTCGTCGCCGACGGCTCGAAGGTCGGGCGTGTCACGCTGGCGCGCATGGCTGACCTCGGGCAGATCCACGACCTCGTGACGGACGCCTCCGCCGATCCTGCCGAACTCGAGCGGCTGGCCGCGGCCGACATCGCGGTGCACGTCGTCGCCCTCTGACGTCCTCCCGTCCATCCCTCCGCGGTGGCTTGCGCCAGCGCGGTGCGCTGACGTGAGCGCGGGCCGGTGACGTGAGCGCGGGCCTCCGGAGGGGAGCGCTCGCGGTTGTGGGGTGCGCTCACGCCGATTCCCGCGCACTCACGTCAGCGCACCGCGCTGACCTCCAGGCCGACGGAGGTCCCTAGCAAGGAATGCATTGTTCTAGTAGCATTGCAAACATGTTGTTCCGCATCGATCCGACCTCGACGACCTCCCTCGCCGAGCAGATCGCCGTGCAAGTGCGGTCGGGGATCGCCTCGGGTGACCTCGGTCCGGGGGAGCGGCTGCCGCCCGCTCGCGACCTCGCACGGGCGCTGCAGATCAACATGCACACGGTCCTCCGCGCCTACGGAGAGCTCCGCGATGCCGGACTCATCGGCATGCGACAGGGGCGAGGCGCATGGGTGCTGGAGGACGCCGTCCCCGGACTCGTGCGGGTCGAGGAGCTCGTCACGCAGCTGGTCGCCGAAGCCCGCAAGCTCGGGATCTCGCCTCAGGACCTCAACCGGATGATCGAACGCGCCTGACCGGTCCATCCACCACGCGCGACACCGACCGTCCGCGCAGCATCATCGCCGACCACCGCAGCTCAGGGGGAGCACATGCACGACACCACCACACCGCCACCGGCAGCACCAGCTCGCGGACGCATCGTCCTGGCCGGCCTCGCCATGGCCGTCCCGGCGATCGCGATCGCCATCACCCGGCTCGTCTGGGGCGATGCGCTCCCGGTCGACGTCGCCTCGCATTGGTCGGGCACCGGGGCGCCGGACGACTCACAGCCCGCCGCGGGTGTCTTCGTCGTGACGTTGATCATCGCGTCCGTCGTCGCGATCGCATCCATCATCCTGCTCGCCCTGCCACGGCCCGACATGCGGACCAAGCGCATGATCGTCCTGATCCTCGGCATCGCCGCGGGATCGGCCGCCGCCGTCTGGGTCATCCCCACGTGGCTCACGCTCCAGGCGGGATCGGTCGACGGTGCCGTCCTCGGTTGGTGGGTCGTCCCGCTCGCCGCGTGCTCGCTCTGGGGCGTCATCCCCGCGGCGATCCTGCCGGCCCGGCCGCTGCTCGCCGGTGCAACGGCACGACCGGCACCGCTGGACCTCGGCGAGACCGAGGTCGGCGCCTGGAGTCGGAGCGTCACGGCCCTCTTGTTCCTGTGGCTCACCCTCGCCCTCGTCGCGATCGGTGCCGTCGCGTACACGCCGATCCTGCTGGACGGCGAGTCGGGTGTCGCGACGTTCGGTCTGTCGATCCTCGCCCTCGCGACCCTCCTCTGCGCCTCGTTCATCCGCCTGCGCGTCAGCGTCGACTGGCGTGGCCTCCGCGTCGTCTCGCTCTTCGGCATCCCGATGAAGCGCATCCCGCTCGACCAGGTCGACGTCGTCGAGGCGACCGACATCCGCCCGATGGACTGGGGTGGTTGGGGCTACCGGGTCATGCCCGGCCGCTCGGCCGTCGTGTTGCGCTCCGGCCCCGGCCTCGTGGTCACGACCACCTCCGGCAAGCAGTTCGCGATCACGATCGACGACCCCGAGGAACCCGCCGCGCTCCTGCAGGCGCTCGTGGCCCGCGCCGCAGCCCGCGTCTGAGATTGCCGCGCATGACGATCGGGGCCTCGCGGCGCCGGTGAGCCAATACGGTGAGTCCATGAGCGAAGCACCCCTGGCGACCGGACCGTCGACGACCGCACTGCCCACCACGACCATCGGGACGGACGGTGACGCCGCCGAGGTCGGCGCCATCGGCTACGGCGCGATGTCGATCGCGGGCACGTACGGCGCGATCGCCGACGCCGACGTCACCGCGGTCCTCGACGCGACCCTGGCGGGCGGGGCGAACCTCATCGACACCGCGAACGTCTACGGTGACGGCCGAAGCGAGGAACTCCTCGGCCGATACCTGGCCGGGCGTCGCGACGAGGTGTTCCTCGCCTCCAAGGTCGGCATCGTCACGGGCGGGGGCATCGGCAAGCGCGGTGTCCGCGGCGATCGCGCCCACCTCCACGAGCAGATCGACCGCTCGCTCGCCCGACTCGGCACCGATCACCTCGACCTCTACTACCAGCACCGGGTCGACCCGAACATCCCCATCGAGGAGACCGTGGGGGCGCTCGCCGAACTCGTGACCGCCGGCAAGGTGCTCCGCATCGGCCTGTCGGAGGCGACCGGCGAGGAGCTCCGTCGTGCCCACGCCGTGCACCCGATCGCTGCGATCCAGTCGGAATGGAGCATCGTCAGCCGCGACATCGAGACGTATGTGGTGCCGACGGCGGCCGAGCTGGGCGTCACGGTCGTCGCGTTCTCGCCGTTGTCCCGCGGCCTGTTCACGGAGGACTTCACGGCCGAGACTGTGCCGCTCGGTGGGACGCGCGCCAACTTCCCGCGGTTCCAGCCGGAGCACCTCGCGGCGAACCTTGAACTCGCAGCCCGGTTCCGGACCCTCGCCCACCGGCTGGGGACGACCGCTGAGGCGCTCGCGCTCGCGTGGGTGCACGATCGCGGGCAGCAGCTCGGCGCCCGCGTCGTCTCCATCCCCGGTACCCGCAGCGTCGCCCACCTCCGCGCGAACCTCGCGGTCTTCGACGTCGAACTGACCGACGAGATCCGAGCCGAGATCGACACCTACGCCGAGCAGGTGAGTGGCCCGCGTTCCGCCGATCCGAACTGGGTGTCGGGCGGTCGCGAAGGACTCCTCTGACGCGGTCGAGCGGGCCTTCCCTCCGCCAGCGCGGTGCGCTGACGTGAGCGCGGGTCTGTGACGTGAGCGCGGGTCTCCAGAGGGGCGCACCCACGGCTGCGGGGCGCGGCCACGCCGATTCGAGCGCATTCGCGTCAGCGCACCGCGCTGGCCCTGTCGGAGGGGCTGCGGGTGTTATCCGTGCCATTGGCTAACATGTGGAAATGACGTCATCCGGGGGACCGACAGCGCTCGACGCACCAGCACCGAGCGACGATCCGGTGCCACCGGGCAGGCGCAGGCAACGCGACAAGCGCACCCGCATGCCCACGATGGCCGACGTCGCGGCGATCGCCGGCGTCTCCCCGCAGACCGTCTCCCGGGTGCTCCGCGGCCTCGACAACGTGACCGAGGTGACCCGGCTCCAGGTGGAGGCGGCTGTCGAGCAGACGGGCTATCGGCGCACCGGCCTCGCCCGGGCGCTCGTCACCGGCCGCAGCCGCACCATCGGCGTCCTCACCCACGAGACCGACTACTACGCGCGCTCGTCGATGATGCTCGGCATCCAACGCGCGACGCACCAGCACGACTACTTCGTGAGCGCCGCCGGGACGACGTCGTTGTCCGCCGCGTCCATCACCGACGCCATCGACCGGCTCCGCAACCAGGGCGTCGACGGACTCGTGATCGCCGTTCCGATCTGGGACGAGGTCTCCTTGCTGCGGGTGACGGCCGACCTGCCGACGGTCGTGATCGACGGCCTCGAGTCCTTCGCCGACGAGATCGTCCGGGTGGACCAGGAGGCCGCCGGCCGCATGGCGACGGAGCACCTGCTCGACCTCGGGCACGAGACCGTCTGGCACCTGAGCGGCCCGACGGCCTGGAAGGACGCTGGAGGTCGGACGATCGGCTGGCAGGCCGCCCTGCGCGACCGCGGCATCGACGAACCGCCCGTCCTGTACGGCGACTGGAGCCCGGAGTCGGGCTACCGCAACGGACTCCTCCTCGGTCGCATGCCGGACGTCACCGCGATCTTCGTCTCGAGCGACGAGATGGCGTTCGGGGTGCTGCGTGCCCTCGCCGAACTCGGCCGGAGTGTGCCGGGCGACGTGTCCGTCATCGGAATGGACGACATCGCCCTGGCGCAGTACGCCTCGCCGCCGCTCACGACCATCCGGCAGCCGTTCAGCGAGATGGGTCGCCTCGCCGTCGAACACCTGCTCACGCTGATCGAGGAGCCCGCTGCGGAGCGCGAGACGGTCGTCATGCTGCCGGAGTTGATCGTCCGCGGGAGCACCGCGGCGCCCGGCACGGCACGCTGAGCGCCGGGCTCAGAACTCCTCGACGTACTCCTCGGTCGGTCCGAGCTCCGGGTGGCTGACGAGCTCGACGCGCGACCCCGAGCGGTGGAGCTCGAGGACGACGATCCGATTCGATCCCGACCGAAGGAGCGGCCCGGGGACGTAGAGCGTCTGCTGCGGACCGATGTTCCAGTACCGGCCGAGCAGCGCGCCGTTGATCCAGACGAACCCCTTCGTGAACCCGGGGAGCCGCAGGTGGGTGTCGAGCGGTTCGTCGACGTGGAAGGTCCCGCTCGACAAGCCGCCGTCGTCCACGCCCTCGGAATCGGCTCCGTCTTCTGACCGTTCGATGACCGACCGTTCGACGACCGAGCGGAGGTGCAGGGCATCCAGGCGGTCGAGGGCGACGGGCCGTGCTCGCCAGCCGTGCACGAGACGACGCTCCACGAGCACCGGGCCGAGCAGGCCCTTCCTGGAGCCCAACTGCGGGCCGTAGTTGACGCGGCCGAGGTTCTCCACCACGACCGTCAGTTTCGAGACGAGTCCCGTACCGATCACGGTCACCGTACCGGCCGCCGTGATCGTCGCCTGGTGCTCGCCGTCGAGGAAGACCAGGGCGCGATCGGCGACGCCGTCGAACACGAGGTCGACCGGGCGGTCGGGGAGGAGGACGTCCGCCTCGAAGACGACCAGGCCGCCGTCGACGTCGAGGTCTTCGAAGGCCGCCGGTGACGCCGTCCGCTCGCCGAGCGGACCGCCGAGCCCACCGAGGGCGTCGAGTAGCCCGGCGCCGTGCTGCAGTGGCACGCTGCGTTCCGGCAGGTACCGCAGCTCGGGCGAGCGCAGCGGCTGGTCCGCCTTGCCGAGAGCCTCGCGGAGGGCGAAGAACTTGGGGGTGAGTCGACCGTCCTCGGCGATCGGCGCGTCGGAATCGTAACTGGTGATGGTCGGTCGCAGCTCGCCGTCGACGACGTTCGCCCCGGACCAGAGGCCGAAGTTCGTCCCGCCGTGCGCCATGTAGATGCTGATGCTGCCGCCGTCGGCCAGGATGCCTCGCGCGACCTCGGCGGCGTTGTCGGCGTCGCGCACATGGTGCGGCTGGCCCCAGTGGTCGAACCATCCGTTCCAGAACTCCGCGACGAAGAAGGGCTCGTCCGGCCGGCGGCTCCGGAGCAGGGCGCGAGCCTCATCCGGCTTCGAACCGAGCGTGGCGGCCATCATGATGCCGGGGATCGAGCCGCCGTCGATCATCAGATCGGTGGGCCCGTCGGCGGTGTAGAGCAGCTCCTGCACGCCGAGTCGGCGCAGGAGCGAGGCGAGCCAGCCGGGGTATCGGGCGTCGTCGCCGTAACTGCCGTACTCGTTCTCGACCTGCACGGCGACGACCGGCCCACCGTGGACGGCCTGGTAGGGCGCGAGCCGGGGGATGAGCTCTTCGAACCAGGTCTCGACCGGCTGCTGGTAACCCGGGTCCGAGCTGCGGAGCGCGATGTCGCGGGCGGTGAGCCAGGCCGGTAGGCCGCCGTTCGACCACTCCGCGCAGATGTACGGGCCGGGTCGGAGGAGGACGTCGAGACCGAGGTCGGCGGCGGTGTCCATGAACCGCCCGATGTCGCGCCAGCCGGTGAACTCGGGTGCCACGTCGACCTGGGGTTGGTGGAAGTTCCAGGGGATGTAGGTGTCGATGGAGTTGAGGCCGAGGTCGACGAAGCGCAGCATCCGGTCGCGCCAGTGCTCCGGGACGACACGGAAGTAGTGCAGCGATCCGGACCGGATGGAGTGCGGGACGCCGTTGCGGAGCAGCTCCCCGTCGTGCCAGTGCAGCGCCGCGGGGAGAGCGGGCTGTGGCTCGTCGGCGACGTGCGGGAGGGCTGAACCGACAGCGTCGGCGAACTTCGTCATGGTGCGGTCGTCTCCTCGGATCAGCGTGCAGGCTTCCACTATGGGGCATGCATGTTATGGATGCCAAGCCTGTGTTTGCCGACTATGAGCGACTTTGTAACGCTTTCGTGTCGACGATTGTTATCCGTATCATTTTCTGCCAGCATGACTCCCAACCACCGCCGACCCCGCTCCACTTCCACGGAAAGGCCGCACCGATGAACAGCACCGACGCTTCCGCTCACGGCCTCCGTGCAGCGCGCCAACGCGGTCGGCGTCGGACACGCCTGCTCCTCGCCGCCGGCGCAGCGGTCCTCGCGGGCGTCGTCGTCGCGGGGGTCGCCGTCACCGGGGCCGGAGCGGCTCCCGCGGAGCTGGGGACGATCGACGGCACCACGGTCACCCGAGACGAGCTGCTCTTCCACATGGAACGTGTCCGCCCCGCGATCGAGAACGAGGTCCTCGTCGAGACCGGCTCCGCGACCGTCGACTGGGACGCACGGCTCGGCGACACGACGGCGATCGACCGCCTGCGGGCAGCCGCCCTCGACGAGCTCGCGGCCGACCGTGTCGTCTTCGACCTCGGTCACGAGCACGGACTGCTCCCGTTCACGGACTTCGCCGGATTCGAACAAGCGCTCGCCGACACCAACACGGCCCTCGCCGCTCAGCTCGGCGAGGGGGAGGTCGTCTACGGGCTCACCTCGTTCCGCGCGCAGGAGTTCTACGGTCGGCTCCTCTCCGACGTCCGGACCAAGCTCGCCTCGGCCGTGAGCTCGGGCGACGACCCGCTCATCGACGTCTCCGAGGCGCAGGTCCGCGAGGCGTTCGAGGCGCACGCCGAGGACTGGACGCTGAACGCGAGCACCTACGCCCTCACGCGGATCGCCGTGCCACTCGATTCGACCACCGCCGAACAGTTCGCCGCCCGGCTCGCGACAGAGGGTGTCGACGCCGTCGGCAGCACCGGCGCGACGGTCTCCGCATCGACCCTCGACGGCGCCACCGGTCTCCTCGACGGCGGCTCGCGCACACCCGACCCGCGCCTGGTCGCCGAGGTCGCCACCCTGCCCGTCGGCGCGTTCAGTTCGCCCGTCGTGGAGCAGGGCGCGCACGTCGTCTACCGGGTGGACGCCGTCACCGTCGACCGCGCCGCCGCCTTCGCCGCCTATGCCAGCCGCATCCGAGCCCAGCTCGTGAACGACGCCCTCGACGCGCTCATCGCCGAGCGCGTCGCAGCCCAAGACCGCCAGATGGACAGCAACGCCCTGCACCAACTCACGATGGAGGACACGCACTGATGAACACCGCCACCCCCGCGGCGATCCCGGAACCCCGACGCAGACGTCGGAACCGGTCCGCCCACCACCCCGCACTCCGAGGGCTTGCCGCTCTCGGACTCACCGCCCTCTTCGTCACGGCCTTCGCGCCGGCGGCATCGGCGGCCCCGACCACCCCCGACACCGCCGTCCGAGCGGCCGCCGCTCCGACCGGCTGGGCCGGTGACACCCCGAACACGACGGGTGGCACGGACTACTTCGTCGACGCGACCGCCGGTGACGACGCCGCAGCAGGCACCTCGGCCGACACCGCGTGGAAGAGCTTCACGCCCGTCAACGCCAAGACGTTCGCGCCGGGCGACCGTGTCCTCCTGAAGGCCGGGGAGACGTGGTCCGACACGTCCCTGTGGCCGAAGGGTTCCGGGACCGAGGCCGCGCCCATCGTCATCGACGCCTATGGAGCCGCCGACGCGCGTCGCCCCTACATCGCGACGAACGGACAGGTCCCCAGCCCGTTCACGAGCCCGGGTGTGAAGAACCCCGAGACCGTCGGGTTGACCGGCGCCGTGATCCTCCGCAACCAGCAGTATGTGCACATCGCCAACCTCGAGGTGTCGAACGACGACGACTTCGCGACCGACATCACCACGGGCAGCTACGTCCGCGACGGTGTCTCCGTGTCGATCAACGCCGACAAGCTCGAGGCCGGTGCCGACTCGATCATGCGCGGCATCAGCGTCACGAACGTCTTCGCGCACGACATCGACGGCCCGTCCTCCTGGCAGAAGATCCACTACGCGGGCGTCAACTTCCAGGTCTTCGGTTCCCAGCAGTACACCGCGTACCCGACGGGTGGCCACCACTTCGAGGACATCAGCATCCAGGACAACACCTTCGAGAACGTCGAGCTGCACGCCGTGCAGTTCGCCTTCAACTGGTTCGGCGACCAGCAGGGTCAGACGGATGCCTCCGGCAAGTACCACGAGGGCTGGGAACAGCTCTGGGTCCGCGACCGCGACCTCTACAGCCGCGACGTGACGATCAGCCACAACTACGCCGAGAGCACCGGCCAGGGTCCGTTCCAGTTCGCGAACACCCAGCGCCTCACCGCCGAGTACAACGAGGCGAACGGCTGGCTCGAGCGCTACAACCAGGTCTCCGCGGGCCTCTACCTGTGGGCCGGTGCCGACAGCGTGATGCGCTTCAACGAGATCTACGGCGGCCCCGCCAACGAGTACGACGCGACGCCGTGGGACCTCGAGTTCACGAACTTCAACGTCGTCTACGAGCACAACTACTCGCACGACAACCAGGGCGGCTGGATGTCCTACATGGGCAACAGCTCCAACTCGATCGCCCGCTACAACCTGAGCGTCAACGACAACGGTGTGATCTTCAAGAACATGCTGTCGTCGAACTACTCGCCCACCTACATCCTCAACAACGTCTTCGTCTACGACGGCGCGGAGCTCGAGAGCTTCCACGACGAGGTGCTGAAGGACCGCGTCTACTTCGCGAACAATGTCTTCTACAACACCTCCACCTCCACGTCCACGAACTGGGCGCGGAAGGCGGGCGGCCTCGACAAGGGCGTGTTCTCGAACAACGCCTACTTCGAGGCGAGCGGCAAGCAGTCGGCCAACCAGCCGGCGGACAAGCGGGCCGTCGTCGGTGACCCGGAGTTCGTCGGGAACCCCGCCGACTACGCGAAGGACGCGGGCGTCGACGCCATCCGCGACTCCGCGTCCCTGTTCAAGCTGCGGGAGACCTCACCGCTCATCGACACCGGGCGCTACAACGAGCGCATCGGCTCCGACGACTTCTTCGGCACCGAGCTCTACTACGGTGACGGCGTCGACATCGGGCTGTACGAGGCCGCAGTCGGTGCGAAGGTCGACAACCCGGTGGACACCGACCCGATCGAGAACGAGGGCGTGGACACCCGCGTCGACCTCGCCAAGGGCAAGCCGATCGTCGCGAGCAGCACGCACCCGCACAACGACTTCGAGTTCAACGCGGGCAAGCTCGTCGACGGCGACCCGGCGACACGCTGGGCCGGTGCGGACGACGCCACCTACCCCCTGACGATCGACATCGACTTCGGTGCCGAGACGACGTTCGACGAGGTCGACCTCTCGGAGTTCACCGACTCCGGGACCGACGCCCGCGTCAACGCCTTCTCCCTCCAGCGGTGGGACGCAGCCGCCGGTGCCTGGGTGGGCTTCTCCTCCCAGACCGGGATCGGCGCGAGCAAGGTCGTGAAGGACTTCGGTTCGATCACCAGCTCGAAGCTCCGGGTGTCGCTCGAGAGTCTGGTGCCCGGCCAGGTCTACGCACCGACCCTCACCACCATCAGCGTCTTCAACGGCGCGGTCGTCGCCACCGATCCCACTGTGACCCCGACGGCGGCGGTCATGGACAAGAACGCCGCGATGGCGGAGGACCCCGACAACCTGCCGACGTTCACGGTCGACCTCGACGGTGACACCCTCACCGGTCTCCGGTACGTGCAGCCCTCCGGAGCGATCGTCGGCAGCCTCGACGACGCCGACTTCGTCCGCACCGACACGGCGGACGGCGCCACGATCACGCTCACGAATGCGTTCGCCGCCGACAAGGAGCTCGGTGCCTCCGGAGTCGTCTTCGAGTTCGGCTCGAACGCGACCGAGCGGGTCACGGTGGAGATCGTCGACACGACGGAGCTCGCGGCGTCGATCGCGACGGCGAAGGCCCTCCTCGCCTCGTCAGCGCCCGCAGCGCAGTCGGCGCGCGCCGCCGCTCCGGCGGCCGACGGCGTCGAGACGTTGACCGCGGCGATCGCCTCCGCGGAGGCCGTCCTGGCGCTCGTCAACCGCGACACCGTCGCGACCGGCAACACCGCCGTGACGAACGCCGACGTGCAGGCAGCGGTCGTCTCGCTGAACGCCGCGATCGAGGCCTTCGAGCCCGGTGGCGGCACCCCGGTCACGCCGGGTGGACCGGGCGCACCCGGCACGCCCGGCGCAGGAAGCCCCGGTACCGGTGGATCTGGCGCCACCGGTACCGGTTCCAACGGCGGATCGCTCGCGAGCACCGGCGTCGACGGCCTCGCGCCGGCAGCCGCAGGGATCCTGCTCCTGCTGGCCGGAGGAGCCGCCCTCACCCTGCGGGCCCGCCGCGCATCGGCCATGAACCGATGACGGACCGCAGCGCCCTCGCACACCCCCGTAACCGCATCACCGCTCTCCCCGCCACCCCCTGCAGCACCCACCCTCACTGGGAAGGACCCCTGTCATGAAGCACACGAGAACCGTCGGCGTCATCGCCGCGTTCGCGACGGTCGGCATGCTCGCCGGCTGCGCGGGCAACTCCGGGACGAACGGCGACGACGCCGACACCCTGAAGATCGCCGCCTTCGAAGGCGGCTACGGCTCCGAGATGTACGAGGAGGTCGTCGCGGCCTACGAGAAGCTCAACCCCGACGTGAAGATCGAGCTCACGACGAGCAAGACCCTCGCCGACGAGCTCACCCCGCAGGTCGCGGCCGGCGACTACCCCGACCTCGTCGTCCTCGGCCTCGGCGCCAAGGAGGGCTTCACGGAGTCCTTCGTCCGCGACAGCAACCTCGAAGACCTGACGAGCGTCCTCGACGCGAAGATCCCCGGCGAGGACGTCACGGTCGGCGACAAGCTGACCCCCGGCATCGTCGGCAACCTCAACACCAACCCCTACGGTGACGACGAGGTCTACCTCATGCCGATGTACGCGTCGCCCACGGGCCTCGTCTACAACCAGAAGCTGTTCGCCGACAACGGCTGGACCGTCCCCACCACGTGGGACGAGATGTTCGAACTCGGCGACGAGGCGAAGGCGAAGGGCATCTCGCTCTTCACCTATCCCACCGCCGGGTACCTCGACTCCTACTTCTTCTCGCTGCTGTCCGCGGTGGGCGGGCCGGAGTTCCTGAACGACGTCCTCACCTACAAGAAGGACGTGTGGAAGTCCGACGACGCCACCGAGGCCCTCGAACTGACGACAAAGCTCCTCAGCTACGCGGCCCCGACCACGGTCGGCTACGCCAACGGGCAGGACTTCACGAAGAACCAGCAGACCATCCTCGATGGCACCACGCTGTTCATGCCGAACGGGTCGTGGATCGCCAACGAGATGAAGGATGCCCCGCGCACCGACGGGTTCCAGTGGGGGCTCACCCCGGTCCCCGCTTCCGAGGCCGACGGCACGCGCTACCTGACGACGTTCGTCGAGTCGGCGTGGGTCCCGAAGGAGGCCACGAACAAGGACGCGGCGAAGGACTTCATCGCGTACCTGTACTCGGATGAGGCCGCTGACATCTTCGCGAAGGCCAACGCCATCCAGCCGATCCAGGGACTCCCGGAGCGACTGACCGGTGAGGCGAAGGACTTCTACGCCGTCTACAGCGAGCCCGGTGTCGAGGCCGTCGTCGGTGCCTTCGCCGCGACCAAGCCGGTCCCCGGTGTCGACCTCAAGGCCACGCTGTTCGACGCGGCCAACAGTGTCCTCTCCGGCACCACCACCCTCGAGGACTGGCAGAACCAGGTCAACGAGGCGAGCAACAAGCTCACCGACCAGCTCGCGGGCTGATCCCGACCGGTGTGCCCGTCCGATGCCCCCACATCGGACGGGCACACCACCCCCTCTTCGCAGAAAGGACGCGCCGTGGCCAGACGCTCCGTCTCCCTCAACACCCGTGGGAAGAACCGCTTCGTGCTGCTGTGCGTCGCGCCCGCGATCATCCTCTACGTGCTCTTCATGGTCGTGCCGACCTTCGACGTGTTCCGGATGTCGCTCTACAACTGGACCGGCGTCGGCGGCACCCCCACGTTCGCCGGCTTCGACAACTTCGTCGCCCTCGCCGGCGACATGCAGTTCGTGCGGGCGTTCCAGAACACCGTCTTCCTCCTCGTGGTCGTCTCCATCGTGACGATGGCCGGCGGGCTCGTGCTCGCAGGGGTCATGACGCAGGGCAAGGTGCGTGCTCGCAACCTCTACCGCTTCGTGCTCTACCTGCCGAGCGTCCTGTCGATCGTCGTCGTCGCCGCGATCTTCTCCGCCGTGTACGACCAGCAGAACGGGCTCATCAACGGCTCCCTGACCTTCCTCGGCCTCGAGTCGTTGTCGCAGGTCTGGCTCGGCGACCAGAAGATCATCATGTACAGCATCGCCTTCGCGATGGTGTGGCAGTCGCTCGGCTACTACCTCGTCCTCTACATGTCGGGCATGTCGAACATCCCGGCGGAGATCTACGAGGCCTCAGCACTCGACGGCGCAGGCCCGTTCCGGCAGTTCTTCGACGTCACGCTGCCGCTCGTCTGGGAGACGCTCCGCACCTCGCTGATCTTCTTCATCATCAGCTCGATCAACCTCGCCTTCGTCCTCGTCCGGGCCCTCACCGGCGGTGGCCCCGACGGTTCCTCCGAGGTCCTCCTCGACTACATGTACAAGCAGGCGTACACGAACTCGAGCTACGGCTACGGCATGGCCATCGGGACGGCGATCTTCCTGTTCTCATTCCTCGCGGCGCTCATCATCAGCCGTGCGACCAAGCGAGAGGTCCTCCAGTTCTGATGACCACGACCACCTCAGCCCCCGTCCCGCCGATCGTGACACCGCCGTCATCCTCGGTTCCACCAGGTCCGACCTCCCGTCAGCGTGCCCGTCGCCGCAAGCCGGTGTCGTGGATCTCGAACCTCGTCCTGATCCTCATCTCGCTCATGATCCTGGTGCCCGTGCTCTGGGTCGTCATGGCCTCCGTCAAGACCAAGGGCGAGTTCTACGGCAACCCGTGGGCGCTGCCCGAGGGACTGCACTGGCAGAACTTCGTGGACGCGTTCGTCGACGCGAACATGGGCCCCTACCTGCTCAACTCGCTCCTCGTCACCGTCGTCGGCCTGTGCTTCGTCCTGATCATCGCCGTGCCGGCCGCGTATGCGCTGGCCCGGTTCGAGTTCCGCGGCAAGTCGATCCTCGAGACGCTGCTGCTCGCCGGCCTGTTCATCAACGTGAACTACATCGTCATCCCGATCTTCCTCATGCTGCTCGGGTGGGACAAGGCGCTGCGGACGTTCATGCCGAGCGGTTTCTTCATCGACAACCTGTTCGTCCTCGGGCTCGTCTACGCGGCGACGTCGCTGCCGTTCACGATCTACCTGCTGCTCGCCTACTTCCGCACCATCCCGGTGTCCTACGAGGAGGCCGCCACGCTCGACGGCGCATCGCGGTTCCGCACGATGCGGACGGTCATGCTGCCGATGGCGATGCCGGCCATCAGCACGGCGATCCTGTTCAACTTCCTGAGCTACTGGAACGACTACATCATCTCGTTGTCGCTGATCCCGGGCGACAACAAGACCCTGCAGGTTGGGCTGCTGAACCTGTTCCAGGCGCAGCGCGCGGCCGCCGACTACGGCCGGTTGTACGCGGGTATGGTGATCGTCATCATCCCCGTCGTGATCCTGTACATCATCATCCAGAAACGTCTGTTGCAGAACGTCGGAGCCGGAGGGCTGAAGGAATGACCAAGGAACGTGTGGGAGCCGTCGTCGCGGCGGTCGTGTTCGTGAGCTGCGTGGCCGCGGTGATCATCGCCAACCAGTCGGTTGGTTGGCTGAACCTCGGGGTGATGCTCCTCGGGCTCGCCGGGTTGATCACGCTGCTCGCCCTCTACAACCGGAAGTTCCGATGAGCCGCGCGGAGGCCGACGGTTCGGCCGCACCGGTGGTCGATGCCACCGCACGCCTGGCGGAGGCGGTCGCCGTCGTGCCGTCACCGCGGCAGCTCGCGTGGCAGGGGATGGAGTTCTACGGCTTCATCCACTTCGGGGTCAACACGATGACTGACCGCGAATGGGGTGACGGCACCGAATCGCCCGCCGTGTTCGATCCGTCCGGCGTCGATGCCGAGCAGTGGGTCGCCGCAGCGAAGAGCGCCGGCATGCGCGGGCTCATCCTCACCTGCAAGCACCACGACGGGTTCGCGCTGTGGCCGACAGCCGTGAGCGACCATTCCGTCGCGTCGAGCCCGTGGCGCGATGGTGGTGGCGACCTCGTGGCAGAGGTCGCGGACGCGTGTCGCGCGGCAGGGTTGGCGTTCGGCGTCTACCTGTCGCCCTGGGATCGAGCCGAGCCGAGCTACGGCTCCGGCGACGCCTATGACGACTTCTTCGTCGCCCAGCTCACCGAACTCCTCACCGGCTACGGCGAGTTGTTCTCGGTCTGGTTCGACGGCGCGAACGGTGAGGGGCCGAACGGCAAGAAGCAGCTGTACGACTGGGACCGCTACTACGCCGTCGTCCGCGAACTCCAGCCGAACGCCGCGATCAGCGTATGCGGGCCGGACGTGCGCTGGTGCGGGAACGAGGCCGGATCGACCCGCGCGGACGAGTGGAGTGTGGTGCCGGCGTCGTTGCGTGATGCGGAGCGCACCGCCGACCGCTCGCAGCAGGTCGACGACGGGCTCTTCTCGCGGGCGGTGCAGTCCGACGAGGAGGACCTCGGGAGCCGAGCCGCGATACTCGCGACCACGGAGCCGCTCGTCTGGTACCCGGCCGAGGTCAACACCTCGATCCGTCCGGGCTGGTTCCATCACCCCGCCGAGGACGGGATGGTCCGTTCGGCCGAGGAGCTCTTCGACATCTACGAGCGCAGCGTCGGCGGCAACGCGACGTTCCTGCTCAACCTGCCCCCGACCCGCGACGGGGTGATCGCGGAGCCCGACCTCGAGAGCCTCGCCGGACTCGGCCGACTGATCGACGACCTGGAGCGGAACGACGTCGCGGGTTCCGCGCTGCTCACGATGTCGAGCGCGCCGGTGCCGACCACCTCGATCACGGGGACCGGGTCGCAGCTGGACGTGGTGACGTGGCGCCCGGACGACGACGATCCCCTGCCGACCCTGCGGTTCCGATGGGACCGACCGCAGCCGGTGTCCGGAGTGAGTGTGCGGGAGGCGATCGCACATGGCCAGGTGGTCGAAGGGGTCGAGGTCTCGGCGCTGGATACCGACGGTGTGCCGCGGGTGCTCGCTTCGGCGGCGACCGTCGGTGCTCAGCGGATCCTCCGGTTCGACGCGGTCGAGACGACCGAGTTGCGCGTGACGATCACCGCATCCCGAGCGCAGCCGCACCTCGCGCGGATCTCGGTCTTCACCGCCTCCTGACGGTCTTCCTCCAACGGTCTGCGTCAGCGTGTTGTGCCGGCGCGGTGCGCTGGCGTGAGCGCGGTGTTGCGGGCGCGGGCCTGCCCCGGTGACGTGAGCGCGGGCCTCCGGAGCGTTGCGCTCACGCCGCCGGGGCGCGCTCACGGCGGTGAATCGGTGCCGGGTTCAGCAGCCGATGGTGGGTTTACCGGGTCGGCAGGGTTTGTCGACGCCGACGGTCGCGTTGCGGACGATCTGGATGGGGTGCGGAGTGTCCGAGGGGATGGTCAGGGTTCCGATCACGGGAAGCCAGCCACTGTCGCCGACCCGGTACTCGGCCGCGTACTCGACCTCCACGGTGATCGTCTTGGACCCGACGGTCGTGTACCGGTGACTGGTCGGGGTCTTGGAGAACTCGGGGAGTCCGAGGGACGCCCAGGTCGCTCCGCCGGTGCTGCTGGTGGCGGTGGTGCCGTCGCCGTAGTCGATGGTGAACCCGACGGGGATGAAGTTCACCTCCGCCGTCTGTCCGAGGAGGGTGCCCGAGCGGGTGTGGCCTGATGCACCGGCGATCACGTTGGTGTGCAGCCCGCGCACACCCCAGCCCCCCGGTTCGGTGGTGATGGTCGGGGCGGCGGGCGCGAAGCTGATGAGGTCCCGGATGGTGACCGGTTGAGCGGCGGGTGTGGGTTCGAAGCCGGGGATCAGTTCGCCAGGGGTGATCGTGTAGCAGTCGTCGGGACGCACGAGACTGCATACAGTGCGTTCGCCGTTGGGTCCGTCGGTGACGCCGGGCGGGAGCTCGGTCGAACCGCCACCGCTGTCACCACCGCCTGAGCCACCGGAGCCCCCACCCCCGGTCCCGGGCCGCTCCACGCTGCCACCAATGTCGACCGAACCGCTCCCGATGCAAGCACCTTCCAGTTGGCCCTCCGATCCGCAGGAGGCGGCGATCGCCACGTTTGCGGGCGCGAGCGTGAGTGCTACCACCAGGGCTGTTGCGGCTGCGAGAGCGCACCTCAGATTTCGCATGACTCTCCTTCGGCGACCGCAACGTGGTTCATGAGGACGAGTTCGGTTTGCTCCTTGTTACCCGTGCCCACGTCGTAGGCCCATGTGCGAGTCCGAGGGCGGTCAGGTCGCACCGTGGAGTTGCCAGCGGCGTCAAGAACATCGACAGTGCTGAGATCGATGCAAGACTTCGCCTTCGCGATGACGCCGAGGGAGTCCGGGCTGGAGTACCACTCTGAGAGGTGCGTCGAGATCAGTGTCGGCGCTCCGACCATGGTCTTTCCGGCGGTAGCGAGTTCGACGAGGCTTCCGTGTTCGAACTCAGCGAGCTCCTTCCCAACGATGACGTCGATCCGTTGGACCTCCAGGCCTCCATCCAGAAGGATTGCATTCGAGATCCGCATGTACTCCTGGTACGTCTCCGTCACCGCGCTCAGCGCCTCCTCCTCACTGGCGAACACCGGCGGGGCGCTGCTCGGCGGCGGCGCGGGATCCGGGCCGGAGCACGCCGTCAGGGCGAGCAGGCCCGCCACGAGAGCGAAAGCGGAATGGGTGCGGGGACGTGGAGCGACTGGCATCCCTCGACGCTAGGCGCGGCCGGAACCCGTCCCAGGGTTATCCACAGAGCAGATATGCCTACACCGACATATGTCTCGCCTCGGCGGGAGTCGGTCAGCCCGAACCGGTCTAGCGACGACCGAGCCACCAGGCGGGGGAGGCGGCGATGACGGTGCGGGCGGCGGCGTCGATGTCGTCGAGTTCGCCGGTGCGGAGCCACTCCTCGATCGCCGCGACCGTGCCAGCACCGGCGTAGGCGACGAGCATCCGCACGTGGCGTTCGGGGTCGATGCCGTCCTCGCGCGGCGGGGCGATCTGCGGGTGACGGTCGAGATGGTGACGGAGCGCCGCCTCGATCCGTGCGGTGAGCGCATCGCGGAGGGGACCGACGAGGCGGGGCTGCATCGCGTTGCGATAGATCGTCGCGTGCTCGGCCACGTGCCGCAGGAGTTCGCGTTCCGACTCGTCGAAGACGCTCAGCTCGGAGCCGCTCTCCGCCGGGAGGTCCGCATGTGCACGGAGCGTGTCGTCCAGTTCCTCGCCGAGCACGTCGGCGAGCAGGTGGACGGGCGTCGGCGCGTGCCGGTAGAAGGTGTCGCGGGTGATCCCGGCCGCTCGAGCGACATCCGCGACCGTCACCTGGTCGATGCGGCCCTCCGTCGCGAGCGTGTGGATCGCCTCGCGGAGGGCGCGACGGGTGCGTGCCTGGCGGGGGTCCATCCGCTCACTCTAGTGAGCGCGGCTGCGAGCTCGTCCGGGGCTGGAAGAGAGCGACTTGCACCCTGGGGTGGAGAGTGCAATACTGCACTTCGTGATGCAGAGTGCAACTTCGACGAATCGGCTGTCTGAGCGGATGGCCGCGACCGCCACACGCCTGACGACGGTGTCCCGACGACTCACAGCGGCCCAGGGCCTCAACGGATTCACCATCGAGGAACTCTGTGAGGAGGTCGGCGTCTCGCGCCGCACCTTCTTCAACTACTTCCCGAGCAAGGAGGACGCGGTCCTCGGCATCGACGAGTCCGAGGAGAGCGAGCGGTTCGCCACCGAGTTCCTCGCCCTGGGCTCGCGGGGGTGGCGCGCCGTGCTCGACGACTTCATGCTCATCGCGGCCGCCCATGCGGAGCGGTCCGGATTCGGCCTCGCCGAGCACGTCGACTTCCACGCCGCCCTCGAGCGCGAACCCAAGCTGCTGGTCCGCTTCATGGGCCTGAACCGCGAGCGCGAGCAGATGCTCGTCGAGCTCATCGCCCTGCGGGAAGGCGTCCCGACGGACGACCCGCGTGCCCGTGCCTGCGCCGACCTCTTCGGGATGGCGATCAAGACGACCATGGCGCGCGTGTTCGGCAGCGGCGTCCCCGACCTCGGCGAGGGCGGGGAGTTCGACATCGTCGGCTCCATCCGCGACTGCCTCGCGACGTACCGCGCCGTACTCGAACCCACCGATCCCGACGGCGACGACCTCGACGTCGCACCCCAGAACCCCCACACCGACCCCACTCCCCGAAAGGACCTCCCGTGACCGCCGCCACCGCCGCGCCCACCGAGGGCCCGATGCTGCTCACCAAGCGCCGCATCTGGATCATCTTCGCCGCCCTCATCGCGGGCATGCTGCTCTCCAGCCTCGACCAGACGATCGTCTCGACCGCCATGCCGACGATCGTCGGACAGCTGGGTGGCGTCGACCACCAGGTCTGGCTCACCACCGCCTACCTGCTGGCGACCACCGTCGTCATGCCCGTGTACGGCAAGTTCGGTGATGTCCTCGGCCGCCGACGGCTGTTCCTCGTCGCGATCGCGCTGTTCACCATCGCGTCCATCGGCTGCGCCTTCGCCGGCGACTTCACCCAGCTCATCGTCTGGCGCGCCGTCCAGGGCCTCGGCGGCGGCGGGCTCATGATCCTGTCGCAGGCGATCATCGCCGACATCGTCCCGGCCTCCGAGCGCGGCAAGTATCTCGGCCCGCTCGGCGCTGTCTTCGGTCTCTCCGCCGTGGGTGGCCCGCTCCTCGGTGGCTTCTTCGTCGACCACCTCACCTGGCAGTGGGCGTTCTACATCAACATCCCGGTCGGTATCGCCGCCTTCGCGATCGCGTTCTTCACCCTGAAGCTGCCGAACAAGAAGGCAACGGCCCCGATCGACATCCTCGGCGTGATCTTCCTCTCGGCCTTCACCACCTGCCTGATCTTCTTCACCGACTTCGGTGGCGACGAGGCGCACGGCTGGGGCGCCATCGAGACCTGGTTGTTCGGCATCGGCATGCTGGTCGCCGCCCTGCTCTTCGTCATCACCGAGGCGCGCGCGAAGGACCCGATCATCCCGCTGTCGCTCTTCAAGAACCCGACGTTCATCAACGCGACCGCGATCGGCCTCACCCTCGGGCTCGGCATGTTCTCGGCGATCGGCTTCGTGCCGACCTTCCTCCAGATGTCGTCCGGCACCTCCGCAGCCGCATCGGGTCTCCTCATGATCCCGATGATGGTCGGCCTCATCGGCACGTCGATCGTGTCGGGCAACCTGATCACCAAGACCGGTCGCTACCGCATGTTCCCGGTCATCGGGACGCTCGTCACGGCGGCGTCCATGATCGCGTTCACGACGCTCACGGCCGACACCCCGATCTGGCTCATCTGCGTGTTCCTCTTCTTCTTCGGTGCGGGCCTCGGCCTGATCATGCAGGTCGTCGTCCTCGTGGCGCAGAACTCGGTCGACGCGTCGATGGTCGGTACGGCGACGAGCACGAACAACTACTTCCGCGAGGTCGGTGCGTCGCTCGGTGTCGCCGTGTTCGGCACGATCTTCACCACGCGCCTGACCTCGAACCTGCGGGACGTCTTCGCCGGTTCGGGTGCGAGCCCCGACGAGGCGTCCAGTGCGGCGTCGACGATCGATCCGCAGACGCTCAGCCAGCTCCCGCCCGGCGTCCGCGACGGCGTCGTGACCGCGTACGCCGACGCGCTCGCCCCGGTGTTCTGGTACCTGCTGCCGTTCATCGGTGCGGCGTTCCTGCTCTCGCTGCTGCTCAAGCAGATCCCGCTCTCCGACGTCGCCGGGCTCGTCGCCCGCGGCGAGGCGCTCGGTGGCGAGGAGGCGGAGTCCCTCGAAGCGGCCGCCCGCGGTAAGGCGACGGCGTCCGCCGCCGCCGGCACGACGACGGACCCGTCGAGTGGCGCCGACGGTTCGGTGACGACGACCACCGCGTCCGAGTCGCGCGAGCGATAGCCGCAACCGGTCATATGACGACGGCCCCGGGACCTGTGAGGTCCCGGGGTCGTCTGGCGTGCGGCCGACGCCTAGCCCTTCGGCGAGACGACCTTGATCCGGGAGTGACCCGAGGGGCCGCCGGTCGACTCGATGTAGGTCTTGAACGCGTCGAGCGTCCCGCGGACGGCTCGCCCGGCGAGCCCGAGCGCCGCAGCGGTCCGTTCCACCGCGGTCACCGGCTTCCAGTGCACCGTGACGTCCACGCGGGTCTGCTGCTTGTCGATCGCGTCGAAGGTCGCGTCGCCACTGAACCAGACGTCGCCCTCGATGGTGCGCCAGACCAGACGCTCCTCGGGAAGCTGCTCCAGGATCTCGACGAGGAACTGCCGCGAGAGTTTGCTGATCGCGACGGTCCAGCGACTGTAGACCTCGCCGGTCGTCGTCACCTCGCGCACCGCCGGGAGGAACTCCGGGTACGACTCGAAGTCGACCCACTGCTTGTAGACGGCGGCGATGGGGAGATCGACGACGACGCTGTGCTGCACGGTCGACACCCCGTCGCGCTCCCGACGGTTGCGTTTCGCCGACTGCTCATCGTCCGGCCCGGTGCCGGGCTCGTCGTCCGCTGCTGCTGCTGACATCCCTCGTCGTCTCATTTGTCCTTCTTGCCGTTCCCGTTGCCGTTGCCGTTGTTGCCCTTGTCGCCGTTCTTGCCGCCGTCGTTCCCGTTTCCGTTCCCGTTCCCGGGGCCACCATCGTCGCCTGGCTCGTCCGCGCCGTCGTCCACCGGGGCGGCGGGCTCCACCGGCTCGACCGAGCTGGGCGTGGGCGTGGGCGTCGGTGTGGGTGCCGGTGTCTCGACGACGGGAGAGAGGTCGGCCCTGACGGTGGCGATGGCCGCGCGGATGTCCGTCAGCCGACTCGCGGAGACGGAGCCGTCCGCTTCCGCCTCGGCCACTCGTGCCTCGAGGGCGTCCAACGCGGCGACGGCACGTGCGGTGTCGCCCGCGGCGGCGGCATCGGCAACCGCGACGACCCCCTGTTGCAGTTCGCGACCGGTGTCCGCGTCGAGCCCCGTGTTCGGCGTCGCGCAGCCGCTGAGCAGCGCTACGACGAGCAGGGGAGCAGCGAAGAGCACCCGAGCGCGGTTCTTCGATCGGGTCATGGGGTCACCTCCCGCATCAGCTCGTCCAGGTGCGTCGACAGCGGATCCGGCAACTCCGGCAGGGCCGGCACAGAAGGTTGCGCCGACGAGACGAGCAACCACACGAGGGCGGCAGCCGCCACGAGGAGGATCACGCCGAGGAGCACCCAGACCCGGATCGTTCGCGAACGCCGCTCGACGGCGGCGCGTCGAGCGCGTTCGTCGACCCGACGCGTCGAACGTGGGGAATCACCGAGCACGGTCGTCGTGGAGAGCCCCTCGTCGGCGCGCGATCGGGTCGGGAGCACCAGCGTGGGATCGACGGCCGGGCCCTGCGTGTCGAACCGTTCCGTCGTCGCCGTGGGAGCCGCGGCATCGAACCGCTCCGTCGTCGCCGTCGGAGCCGCCGTCATCGCGGTGGCTGGAGTGGCCGCATCCGTCGACGCCGACCCGGCCGACATCGCCATCGTCGCGGTCACCGGGTCCGTCGCCTGGTCGGGCAGCGGGCCGAGGTCGCGCGCGGCCACGGCGACCTCGAGCGCCGTCGGGCGCGCGGCCGGATCCGACGCGGTCATCGCCGTCAGCAGGGACTTCCACTGGTACCCGAGTGTCCCGGGGATCGTCGGCGACGCGTTCAAGCGCGCCATCAGGGATTCATGGGTGCTCGTCTGCGGGTAGGCGCGGCGGCCCGTCAGCGCTTCGAGGAGGACCAACCCGAGGGCGTAGACGTCGGCGGGTGTGGCCGGATCGGCGCCCCGGACGAGTTCGGGACTGAGGTACGCGACGGTGCCCATCAGAGAGCCGGGTGCGGTCATGCGGGTGCTGTCGATGAGGTGCGCGATGCCGAAGTCGGCGAGCTTCGCGCGATACTCCTGGTGCGGGAGGACCGATCGGCGCAACAGCACGTTCGACGGCTTGATGTCGCGGTGCACGACCCTGGCGGCGTGCACGGTGTGCAGCGCCTCCGCGAGGTCGACCGCCATCGCAGCGACCTCAGGTGACGGCAGCGGCGATCGGCTGATGCGCTGCGACAGCGTCGGTCCGTCGACGTACTCCATGACGAGGTAGGAACCGTCACCGGAGACGACGCGCGCGTCGAAGAGGGTGACGAGCGCGTGATGGTTGAGCGATGCCAGCAGACGCGTCTCCGAGGCGGTCCGCGCTCCCAACGAGGCGTCGGTCGTGCCGGGGCGGAACAGCTTCACCGCGACCTGACGCCCGAGGGTCTCGTCGGTCGCGAGGTGGACGGTCGCCATGCCGCCGGATCCGATGCGCGCTCCCAGGCGGTAGCGTCCGTCCAAGAGGTCGCCGGTGCGCGGGTCGTCGACGCCGGGTTCGGTCATGGGTGGTGCGGTCGGCCCGGTCCTCAGAGGACGGGACCGTCGTTGTCGGTGGTGCTCCGGCGGGTCACGCGCTCACCGCTGTTCGGGTCGACGGCGGAACGCGTCGTCGACGACACCTGGCGGTGACGCAGCACGAGGATGAGCGAGATGAGGAACACGACTGCGCCGGCTGCCATGAGGATGTACCCGATGAGCGTGAGGTCCACGGCGGGGACGTCGACGTTGACGGCGAAGGCGAGAATGGCTCCGATGACGACCAGGGCGATTCCGGTTCCGATACCCATGACAAGCTCCTTCTCCAGGTGACCCGGGCGTCGAGCGGGCGTGCTCGAGCGTGACCGACGGGTGACTCAGCCTATTATTGAGTCAATCGTGGTTGAGTCAACGGGGGTTGTGTCGGTGGAGTCGCTGGCGGTAAGGGCGTCGAAGTTCGCCGCGCTCGCCGAGCCGGCCCGCCTGCGCATCGTGGACCTCCTCGCCTTGGGCGACCTGTCGCCGACGGAGATCCAGGCGGCACTCGGGATGAGCTCGAACCTCGTCGCCCATCACCTGAGCGTCCTGCAGAAGGCGGGGATCCTCTCGCGGTCGCGGTCGGAGTCCGATGGCCGTCGCAACTACGTCCGCCTTGTCCCCGGCGCCTTCGACCGCCTCGCACCGGAACCGATCAGCGTCCCGAGCCGCGTGGTCTTCGTCTGCACGGCCAACTCCGCACGGTCCCGGATGGCCGAGGCGCTCTGGCTGGACCGCAGCAGCGTGCCGGTCGCCTCCGCGGGCAGTCGCCCCGGCGACCAGGTGAACCCGGGAGCGGTGCGGGCGGCAGCGCGACACGGCATCCGGATCGGTTCGCAGCACCCACGCGGCACGCAGGACGTGCTCCAGCCGGACGACTTCATCATCACCGTCTGCAACCGGGCGCACGAGGAACTCGCCGGGCGCGACGACCTGCACTGGTCCGTCCCCGACCCCGCCCTGTCGGCCACCGAAGAGGCGTTCGACGAGGCGTTCCGGGACCTCCGGATCCGGGTCGATGAGTTCGTCAGCCGACTGGCACCGCTGCCTCCGGAGCCCCGCGTAGAGTCGCTGGACCGGCCGGCCTGACGGCGGCTCAGCCAGCGTCGGGGAGGAGCTCCGGGCAGTCGCCGCCCGGGGTGGTGGCCAGTTCGAAGTGCCAGATCTCGTTCGCGTAGGTCTGGCAGAGGCCGAACGCGGAACCGTGCTCGATGAGCCAGTAGTCGGCGTCCGTGGCACCGATGTCGACGGCGGCTCCGCGGGTGTGCGAGGAACCCTCCGGGGTGGCGACGACCTGCCGGGCCGCCTCCTCGCTGCCGTAGCGCAGGATCGCCTCGTCGAGCAGATGCTGCTGGTAGGCCGTGCTCCGCCATCCCGAGCTGATGAACAGCGTGATGTCGTCTTCCGCCGCTGCGTCGGTCGCCTGACGGACCGCCTCGAGGAGGTCCGGTTCGAGGTTCGCGATGCCGGGCAGCTCGACGTCGTCCGCAGTGAAGCGGTTCTCTTCGAGTACGCCGTCGGCGGTCCCGAACCCGCCGTCCGCCACGGTCGTGCCGTCGTCCGGATCGGGCTGCCCGGCCGAGGACGTGATCGCACGCGTGATCGCGGGCGCGACGCCGGTGCACGCGACCAGGGCGATCGCGGCGGCGAGGGCGACGGCGGAGACCGCGAGGACGGTGACGGCCCGGTTCGCGGTGCGCCGGCCAGCTGCAGGCCGTCGCGTCGCGTGCAGTCGCCGCGGGTGGCGCCGCTGGTCGAAGTCCTGGTGTCGCATGATTCCTCCTCCACGGATCGCCGCGGATCGGCGTCCGGTGATCGGGCCCCAGTCCAGTCGCTCGGGGGTCTCGTGGGCGTCGGGCGATCGCCAGACGGTTCCGAAACATCCGGCCGCCTACGATCGACACGACGCCCAGACGACCGGAGGTTCCATGCGTGTCTTGATCGCCGAGGACGAGCAGTACCTGGCCGAGAGCATCCTCGAGGGGCTGCAGCACGAGGGGCTCGCCGCCGACCTCGTGTTCGACGGCGATGCCGCGCTCGAACGGCTCGCCGTGAACAGCTACGACGTCGTCGTCCTCGACCGCGACCTCCCCGGCACGCACGGTGACGACGTCTGTCGCTGGATCGTTGCGCAGGAACTGCCCTGCCGGGTCCTCATGCTCACCGCCGCCGCCGAGCTCGACGACAAGGAGAGCGGGTTCGAGATCGGCGCCGACGACTACCTGACGAAACCGTTCGAGCTGCGCGAGCTGGTGCTCCGACTGCGCTCGCTGGCTCGTCGGCCTGCCGCGTCCCTGCCGCCCGTCCTCGAATACGCGGGGGTGCGGCTCGACCCGTTCCGCCGTGAGGTGTACCGCGACGGGCGGTACGTGCGCCTGGCGAAGAAGCAGTTCGCCGTGCTGGAGATCCTCCTCGCAGCGAAGGGTGGCGTCGTGAGCGCTGAAGACCTGCTCGAACAGGCCTGGGACGAGCACGCCGACCCGTTCACGAACGCCGTGCGGGTGACGATGTCGACGCTGCGGAAGGTCCTCGGCGAGCCGTGGGTCATCCACACCGTGCCGGGCGTCGGGTACCGGGTGCTCCCGCCGGGCGAGGACGAGCGCACGAGGGTGGACGCAGAATGACCACCGAGTCGCCCGCTCGACCGGTCTCGTCCCGTCCGACGCGCATCACCGCCCGCGTCAAGCTCACCGCGACGTATGCCGCCTTCACCGTCGTCACGGGCCTCGTCGCGCTGATCGTCATCAACGTCATCATCTGGCGCTTCCCCGACTACCCGATCGCGCCGGCCGCCGATCCGGAGCAGTTGTCCGGCATCACCCGTGGCGAGATCCGCGACTCGCTCATCAACTACTCGATGCTCGCGCTCATCGCGATGGCCGTGATCGGCACCGGTGTCGGCTGGATCGTCGCCGGTCGGGTCCTGCGGCCGCTGCGCGACCTCAACGACGCGGTGCGGGCTGCCGCGGCGGGCTCGCTCGACCACCGCATCGCGATGACGGGTCCGCGCGACGAGTTCCGCGAACTCGCCGACCGCTTCGACGACATGCTCGCGCGCCTGGAGCAGTCGTTCCTCACGCAGAAGCGCTTCGCGGCCAATGCCTCGCACGAGCTGCGCACGCCGCTCGCGACCATGAAGATGCTCATCGAGGTGGCGCAGGCCGATCCGGAGGGCCGTGACGTCGACCGCGCGCTCCGGCGACTGCACGAGACGAACGAGCGGGGGATCGCGATCGTGGAAGCCCTGTTGCAGCTGAACCAGCTCGACCGCCGTCCGCTCACGACCTCGCCCGTCGACCTGGCGGCGGTGGCCCGGGACGCGTCGCAGCTCGTCGCACCGGACGTCGCCCACGCCGGCGTCACGATCTCCTCGACCCTCCGGAGCACCGCCGTGCTCGGCAATCGCGTGCTCCTCCAGCAGCTGCTGACGAACCTGCTGTCGAACGCCGTGCGGTACAACAGCGGTCCGGGCGGATGGGTCTCGGTGTGGGTGGGCGGCGATCCGCAGGCCGACCCGTCCGCGGCCGACCACGCGGTCGTGGTCGTCAGCAACTCAGGACCGTTGCTCGGCGACGACGAGGTCGCTCGATTCGTCGAGCCGTTCGATCGCCGCGACGCCAGGATCGCGCGCACCGCCGGGGCCGACCGGGGCAACGGGCTCGGGCTGACGCTCGGTGCGCGGATCGTCGAACTGCACGGAGGTTCGCTGCGCCTCGCGCCGCTGCCGGCCGGCGGGCTCGAAGTGACGGTGCTGCTGCCCGCCGTGCACGCTCCCGAGCCGGACGACGCCTGACCCCGGGACGACGAGACGGCCGACCGATCGACGGATCGGTCGGCCGTCCCGGCCGGAGCGGTCGTCACTGCACGGCGCAGGCCCTGGCCTCGTCGAACAGGTCCTCCGGCAGGTCCCACACGCCGTTCGCGTCGGGGTCCGGGACGTCGAACCCCTGGTCGCGCAGGCACTGGGCGCGGAGCCGCAGTTCGTCGGAGATCTCGCCCCGGGTGGGCTGATCGGGGTTGGCCGGCGGTGGGCCGAGTTCCGTGCTGCAGGCGTCGTAGGCCTGGTTCATCGCGTCGCTGCCGTCGAGGGTGATCGCCGTGCCGGGTTCCGGGTCCACGACGTCGACCCCGTGGTCGCGCAGGCAACCCGCGAGGGAGATCGTGTAGTCGTCGAACGCCTGGGCGTAGGCGTCGGCGGTCGACGGCGACCCGCCACCGCCGGACGGTGCGTCCGACGTCCCGGAGCAGGCGGTGAGCCCCAGCATGAGGGCGAGGACGGGGACGGCGAAGCCGAAGGCGGCGGATCTGCGCATGGGATGGTCCTTTCTGACGAGTGACCGGGGTCGGTCACCCAGCCATCCCAGCAACCGGCCTGTTCCGTCCTCGTCTGTCGATCACCAGACGTCGTCGACATGCGCGCGGACCAGGGGTCAGTTCATGCGCATGACGATCCAGAGGATCACCGTTCCGACGACGAACACGATGGGGATCCACGTGCCGGATCGTCGCAACCTGCGGCCGGACGGAGCGACCCCCGGCGGCGGCTTGAGGAGTCCGAGTGCGGGGGAGCCGGCCTGAGCGCCTGGCGCAGACGAGTGCTCCAGCCCTCCTGGTGACTGCGGCTGGAGGCGGTCGTCCCGCCACCGCGCCCACTGGTCCAACTTCGTCATCAGCGCGTCGACGACGCTGAACAGCCAGGCCCAGGTGTCGGGATCGAGCGTCGACACCTCTCGTTTCGTGTAGAGGAACAGCCAGTCGTCGATGATCTCGACGTCGAGTTGGGCGGCGTGGTCGATGAACCGCGCCATGATGTCCGGGGTGAACAGGTACAGGGCGTCCCGTTCGTAGCCGGCGGGGCAGTAGAGCGTGAAGTGCTGGTCGAAGTCGCCTTCCAGGGACAACCGCTGCGCTCGTTGGAACGCCGCCGGGAGGTTCGAGCCGAACCCGTTGTTGCCGATCGCATCGAGCACGATGTTCGGCAGGGGGACGTCGAGCTTCACCGCGACGTACCCCCAGTGGTGCGTCGTCGAGCTCTTCCCGTGGCGGACCGTGTACCGGTAGTTGCCGAACTCCACGGGGCGGGGACGATCGCCCCGCAGCACGTCGGTGGCCTGCCGCGACGATCCGATCCCGAAGATCATGCCGGGGAACGGCGGGTAGCTGAGGTCGGCGGTGTAGGTCATCCCGTTGGCTGCGGCGAACTGGGAGAGGCGGAAGCGCTTGATGCGCCTCGTGCGCCAGGAGAGGACCGCGATCACTGCGACGGCGGCGGCCGCGAGGAGTCCGATCCCGAGCATCGGTGTCGGGCCGGAGCCGCCTCGTGAGGACGAGGACACCGTTCCCAACAGGACGAACCCGGCGACGACGACCACGACGACTCCCGCGATCAGGCCGATGAACAGCCGCGCGGAGGGCGCGCGGTGGTACGCGGGCGCCTTCGCCATGGCCTCGCCGTCGATGGGATCGATGAGCGCTCGGGTGTCGATCGTGCCGTCCATGCCCACACGCTACCCGCCCCGGGTCGCAGGCCTCGGTCACATCGAGCGGCGGAGCCAGCTCTCCACGCCGCTCACGTGCACCGTCACGAGGGACCGGGTGAGTTCGATGTCGCGTCGCTCGAGGGCGTCGACGATCGCGTGGTGCTCCTGCAGGGTGCGGGCGACGGCCTTCTCCTCGGTGAGGCCGCGCCAGATGCGGGCGCGGACCGTCTTGCTGCCGAGGGCGGCGAGCAGGCTCGCGAGGTAGGCGTTGCCGCTCAGCTCGATGACGCGCGCGTGGAACTGGAGATCGTGCGCGACGAGGTCCTCGACCGTGGTCGACTCGTCCACCTCGTCGACCATCGCGCGCAGTTCGGCGATCTTCGCTTCGTCGAGGTGCTGGATCGCCATCACCGACGCGGACGGTTCGAGGATCCGGCGCACCTCGAACATCTCGATGAGGGAGCCGTCGGCGTGCATGTCGATGACGAACGACATCGCCTCGTGCAGCAGGCTCGGCTCGAGCGTCGTGACGTAGGTGCCGTCGCCGCGACGCACGTCGAGCACGCGGATGAGTTCCAGTGCCTTCACGGCCTCGCGGAGCGAGCTGCGCGACAGCCCGAGCGTCTCGCTGAGTTCCTTCTCCGGTGGGAGCCGCTGCCCGGGCTTGAGATCGCCCGTCACGATCATCGCCTGGATCCTCGCGATCGCCTCGTCGGTGACTGCCATGGAGACCCCCTGCTCGTGCGTGGCGGTCGCCGGTCGCACCACCTCGCGCCATGATACATCCGACGTTTCGCGTGGCCGGGCCCGGCTACTGGTCCCCGCCAGGCGTTGTGTTACGTCAGGTTGAGCGCCCTCTCGCGGCCCTCCCCGTCCGTCCCTACTGTTACTGCAACCCCGACGTCCCGGTGCAGCTCACGCCCGCACCGACAGCGGACGGCGGCCCCGACCCACCCCCGTACCGTCCCGCGCCCCACCGTCCTCTGGAGTCCCCATGCGTCGTCGATCGCGCCTCGCGCTGTCCATCATCTCGCTGGCCGTCGTGGCCGGTCTCGCCACCGGCTGTTCGCTGAAGCAGTCCTCGTCCGGCGAGTCGACGAGCGGCCCCGCGGCCAGCTCCGCTGCGTCCGACGCCGACGTCCCCTCGCTCAAGGGCAAGACCGTCGGTGTGGCCGCGAAGGACGTCGTGCGCGACTTCGGTCGCCTCACCTACCAGGGCGTCCAGGACCGCTTGGAGGAGCTCGGCGCGAAGGTGGTCGCGACCCAGGCCGATGCGCAGGACGACAAGCACCTCGCCAACGTCGAGAACCTCGTCTCGCAGAAGGTCGACGCGATCGTCGTCATCCTCGGCGACGCCACGACGCTCGCGCCGGCGCTGCAGCAGGCGAAGGACGCCGACATCCCCGTCTTCACCATCGACCACGCCAGCGAGAACTCGGTGAACAACATCGGTTCCGACAACTGGCAGATCGGTTCCACGCTCGCCCGCACGCTCGCCGAGGACATCGGCGGAAAGGGCAAGGTGCTCGTCTTCAACGGCTTCTACGACGTCACCCCCTGCCAGATCCGCTACGACGAGTTCAAGCTGGTGCTGAAGAACTACCCGAACATCGAGGTCATCGAGCCCGAGCTGCAGGACGTCTACGAGGGCACCATCGAGGACGCCAAGCAGAAGACGAACGACGCGCTGACCCGGTACCCGAAGGGCGAGATCTCGGCCGTGTGGTCGTGCTGGGACCTCCCCGCGATCGGTGCCGCGCAGGCCATCGACGCAGCCGGTCGGAACGAGATCAAGGTGTACGGCGTCGACGCCGAGCCCGGCGCGCTCGACCTCATCGAGGACCCTGCCTCGGTCTACCAGTTCACCGTCGCGCAGCAGCCGACCCTGTTCGGCACGACGAGCGCGGACAACGTCGCCCGGTACCTCGGTGGACAGCAGGACGAGGTGCCGCTGAGCACCTACCTCGACGCCGTGTTCATCGACAAGGCGAACGTCGCCGACGAGCGCAAGCGACTCGGCCTGGAATGACGGACCGCACCTCGACCGACGAGTCGACCGCCCAGCGCACGCTGGACGGTCGGCCCGGCGCGGCTGCTTCCGGCTCACCCGCGCCGGCGGTGACCATGCGGGGCATCGCGAAGGACTTCGGCGGCGTCCGCGTGCTGCACGACGTCGACCTCGAGGTGCAGCCGGGAGAGGTCGTCGCGCTCGTCGGCGAGAACGGTGCCGGCAAGTCGACGCTCATCAAGATCCTCACCGGGCTCTACACGGCGAGCGAGGGGTCCATCGACATCGACGGCGAACCCGCCGTCATCCGGAACCCCGGCGACGCCGAACGCCTCGGCATCCGGGTCATTCACCAGGACCGCCACCTCGCCGGACGACTCACTGTCGCCGAGCAGCTGTTCCTCGGCTCACGCACCCCGTTCCTCACGGGCCGGCAGCTCGACCGCCGCGCGGAACGGGAGCTCCTCGACCTCGTCGGACTCGACGTCCCCGGCAGCACGCTCGTGGACGAACTCAGCGTGGCCGAGCAGCAACTCCTGCAGCTCGCGATCGCGACGATCACGCGCCCGCGCATCCTCGTGCTCGACGAGCCGACCGCCCCGCTCGCCGCGGGGGACGTGGAGCGCTTGTTCCGCACCGTCCGCGCCCTGCAGGCCGAGGGCGTCGCCGTCATCTACATCTCCCACTACCTGCAGGAGGTGCGCGACATCGCGTCCCGCGTCGTCGTCCTCCGCAACGGCGAACGCGTCGGTGCGCTCGATCTCGCCGACCCCGACGCGACGCTCGACGCCATCGTGCAGCTCATGGTCGGCCGCAGTGTCACGGAGTTCGGAGACGGGGAACGCGTCGCGGCGGACGCCGGGAGCGAGCCGGTCCTCGCGATCGACGCGCTGACGGTGCCGGACCGGCTCCACGGCGTCTCGATCACGGTGCGGCCGGGCGAGATCGTCGGGGTCACCGGCCTTGTCGGCTCCGGGCTCGAGGAGCTCGCCGACGCCGTCGTCGGCCTCCGCGCCCACGGCGGAACGGTGCGCCTCGGCGCCGCCGGCACGATCCGCTCGCCGCGTGCCTTCGTCCGTGGCGGCGGCGCCTACGTGCCGGCGAACCGCCACCGCGACGGCATCCTCAACCGGCAGTCCGTGCGGGAGAACCTGACGCTCGCGGCGCTCGACCGCATCACGGGCCTCGGAGGCATCCTGCGCGGCCGACGCGAGCGAGCGATCGCCGCCGACCTCGTCGAGCGGCTCGACATCCGACCGGCGAACGACGCCGCGGTCGCCGGCAGCCTGTCCGGTGGCAACCAGCAGAAGGTCGTCCTCGGTCGCTGGCTGGCCGCAGGATCGACCATGTTCGTGCTCGATCAGCCCACCTCCGGGGTCGACATCGGCTCGCGCCAGCAGATCTACGCGGAGATCGATGCGCTCGTCGCCCAGGGCGCCGGGGTGCTGCTCGTGAGCGTCGACCTCGAGGAACTCATCGGCCTCGCCGACCGCGTGCTCGTGCTGTATCGCGGAACCATCCGTACAGAGCTTCCGCGGTCGCAGGCGACGGCCGACACGATCCTCGCGTGGTCGACGGGCGTCGCCGAGCTCGCCGCCCCATCGGTCCCTGAGACCAACCCGGTCCCTGAGCCGACCCCGGTCCCTGAGCCGACCCCGGTCCCTGAGCCTGTCGAAGGGCCATCGACCATCTCCCGGAACGCAGCATCGCCCACCCGAGGAGCCTCCGCATGACCGCCCTGTCCGCACCGCCCGCCGCTCCCTCGGCCGCCGCCGAGTCCACGACGAAGCGCCGCCCGGTGTCCCGGCTGGGATTGATCGGCTACGCGATCGTCGTGATCGAGATCGTCGTCTTCGCGGTCGCCTCGCCCGGTTTCCTCGATCCCGCGAACCTCGCGACGATCCTCACCCAGTCCGCGGTCTACGCCATCGCCGCTTTCGGCTTGTCCGTCGTCGTCGTGACGGGTGGCGAGGACGTCGTGCGTGGTGGCATCGACCTCTCGATCGGCGCCGTCCTGGGCTTCTCCGGTGCGCTCGTCGCGGTCCTGCTGCAGGCCCAGCTCGGCCTGCCGCTCGCCCTGCTCCTCGGGCTGGGCGCCACCGCGCTCATCGGGCTCGTGAACGGGCTCGTCGTGGTCGCCGGGATCCGCCCGCTCCTCGTCACGCTCGCGATGATGAGCATCGTCACGAGTCTCACGATCGTCATCACCGACAACGTGAAGGTGCCCGTGTCCGACGGTGGGCTCGTCTGGCTGCGCAGCGGTCATGTGCTCGGGGTCCCTGCCGCGGTCGTGGTGCTCGTGATCGTCTTCGCGATCGTCGTCTTCGCCACCGGTCGCACCAGTTGGGGTGTGCGGAACGCGGCCGTCGGCCAGAACCCCACCGCCGCGCGGGTCGCCGGGATCAGCGTGAACCGCCACCTCGTCGGCAGCTACGTGCTCGCTGCCGTGCTCGCCGGCATCGCCGGTGTGCTCATGACGAGCCGGCTCTCCGCGGCCCTCCCGGGGATCGGGGAGCAGTCGTTGATCGACATCCTCCTCGCGACCTTCCTCTCGATCGCGTTCTCCCGTCGCCTGGTCGTCACGATCACCGGCACGCTCTTCAGCGCCGTGTTCGTCGCGATCCTCACGAACGGGTTCAGTCAGCTCGGCGTCCCGAGCCAGTGGATCGGCATCACCAAGGGTGTGCTGATCCTGCTGGTCCTTGCGGTCGCCGCGATCCGTGAACGGAGCGTCAAGCGATGAGCATCGACACCCGGGAGGATGCGACGCCCGCAGCCGACTCGTCCACCACCACCGGCGGGGGCCGGCGGAGCGACACCCCGGGTCGCCGGGGGAGCGGCTCGGACAAGCGGGCAGGCGGTCCGCTCTCCACCCTGACGGTCAGCGGACTCGGGGCCGCCGTCCCGCAGGCCCTCGCCCCGACCGTGCTCGCGGTCCTGCTCATCGTCTTCGCGATCCTGTCGCCGTCGTTCCTCACCGCCGACAACCTGCTCGGCGTGCTCAACCAGAACGCCCTGCTCCTGCTGGCGGCGGTGGCGATGACGGTCGTCGTGCGGGCCGGCGGCATCGACCTGTCGATCGGGGTCGCCATCGACCTCGCGGCGCTGACCGCCTCGGCGCTCCTCGCGGACGACTACGTCGCCTGGGTCGCGATCGTCGGCGGGCTGGTCGTCGGCCTCCTCGTGGGTGCGGTGAACGCGTTCCTCATCGTCGTGCTGCGCATCCGACCGTTCCTGGCCACCTTGAGCGTCTGGTTCATCGGTGGTGGGGTGCAGCAGGTGGCGACTGACGGCGGCTCGCCCATCTACCTGTCGCGTAGCAGTGTGCCGGACGAGTTCGCGTGGCTGGGTGCCGGTTCGGTGCTCGGGGTGGCCGCGCCCATCGTGATCGCCGTGATCGTCCTCCTCATCGTGTGGGCGGCGCTTGAGCGGAGTCGTTGGGGGCGCGTGCTGACGGCCGCCGGGGAGCAGCCGACCGCCACGCGGATCGCCGGACGGATGGCGGGGACGTCGATGGCGACCGCGTTCGTCTTCGCGGCGGGGATCGCGGCGATCGCCGGACTGATCCTCGCGGCGCGGAGCAACGGCTTCGTCGCGAACAGCGGGCAGCTCTACGTGCTCGACTCGATCGGTGCGGTGTTCATCGGGACGACGCTCAGCCGGACCGGCCGGCCGAACCTCTTCGGCACGCTCGTCGGAGTGCTCATCTTCGCGTTGCTGACGAACGGGATGAACCTCATCGGCCTGTCCTTCTACTGGCAGGGCCTCGCCCGCGGTGTCGTCCTCATCCTGATCCTGCTGCTCGGTGTCCTCCTCGCGCGCGACCGGGCCCGCAAGCCCCTCACCTGACGTCTAATCGCCGCGGGTGGTGTGGTGGTGGTCGTGGGTGCCAGCGCGGTGCGCTGACGTGAGACGTCGCGACTCGGCATGAGCGCACCCCTTACGCGTGAGCGCGGGTCTCTGGAGACCCGCGCTCACGCGTAAGACCCGCGGCGAGGCCCAGCGCACCGCGCTGGCGCCGGGTCACGCGTGGTCGGGCCCCGCACCCAGCGCTCGGGTCAGCGCGGTGCGCTGACGTGAGATGGAGCGACTCGGCGTGGGCGCGTCCCGCGCGACTGAGCGCGGGTCTCTGGAGACCCGCGCTCACGCCCATGACCCGCGGTGACGTCAGCGCACCGCGCTGGCGCCCCGCCACAGACCCGCGCTCGCGTCAGCGCACCGCGCTGGCACCACCCGAGGGACCCGCTCAGACGCGGAGGTCGAGCCAGGCGACCTGCTCCGGCGTCAGCTTCAAGGACAGGGCGTCGGTCGACGAGCGGGTCTCCTCGATCGACCGCGGCCCGATGAGCGCGAACGTCGGGAAGTCCTGCGCCAGCACGTACGCCAGGGCGATCGCGGTCGGCGCGACTCCCAGGTCCGAACCGAGCTTCCGGGCACGAGCCAAGCGCTCGAAGTTGTCGTCACTGTAGTAGCAGCGCACGAGGTCGGGATCGGACAAGTCCTCGGGCTCGGCACGGCCCGTGAAGAACCCGCGAGCCTGGGACGACCACGGCAGCAGCGGCGTCTTCGTCTCCTCGAGCCAGGCACGGCTGGTCGGATCGGTCACCTCCACGCAACCCGCCCACGGCACGTCGAGCGCCCGCGCGAGACCGAAGTGGTTACTCAGCGCCGCGAAGCCACGCTTGCCGTGCGCCGCGGCGTACGCGTTCGCCTCCTCGAACCGCTCGATCGACCAGTTCGACCCGCCGAAGGCGCGGATGCGACCGGCCTCGGCGTGCTCGTTCAGCACGTCGACGAACTCACCGACCGGTACCTCGACGTTGTCGCGGTGCATGAGGTACAGGTCGAGGTGGTCGGTCCCGAGCCGCTCGAGGCTCTCGAACAGCTGACGTGAGATCGACTCCGGGTCGCAGAACGGCGTGTGCGCACCCTTCCCGATCACGACGACGTCATCGCGGAGGCCACGGTTCGCGAGCCACCGCCCGAGGAGCTGCTCCTGGAGTCCGTCGCCGTAGAGCCAGGCGGTGTCGAAGGCGTTACCGCCGCGCTCGAAGAAGTCGTCGAACATCGCGGAGGCCTGCGGGAGGGTCTCCTGGTTGTCGACGCCCATGACGAGCCGGGAGATGTCGTGGTCGATGCCGGCGATCCGACCGGTGGGCATCGGCAGCTCGGCGCGCACGGTGAGTGGACGGCCGGAACCGGTCGGGACGTCCGTGTCGATCGACTCGAAGGGGTACTCGAGGCCGATCGCGGCCCGCCAGCGATCGAGGGTGGCGGCGTTGCCGAGCGAGTCGGCCCACCGCATCTGCGGCGCCTGTCCGGCCTCGGCGAACTCGGCGAGTGCATCGGCCTGGATCGCATACTGGTGCGCTCCGGGGATCAGGATCGACTCCGTGCCCGAGACGGTGCGGACCTCGATCGTCGAGCCGTCCTCGACGGAGGGCAGCCACGGGTCGGCGACGATGATCTGACCGGCCGAGCCCGTGACGACGACACGGTTGTCGTCCTGCACGCGGACACCGCTCGTGACGTGCGCCGTGATGCCGGAGGGGAAGACGAGGGAGGCGCTGGCCCACTCGTCGACGCCGGTCGAACCGATGGTCCCGTTGCCGGTGACCTCCGTCGGGTCGGCGAACGGCGCGCCCACGGCGGCACCGGCGATGAGGCGCGCGATCGAGACGGGGTAGCCGCCGACGTCGAGGATGCCGCCGCCGGCGAGCTCCGGGTTCATGAGTCGGTGGTCGGCGGGCAGGTCCGCGGCGAAGGCGAAGGAGGCTTCGATGTGCTGGACCTCGCCGATCGTGCCCGACGACACCAGTTCGACGAGCTTGGCCGTCTGCGGGTGGAAGCGGTACATGAACGCCTCGGCGAGGTAGACCCCGGCGCGGCGGGCGGTCTCCACGGCGAGCATCGCTCCGGCGCGGTTCACCGAGAGCGGCTTCTCACTGATGATGTGCTTCCCGGCCTCAGCGGCTTCGATGACGAGCCGGACGTGCTCGGTGTGCGGGGTCGCGATGTACACGGCGTCGATGTCCGGGTCCGCCAGCAGTTCGGCGACGGAACCGTAGGCGCGGACGGGAGCCGTGCCGTCGCCGAAGCGATCACCGAACTCCTGGGCGCGGGCCGCGTCGCGACTGGCGACGGCCGCGAGACGCCCGGTACGACTCTCGTGCAGTTGCGTCGCGAAGCGTTCCGCGATGGTTCCGGGTCCGATGATTCCCCAGGCGACGTGTTCCATGTGGTGATGCTCCTCGACGTTGATCGGCGGTTCTGTGGTCTTCGTGAACGCTACCGTGAACGTTCACGGCGATGGTATCAGTACGATGTGTCCATGACCAGACCCCGCGACGATCAGGCTCCCGCACGAGCGACGATCATCGACGTCGCCCGGGTCGCCGGGGTCTCCAGGCAGACCGTGACCCGCTCACTCAATGGCATGCGCGACGTCAGCGAGGCCACCAGGCAGCGCGTCATCGAGGTCGCGGCATCACTCAACTACCGGCCGAACCGGGCCGCGCAGCATCTCGTCAGCGGGCGTACGACGACGCTCGGTCTCGTCGTCGACGACCTGCGGAACCCGTACTACCCGGAGCTGGCCGCGGCGCTCGTGCAGCAGGCCGCCGAGCGCGGGTGGACCGTGCTGGTCGCCGAGGTCGGGGGAGCGGGCGTCGCCTCGGGTGAGCGACCGGCCGCGGCGGATCGAGGGCCGGAGCTCCCCGACGCCGAACGCGCGCAGCTCGCCGAACTCGCACGGCAGGTCGACGCTGTCGTCGGACGCAACGGCGCCGACCACGGAGCCCTGCAGGGGGCGTTCGCGACCATCCCCTTCGTCTCCCTCGGCGACCAGCGCACCCGCGACCACGACGATCCTGCGGCCGAGGAGCCGGTTGCGGCACCGGTGGCCGGCGTCGACATCGACTTCGACGACGGCATCCGTCAGGCCATCGCCCATTTCACAGCCACCGGTCGGCGCTCCATCGCGATGATCGACGCCTCGGCCGAGCCCTCCGGGCGTCGCCTCGCCTACCGCGCCCTCCTCGCGGAGCACGGCCTGCCCTGGTCGGAGGCGTCGGAGACCTGGGCGGACGACACGCACCAGGGTGGCGTCGCCGCCGCCCTCCGCTGCCGCGACGCCTTCCCCGAGGTCGACGCGGTCCTCGTCTTCAACGACGTCATGGCGGTCGGGGTGCTCAAGGGGTTCGCGCGCGCCGGGGTGCGCGTGCCGGAGGACGTCGCGGTGATCGGCATCGACGGCCTCGACCTCGGTCGCTTCGTCACCCCCGAGCTGACGAGCGTCGCCGTCGACAAGCGCGACCTCGCCCGGCTCAGCCTGGAACTGCTCGACGGCATGATGTCCGGCGCGCTCCCGCTCTCCGGCCCGACGGTCCGGCGGACGGTGGGCGTCTCGCTCGTCGTGCGCGAGTCCGCCTGAGGTCTGCCGGGCGCCGTGCCGCCACCGGCGGCGAGGACACGGCAGACTGGTCCCATGCCTGAACTCCTCGCCCTCTGCCGTGTCGACGCCCTCCAGATGGACGACGGGTCGATCGGCGTCACCGCGATCGACAAGCGCGCGGTCGACGAGCCGCTCCACGTCCGGCCCATGGGGCTCTACGGCGACGTGCAGGCCGACCGAAAGCACCACGGCGGCCTCACGAAGGCGCTCTACGCCTACGCCGAGGAGGACGCGCGGTTCTGGGAGGGCGAGCTCGATCGCGAGATCACCCCCGGGTTGTTCGGTGAGAACCTCCGCACGCAGGGGCTCGACGTGAACGGCGCCGAGATCGGTGAACGCTGGCGCATCGGCGACACCCTCGTCGTCGAGGTGACGTGCCCGCGCACGCCGTGCGGCACGTTCCAGCGACGGCTCCGCGAGCCGCGCTGGGTGAAGCGCTTCGCCGACGCCGCCCGGCCCGGCGCCTACCTCAAGGTGGTCAAGAGCGGGACGGTCCAGGCGGGCGACACGATCGAGATCGTCCGGCAGCCCGGCCACGGCGTGACCATCGCCTCCTGGTTCGCCGCCGCCGACGAGGCCCAAGCCGTCGCCCTCGAACAGTCGGAGCAGTCGGGTGCCGTGGCGCTGGCCCCCGAGATCCACGAATCGATCAAGCAGCTCCGTCGCAAGGCGACCCTCTGAGTGACGCCCGGCCCTCCGCGCACCTGGGGGACTCCTGAGTGCAACCCCCGGGCGGAACAGTCCGGAAGCACCCGCTGTTGCATACCATGGAGCCGAAGACCGGAGCACGCGGGGACCCCGCACGGTGCTCGGCACGAAGGAGGAGTCACGATGAGTGCAGCAGACGAGCAGGGCAGGACCACCGAGCGTGCCGTCCTGGCCGGCGGATGTTTCTGGGGCATGGAAGACCTCGTCCGCAAGATGCCCGGCGTCATCTCGACGCGTGTCGGCTACAGCGGCGGCGACGTCCCGAACGCCACCTACCGGAACCACGGCACCCACGCGGAGGCGCTCGAGGTCGTGTTCGACCCGAGCCGGCTCTCCTTCCGTGAGCTCCTGGAGTTCTTCTTCCAGATCCACGACCCGTCGACGAAGAACCGTCAGGGCAACGACGTCGGCCTGAGCTACCGTTCGGCCATCTTCTACACCTCACCCGAGCAGGAGCGCGTCGCGCGCGACACCATCGCCGACGTCGACGCGTCCGGGTTGTGGCCGGCCAAGGTCGTCACCGAGGTGGAGCCGGTGTCCGAGTTCTGGGAGGCCGAGCCCGAGCACCAGGACTACCTGGAGCGCATCCCGTGGGGCTACACCTGCCACTTCGTGCGCCCGGGCTGGAAGCTCCCGCGTCGCGAGGCGGCCACGGAGCAGGCCACCGCGTAGTCTCCATCGCAGCGCCCGGCACCACTGGTGTCGGGCGCTGTGCTGTGCCCGGGGGAGCTGCAGGCCTGGTGGTCAGACGCCGTCGGCGCGCGAGGAGTTGACCGCGTCGGAGGCGAGCCTCGGTGCGAACCGGGGGTCGAAGGTGAGGGGCGGATCGTCGGGCGAGGCGAGCGACGGCTTGCCGAGGCGTACCCATTCCAGGTACTGGAGGTAGGGGTCGGACCCGGCATCGACCGGCGCATCGACGATGCGCTTGCGTCCCCACGGCCACTTCCACCCCACGATCAGCATCCTACGGACGCTTCCTGAAGATCCGCGCACCATCGCGCCACGATCTCGCAACGATGTCCTCCCTGGCCTCGACGGGCACCGGCCGGGGAGTTGTCCAACATGCGTTCCGGCTGTCATGATGAACCACGGCGGAGATAGCTAGACAGTCGAGGTATCGTGAACGACGTGTCTCGTCCTGATCCCGCATCCGTCGAGAGAGGGCGTTCCATGGACTCCGCCGACGGCCCGACCACCGACGTCAGACGAGCGTGGGTCGAACAGCTCGCAGCCGACCGCTTCGGGGTGTTCATCGGCGACCGCCGCATCGGGTTCATCGACGTCGACGGGCCGCTCCACGTCGCCCTCCGCGGGACCGAGTACGACACGGCCGTCGAGGTCGACCGCGCCATCCGCTTCGATCAGGCGCTGCGTGCCCTGCTCGCCGCCTGAGTCCGCTCCGGCGTCCGGCGGCTATGATCGCAGGACGATTCGGGCGGGACGTCGGGGAAGCACCGGCACCGCCGCGGGTCGACGGGACGAAGGGACGCTGACATGACCGACTCCCTCAGCCCCGAGCCCTGGGCCTCCGGACTCCCCGTCCTCGAACTCCCGATGTTCCCACTCGGCTCCGTGCTGTTCCCGCACATGCCGCTCGCGCTCCGGCTGTTCGAGGAGCGCTACCTCACGATGCTCGCCCACCTCCTCGAAGCGGAGGACCCGGCGTTCGGCGTGGTGCTCATCGAGCGAGGCCGGGAGACGGGTGGCGGCGAACACCGCTTCCGGACGGGCACGGTCGCCGAGATCGTGGAGGTCGACGGCGGCGAGGGGTTCGTCGCGGTGATAGCCGAGGGTGGCCAGCGCTTCGAGGTCACCGACTGGCTACCCGACGACCCGTACCCGCGCGCCGAGATCCGAACCCTCGACGACCTGGAGTGGGACGACCGGTTCGAGTCGCTGCGCGGCGAGACCGAGGCGGCCGTCCGTCGCTCGCTCGCGGTGGCGAGTGAGTTCAGCGAGCAGCAGTGGGCCTCGGTGGTCGAGCTCGCTGACGATCCGCTCGAGTCGTCATGGCAGCTCGCCGGCATCGCGCCTGTGAGCGAGCTCGACCAGATGCGGTTCCTCTCGGCAGGCTCCCTCGAGGAGCTGCTGCTCGGGGTCCGCGATCGCGCGACCGAGGCCGGCGAGGCGTTCATCGCGGGTGGCATCGCCGACGCGGACGACGAGGACTGGGACATCCTCGGCGGCTGAGGTGGCCGCACCTCGACAGGCTCGGTGACCGGGTCGCGCTCGATGACCGGGTTGGGCTCGCTGACCCCGGAGTCCGTCGGTCGGCGGGGTGGTCGGCGCGCCCGGTCACCGAGCCTGTCGAGGTGCTCTTGCGCATTCCCGGAAACGGTTTACTATTTCCTATAGGATCTTTTTCACCGGGAGCATCACCCCCGGGCAGCAGTCCCTGAGCGCAATGGAGCATCATGACGGATACGAACGCGACCGCATCGCCGACCTCGGCGGCGTCGAAGACCACCTGGACCGCTGAGACCTGGCCCATCGCCACCTGCCTCCACGGCATCCCGCCGGTCGACCGCAACGGCGTCTCACTGCACGACGCCGAGCCGGAAGCCTGGGACGACCTCTTCGCGCAGGTCGCGGGTGTCGGCTTCACCCTCGCCGAGCTGCCCGACAGCCACGTGCGACCCGCCGACCTCGAGCCATCGCGTCGTGACGAGTTCCTCGCCATCGCGAAGTCGCACGGTGTCGGTGTCCCCTCCGTCCACTTGCAGCGCCAGAGCGTCATCATGCCCGGTCACGAGGAGCGCAATCTCGAGTACGCGCACCGCACCATCGACGCCGCAGCGGAGTGGGGCATGCAGGTGTTCTCCACCGGCCTGCACCAGCCCTTCAGCGAGGCGCAGCGGAAGGCGCTCTGGTTCTGGACGGCGCAGGGCCCGAAGGACCCCGACGACCCCGAGGTGTGGAACGCCGCCGTCAGCCGCATCCGCGAACTCGGCAAGCACGCGGCCGACGTCGGGCTGCCCCTCGCCCTCGAGCTGTACGAGGACACCTACCTCGGCACCGCCGACAGCGCGGTCCGCTTCGTGGAGGAGGTCGGCCTCGACAACGTCGGCCTGAACCCCGACGTCGCGAACCTCATCCGCCTGCACCGCCCCGTCGAGGACTGGCGCGAGCTGTTCGCCAAGACCCTGCCGTACGCCAACTACATGCACGTGAAGAACTACACGCGCGACGAGTTGGCCGACGGCAGCTGGGCGACGTCCGTCCCCTCCACCATGGAGGCCGGCCTCATCAACTACCGCCAGGTCTTCCGCGACGCCGTCGAACTCGGCTTCGACGGCATCATCCTGGCCGAGCACTACGGCGGCGACAGCCTCGGCATGTGCTCCACCAACCAGAAGTACATCAGGACCCTGCTGCCGCAGGCCTGACCGAAACGATCACAGGAGCAACCCCATGACCGCACACACCATCGCCGTCGTCGGATCGGGTTACATGGGCGGCGGCATCGCCCAGGTGCTCGCACTGTCCGGCGCCACCGTCCGCATCGCCGACATCTCCGAGGAGATCGCGCGCAAGAACTACGACCGCCTCATCGCCGAGACCGAGCAGTTCGTCGCCGACGGCCTCTTCCCCGCCGACGCCGTCGAGCGGATCCGCGCGAACGTCTCGCCGGCCGCCTCCATCGAGGAGGCCGTCACCGGAGCCGACTTCATCGAGGAGGCCGTCCCCGAGAAGATCGAGATCAAGCACGAGACCCTCCGCCGCATCAGCGCAGCGGCCTCGCCCGACGCGATCATCGGCTCGAACACCTCGACCATCCTCATCGGCTCGCTCGCCGAGGCCGTCACGAACCCGGAACGGTTCCTCGGCGTGCACTTCTCGAACCCGGCACCGTTCATCCCGGGCGTCGAACTGATCCCGCACGAGACCACCGCCGACGCGGCGATCGCGACCGTCGAGGAGATCGTCGCCGCCACCGGCAAGGAGACCGCCCGGGTCAAGGACTCCACCGGCTTCGTGCTCAACCGGCTGCAGTACGCGCTGTTCCACGAGGCGACGCAGCTCGTCGAGGAGGGCGTCGCGACGGCGGAGGACATCGACACCATCGTCCGCACGACCTTCGGGTTCCGACTGCCCGTCTTCGGGCCGTTCGCGATCGCCGACATGGCCGGGCTCGACGTGTACTCGTTCTGCTACGCCTCGCTCCAGACGCGCTGGCCCGAGCGCTTCGCCACGCCGGACTCCCTCAAGGAGCTCGTCGACGCCGGCAAGTTCGGCACGAAGTCCGGAGCCGGCTACCTCGACGTGCCCGCCGACCGCACGCCGGAACTCATCGCCTACCGCAACAAGGCCTACGTCGCGATCAAGCAGCTCATGGACGAGCTCGGGCCGGCCCCCATCAACTGAGCAGGCCGTCCGGTTCCGCCGGACTCCACAGCCCTCGCCCCCATCACGCAGAAAGGCCGGTCATGACCGCCACCACCTTCCCCGAGTCCAAGACCGTCGTCCTCACCGGGGCGGCTTCCCCGCGCGGCATCGGGCGCGCGTCCGCCCACCACCTCGCCGAGCTGGGGTGGAACATCGGGATCATCGACCTCGACGAGGCGGCCGCGCAGGCCGTCGCCGCGGAGATCGCGGAGCAGCACGGCGTGCAGGCGGCTGGAGCCGGGGCGAACGTCGCGGACGAGGCACAGGTCCGTGCCGCGTTCGACGCCCTCGAGGCCGCCCTCCCGCAGCTCGTCGCGCTCGTCAACCTCGCCGGTGTGGCCTCGCCGGTGCCGTACCTCGAGGTGAGTGCGGACGAGTGGAAGCGCGTCATCGACATCAACCTCAACGGCGTCCACTTCACGACCCGTCGTGCCGTGGAGTCGATGGTGGCGAACGGCGTCGGCCGAGTCGTCAGCCTGTCCTCCGTCTCCGCCCAGCGCGGCGGCGGCACGTTCAGCAAGACGGCCTACTCGGCGGCGAAGGCCGGCGTCATCGGCTTCACCCGGAGCGTCGCGCGCGAACTCGGCCACGACGGCATCACCGTCAACGCCATCTCGCCCGGCCCCATCGACACCGACATCATGGGCGGCACCCTGACGGAGGAGCGCAAGACGGCGATGGCCGCCGACGGCGTCCTCCCACGCATCGGCACCCCGCGCGACATCGCCGCCGCGATCGCCTACCTCATCAGTGAGGACGCCGGCTTCGTCACCGGCCAGACGCTCAACGTCGACGGCGGCCTCTACATGCACTGAGTCGTCTCCTGCACCGAGCCGGCCGCCCCGATCCGCGGGTGCGTCCGGTGCATGCACCACCCCGCACCACGAGCGAACGGAGCAGCACATGCAGCACCTCACCGGCCAATGGACCAAGTCCCGGCTGATCTTCCTCGGTCTCGGCGTCGTCTTCGTCGGCATCGGCCTCTGGATGATCATCCCGTCACTGGTCTCCTGACCACCTCACGCAGCAGCAGCAGCACCAGCAGCACCCACCCGCACCAGTCATCTCAAAGGAGAGTGTCTTGTCCACACCCAATCCGCCGGCGATCGGATCGACCAACGATCCGGCCCTGAAGTCGGCGATCCGCAAGGCGTCGAAGCACCTGATGCCCATGCTCGTCATCCTGTACTTCGTCGCGTTCCTCGACCGCACGAACGTCGGATTCGCCGAGGAGGCGCTCAGCGTCGACCGCGGCATCTCCAACGGCGCCTTCGCCCTCGGCGCCGGAATCTTCTTCATCGGCTACGCGATCTTCGAGATCCCCAGCAACCTGTTGCTGAAGAAGTTCGGCGCCCGCTTCTGGCTCGCCCGCATCGCGGTCACCTGGGGCATCGTCGCCGCGCTGTTCGCGTTCACCACGGGTGACACGATGTTCATCATCCTGCGGTTCCTGCTGGGTGTGACCGAGGCCGGGCTCTTCCCGGGCGTCATCATGTTCCTGTCGGAGTGGTTCCCCAACAAGGTCCGCGTCCAGATGTTCTCGATCTTCTACCTGGCGCAGCCGTTCTCGCAGATGCTCGGCGCCCCGTTGAGCGGTGGCCTCATCAGCTTCGGTGACGCCCTGACGCCGTGGCACGGCTGGCAGGTGATGTTCTTCGCCGAGGGCATGCTCGCTGTCCTAGCCGGACTCGCGGCGCTCTACTTCCTCACCAACTCGCCACAACAGGCGAAGTGGCTGAGCCAGTCGGAGAAGGACTCGTTGACGGCCGCGATGGAACGCGAGGACACCGTCAGGCAGTCGGACGGCCCGACCGGCATCGTGAAGGCGATGACGAGCTGGAAGGTGTGGTACTTCACCATCATCTACTTCTGCCTCCAGATCGCGGTCTACGGGACGACGTTCTACCTGCCGCAGCAGGTCTCCAACCTCATCGGCCAGGATGTCGGTTGGCAGGTCGGTCTCGTGGCGGCCATCCCGTGGCTCGTGGGTCTGTTCGCCTGCTACTACGTGGGTCGCAACGCGAACACCGTCGTCCGCCGCCGCACCTGGGGCACGATGTTCTACATCTCGACGGGTGTCTTCATCCTGGCCTCGGCCTGGGCGGGCGCGAACAACCAGCCGTTCCTCGGCATCCTGTTCATCACGATCGCCGTGGCGAGCTTCCTCTCGGTCGGACCGATCACCTGGGCCTACCCGACGGCGTTCCTCACCGGAACCGCTGCAGCGGCCGGCATCGGCCTCATCAACTCGCTCGGTAACCTCGGCGGCTTCGTGGCGCCGATCATGCGCACCGGGATCAACGAGAGCGTCCCGACCGACAGCGGCGCGTGGGGCGTGGTGTCGCTCGGTGTGTTCGCGTTCCTCGCGGCGGCGATGCTGTACTGCACGAGGTTCTTCCGCGGGGCGAAGGCGGACGACCTCCTCGAGACGACGGCGAACCGCACGGCGCACTAGTCACGACGCACCACCTGGACGGGGTCGATCGCTCACGCGGTCGGCCCCGTTCCGTGCGCCCTTCGACAAGCTCAGGGACCGGGGCAGGGTGGCTCAGGGACCGGGGCAGGGCGGCGCGGGGAAGGCGGCAGGCGCCTCAGTGCTCGGCGTCGCTCCGGGCGCGCATGCGGACGAGCTCGATGTGGGACCGCATGGCGGCCGCGGCGGCCTCCGGCCCCTCGGAGAAGGCGTCGAGGATCGCCCGGTGCTCGACCACGGCCTGGTCGGCGTCGGTGACGCCCGTCTCCACCGTCTGACGCATGCGGTGCACGCGGGTCGAGATGCCCTCGGACATGTCGAGGAGGAACGGGTTGCGGGTGCCCTCGAAGATGAGGTGGTGGAAGTTCCAGTCGACCGCGAAGTACTCCCGCAGGAGGGCGACGGGGATCTCGCCGGTCGACGCCGACGCCCGCACCCTGGCGGTCATCTCGACGTGCTGGGCGAGGGCGACCTCGAGGGCCGGGACGAGGTCGTCGGCCTGGGCGGCGGCGAGGGCGGTCGCGCCGCTCTCGAGCACGATACGGGCGTCGAACAGCGACTCGAGCTGGTCGTCGGCGAGAGGCGGGGCGACGCGGTAGCCCTTGTGCGTGACGCGGGTGACGAGGCCCGTGCGCTCCAGCTGGACGAGCGCCTCGCGGACGGGCGTCGGGGAGACGTCGAGGTCGCGGGCGATGGCGTCGATGGACAGCCGCGCGCCGGGCTCGATGCCCGAGCTGAGGAGCATGTCGAGGACCAGCTCGTAGACCCGGTCGCGGAGCCCGCGGCGTTCGAGTGAGGAGGAGGCGCCGAGCGGGAAGACGGCATCAACCACGGCGGTCTCCGAAATGTGTGCTCGGGGCGTCGTCACGGAGGGGGACCCCCGGTCGAGCTGCCGCGATGATCGTCGAGGTCCAGTTTACGGGGCCGTCAGGCGTCATCGCGGCAGGTCGGCGTCCGTGCTCCGGAGGGCGGCCGCTTCATCGAGGACGAGCGCGAGCGCCGCCGGGTCGTGCGCGAACCGGCCGAGGAAGAGGCCGTCGACGGCGTCGCCGATCGTGGTCAGCAGGCCGGGCCCGGCGCTGCCGCCGTAGATGACGGCCGAGGACGTGCTGACCGCACCCTGCTCGGCGAGGGCGTCGAGATGGTCGCGGAGCCGTGCGCACACCGTCCTGATGTGGTCAGGGGCGGCGGGCTCGGCGGCACCGATGGCCCAGTGCGGCTCGTAGGCGACGATGACCCGGCCGACGATCCCCGCGGCCACCGCCCCGGCCAGGGCGTCGTCGAGTTGGTCGATGCAGGAGGCGGCCGCGTCCTCGGGGTCGCCCTGCGCGGCCTCGCCGATGCAGAGCACGGGAGCGAGTCCGTTGCGGAGGGCGGCGGTGGTCTTCGCGCGGACGACGTCGGGTGTCTCGCCGAACAGTCGACGGCGCTCGGCGTGCCCGACCTCGACGACTTCGCAGCCGACCTCGCGGAGGGCCGCGCCGCTGACCTCGCCCGTGAACGCACCGCGGTCCTCGGTCGCGAGGTCCTGACCCCCGACGGAGGCGACGCCGCGGAGCCGCTCGACCGCCCCGGTCACCGACAGGTACCCGGGGATGACGAACAGCTCGGCGGCGCCGGTCCGGAGGGCGTGGTGCTCGGCCGTGACCCCCGCGACGGCCGAGCACCAGTCGAGCGTCTGCACGTGGCCGAAGTACATCTTCAGGCTCACGCCGACGAGGATCGGGCGGGGGTGGTGGGTCATCAGGAGGCTTCGTACGCGCTGATCTCCTGCACCTTGTCGTTCGACGCACTGGTGGTGTCGAACTCGTAGGTGAGCCATTCGCGGACGTTGCGGCGGGCCAGCTCGATGCCGACGACCCGCTGGCCCATGCAGAGCACCTGGGCGTCGTTGGAGAGCACGGCGCGTTCGACGGAGAAGCCGTCGTGGGCGGTGACGGCCCGGATGCCCTGGACCTTGTTCGCCGCGATCGCGACGCCGAGACCGGTGCCGCAGATGAGCAGGGCCCGGTCGGCCTCGCCACGCGCGACGATCTCCGCGGCCGTCACCGCGACGGTCGGGTAGTTGGTGTGCCCGTCGGCGTCGACCCCGACGTCGACCACGGAGGCGACCAGGTCGCTCGCCTCCAGGTCGCGCTTGAGGATCTCCTTGTAGTCGTAACCGGCGTCATCGGAGCCGATGACGATTCGCCAGGTGCGGGTCATGGTGTGCCTTTCGTGGGTGGCCCTTCGACAAGCTCAGGGACCGGGGTGTCGATTCAGGGACCGGGGATGCCGTTCGAGGGTCGGTGGGTGGTGCGAATCAGTGGTCGGACAGCAGCGCGCCGACGCGTTCGACGATGAGGGCTAGGGAGACGGCTCCGGGGTCCTCGACGCCGACGGCCTTCGAGCCGTGCGAGCGGGCGCGGCCCATGCCTGGCATGAGTCCGGCCGTGTCGTGGGCGGCGGTGGTGGCCACTGCGGCCGCCGCGGTCCAGGCGGTGGGGAGGTCGTCGCCGTCGCCGACGCGTGCTGCCAAGGTGTCGGCGAACGGGACGAGAGCGTCCACGAGGGTCTTGTCGCCGACGGACGCCTTGCCGTAGCGCATGACGGCGTCCTTCGCGGCGGTGACGCCCTCGCTGACCGCGGTGGCCGTCGGGCGTTCGGTGTCGCCGAGGCGCTCGCCGAGGGTGCGCAGCATGACGCCCCAGAGCGCTCCGGACGTGCCGCCGGCCCGGTCGGACCAGGCGTCGCCCGCTCGGTCGAGCACGGTCGCGACGCCGGCGCCGGCCGCTCGCAGCCGTTCGGCCTCCTCGGCGGCCGCGGTCGCCCCGCGGTCCATCCCGATGCCGTGGTCGCCGTCGCCGACGATGGCGTCGAGCCGGCCGAGTTCGTCGGCGTGCTCGGCGATCAGCTCGTGGATGGCCGTGATGGCCGTGGCGACGACGACGGCGGACTCCTGCGACTCGGCGGACGCCTCCGGAACGACGAACTCGGCGGCTTCAGTGTCCTCGGCGGTCACGGTCTCGAGGGCGCCGGTGTCCACCGCGCCGGTGCGGTAGGCCGGGGTGTCGGCGGGCGCGCTCCACAGCCGTTCGAGCTCCTCGTCGACCCACAGCAGGGTCAGGGAGACGCCGGCCATGTCGAAGCTCGTGCAGAATTCGCCGACCTGCGGGTCCACGAGGGTGACGCCCGCATCCTCGAGGAGGGTCGCGACGCGGTCGTAGACGACGAAGAGTTCCTCGGACTTCACCGAACCGAGGCCGTTGAGGATTGGGACGACGCGCGCGCCGTCCACCGCGACGCCCTCAGGGATCTCGGCGCTGTCGAGCAGGTGCTGCACGAACAGCTCGGCGAGGCCGTCGGCGGACGGGATGTCGGTCTCGTCGATGCCGGGCTCACCGTGGATCCCGAGTCCGACCGCCATGCGTCCATCCGGAACGGAGAACAGGGGCTCGTCGGCACCCGGCAGGGTGCATCCGGAGAACGCGACGCCCATCGAGCGGGTGCGGGCGTTGGTGAGGATCGCGACGCGCTCGACGTCGTCGATGCGGTAGCCGCTGGAGGCTGCTCCGCCCGCCACCTTGAAGACGGTGAGGTCGCCCGCGATCCCGCGGCGCTTCTGGAGCTCCGTCGGCGGGGCGCTGAAGATGTCGTCGGTCACGGTGACCGTGCGGCAGTCGATGCCGTCGGCGCGCACGGCGTCCTGGGCGGCGGTGAAGTGCAGCACGTCTCCCGCGTAGTTGCCGTAGCTGAGCAGGACGCCCTCACCCTGTTCGCTCGCACGGATGACGCTCTCGACCTGGTGGGCCGATGGGGAGGCGAACAGGTTGCCCATCGCCGCACCGTGGGCGAGGCCGGGGCCGACCAGGCCGGCGAACGCGGGGTAGTGCCCGGATCCGCCGCCGATGACGAGTGCGACCTCCGGCTCGGCGGACCGCGTGGACCGGGAGACGCCACCGGAGACCTTGCGCACCCAACGACCGTTGGCTCGGACGAACCCGTCCACCATCTCATCGGCGAAGTCCGCCGGCCGGTTCCAGAGCCTGGTCATCTGCATCTCCTCGTCATCGAGTCCGTCGATCCGGCACCAGCCGGCACATCGCGATAATCCTATAGGATATTGGAACCGAGCGGAACCCTGGGTTGCACGACGCAGGAGGCCGACGGTGCATCGGGGCGGCCGGGCATCGGCCTATAGCGGCACGCGGAGGCGCTTCGGCGACGTGCATGCACGCATCGCCGTCCCGATGGCTGAACCTGCCGGGGCCAGTGTGGGGGAGACACGGCCCCGACAGGTTCGGCGATCGGGACGGCGATGCGTCAGGGGCGACGTGCCGCGCTGTCGTCGCCCTGCGGGATGCCGGCGGCGGCACGTTCGGCGCGGCGAGCGGCGAGCAGGGACGGCGTGATCACGAAGGTGATGCTCGACGAGCGGCGTGGTGCGTCCTCCCGGAGGAATCCGAGGCGCTCCGCGAGCGCGATGGACCGGGTGTTCCCGGGTTCGATGACCGCCGTCACCGTCTTCGCCTCGACCTCCGTGAACGCCAGGTCGAGCATCGCGGCCGAGGCCTCGCTCGCGAAGCCCTGGCCACCGGCAACCGGGTCCAGCACCCAGCCGATCTCCACCGAACGCTCGGCCGACTCCACGTCGCGCAGGTGCAGGGAGACGTCACCGACGAGGTCCCCGTCCCGTTCCACGGCCAGCGCGAGGAAGTCGCCGGACTGCCACAGACGGCGGTGTCCCATGCGATGGCGCAGGTGCTCCAGGGAGGCCTGGCGGTCGCGGACCGGCCACGGCAGGTGTTCGACGACCTCGGGAGAGGACTGGATGCGGTACCAGGCGTCGGCGTCCTCCAGGCGGTGACGACGCAGGACGAGGCGTTCGGTGCGGATCGGGTGCGCGTCGACCGGCGTCTCGATCCGCGGCCCGCGGAGGAGCCGGGGGCGCGAGACCGCTGCCGGGATCAGGGGGCGGAGTGCTCGGGCGACCCCGCCCACCGTGACCCGCAGACGATCCGTGGCTCCGGGCGCGTCACCCGACCGCCGGTGACGGCGGGAGGTGTACGGCGCGCCCAGGGGCTCTGCTCGGGTCATGCCCTCCACGGTAGGCACCTCGCTCATGCGCTCGGCCTGAAAAGATATGAGCCCTCTATGAATCGCCGGTCGCTGCACGTTCATCCCACCGGACGACGGATAATCGAACCATGCCCTCCGACCTGCCGACGCAGGTCGTCGACTCGGGGCGCCGCCGGGCGGTCCTCGCCAAGCTTCCGCGGATGTACCGGGCCGACGGCTCGCCGATCCGTGTCCTCCTCGTCGACGACGAGGCGGTCCTCACCGACCTCGTGAGCCTCGCCCTCGGCTACGAGGGATGGGTCGTGGACGTCGCCACCAACGGTCGCGAAGCCGTGCAGCGGTACCGGGCCGAGCGCCCCGACGTCGTCGTGCTCGACATCATGCTGCCCGACATGGACGGCTTGAGCGTCCTGCGCCAGCTCCGCAGCTTCTCGCAGGGCGAACCGGAGTCCGGCACGCCGACCCTGTTCCTCACGGCGCGGGACTCCGTGGACGACCGCATCATGGGACTCACCGCCGGCGGCGACGACTACATGACGAAGCCCTTCTCGCTTGAGGAGCTCGTCGCGCGCCTCCGCGGCCTGCTCCGCCGGACCGCGCACGTCGTGTCCGACGACGACTCGCGCATCACGATCGGCGGCCTCTTCCTCGACGAGCGCAGCTACGAGGTCAGCCGCGACGGCGAGCCGGTCGCGCTCACCACTACCGAGTTCGAGCTGCTGCGCTACTTCATGCGCAACCCGAAGCGGGTGCTGAGTCGCGCGCAGATCCTCGACCGGGTGTGGAACTACGACTTCGCAGGCAAGGCCAGCATCGTCGACCTCTACGTCTCCTACCTGCGGAAGAAGATCGATGCCGACCGCGCGCCGATGATCCACACCGTCCGCGGTGTCGGATACGTGCTGCGGCCCGTCGAATGAGCACCGGAGCGGTCCCGACCGCAGGCGTCTCGACGTCCCCTCCGAAGCAGCGGCACCCGTGGACCCTCCAGCGCCGCCTGGTGACCGGGATCGCGGCCGTCATCGCCGCGGTCCTCGCGGTCTCCGGTGTCCTGACCGTCATCACGGTGGAGGCGTCGGTCACCGAGGTCGTTGACACGCAGCTCACCGGTTCGATGGAGGCCTTCGAGCACTCGGTCGTGAAGTTCCACGACCAGCAGGCTCGTGACGGCGCCGTCGCCGACCCGGACGCGACCCGGGGCGAGCCCGGCTACGTGAAGCCGTTCGTCGACTACGTCGGTCACGGCCCGGGCACGCTCATCGCCCTCATCGCCGATGGCCAAATGGTCGACTCGGCACGGTTCACCCAGTCCAACGCGAAGGCGCTCGACGTCCGCACGCAGGCGCTCATCGAGGAGGCCGCAGCCGCCGGCGGCACCGAACGGCAGAACATCGGGCTCGGGTCGCTCGGCGGGTACCGGCTCGAGTTCCTCGACCACGGCGACGGCGAGACCCTCGTCGCCGGAGTCTCCCTCGCCACCCCTCGCGCGGCCGTGCAGCAGGAGGCGATCGTCATCGCGATCCTCGCCGTCCTCGCCCTCGCCGTCACCATCGTCGGGGCGATCATCGTGGTCCGACTCGCGCTCCGCCCGCTGTCCCGCGTCGCCGCAGCCGCAGCCGAGGTCTCCACGCTGCAACTCGAGCGCGGGGACACGGGGATCGACGTGCGCGTGGACCAGGCCGACACCGACCCGCGAACGGAGATCGGCAAGGTCGGCGAGGCCCTCAACGGCCTCATCGACCACGTCGACCGGGCGCTCGCCGTGCGCGCGGCCACCGACAAGCGCATGCGGCGTTTCGTCACCGACGCGAGCCACGAGCTGCGGACGCCGCTGGCCGCGATCCAGGGCTACGCCGAGCTCACCCGCCAGGACAGCGAGAACCTCCCGCCCATGACGGAGCATGCCCTCGCCCGCATCGAGTCGGAGGCGACGCGCATGAGTTCGCTCGTGAGCGAACTGCTCCTGCTCGCGCGGCTCGACGAGGGCCAGGACCTCCACCTCGACGACGTGGACCTGAGCGACCTCGTCGCCGCCGCGGTGAGCGACGCGGCCGTCTCGGCTCCCGGGCACCACTGGTCGGTTGACGTGCCGGAGCGCGCGATCATCGTCCGAGGCGACCGCGAGCGGCTGCACCAGCTCGTCGTGAACCTGCTGTCGAACGCAGCGGTCCACACCCCGGCGGGCACCTCGGTGGTGACGCGGATCGCCGCGCCGAAGAGTGCCGACGAGCCGCAGCGTGCGGCCCTGACGATCGCGGACGACGGCCCCGGCATCGACGAATCGTTCCTCCCGGAGCTGTTCGACCGCTTCGCGAGGGCCGATTCGTCCCGGTCGCGGGCCGCGGGAAGCACGGGACTCGGTCTCGCGATCGCGCTGTCGATCGCCGAAGGGCACGAGGGTGCGATCGAGGTCGCGTCCTCGCCCGCCGGCACCACGTTCACGGTGACGTTGCCGTGGTCGGGGCCCTCCGACGAGCATCCGGCCGTCCGGTCGTCGGCCAGCACCGCGGCCGCGGTGCGCCCGGGCGAGGTCTCCTCGGCCCGGTCCTGACCGGCGCCCTTCGACAGGCTCAGGGACCGGGGGCCACAGCCCTTCGACAGGCTCAGGGACCGCGGGCTACTGAGCCACCCTTCGACAGGCTCAGGGACCGCGGGCTACTGAGCCCCCCACCCCGGTCACCGAGCTTGTCGAGGTGCGGCGTCAGCCGGCGGCGCGGCGGAGCGCCACGAGTTGCTCGGCCGAGTGCGTCAGGTGCGCGCGCAGTTCCGTCTCGGCGTGGTCGCTCAGCAGTGCGTCGACGAGCCGGTCGTGCTGGCTGATGAGTTCCTCCGGTGGGAGGACGCTGCGGAGCTGCACCATGAACAGCCCGAGTTCGGCGAGCAGCCCGGCGTGGGCTTCGAGCAACCTCGGACTGCCCGCGGCGGCCACGATCGCGTGATGCAGCTCGGCGTGGGCCTGCTCGATGCGGCGCTGGTCGTGGGGTCGTGCAGTGCAGGCCATCCGGAGCGCCTCGTTCGCCGCGACGACCGCGTCCGGCTGTCGCGATTCGGACGTCGTTCGCGTCCGGAGCAGCCGGAGCGCCTCGACCTCGATCGCCGTGCGGTATTCCATGAGGGCCAGGACGTCCGCGTCGCTGAACGACCGCACCCGTGCGCCGCGGTAGGCCTCGAACGTGACGAGCCGTTCGGCCGCGAGCATCTGGAGGGCGGCGCGGACGGTGTGCCGGTTGACGCCGAACCGGGTGGTGAGGGCGGCCTCCCGGAGCGGCTCGCCCGCGCCGGGTCGGCCGTCCAGGATGTCCTCTCGCAGCGCATGCGCGACGGTCTCGACGGCGGTCATCGGATGCCCGGTCGCCGGCTCCGGCGCGCCGGCGTCACGAGGATCGCCAGCCCGGTGAGCAGGAGTGCGGCGCCGACGACGGTGGTCGGCCCGAACGATTCCCCCAGCAGCAGGATGCCCAGCAGCGTGGCCGTCATGGGTTCGAAGAGGGTCAGCGTCGCGACCCGTGAGGCGGGCAGTCCGCCGAGCGCGTAGCCGAAGAGGAGGTAGCCGGCGAGCGTGTTCACGAGCGCGAGCCAGGCGACGGCGAGCGCTCCGGGGACGGTGGCGATCCAGGCGACCTCCGTGAAGAGGAGCACGGGCAGGGAGATGACCGCGGCCGAGCCGAAGAGTGTCGCCATGGAGCCGAGGGGGCTCCAGCCGTGGTCGATGAGCGCCTTGCTGCAGAGCGTGTAGAGGGCGTAGGAGGCGCCGGCGCCCACGGAGGCGAGCAGCCCGTCCACGGTGACCTCCCCGACCCCGCCGGTCAGGCCGGACAGGACGGCGACACCGGCAGCCGCGACGACGGTCGCGAGGAACCAGCGGGCGCTCGGGCGACGTCGGTGGATCGCCCATTCGAGGAGCCCGGTGATGGCGGGTGCCGACCCGAGCGCGGTGAGGGTGCCGATGGCGACGCCGTTGCGCTCCGCACCGAGGAAGAAGAAGGGTTGGTAGGCCGCGACGCCGACGGTGCCGAGCACGATCGCCGCGATGAGCGCCGGCCGCCCGAGCGCCGTGACCCGCGGACGAGCCGCGGAAGGGGAGCCGGCGTGGGCCGTCGACGCCCGCTTCGACGCGATGGCCCACACCACGACGAGGAGGACGCCGCCGAACACGATCCGTGCGGCGCCGAAGGGGACCGAGCCGACCTCGATGGGGAGGAGGGCGTGCACCGTCCCCGTCGTGCCGAAGCACACGGCGGCGAGGATCGCGGCCGCGACGGGGAGGCGCTGCGCTGCCGGGGCCGGAGCGCTCGGGCCGGCCACGGTCGTCGATCGGGTCATGAGGACAGCCTGGCGGAGGATTGTGTAACAATCAACGCCCGATGTCGTGGTTCACGCACGACGACGCCCGCCGACTCGGGGAGTGGGCGGGCGTCGTCGGGTTGTCGGATCAGTTGATGGAGGCGACCATCGAGACGCCGAGCAGCAGGGCGGCACCGGCGGCGACGATCAGGGCCAGCGCGAGCATGGTGCCCGAGATGATGACAGCGGTGAGCGCGAAGCCCTTCGCCCGCGGTTTGCGGGCCAGGGCGATGATGCCCATGACGAGCGAGGCGATCGGGAGGAGGACGAACGAGGGGGCCACGATCGCGGCGATCGAGAGCGCGAAGGCGATGATCGACAGCGTCTGCGTGGAGCTCTCGCGGTCTGCCGCCGCGGTGGCCGGCACCGGTGGGACGGCGGCGATGGCGGTGGTCTGGGTGGTGGGGATCGTTTGGACGGGTGTCGTCTGATCCGGGAGGGGTGTCGTCTGGGCGAGCGGGTCCGTCCCGAACGATTCGGTCGGGGCGTCGGCCAGGGTCACGTCCTCGGCGGGCGAGGTCGTGGGGGACTCGGTGGTGGCTGAGGCGGACATGGGCTTCTGTTCCTTCCTCCGCGGTGGCGGAGCTGTCTCCGCGGTTGCGGAGCTGTTCGGTTGATGCTGCAAGCCTCCTCCGATCGGGTCCGTGGCGGATCGCCCGCGCGCCCGATCTTCCCTCGTCCTGCGGGACCATCCCCGTTGCACGGTCCGTGGGTCGGCGGTGCCATGGCGGCCTTACCACGGATCGTTCGGGATGTCCCGCCTGAGGTCCGGGATTCCCCGCTGCGATGCCTCCGCATATCCTGGCGCGCATGACCCGCCGCATCGGAGCCGCTGTCCTCGCCCTGCTCGGAGCCTCCGCGCTCGCCCTCACCGCAGCCGTCCCGGCGGCCTCGGCCGCGACCACCTCGAGTTGGGCGACATGGCCCACCTTCTCCGGCGTCTCGGGGTCCTATCAGGGCACGATGACCCTGGCCGGGCAGCCCGCCCTGACCGCGGCGCTCACGAGCGACTCGCTCGGCGGCGCGAACGTCGTCTCCGGCGCCTCGAACTGGTTGGCGGCGTCGACCCCGGTGGGTGCGAAGTACGGCAGTAGCCGTGACCAGCCCTATCTGAACCTCCGGCCGAAGGCGAACAACCCCGCGTCGCCTTCGACCACGACCTACTCCTTCACGACGCCGACGCCGCCGTCCGGCTGGACGTTCGTGCTCGGCGACATCGACGCCGACCAGGTCACCGTGACCGCGATCGGTCCCGACGGGGTCGCCCTGACGGCGGACGAGCTCGGGTTCAACGGCGGGTTCAACGCCTGTGCTCCTGGTCTGACCGGCAAGCCCTCCTGCACCGGTTCGGCGACGGACGTCCCCACCTGGGATCCGGCGACGCAGGTGCTGCGCGGCAACGATGCCGCCGCCGACACGAGCGGTGCGGCCGCCTGGTTCGAGCCCGCCGCGCCGATCTCCAGCCTCACCTTCGCCTTCCAGCAGCGGTCCGGCTCGCCCGTCTACCAGACGTGGTTCGCGTCGATCGCGCGCGACGTGACCGGTACCGTGACCGACCAGGCCGCTGGCGGGCTGGACGGCGTCGGCGTGCGACTCATCGACCGCGACGGCCGGGTGGTCGCCTCGACGACCACTGCCGGCGGAGGCGCCTACGCCTTCGAGGGGTACTTCGCGACCGACGGCTACACCGTGCAGCTCGTCCCGCCGGCCGGCAAGATCGCGGTCGGGGCAACGCGGGTCGCCGCCGACCTCACGGACACTGATGCGGTCGCGGACTTCGTCGTCCGGGACATCGTGCCCGTTGCGGTCTCCGGCACCGCCCTCGACGCCGATGGTGTCCCCATCGTCGGGGCCACCGTCACCATCGACGGCGTGGGGAGCGTGACCACCGACACCGACGGGGACTATCTCTTCGACACCGTGCCGGTCGGCGACCACACGCTCGTCATCACGCCACCGGCGGGGTACGCCGTCCAGATCGCGCCGTCCCCGTTCTCCGTCCCGGCCGGGAGCGAGACGCCCATCACAGCACGGGACTTCGTGCTCGTCGCGAACCCGCGCCTCGGCGGCGTGATCAGTTCCGGCGGGGTCGGCGTGGCCGGGGTCACCGTGAGCGCCGAGGGTCCGAGCGGCGTCGAACGCGCCGTCACGGCCGCCGACGGCTCGTACAGCTTCCCGCTCCTGCCGGCGGGGTCGTACACCGTCTCGATCGTCGCGCCCGAGGGCTACGTCGTCTCCGGGACGGCGACGCGCTCCGAGGAGCTCGCCGACACGGATCTGGACGCGGTCGACTTCGAACTCGCCCGGCTCGGCACGGTCATCGGCGACGTCCTGACGGACACGGGTGCGCCCGTCCCCGGGGCCACCGTGACGGTCGAGACGCCGACGGGCCCGGTCGTGTTGACGACGTCCGCCGAGGGTGCGTACGGGCTCGCCGACCTCCCGCCCGGTGACTACCCGGTGACGCTGACCGTGCCGGCAGGGTATTCCGTCCCAGACGGCGGGGTGACGACCGCCGTCGCGGTCGTCGGCTCGGACGGTTCGGTGCAGACGGTGCCGAGCTTCGTCCTCGTCGCGGACGAGGTGCTCGGTGGGCTGACCGGAACCGTGGAGACGGACGCCGGTGCCCCGCTCCCGGACGTCGTCGTGACGGTCGACACCCCGACCGGCGAGGTCGCGGTCACGACGGACGCCGACGGCGTCTACCTCCTCGACGACCTCGCCTCGGGCTCGTACGAGGTCGCGGTGACGGTTCCGTCGGGCTACACCGCCGAGGGCGCCACCTCGGCGGTCGCGGTCGTCGCGGCCGACGGATCCGTGGTCTCCGTGCCCGCGTTCGTCCTGGTCCCCGACGTCGTCGCGCCCGTGCCATCGGCGATCCCGCCGTGCCGGGCTCCTCAGGCCGTCTGCCCTCGACCGGCGCGGACACGATGCCGTGGATCGTCGCGGCCGGAGTGCTCGTCGTGTTCGGAGCGGCCGGCGTCGTGACGGCCGCGGTCCTCCGCCGTCGTCGTGCCGGGAGGAACGCCCCGTCCGACGATTGACGGCTCCGTCGTCCCGAAGGGGATCGGAGCACCCGGCTCGTCCGTAGACTTGGGCGAGCCGCGCTCCGACCAGGGGCGCGGATCGTATTCGTGAACGGGGACCCGTGGACGTCATCGGCTGGGTGGACGGCGCCACGACGGTGTTGCCCGATCCGATGATCTGGCTGTTCGGCCTCCTCTTCGCCGTGGCGGAGTCCGGGCTCTGGCTCGGTCTGCTGGTGCCGGGGGAGCCCGTCGTGCTCCTCCTGTCGGCGATGCTCGACTCCGGTCCGGCCGCGCTCGTCCTGTTCCTCGCCGTCGCCCTCGGTGGATCGCTGGGAGACCACCTCGGGTTCCTCATCGGTCGTCGGAGCGGCGGGCGTCTCCGCGACACGGCCGTCGTCCAGCGTCTCGGCGTCGGCGGCTGGGATCGGGCGGTCGAGGCGCTCGAGCGGCGCGGAGCCCAGGCCGTCTTCCTCACCCGGCTCGTCCCCGTGCTCCGGTGCCTGACGCCGGCCGCGGCCGGGGTCGCCCGCGTGCCGTACCGGTCGTTCCTCCTCGCGTCGGTGCTCGGGTCGCTCCTGTGGTCCGCCGTCTTCGTCGGCGTCGGTTCGCTCGTGCGCGTCGTGCTCGAGGGAGTCCGTCAGTACCTCGGTTCCGCCGGGTGGGTGCTCCTGCTCGCACTCGTCGTCGTGGTGTCGATCGTCGCGATCGTCCGAGCTCGCCGGGGACTCGCGATCCCGGGCGACGAGGCGATGATCCCGGTGACCCTGCACGAGAAGACGCCGATCGCGCGCCTCCGCACCCAGCTCTTCGCGGACGACGACTGGCGGAACCTGCCCAACGCGATCACGGCGGGACGCATCCTCCTGCTCCCCGTCTTCGCCGTCCTCGTCGTCACCGGCTCCTACCTGGCGGCGCTCGTCGTCGGGGCGGTCGTGTTCCTGAGCGACGTCGCCGACGGGCAGATCGCGCGCCGGATGGGGACCGTCTCGGCGCTCGGCACCTGGCTCGACGGCGTCGCCGACCGCTTGACCGTCGTCGTGGTCGCGGCCTCCTTCGCCGTCGCGCAGATCATCCCGTGGCAGGTGTTCGTCGTCATGATCGTGCCCGACCTCCTCCTCGCGTTCATCGCGGTCGTCGCGTTCCGCGGGACGCCCGAGGTACCGGTGAGCCTCGCCGGCAAGATCCGCACGGTGCTCCTCTTCGTCGGCTTCTTCGCGCTGCTCACCGGGCTCGCCCTCGGCGGCGGTGATCCGGCGTCGCCGCTGTCCCGCGTGTTCGGCGGCATCGGCTTCGTCGCGATCCTCCTCGGGCTCGTCGGGCACTTCGTCGCGGCGACCCAGTATGCGCGACGCATGATCGTCACGTGGCAGCGGCAGGGTGTCGGCATCTCCCGCTGATCGCCGTCGGTCACGATGCCGGCCGCTTCCCGGAGACGCGCCAGGCGTGGACGCAGGCGGCGTCGTTTAGGCTCGGAGTATGCCAGTCGACTATCCGGACCTCGTCATCTTCGACTGCGACGGCACCCTCGTCGACACGGAACGCATCTCGGTGCGGGTGAACCTGCAACTCCTCAACGAGGTCGGCGGCGACTACACCGAGGCCGAGGTGCGCGAACTGTTCGTCGGCGCGTCGTTCGAGACCTACGCGACCCTCGTCGAAGCACGGCTCGGCAAGCCGTTGGAGGCCGACTGGATCCAACGCTGGAGCGACATGTTCCGCGGCATCTGCGAGCGCGAGCTGGAAGCGGTCGACGGCGTCGTCGACGCGCTCGACGGCATCGCGGCGACCGGGGTGCCGTTGTGCGTCGCCTCGAACGGCATGCTCCACGACGTCGTCCGGAACCTCGGCCAGGTGGGCATCCACGACCGGTTCGCCGGGCGGATCTTCAGCGCGACCGACGTCGCCGTCGGCAAGCCGGCCCCGGACCTCTTCCTGCACGCGGCCGCCGACTTCGACACCGCCCCCGAGCGGTGCGCGGTCGTCGAGGACAGCGTCGTGGGCGTGCTCGCCGCGCGGGCCGCGGGGATGACCGTGTACGCCTACGCCGGCGGCATGACGCCGGCCGAGCGGCTCGTCGGCGACGGCACCCACGTCTTCGACGACATGCGTGAGCTGCCCGACCTCATCCGAGACACCTGGGCGGAAACCGCCTCCACGCGCTAGCCGCGACTGCGCAGTTCCGGGAACCGGCCGTCGTCATCCGGCGTGGCCGTGGCTTTGTCGGCGTCCGGCACCGTCACGGGCTGCTCCTCGGTGGACCGCCGTGGCCGCTCGCCGCCGCGCGCGACGGCCTGGCCGAACGCCTGCGGTCCCGTCGTCGCGAGGCGTCTCCAGGGCAGGGTCCCTTCGATCTCGATCTGCAGGGAGAAGCTCAGCAGGGTGCGGATGACGACGATGATCGCCAGGACGGCTGCGTCGGTCAGCGACGGGGTGGACGTGACCGTCTTCACGAGGTCGGCGGCCACGAGGATCTCGAGCCCCAGGAGGATCACCGAGCCGATCGTCTCCCGCAGCATCCGGAACGCCCGCCCGCCGTCGCGGGTGCGCAGCCACAGGCGGGCCGAGAGGGCGACGGCGATCACGAAGCCCACGACCATCGCCCCGACACCGGCGACCTCGAAGACGATGGTGACCAGCTCGAAGAAGTCCATGCGCCCATCATCCTCGTCGCCTCGCCGGACGGGAAGCGCCACCGACCCGCTATGGTGGTCGCGAGTGACACGGGGTGCCGATCCCAAGACGACCGGCTGAGAACACACCCGTCGAACCTGATCTCGTTAGTCCGAGCGAAGGGATGTCGCGAATGAGCATTCGCACACCGCAGCAGTCTGCCCACCCGTCCACCGACGAGTCCGCCGCCGGCGGGTTCGCGACCGCGGCGGGGGACCTCCTCGACCGGCTGCGCGAGCGCACCCCACTCGTCCAATCGATCACGAACGCCGTGGTCACGAACTTCACGGCGAACGTCCTCCTCGCCGTCGGTGCCGCCCCGGCGATGACCGACATCCCCACGGAGGCCGGGCCGTTCGCCCGCATCGCCTCCGGCGTGCTCCTCAACCTCGGGACGCCGCAAGCGGAGCAGCGCCAGGCCATGATCGAAGCCGCGACCGCCGCGAACGAGGTGGGCACCCCGTGGGTGCTCGACCCCGTCGCGGTCGGGTCCCTCCCCGTCCGGACGGCGCTCGCCGCGGAGCTCCTGGCACTCCGGCCGACGATCGTCCGGGGCAACGCGAGCGAGATCATCGCGCTCGCCGGCCTCGGCGCCGGCGGTCGCGGTGTCGACAGCACCGACTCCGTCGACAGTGCGATCGAGGCTGCGACCGCGATCGCGCGCACCTCGGGAGCGGTTGTGGCGATCTCCGGTCCGACCGACGTCATCACCGACGGTGAGCGCATCGTCCGCTGCTCCAACGGACACCCGTGGCTCACTCTCGTGACGGGCGGCGGATGCGCGCTCGGTGCGGTGTTCGCCGCGTTCGCTTCGCTCCACGATGACCGCTTGCTGACGACGGTGGCCGCAACGAGCGTGTACACGGTCGCCGCTCAGCTGGCCGCGGCGGAGAGCCGCGGGCCCGGGTCGTTCGCCCCGGCTTTCCTCGACCGCCTCCACCTCCTCGATGCGGAGACCGTCCGCCGACTGGCGGTGGTGGCATGAGCGCCGAGACGGTGTCCGACAGCGTGCACGCCGCCCGTTCGCACGCCGCCCTCGTGCGCCGGGCCATGGAGACGTATCTCGTCACGGATGCCTCGGCCAGCGGCGCCCGGGGCGTGCTCGACGTCGTGCGCCGAGCCGTCGACGGCGGGGTGACCGCGGTGCAACTGCGTGAGAAGACCGCGACGGCTCGCGAGCTGTTCGACCTGACCGTCCGTGCCGCGGAGCTCGTATCGGGTCGAGCCCTGCTCCTCGTCGACGACCGGGTCGACGTCTTCCTCGCCGCCCGTTCCGCCGGCGCCGTCGTCCACGGTGTCCACGTCGGGCAGAGCGACCTCCCGGTCGACGCGGTCCGCCGGATCGTGGGTGACGCGGCCGTGGTGGGCTTGACGGCGAACACGCCCGCCCACCTCGACGCGGTGGCCGCCCTGCCCGCCGGGACCGTCGACTACCTCGGCGTCGGCGTGATCCGCCCGACGGCGACGAAACCGGACCACCCCGAGCCGCTCGGCGTGGACGGGTTCGCCGCGATCGCCGCCGCCACCGAGCTGCCCTGCGTGGCGATCGGCGGGGTCGGGCTCGCCGACACCGTGGCCCTCCGATCGGCGGGTGCCGCCGGGCTCGCGGTGGTGTCCGCCATCTGTGCCGCCGACGATCCGGCTGCGGCGGCTCGCGCGTTCCGTGCGGCGTGGGACGAGGTGTCCGCGTGAGCGCCACCGAGTCGCTGAGGACAGCCCCGGCCCGCTCGTCCGCCGATGCCGGGATCGGGCGACGCCCGTTCGCGACCAGACCCACACCGCGGGTGCTGAGCATCGCCGGCACCGACCCCACCGGCGGCGCCGGCGTCCAGGCCGACCTCAAGAGCATCGCCGCGAACGGCGGATACGGCATGGCGGTCGTGACCGCGCTCGTCGCGCAGAACACCCGCGGCGTCCGGTCCGTGCACACCCCGCCCGTCGCATTCCTGAGGGCGCAGCTGGACGCCGTGGCCGACGACGTCGTCATCGACGCCGTCAAGGTCGGCATGCTGGGCGACGCGCGGATCATCGAGACCGTCGCCACGTGGCTCCGCGAGACGACGACCGGACCCGTCGTCCTCGACCCCGTCATGGTGGCGACGAGCGGTGACCGCCTCCTCCGGCAGGACGCGGAAGCCGCCATGCGCGCGCTCCTGCCGCTCGTCGACCTCGTCACCCCGAACCTCCCCGAGCTCGCCGTCCTCGCGGACGAACCGGTGGCGGAGTGCTGGGCCGACGCCCTCGCGCAGGCGCGGCGGGTGTCGGAACGGGCCGGAGTGATCGTGCTCGTGAAGGGCGGGCACCTGTCCGGGGTGGCGGACTGCCCCGACGCCCTCGTCGACACCGGCGGCGGCCTCGGTGACGGCCGCTCGCTCATCGAGTTCGACGGACCGCGGGTCGCCACGACGAACACCCACGGGACGGGGTGCTCCCTGTCGAGCGCGATGGCGACCCTCGTCGCCCGCACCGGGTCCTGGTCGGAGGCGCTCGGCACGGCCAAGGCGTGGCTCACCTCGAGTCTCGAGGCGGCGGACGCGCTCGAGGTGGGCGCGGGGAGTGGCCCGATCAACCACTTCGCCACGTTGTGGGAGTCGGCGGGCCTCGGTGCGCGCCCAGCAGACGGCGCCGAGCTCGTCGCGGGATGGTGGGACGAGATCACGGAGCTGCGGGCGCGGATCGACCGGCTGCCCTTCGTCGCGACGCTCGCCGACGGCACCCTCGATCCGGCCCGGTTCGCCTGGTACCTGCAACAGGACGCGATCTACCTCCGCGCCTACTCACGGGTGCTCGCGCGAGCGAGCGCGCTGGCCCCGACCCCCGAGGAACAGGTGTTCTGGGCCACGGGCGCCGCCGGCTCGATCGAGGCCGAGATGGAACTCCACCGCACCTGGCTCGCCGCCTCGGCAGCGGCCGGGGAGGAGGCGGAACCGTCGGCGACCACGACGGCCTACCTCGACCACCTGCACGCCGCGAGTGTCGACGGCGACTACGGTCGGGTGATCGCCGCGGTCCTGCCCTGCTACTGGATCTATCAGGATCTGGGGGAGCGGCTCGTCCAGGCGTCGCACCCCGAGCACCCGTTCGCCGCGTGGCTCGACACCTACTCCGACCCGGCCTTCGCGGTCGCCACCGCCCGCGCGATCGAGATCGTCGCCGGTGCCGCCGAGCGCGCGGACGCGACGGCACGTCGGGCGATGCGCCGGGCGTTCCTGGCCTCTGCGGTACACGAGGAGGCCTTCTTCGCCGAGCCGATACGATGAATGGCGGATCGGCCACGGTGGTCGTGGACCACGAGGGAGGCCCCTGATGCTGACGAGCAACGAGTACTTCGACGGCAACGTGAAGTCGATCGGCTTCGCCACGCACGAGCCGGGAGCCGAGTCGGCGAGCGTCGGGGTCATGGCTCCGGGGGAGTACACCTTCACCACCGGGAAGGCCGAGGAGATGTCCGTCATCTCCGGCCGGCTCCGCGTCCTGTTGCCCAACACGAGCGCCTGGCAGGACTTCGGCCCGGACGCCCAGTTCAGCGTCCCGGGGAGCAGCAGCTTCCAGGTCCAGGTGGAGGTCGCCACCGCCTACCTCTGCCGCTACCTGAACATCTGAGCGGCTGAGCGGCTGCCCTTCGACAGGCTCAGGGACCGGTGCGCCTTGGTCACTGAGCTTGTCGAAGTGTCGACCGGCTCAGGGACCGGTGCGTCGTGCGACCGGTCGCGGCTCAGGGACCGGCGACGACCTCGAGGGTGAACACGACGGTCGAGTCGTCGGAGCGGTTCGTCAGCGTCACCGTCGTGCTGCCGACCGCGAGGGGCTGCAGGCCGGGGTTGAAGGAGGCGCCGCCCCGGGAGCCACCGGGCACGTACTCCGCGATCGACGGGTCCTCGATCTCGGCGGACCAGACGGTCGGGTCGACGGCGACGAGGTCCACCACGTTGTCGAGGCCGACGGAGACGGTGCGCCCGTCCTGATCGACGAGCTGGACGATGACGGGCGCGATCACGCCGGCGGCACTCGCGGAGCCCTGGTCGGAGGGTTCGTCCGAACCGCCGGTGCATGCGCTCGTGCCGAGGAGCGCTCCGACGATCGCGATCACGGTGAGCCCTCGGCTGGCGCTGCGCATGGTGATCCTCTCTCGGCGTGACCTCACCCTACCGCCGGGCGGCGACGCGCCTCAGGATCGCTGGGCCAGCGCGTCGGCGGCCGTGCTGAGCCGCCCGTCCTCCATGACGAGCACCTGGAGCCGGGCTACGCGCCCTTGACGTGCTCGTACGCGGCGAGGGCCGCGTGCCGCGTCTCACCGAGGTCGACGATCGGCTCCGGGTAGTCGGGCGTCCCGAACTCCGGTACCCACCGCTTGATGTAGGCGTCGTCGGGATCGAACCGTTCCCGCTGGCGTTCGGGGTTGAAGATCCGGAAGTACGGCGACGCGTCGAACCCGCTGCCGGCGACCCACTGCCAGTTGAACGGGTTGGACGCCGGGTCCGCGTCGACGAGGGTGTCCCAGAACCACTCCTCGCCGAGCCGCCAGTGGATGAGGAGGTTCTTGGTCAGGAACGACGCCACGACCATCCTGATGCGGTTGTGCATGCTGCCGGTCGTCCACAGCTCGCGCATGCCGGCGTCGACGAGGGGGATGCCGGTGTGGCCGGTGGTCCAGGCGGTGAAGGCGTCCTGGTCGACGTCCGGCCAGGGGAAGCGGTCGAAGGCCTGCCGCCAGTTGCGGGTGGCGAGGTCGGGGAACGCGAAGAGGCAGTGGTAGGCGAAGTCGCGCCAGCCGAGTTCCTTGAGGAACGTGGCGCCGTCGTCGCCGAGGTGCCGTCGGTGGTCGCGAGCCGCATGCCAGATCTGCGGTGAGCTGATCTCCCCGAAACGCAGGTGCGGCGACAGCCCGGAGGTCGACGGTTGGGCGGGGAAGTCACGATCCTCCGCGTACCCGGTCACCCCACCATCGAGGAAGTCGGCGAGTCGTGCGTCCGCTCCGGCCTCACCCGGCGTCCAGTGCTCACGGAGCCCACCCGCCCAGTCCGGCTTCGTCGGCAGGAGGTCCCACGATCCGAGCTCGTCACCGTCGGGCGCGTCCGAGACGCCCGTCAGCTCGGTGGGCGCGGGGAGCGGATGCCTCGGCGGGTTCGCCGCATGCCGTTGCAGCGACGCCTTCCAGAACGGGGTGAACACCGAGTAGGGCTGGCCCTGCCCGGTGACGATCTCCCAGGGTTCGGCGAGGAGGTTCGCGGCGAAGCTCCGGGCGTCGAGACCGGCGTCCTTCAGCTCCGTCTTGATCCCTGAGTCGATCTCCCGTTCCGCGGCTCCGTAGCGACGGTTCCACAGCACCGCGCCGGCTCCGAGGGAGGTGGCGAGTTCAGGAACGATCGTGGCCGCACTCCCCGAACGGAGGAGCAGAGTGCCGCCGAGCCCGCGGATGTCCTCCCCGAGCGCCTCGAGGCTGTGATGCAACCACCAGCGGGAGGCCCCGCCGAGCGGTCGCAACTCCTCGCTGTCGTCGAGGACGAACAGGCAGAGGATCGGTGCGCCGAGCTCGACGGCCGCGTGCAGTGCGGGGTTGTCGGCCAGACGGAGGTCGTCACGGAACCATACGATCGTCGGGGCAGTGGCCATCCCGTCAGCCTACGCGGCGCGCTCGTCCGAGCTGCAGGGTTGACCGCGGCCGTGCGTTCCGGTCGCTGTCCCCTCCTCCGATCGCTGCCCCCATCCTCCGGTCACTGCCCCATCCTCCGGTCGTTGTCCTCCTACTCCGGTCGCTGCCCCCTCCTCCGGTCACTGAGCCTGTCGAAGTGCCCACCGGGTTGACGCCGCCCTTCGACAGGCTCAGGGACCGGGTCCCCGCCGTCGAAGTGCTCGCTCAGCTCAGCGCGGCCTCGCGGTCGAGCAACGAGCGCTTGACGTCGAGGCCCCATGCGAAGCCGCCGAGCGAGCCGTCCGTCCGCAACACACGGTGGCAGGGGACGAAGAGCGCGGGCGCGTTCGTCGCGCAGGCGCTCGCCGCGGCGCGGACCGCCGACGGTCGACCACTCGCCGCCGCGAACTCGGTGTAGGTCACGGGGCGTCCTGCCGCGATCGTCCGCAGCACCGTCCAGGCGTGGGTGCGGAACGGGCCGCCGAACTGGGCGACCGGGACCAGGTCGATCGCGGTCAGGTCGCCGTCGTAGTACGCGCGGACGGCGTCCATCGCCTCGACGGTCCCCGCCACCGTCTCGCCGGGTCGGTCGGCGGGCCGGATCCGTTCGAGCATCACGCCGATGTCGTCGGACCACCCGGAGGAGAGCACCGCGCCGTCCTCCCTCGCCAGGACGGTGAAGGGGCCGTCCGGGGTGTCGACGGTCTGGCTGATCGCGGTGAGCTGCGTGCCGGACGGTCGACCGTCGTCGCGGCGGACGCTCGTGCTGGAGATGATCGTGGTCATGCTGCTGGACCTTTCTCGAGGGCTGATGGTCTGGCGGTCGGTGCCGGCGTGGACGCCGCCTTCCACAGGTGGAGGCAGAGGTACGAGCGCCACGGGGCGAACGCCTCCGCCTCCGCGGTGAGGCTCCGGGCGTCGGAGGGCAACCCGAGCCGGCCGGCCCCGGTGCGGACGGCGACGTCGCCGGGGAGGAACGCGTCGGGGTTGCCGAGCACCCGCATGCTGACGTAGTCGGCCGTCCAAGGGCCGATCCCCTTCATGGCGAGCAGGCGGGTCCGGAGCTCGTCGCGGTCGTCGCCGAAACCGATCGACAGCTCCCCGGAGACGAGCGCCCGCGCGACACCGAGCAGACTGCCGATCCGTGCCCGGGGCCCGACGAGTGCGGCCTCCCCGCCGTTCGCGATCTGCGTCGCCGTCGGGAAGAGGCGATGCAGTCCGTGCCGTTCTGGGACCGTCGTGCTCACCTCGTCTGCGAGACGGCGGAGCTGGGTGCGCGCTGCGGCAACGGTGATCTGCTGGCCGACCATCGCCCGGACCAGCATCTCCTCCGGGTCGACCGCCCCGGGGAGTCGGATGCCCGGTGTGGCCGTGACCGAGGGCGCGAGCCGAGGGTCGGTGGAGAGCACCGCGTCGGTGGACGTCGGGTCCGCGTCGAGGTCGAAGAGCCGACGGACCCGCGAGACGAGCACCGGGAGGTCGGCGAGGTCGGTCACCTCGGCGGTGAGTCGGAGCTCGTCGCCGAGCTGCCGGACCTCGAACCACGCCGTGCCGCCGGGGAGGGCGAGGAGCCGGGAGTAGTGGTCGGGTCCGGCCAGTTCGACGCCCGGAACGGCTCGTGGTGCGAGCCAGGCGAAGACCCCTGCGGCGTCGAAGGGGCGCCGGAACGGGAGCGACAGGGTGATGGAACCGGGGTCCGGTTCGCCGATCCTGCGGTGCTTCGCCCGGAGTTCGCCCGGGGTCAGCTCGAACACCTCGCGCATCGTGTCGTTGAACTGGCGGATGCTCGAGAACCCGGCGGCGAACGCGATGTCACCGAAGGGGAGGTCGGTGCCGGTGAGGAGCTGGCGCGCGCCCTGAGCACGGTGGGCGCGGGCGAGCGCGAGGGGCCCGGCGCCCAGCTCGGCGGTGAGGATGCGCGTCAGATGGCGGGTCGAGTAGCCGAGGCGCGAGGCGAGTCCGGGGACGCCCTCGCGTTCGACGACCCCGTCGGCGATGAGCCGCATGCTGCGAGCGGCGACGTCGTTGCCGAGGTTCCAAGCCGGAGTCCCCGGCACCGCCTCGGGCAGGCATCGCTTGCACGCTCGGAAGCCGGCCTCGTGCGCGGCGGCGCTCGTGGCGTAGAAGGTGACGTTCTCGGGCTTCGGCGTCCGCGCCGGGCAGGACGGACGGCAGTAGATCCCGGTCGAGCTGACGGCCGTGATGAACTGGCCGTCGAAGCGCTGGTCACGAGCCTGGATCGCGCGGTAGCGTTCCGCGAAGTCCGCGCGTCGTGTGTCGTCCATGACCTGAGTCTGACACGCGGCACCGACCCGGACGAGCGGGAATCGGACACGGCAGTGGGCTGACGTGGGCTCACTGCCAGACGGGTCAGGCGCCGCGGAGCTTGTCGCTCAGCGTCGCGAGCGTGGTCATCTCCTCGGGGCTGAGCGAGGTGGTCACGCGCTCCGCGATCGTCGCGCCGTGGGCGATGGCGACGGTGCGGTACACGTCGTAGCCGGCCTCCGTCATGCGGACGAGCGTGCCGCGTCCGTCGTCCGGGTCCGGGCACTTGCCGACGAGGCCGCGGGCGACGAGCCGGTCGACGAGGCGGCTGATGCTCGGCTGCGACAGCAGCACGCTCGAGTTGAGATCGCGCAGGCGGATGCGGTGGTCGGGCTCGCGCGACATCGTGTGGAGGACGTCGTACTCGTTCAGGGAGATGCCGTGGCTCGGGAAATCGTGCGAGATGTGACGCATGACCTCGACCTGGGCGCGGAAGAGCGATTCCCATGCGGCGATCGCGAGTCGCCTCTCATCCATGCTGTCTCCTGGTGCTGTCCGACGATCCACACCTGAATCTATCCTGGACGGCGCAGGAGGAGCACGTCGGGGCGGGGTGCTTGCGCATCGGTCGGACCCCGGACATGACGAGACCCGGTCGCAGAGGCTACGACCGGGTCTCTTTCCCTTGCACCAAGAGTGTCCTGCAATCGCATTCCGTCAGCTGGAGATGAGTGGGCCAGGTGCGGCCACGTCACTACCTCTCCTGGGCGTTTTGAGATCCCCGACATGATCAGCCCCGTCCGCAGGTTGTAAGGGTGCCGCATGTTGCAGGTGGCCGCCGCGGTTCGACCCCCGCGGATGGCAGTCGGGAGTGGTGCGAGCGGGGAACTCGTCGCCGCCTGTGAGTAGCGAAACGGCGCGAGCCCGAGAGCGTGCTCGCCCGCTTGCGGGCGACTCTGCGCGGACGAGGCTTCTAATTAGTGCGCGCCCACGCCCCGGCGCTTTCCACCCGAAGCCCATAGGCGGCGAAACGTTGGCGTACGTCCCACATGGCGCTCCCTGAGCGATAGTCCACTAGTAGCTGATCGCCCTTCCCGGTGAGCTGAAGGGCCGTGAGCTGGACGACGAGGCGGGTCACGATGCTGATCAGGTACGTTTCCTCGTGGGCAGGCAAGTCTCCACGGTCGAAGTGCTTGACGGCGTTGTAGTTGTTCGCGACCGCCCTCGCGAGCCCTTCGATACTCACGGCGCATGAGCCCCAGTCGATCCCGAGCGCGTGGAGGCACCGATAGACGTAGGTTGCCGTCGAGGGCCGATTGCGGGACCACGTGGACTCTTCGCCCTCCTGCACGCCGAGCAGGTGGCCAGCGGCCTCAATGCTCATGGAGGTCGATGTGACGACGTCCTCCATGAACGCTCCCGAGCGCCCCAACACTCCCGCCGCGGGCAGGATGAACCGACTCCAGGCGTCGTAATTGGCGTTCCACGCCTCCAGCCCCTCAGGGCCGATCTGTTCGAGGTACGCCGTGGGACGATTCATCGCCTTCGCAGACGGAACCGGCCTCGACCTCTCGCGCACCGACAGCTCGCTGATCAACTCAACGAACGGGTGATCATATACGCGGCCGTCCATCATGCGGGCAGGGAACGACTCGTCCTGAACACGATGCTCGCGGAACGAGATCGGGCACGCAAACAGGAACACGAGCAGGCTCGCTATCTTCCGCTGCTCAACGAAATGGTCGAAGAATGGCCGCGGCTCACCAGCAAACCTGCTCTCGATATGAACGTTGTCTCCTACCGTGAAGGAGCTCTCATATCCATCTTCCGCGGCACTGGTGGTCCAGCTTGATGTGATCGACATTTCGGCTTGCCCCTGGGACCAAGTCGCGAGTGTCTTGCCGTCCAGCTCCAGCGTTAGCTTGCGAGTTCGCCCACGCTCATCCGTGTCGTACTTCCGAGAAATGGCGGAGGAGCGCGCCCACGCGTTCAATCCATCGATCCTGCTCCGCGCCGTCTCGATCACTAGCGGCGCATCAAGCACCCCATCTCGATGGCCGAGCACGGTCTCCCGCGCCCTGAGTCGTCCAAGCGAGAGCTGATGGCCGGACGGATCGGTGTGCCCGGCCCACTGCACGTTGAAAAGTGACGCCGATCCCTGCGCAGTGAGGAGCACCATGTTCTGGGGTGGGTCTTGCCCACTGAACCACTGGTCTAGGTGCACGAATTGCTCGGAGGCGGCGCGAGACATGAACGGCACGTCCAGCTGAATCCCGCTTGGATCTAGCATGCGCATCGTCGCTGCGGTCAGCGGGGTGTCGGGGTCGCCATCGATGAGCTGGCCAGCGATGCTGTCGCCGAATTGAAGAGATTCGATTGCCATGGCCCGAGCCTAGGAGCGGCAGCATGGTTCTACCGGGACCGGGACCAATCGCGCGGGGTTCGCGGTTGAGCTGGATCGGGCGAAAGTTGCGCCCAGATCGGCACTGAAAAGGCACGGCATCGCAGCAGCCATCTGGCCTACCGCCAGGCGAGGAGAGGACACGGAGCTAATCCCCTGGTCAGAGGCAAAGCGAGAGCCGGTCGCAGAGGCTACGACCGGCTCTCTTTCCCTTGCACCAAGAGTGTCCTGCAATCACATTCCGTCAGCTGCCACAGCAAACATCTGACGTTCCAAAACCATATAACGGATCGGTAACGAGCGGTAGTTATCGAACTGTTATTTTTGCTGGGAATTCCCCGAGTGACGCTACCCGAGCGGAGCGCCCGGGCTCACTCCTGCGAGCCACTCGGCACGACGTCGACGACGCGCACCGTGATGGTCATTGCGCGACGAAACGCACCGCGAGGGGCGAACGGCCTCGCGGAGCCGGACCGACGTTCGACGGGTGGGCGGCAGGCTTGCCATCCCGGCGAACGCTGGAGAACGTGCAGGCGGATTGCCGCCGAGGGCCGGCAGCTCATGACCCTGTCACTCCGAGGTATCGTCGGACTCAGGTCGGGTGCTTATTGCGCTGCCTGCCCTGATGAACGCGCTGGGGCCGAACGAACTGCGGTCGTCCTCTCTATACACCTGTCTGGCTAGGGTCTCGCCGCGTTGAGTGGGGCGCGCTTCCGTATCGAATTCCAACCCGGATTTACGCAATACTGCGCCTCCGACCGAGATGGTGCCGTTGCCAGACGCTGCCGTGTGCGACAGCGACATGTATGCGTCATCGGACAGCGACACATCATCAAGGTCGAGGTCTGCGTCGTCTTCAATTCTCGCCCGCTGGACAATCAGCGATGTTTCATTCGTGAACGTCCCGCCGATGCTGGTGGTGCTTTCGTGCCGCTGCAAAGTGCTGAGTGTGATCCTGGCGCCGTCGGATGCCTCAACAGAGATTTCGATGTCTGCGTTCTCGGTCATCTTGAGCCGATTGATAGCGATTCGTGCTTGGTCTGCGACACTCGTTCCCATCACGTCGAGCGTGGCGGAGTCGGACATGCTCGCATTGCGCATCGTTACCCATCCAGCTCCACGTATCTTGGCGTTGTCAATGCGGAGCGCGCCGTTGGCGGTGAGTCGCGCCCGGCTGAACGTGAGCGCCTTATCGAGGACATCGGCGCCAGAGAAATCGACGACGGTGTCCTTCCCGATCACGATGCCGCTGAGTGGGACATCAAAGTGGATTGGGGCGTCCCGAAGGTCGAATGTGAAACCAGACCACGCCGGATCGTCCTGGCCGTTCGCGACTAGTCGGCTTCGGACAATGCTATATCCGCTCACGCGGATCGCGGCTTCCTCAGTAGGCGCTTCGTCCTCCTTCTGGGTCAAGGGAGACCGGAGGTATCCGCAGAGTACATTGATACACACCTGAGCCTCATCGCGCCGGTCGAACCGGATCCAGTCATCGGCGAGCGCTGCAAGGGCATAGAGCCCGGCCGTCCGCTTGATCGCACCGTTCACCGTCAGCATCTCCACCGAGCTCACGAAGCGCGAACGGAACTCTTGCTCGGTGGCGGCCTTCCGATCGGCAAATGCTTCGTCGCGGCGATGGCGCTCGACTTCCTGATCGAACCGGTGAGAGTTCATCGACAGCGCATTGCGATCTCGCTCGAGAGTGGCCCGCTCGCGGTCAAGCTCCGCAGCGAGGAGCTCTTCGGCGTGACGAGCAACGCTCAGCCCTACGCCGACGATAGCGATGACGCCACCTAGCCCGAAGAGCACGATCTGAGCGGCTGGGCCGAGAAACGGCGCGCGCTCCGCGGATGGGAGGTCGGGAAACCAGTTGCGGAGCAACATGTCCGGGAGATTCCAGAGGGTGAACGCCGCCAGCAGAACGAACAGTATGGCGACAGTGACAATTATCCATATTCGCTTGCGCGCCCGATTCCTGTGCTCAAAGGCGCGCGAGTCCGGAGTCGTCATGATTGTACGATAGCGAGTCCGCCGCAAGCGGAGTCATCGGCGGCGTTCGCCTTACCGCGCGACACGGTGTCGTCCAAAGCATCTCCGGGCCGAGTTCAATTACACCTCCCAACCGCAATGCCGGGGCATGTGCGGATTCGCCTCCGGCCTGGAAGAGCTCCGCCCGACGGTCGCTGTCTACCGCCGAGACTACGAACAGGCCGCGGTCTGAGACCACTAGAGGCAGTAGTCGGCCGGTGCCCCCCCCGGCGTGCGGAGCGATGACGGTCTTCGGGGGAGTGGCATTGAACATCGTGACCCGGGGCGGGACATCCACTCCGAATGCGGCCGTGCCGGTCGGCGATTGACGCCTCAACGTGGCCGATGACCTCGACAACGACGAACGGGAGGCCGGCCGCGACGCTGCGACTCCGTGCAAGCAGCGCGCAGTGCGGGGCGCCCTGGCTACCCGCTGACGCGTGCTCAGATCGTCCGCTATTGCGGGTGCCGGTTCTCTCGCTGCTGCGCTTATCGATTCGCGTGATGGCCGACGAGGCTGGCCTGCTCGACTTTTATCGTCAGGCGTACTCGCTTTCCAGCGGCGTCGCTCATTCGGAGTGGTGGTCCGTGGAGACGCATGCGATGGAGCGCTGCGCGAACATTCTCCATGGTGGGCACCAGATCCCGAGCATGTCCCTGAACTCGGGTGGGAATGTTGACCTTGCGACATCGTGGGTCGACCTGTTCCATACCGTCGTCCGTGACGGCCTCCGGATCCTCGGGACCAACATCGACGCCGTGACCGCGGCATTCTCATGGATGAGTGATTTCGACGATCATGAAGCGGAGACCCCAACCGACCCCGGCGGCGACAGGACGACCGCGGCCGTGTGATTGCGTCGCTCTGCGGGTGTCGGTTGGACGGGAGGTGGCACAAGGCACGCTCTACGAGCCCAGTACCGTTTGGCGCGGGCCTCATAATCGGCACGTCCACCGGTGTCTCGAGCCCGGAGGCCGGCGTGCGGCCCTCGATCTCGAGTGTGAGCTGTTCGTATCGTTGGGTCGGCCAGATTCGGAGCGTAATTATCTTTCCAGTGGGCCACGAGTTTACTCTCGAAGGGATACCGTCGTGTGATGTCACACAGGACAAGTCGCTGCCTTCGAACTCCGGCGTCACCCGTCGAGCGTTGGATCGGAACCCCACGTGAGACAGTAGCCGACCGGCCTCGAAGACAACCGTCCCGTTGTCCGCGACTGTCGCACTGGGGTTCGCGAGAAGATATTCTTCGCGGCGAGATCGAACCGATCCGCTCACGGGGCCAATCGCCCACTATTCGTTCAGTAGGCACCGAACGCTCGCTGGTGGCTTGTTTAACCGCTGTTCTGTCTCTTCCAGGCAAGGGGCTGAGTCTCACCACTCGTGCAAATGAGCTTGATGTCTCGAAATGGCGGCGCTCGCGGCGTGCGCGACGCACTTATGGTTCGCGCGCGCATCGCGAATCGGGAGAACAGAGTCTGTCGGTTGCGCGCACAGCACGGCGGATGCGCGCGTGTCGTGGTCAGTCCCCGCCGCGTATATCCTCCAATTTGAGCAAGCGGCCAGTGATGGAATCGTCGCGAAGGCAGATCTCAAACTGACTACGAGGCAAACCCGAGATGCCAGTCGGGGCTGCACCTCGTTCGATGCGATGAAACCCGATAGAGGCGCGACAAATGGTGCCTACCTCGCTACTCTCAGACCATGGTGGGTGACGAATACTTCGACAGCCTCGTGCGAGAGGCACTCCGGCTGTCAACGGAACTGATGACTTCCCAGACCCTTCGGGACGACGAGGCTCGGCAGATCAGCATGCAGAACATCTCCGACTTTCTGTCTGCCCAGTCGACCGAGGTTGAGGAGAGGATGACGGCCTATATTCTGGCGAACGCGCATCTATCGAGCTTCTTGGTCGACTTCGCCGCACGGGCAACCAACTGGTCGGCGGACCAGATGGTGGAGTACGTCGCTCAGCACATTAGTGCGCGCACGGACGCGGACGAAGCCGAGCACTGAAGCGCGCTCGCATTCCAGGCGTTCATTGCGACGGTCGCTATGGTCATGGCGCCGTTCGTTGATGTGCCTTGGCTAGCACAGCTGAGTGCTGTGGCCGGAGGATTGCTACGCGTTCGATCGCCCCCAATTGTCGGCAGCAGCACAGGCCGCGTCTTTCGACGGGAGTTTTGCGCCGCGACGCCCCGATCGTCGCCGTGGAAGAACCCGCTCCGAGCCTGGGCTAGCGTCGGGTGTGAGGCCTCTACCTCCAACGCGCTCCGGCACGATCGAACCACATGCATGCGGAATGCTGACAACTCGCGTGAGACAAGATGACGAAGAGCCGGTCAGCCTTCCCCGGACTACCGCGATTCGTGCGTCTCATTTCGTGACAACTCACGTGAGAGCGGAGCGCCCGGGCTCACTCCTGCGAGCCACTCGGCACGACATCGACGACGCGCACCGTGATGGACGGAGCCGCAGCGTCGTCGGCCGAGGGGAGGAGCTCCGCGATCGCGCGGTGCACCGCCTGCGCGACGGCGGGCGAAGCGTGTTCCGCGGCGACGGCGATGTTCGCGTGCACGGCCACGGCGCCGCGGACCCGCTTGACGCTCACGCGCGCGCTCTGGTCCGGTGCGCCGAGGAGCGCTCCGACGCCCTCACGCGCGGCACGCACCAGCGTCGGTTCGGCCGCCGTGAGCCGCACGACCCCCGGCACCGCTTCGACAGCCGCGTCGAGGACCATCGCAAGCGTGTCGAGCGCGTCGCCCGTGTCCGTCAGGTCACTCATCGTCCCCCACCTCTCCGTGCTGCTCGGCCTCGAAGTGCAGGTCGTCGACGACGACGTCGAGCCCGGCCACCACCAGGTCGGTGTGCTGCACGAGACTCGCGCGGACCTCCTCGCGGAACTGCGCCACCGCCTCCGCGACCGATCGACCCCAGCCGATGCTGACCGTGACGTGCAGGGTGATCGGCTCTCCCGCCACCGTCACATCACCGTCGAGCACGCATCGGCCCACGAGGACGCCGGGGGTCCGGTCGCCGGCGCCGCGGACCAGGCCACGGACCGTGCCCTCCGTGATGACGAGTGCCGCATCGTCGTCGGCCGCGGCGAACGGGATGTCGCGGCCCGCTTTGGCCTCTCGGCCGATGTTCTCCATGATCCCGCGGATCCAGTCCTGATCGAGCGTCGTGACCGCGGCCTCGTCGGCCTCGAGCAGCGGCGCCGCGAGTGAGCGGACCCGCCGCAACGACCGGAGGACCCGTTGGCACTCGGGGGAGTCGTCGATCGTGGGGTCGGCGGGCAGCATGTCCCGCTCGAGGTAGTCGGTGAGGGCGTCGATGCCGTGTGCGCATCCGCTCGGCTCGAGCCCGTCGCTCTGCGTCCCGTCGGTCATCGCCACCCCTCCATCTCCGTCATCAGTTTCGCTCTCGCCCTGGCGAGGCTCCCTCGCACACTGGCGACACTCTGCCCGAGCTGCTCGGCGATCTCCTCGTAGGAGTACCCACCGATCTCGCGGAGCACCCAGGCCTGGTGCTGTCCGTGCGGCAGTCTGTCGAGCGCGGCTGACAGGGCTCCCAGCTGTGACGACGCCTCGGCCTTCCGCTCCGGACCGTCGCGCTCCGGCGCCTCGATGACGGCGTCGTCGGTCGAGTCGGTGTCCTTGCGCTGCCGCATGAGGTCGATCGCGCGTCGGCTGACGATGCGCATGAGCCAGCTCTTCACCATCGCGCCGTCCTCGAGCGTGTCGATGCGCTTCCAGGCCGAGATGAGCGCCTCCTGGACGACGTCGTCGCCGTCCGCGGAGGACCGGGTGAGTCGGACGGCGTAGGCCTTCATCATCCGCCCGTAGCGGGTGATGAGCACCTGGAAGGCGCGGGTGTCGCCGTCGACGCAGCGCTCGACGAGGGTTCGGTCCGTCGCCTGGTCGAGCAGGCTCACGGGTGTCCGCGCAGGCTCAGCTCCCACCGTGCAGCCACCTCTCTGATCCGACCCGCGACATCGTGCGACTGCTTTCCCCAGAAGGGAGCGTGACATCAGCGGGCCACGCTCCGTCTCACTACTGTAGGCACAGAGCGGCGGTCCGAGCGACCGCCGTACGAAGGAGACGCAGGATGTACCATTTCCGACCAGCTCCACCCCGTACCACCACCGAGGAGACCGCACGATGAAGACCCCCAAGCTCCGGTTGCCGGGGTTCTCCTCCACACCGGAGGAGCGCGAAGCCAGGCGCGCCAAGCACGAGCAGGCGAAGCAGGAACGGGCTGCGAAGGCGGCGGCGTCCTCACCGCCCTCCGCCGCGGTGGTCGCCGCCCTGCAGCCCTCGGCACCGAGCGTCCGGATCAACGCGTTCCGGATCGGCCTCGTCGGCGGTATCGGTGTGCTCGTCGCGCTCGTGCTGGGCAGCATCGTCACCCAGTTGAGCACCACGCTCATCTACGTGGGCGTCGCCCTGTTCATCGCCCTGGGTCTCGACCCGCTCGTGTCGTGGCTGGAACAGAAGCTGCCCCGCGGCCTCGCGATCGCCGTCGTCTTCCTCGCGGTGATCGGTGCCTTCGTCGGGATCATCTTCGCCATCGTCCCGCTGCTCGTGACGCAGATCACCAACTTCGTCAACGACTACCCGCGGATCTCGCAGCAGTTCTTGAACAGCGACTTCGTCGGCTGGGTCCAGAACACCGTGGGCAACACCCTCGACATCGACTCCGCGCTGAACGACGTCTTCGCGTTCTTCAAGGACCCGAACAACCTGCTGAACATCGGCGGCGGCATCGTCGCGGTCGGCGCCGGCGTCGCATCGGGGATCACCGGTGCGATCATCGTCCTCATCCTGACGCTGTACTTCCTCGCGTCGCTCCGTTCGATGAAGGCGGTCACGTACCGCTTCCTCCCCGCCTACCGACGCGAGGGCTTCGCGCAGGTGCTCGAGGAGATCACCCAGGCCGTCGGACGATACGTCGTCGGCCAGGTCGGGCTCGCGCTCGTCAACGGGGTGCTGAGCTTCATCTTCCTCAGCATCATCGGCGCCCCGTTCCCGCCGCTCCTCGCGCTCCTCGCCTTCATCGGATCGATGATCCCGCTCGTCGGAACACTGAGCGCGTCGATCGTGAACAGCGCGCTGTGCCTCTTCGCCTCGCCGGTGACCGCACTCATCGCGATCATCTACTACCTGATCTACATGCAGCTCGAGGCCTACGTCCTCAGCCCGCGCATCATGAACAAAGCCGTCGCCGTGCCCGGCGCCCTCGTCGTCATCGCGGCGTTCGGTGGCGGTGCGCTCGGCGGCATCCTCGGTGCGCTCGTCGCGATCCCGGTCGCCGCGTCGATCATCATCATCGTCCAGAAGGTCGTCTTCCCGAGCCAGGACGCCAAGGTCGTCCCGGAGCAGAAGCTCGGGGACGCCGAGACGGCGGCCGTCGGCACGAGCGCGGCGGCCAAGTGATGGGGATCGCGACGTTCCCGGTCCTCGCCGCCGGCGCGCTGGTGCTCTCCAGCTCTACCGGTCTCGTGGCCGAGTCGCTCCGGACGGCCGGAGACCTCGACCTCCCGTCGATCTCCGTCACGCCGTACCAGGCCATCGGCATCCCGATCGCCCTCGTCGGCGCGTTCTTCCTCGCGGTGGGGACGCAGCTCCAGTCCCGTGGCGTCGGCAAGGTCGAGGCAGCATCCGCCGCCTTCGGTCTGAAGCAGCTGCCGCAGTTGCTCGGGCGTCCGTCGTGGCTCATCGGCACGGCGCTGCTGGGGCTGGCGATCGTCTTCCAGCTCGTGGCCCTGGCCTTCGCGCCACTCATCGTGGTCCAGCCGCTCGGCGCGATCGCCCTCGTGATCACGGCCCTGCTGAACGCCAGGGTGACGAAGGTCCGCGTCACGAAGGAGCAGACCCGCGCGATGGTGCTCTGCGTCGCGGGCATCGGGCTCTTCGTGATCGTCGCGGCCCTGTACGCGATCGAGGAACCCATCCGCCAGCCGCAGCTGATCATCATCCTGATCATGCTCGCGGTCGTGACGCTCGCGCTCGCCGGCGCCTACGCGCTGTGGCGCCGGAAGTTGCACACCGTGTTCTACGTCGTCGCGGCCGGGGTGCTGTACGGCTTCGTCGTGACACTCGCGAAGGTCGTCATCAACCGGGTCATCACGCAGAACTTCGAGGGCCTCACGGTGGTCGGCATCGTCGCGCTGCTCGTCGCGGCCGGCTTGGGCGGCTTCTTCGTCCAGAAGGCGCACCAGAGCGGTCAGCCCGACCTGGTGGTCGCCGGCCTCACCGTCGTCGATCCGCTCGTCGCCGTCGGTATCGGCATCGTGGTGCTCGGCGAGGCCTCGAGTGCCCCCTGGTACGCGCTCGTGCTGTTCGTCGTCGCCGGAGCGATCGCGGTGTTCGGTGTCTGGAAGCTCGCGATGCGTCCGGTGCCGGCTCCCGGAGAGACCCCGAAGCGCCCACGCGTGCAGTGACCGGTGGCATGAGAACGGGCCCGGCGGGTGGATGTCCACCCGCCGGGCCCGTTCGTCTGCGTTGCCCCGCTGCGGCTCAGAAGAGGTCGGGCGACGGCGTGCTGGCGTAACGGATCGAGACGTCCGCGTGGCGGTCGAAGCGGTAGCCGACCCCGCGCACGGTGCGCACGATGTCCTCGTAGCGGCCGAGCTTGGCGCGGAGACGGCGGACGTGGACGTCGATGGTCCGCTCGTTGGGTACCTCTTCGTCGTCGCCGGCCCGCCACAGGGACGAGATGAGCTCGGCCCGTTCGATGGTGCGACCCTCGCGGAGGACGAGGTACTGCAGGAGCTCGAACTCCTTGTAGGTGAGGGCCGCCGGCTCGTTGTCGAGCACGAGGCGCTTGCGGGAGATGTCGACGACGACGCCGGCGTGGGCGACGTCCTGCTCCTCCTCGTCGACCTCGTCGCGGTGGGCTGCGAGGGCCGACGGGTCCTGGAGGGCGAGGCGGACGACGTCGAGGTCGCGTCCGCCGGCACCGCGTGGTGCGAGGGCGACGGCGGCATGCGTCTCGGCGTCAGGGGCGAACTGGGCGGTCAGGGCCTTGATGGCTTCGACGATCTCGCCGAGGCTCGTACCGGCTGCCTGCGCCTTGGCCTCGTCGAGTCCGACGTAGAGGACGAAGCCGCGGGCTTCGGGCCCGGCCGGAACGGCGCGGACGTGCGGCGTCGCGGCACGAGGGGCGTCCTCGACGGCGGCGAGCTGGCGGGCGGGGCGGGTGGTCTGAACGGCTGCAAGAGACATGAGTGGGAAGTCCTCGGGGTGATGATGCTGCGGCGGATCGTGCGCGGTGCGCTCGGGGTGATCCCGCCTGCCGGTGGGCAGTGGCGGTCCCGCGATCCGGGAGGGTGGCGCGTCGGCCGGGTGCGGACGGGGTGCGTCCGGGAGTCGGCTCACCGGGTGGGGGAGCGGCGGACTCTGTCGTGCTGGAGCAGTGGAGCGGATCCTTCTGGACCGCTACCGATGCTGGAGGTGTCGGATCAGCGACACATTCGGCAGCACATGACCGCGCGGCCGGGCATCATCATGCCGGCGTCCCCAGGGGCCTCGAAGGAGGTCAGGGTGGGCGCGTTGGTCGTCATAGTCCGCAATACAACAGGAACGGCCCGGATCCTGTCAAGTATCTGCGCCAGATGACGGTTTGTTGCGTGGGGGTGTTGCAGGTGCCCGTGGAACGGTTCGAGGCGGACCGCCGCCCGTCAGGACGCCGATCCGCCTCGGATGAGCGGGAGGTCGCGGCTCAGACGACGCCGTAGAGGCGGTCGCCGGCGTCGCCGAGGCCCGGCACGATGTAGCCGTTCTCGTCGAGGCGCTCGTCGAGGGCGCCGAGGACGATGGTGACGTCCTTGCCGGCGGTCTCGGCCTCGAGGCGCTCGAGGCCTTCGGGTGCGGCGAGCAGGCAGATCGCGGTGACGTGGACCGCTCCGCGCTGGAAGAGGAAGTCGATCGCCGCAGCGAGCGAACCACCGGTGGCGAGCATCGGGTCGAGGACGAAGCACTGCCGGTCGGAGAGGTCGTCCGGGAGTCGCTCGGCGTACGTGGTGGGCTCGAGGGTCTCTTCGTTGCGCACCATGCCGAGGAATCCGACTTCGGCCGTGGGGAGCAGCTTCACCATGCCCTCGAGCATGCCGAGTCCGGCGCGCAGGATCGGGACGACGAGCGGACGCGGCTCACTGATCTTGACGCCGACGGTCTCGGTGACCGGGGTCTGGATCGTGATCTCTTCGACGGTGACGCCACGGGTCGCCTCGTAGGCGAGCAGGGTGACGAGTTCCTCGGTGAGGGCCCGGAACACGGGCGACGGTGTCGTCTTGTCGCGGAGCACCGTGAGCTTGTGGGTGATGAGAGGGTGGTCGGCTACGTGCACTCGCATACGATCAATCTAGTCGCTCGCGTGGTGACGAGGATTTCGGGGAGATGACGGATGCACGCACCGGCCGAGTTCGTCGCCTGGATGGACCTCGCCCTCGCCGAGGCGGAGGCGGCGCTCGAGACCGACGACGTCCCGGTCGGCGCCGTCCTCGTCGCTCCGGACGGAACCGTCGTCGCCGCAGGCCGCAACGAGCGGGAGCTGCACACCGACCCGACGGCCCACGCCGAGGTCGTCGCGATCCGCGCGGCCGCGAGCGCGCTCGGCGACTGGCACCTGACGGAACTCACGCTCGTCGTCACCCTCGAGCCGTGCGTCATGTGCGCCGGAGCGATCCTGGCGGCGCGGATCCCGCGCGTCGTGTTCGGTGCCTGGGACGAGAAGGCCGGAGCGGTCGGTTCGGTCTACGACGTCCTGCGCGACCGGCGGTTGCAGCACCGCGTGGAGGTCTACGCGGGTGTCGAGGCCGACCGCTGCTCGACGCTCCTCACCGACTTCTTCCGCGGGCCGAGCGGCGTCACAGCTCCCTGAGCCGCCTATGGTCCCTGAGCCTGTCGAAGGGCTCCCAGCACTTCCGGAGGCCACTGTCGGACGGTGATGGCAGGATCGCAGGATGCAACCCGGCGTGATCCTCGACATCGTCCTCGTCGTCATCCTGATCGTGTTCGTGATCCGCGGGTGGCGCGCCGGGCTCCTCGGGAGCCTCGGCGGACTGGTCGGGCTCGTGGCGGGTGGCGTCGGCGCGTTCTTCGCGATCCCCCTCGTCGCCTCCTGGGTTCCCGACACGGCCTGGCGGGGCTGGGCGGCCGTCGCCGCAGCCGTCGTGCTCTTGAGCATCGGGTACACGATCGGCGCCGTCATCGGTGGTGCCGTCGGTTCGGTCGTCCGGAAGACCCCGCTGCGTGGGCTGGAGCGACTCCTGGGAGCCGCCCTCAACCTGGTCGTCACCGCGCTCGTGCTCGTCACCGCGGCGCTCGGTGTGGGGTCACTCGGCATCCCGCTCCTCGCGCAGGCCGTGGGGTCCTCGGCCGTGATCGGCACGATCGACCGCGTCACGCCCGTCCAGGTGAAGAGCACGCTCGCGCAGCTGCGGTCCACGGTGGTCGACGGCGGTGCGCAGCGCGTCATCGAGGCCTTCGGTGGAACGGCGGACGTCCCGGCGGCCCCGCAGCTCGACACCTCGACGCCGGCGCTACAGACGGCGTCCGAGTCCGTCGTGCGCATCAGCGGCACCGCCGAGTCCTGCGCGCGGAGCCTCACCGGCAGCGGCTTCGTCTTCGCCGACGACCTGGTCATGACGAACGCGCACGTCCTCGCCGGTGTCAGCGAGCCCGTCGTCGAGGTGCCGGGGTCCATGCCCAAGCCGGGGCGGATCGTCTACTTCGATCCGGTCGACGACCTCGCCGTCATCCGCGTCGACGGGCTCGGCGCCCGGGTGCTGCCGCTCGCCCCGAACCCGGCGCCAGGGGCGAAGGCGGTCGTCGCCGGCTACCCGTTCGGCGGCCCGTACACCGCGGGCGGCGCGCAGGTCATCGTCGTGGGCCCGAGCCTCGTCGCCGACATCACCGGAGCGAACCCCACGAGCCGACAGGTCGTGACGCTGTCGGGGACGGTGCAGCCGGGGAACTCCGGTGGTCCGCTCCTCACCGAGTCCGGCGAGGTGGAGGGTGTCATCTTCGCCCGGGACGCGGACTCTGCACCGATCGGCTATGCCTTGGCGATGGACGAGATCCTGCCGGTCGTCGCGCTCGCGACCTCCCTCCAGTCGGCGGTGCCGTCGGGCGCGTGTCTCGCCGATTGAGCCGACCCGGGCAGGTGCCGACGAGCACGCGGGTCCCTAGACTCGCAGGGTGAGTGAAACGATCAGCCTGCCCAGCATCGCCATCCTCGGAGCCGGTTCGATGGGAGGGGCCGTGTTGCGTGGCCTCGTCCAACCGGGGGTCGAGGTCGACGGTGGCATCACCGTCACGAACCGGACGATCGCCAAGGCGGAGGCCCTGGCCGAGCTGCCGGGGGTCACCTCGATCGCGCTCGAGCAGGATGCCGACGGCAACCGCCGGGCGGCGGCCGCGGCGAAGATCCTCCTGATCGGCGTGAAGCCCTATATGGTCGCCGACCTCCTCGCCGAGATCGCCGACGCGCTGCAGCCGGGGACGATCGTCGTGAGCCTCGCCGCAGGCATCCGCGGAGCCGCGTTCGAAGCCGCCCTTCCGGCGTCGGTGTCCGTGCTGCGGTCCATGCCGAACACCCCGTCCTACGTCGGCCTGGGGGTCACCGGGCTCGCCCCGGGCACCCGCTCCTCCGACGAGGACCTCGCTGTGGTGACCTCGCTCTTCGAGACGGTCGGCCAGGTCGTCGTCATCCCCGAGTCGAAGATCGACGCGCTGAGCGCCATCTCCGGGTCCGGCCCCGCGTACGTCTACTACCTCGTCGAGGAGCTGACCCGCACGGCGATCGGCCTCGGCTTCACGCCGGAGCAGGCGTCGCTGATGGTCAACGGCACCTTCCGGGGTGCCACGGAGTTGCTCGCGACGACGGGGGAGAGCGCGGAGCAGCTGCGCATCAACGTCACGAGCCCGAAGGGGACGACGGAGCGGGCGCTCGCGGTCCTCGCCGAGGCGGGCTTCAGTGAGACCTTCGACCGTGCCGCGGCCGCCGCGATCGCACGTGCCGAGGAGCTTTCGGCTTCCTGACCCGCCGAGGACCCGATCAGTCCAGCGACCGCACGAAGCAGTCGAGGCCGGGTCTGTCGTCCCAGGAGGCGACCGCGACGAAGCCGGACCGCCGGTAGAGGGCTATCGCTGCGGAACGCCAGTGCCAGACGGAGAGACGCACCGTGTCGTCGCCCCGTCGCCTGGCGGCGGTCGTCGCAGCCTCGAGCAGGGTCCCGGCCACACCGCGGCGGCGGGCGCGGGGGTCGACCCAGAGGCGCTTGAGCTCCGGCGACGGGCCGTCGGTCAGCACGACGCAGCCGAGCACCTGATCGTCCTCGACGGCCAGGAGGATCTCGTCGGCGGCGAAGGCGGTGCCCGGTTCGGTGATCTCGGCCTGGTAGCGCGCGGGGAGCGTGGTCGTCGAGAGGGCCTCGTCCGCACGCGGCTCCCGGCCGAGGAGTTTCTCGTGCTCGGTCCGCCGGTGGTACTCCTCGAGGAGCTCGGCGAACCGTTCGCGGTGGTGGGCGGTAGCCTCCGCCCATCGGTGGACGACGATCATGCGTCGCTCAGCTCGTCGAGCCCGAGGGCGAGCAGCAGCCGGTCCAGCCCGGCGAGCTGGGCTGTGGCGTCGTAGTGGTCGTCGTCGGCCGTGCTCAGGGTGCTCACGCCCTCGATGAATCCGACGATGACGGTGGACGTCGCCGCGACCTCGTCCGCGCTCAGCTCGGGCCGGATCTCGGCGACGAGGCGCCGGGTGCGGGCGACGAACACCGCGTGACCCGCGCGATGCCGTTCGGCGAGCACGTCGTCGTCGAGCGCCGCTGCGAGGTACCCCAGCCAGACCCTGGCCTCCTGGCGGGTCTCCTCGGTGAGGGAGAGGGCTTGGCGGAGGACGGCACGCAGGGCGTCTCGGGGGGTGTCGGCGGCCGCTTCGAGCGCGGCGGTGCGCGCTGCGGTGCGTTCGTGGAGGAGGTCCCGTGCGTGCAGCAGCAGCGCGAGCTTGTCCGGGAAGCGGTGGAGGACGAGACCGGTCGTGCACCCGGCCCGGTCTGCGACGGCGCGCAGGGTCAGCCCCTGCGGGCCGTGTTCGCCCAACACCTCCCAGACCGCGTGGGAGATGCGCGCCTGCGCCTCGGGATCCTTCGTTCTGGCCATGTCCGTCTCACCTCGTGACAGATGTTACCGTAATGAACGTTACGGAATGACGGGATGTGGGATGACGATCACGATCGAGCGGGTCGACTGGGCCGACGAGGCCGGAACCGAACTGCGCCGAGCACAGCGCGCCGAGCTCGACGCCCGCTACGGCAGCGACGACCATGAGCCGGGAACACCGCCGTCGGTGGACGACATCGCGGTCTTCCTCGTGGCGAGGGATGAGGCGGGCACGCCGATCGGCTGTGGAGGCCTGCGGCTCCTCGGGGAGGGGCGTGCGGAGATCAAACGCATGTTCGTGGCTCCGCAGGCGCGTGGCGCCGGCGTCGCGGTCGCCGTGCTCCGGGCGCTCGAAGCCGAGGCAGGGTCGCTGGGCGTCGTGGAGATGCTCCTTGAGACGGGGACGGCGCAACCCGACGCGATGCGGTTCTACGAGCGCGAGGGATACGCGCCCATCGCCGTGTTCGGGCCCTATGTCGACGAACCCCTGTCGCGCTGCTACGCGCGTCGGCTCGACTGAGTCGTCACCCCTCGAGGGACGCGAACCGCTCGATGTCGGCCGAGGTGCCCGACACGATGATCAGATCGTGGTTCGACACGACGGTGTCCGCGGTCGCGTAGGTGAACGGCTTCCCGGGTGACTTCACGCCGACGACCGTGATGCGGTACTTCGTGCGGACGCCCGACTCCGTCAGGTTGAGGCCGCGGATGGGCTTCGGCGGGTACATCTTCACGAGGGCGAAGTCGTCGTCGAACTGGATGAAGTCGAGCATGCGTCCCGACACGAGGTGTGCCACGCGTTCGCCGGCCTCCCGCTCGGGGTAGATGACATGGCTCGCGCCCACGCGGGCGAGGATCTTGCCGTGCGACTGGGAGACGGCCTTGGCCCAGATCTGCGGGATCTTCAGGTCGACGAGGTTCGCGGTGATGAGCACGCTCGCCTCGATCGAGGACCCGACGGCCACGACGGCGACCGAGAAGTCCTGGGCGCCGATCTGGCGGAGGGCCTCGATGTTCTTCGCGTCGGCCTGCACGGTGTGGGTGACCCGGTCGGACCACTTCTGCACGAGGTCCGAGTTGTCGTCGATCGCGAGCACCTCGCGGTCGAGTCGGTCGAGCTCGCCGGCGCAGGCGGCGCCGAACCGTCCGAGTCCGATGACGAGGACCGGGGCGTCGTGCTTGATGCGGTCAACCAACGATGGGCCTCTCTTCGGGTCGCTTGAACAGCTGGCCGCTCTGGCTCGCGGCCACGGCTGCAGCGAGTGTCACTGTACCAACGCGGCCGAGGAACATGGTGACCGCGAGGACGTACACCCCGGCGTCGGGGAGGTCGGAGACGAGGCCGGTGCTGAGGCCGACCGTCGCGAACGCCGAGATGACGTCGAAGAGCACGTGGTCGAGCGGTGCCTTGGTCATCTGCAGGATGACGATGGTGGACAGGGCGACGATGGTCGCACCCCAGAGGACGACGCTGACCGCGACGCGGAGCACGTCCTGCGGGATCCGGCGCCGGAAGACCTCGACCCCTTCGCGGCCCCTCGCCTCGGCGAACGCCGCCAGGAACAGGACGGCGAGGGTGGTCACCTTGATCCCGCCCGCGGTGGAGGCGGAGCCGCCGCCGATGAACATGAGCATGTCGGCGACGAGCAGGGTGGAGCCGTTGAGGTCACCGATGTCGACGGTCGAGAACCCGCCCGACCGGGTCATCGCGGACAGGAAGAACCCTTGGAAGATCGTGTCCCACAGGTTCCACTTGTTCCACGTCTCGGGGTTGTTGAACTCGAGCAGGATGAAGGCGAGCGCGCCGGCGAAGAACAGGATGATCGTGGTCACGAGGGTGAGCTTGACGTGCAGCGACCACCGGCTCGGGCGGCGGAAGTTGCGGCTCAACGCGTAGATGACGGGGAAGCCGATGCTGCCGAGGAAGACCCCGAGCATGAGGATGCTCAGGAACCAGTAGTCGTTCTCGAAGGCCGCGAGGCCCTCGGCGTTCGGCGTGAAGCCGGTGTTCGTGAACGCCATGGCGGCGTAGTAGACGCTGTTCCAGGCGGCGTCCCACGGGTTGATGCCGTCGAGCAGCATCCGCGGGAACAGGAGGACCGCGAGCGCAGCCTCGATCACGAGGGCGCTGACGGCGACGGTGACGAGGAGGTTGCCGATCTCACCGAGGCGGACGGCCTGGCCCTCGGCCACCGGCCCGTGGTGCGACCGCAGCGGGTTGGTGTCGCTCGCGGCCATGAGCTTCTGGCGCAGTCCGAGTCGTCGCGCGATGACGAAGCCGAGGATCGAGGCGAGTGTCAGGACGCCGAGGGCTCCGATCTGGACGCCGATGAACACCAGGACGTGACCGAACAAGGACCAGTGCGTCGCCATGTCGACGGTGGAGAGCCCGGTGACGCAGATGACCGACACCGCGGTAAACAGGGCGTCGGCGATCGGGGTGACCTCGCGGTCCGCGCTCGCGATGGGGAGCGAGAACAGCATCGTGAACACGAAGATCAGGAAGCTGAACACGAGGATGGCGAACCGGGAGGTGGACTTCGCCGCGAAGTCGCTGACGGCCTCCCTGACCCGTGCGAGTCCGTGCCGGACGATGATCTCGGGACGACGACCCATGGCATTGCCGCTCATCTGACCCCTCAACACCTCAGGACTGCGCCGGAGGCAATGGTACTCCGCGCGATCGATCACTATCGTTGGACCATGGCCGACATTTTCGACGTGATCGCTGACACCACCAGGCGGGACATCCTCGCACTGTTGCTCCAACGGCACGGCGGAGCGGGGACGAGTGTCTCCGAGATCGTCGCGCAGCTCGGCCTCAGCCAGCCCACCGTGTCGAAGCACCTGAAGGTCCTCCGCGAAGCCGAGCTCGTCGAGGTCCGCGAGGAAGGCCAGCACCGCTACTACAGCCTGGACTACGCGCCCCTCGAGGACGTCGAGGACTGGCTCATCCCGTTCCTCAGCGTCGATTACGCGGACGACGACGTCGACTTCGCCGCCCTCTCCCTCCCCGAGCAGGCGAAGGCGGTCGCGGGCTCGGTCGGAAAGGTCGCGGCGGACGTCACGCACGCGGTCCAGTCGGTGACGAAGAAGCTGCGCCCGTAGATCTGCCGGTTCCATACCGTTCACCCAGGGGATGTACAGGTGGTCGTCGTCCCTCTAGAGTTGCCATGCGGCGATCCGGACCTCGGACCGCCGTTCCAGAGTGTTCCCAGGCGTACCGGAGGGGTTCGATGACGCAGGATGCTGCAGACGTCCGCTTCCTCACCGTGGCCGAAGTCGCCGAGATGATGCGCGTGTCCAAGATGACCGTGTACCGACTCGTGCATTCCGGGGAGCTCCCCGCCATCCGGTTCGGGAAGTCGTTCCGGGTTCCGGAGACGGCTGTCGAGGCGGTCAGGCAACGTCCCGTCGCCGACGTCGGCTGAGCGGTCTCCCGCTCCTACCAGCCTGCAGGCGAACGACGTGTGAACGACGCGCGCCGTAATCGGCTAGACTGGCCCCAAGACTTGTTCTCTTCGGTCGCGATCCCTGCGGCCAAGCCCCCCAATTCTGTGAGGTAAATCCGTGGGTTCTGTTATCAAGAAGCGCCGCAAGCGTATGGCGAAGAAGAAGCACCGCAAGCTGCTTCGCAAGACCCGTCACCAGCGCCGCAACAAGAAGTAGCGGGCCGCTCCGTCAGGAACGCTCAAGGACATCGCGTCCACCGGAAGCGCCGGCCCTCGAGGGCATGGCGCTTTCTGGCGTTGGCGTGGTGATCGGGCAACGCTCGCGCTGAGGGCGACGACGCTCCTCCACAAGCGAGCCAGGCAGCGACCGGTCCACAGCACGTCGCGGCACGCGGCCCCTCGGCCCGAGATCGTCGGCGGTCCTTCGTAGCGTCGTCCCATGACCCGTGAACTCCCGCCCATCGCCCGCCGCAACCGTCGCGAACCCGCCTACCGGGTGCCGTTCATCGTCGAGCGGGACGACGCCCCGCGCTACCGACTGCGGAACGTCAGCGACGAAGCCGTCCACTGGGTCGTCCTCCGGATGATCGGGCCGGGTTTCCTGTCACCGCTGCAGCCGTGCCGGTTGACGCCGGGCAGCGCGCTCGAGTTCGAGGTGCTCGGCAGCACGCTTGCGCGGGCGAGCAGTGTGCAGGTGTCGTGGTTCCGCCCCGGAGGTCACCAGTACCTGTGGCCCATCACCTTCTGACGGGCGTCACGAGGGTGAGTCCTCAGCGCTCCTGGTCCCGTCGTGCCGCGAGCAGGTCGCGCGCGGTCAGCTTGTGCGTCCGTCCCGGGTACATGTCGGCGTCCAGACCGGTGACGAACTGCGCCGGGTCGAGGTCGAGGGCGGTGCTCAGGCGGACGAGGGTCTCGACGCTCGGGTGCACCTGCCCGCGCTCGATCTTGCCGATGTTCGTCCAGTGCATGCCGGCGAGCACGCCCAGGTCCTCGAGGGTCAGCTGGCGCTCGTTGCGGGCGGCGCGGAGTCGCTCGCCGAGGATGGTCGCGGCTTCAGAGTGTGCAGGCATCACTCAATGACAACGGACCTCGACCGGCCGATGCCAGAGCGTCTGGCACCGATGCTTTCGACGCCAGTGCTTCCGTCGCTGTCCGTCTCCTCGCGTGGCACCCGAGCATCGTCGCAGACACCCGCCGAAAAAGCGACAGATGTCGTGGAAGGACCGCGGCCGGGCCGTGGGCCACCCCGTACAGTGGACGTGTGTCCTCTCTGCATCTCACGCTCATCGGCAAGCCCGGTTGTCACCTCTGCGACGATGCACGTGCCGTGATCGACGAGGTGGTCGCGGGCCTTCCCACCGACGCTCCGGCGATCGAGCGGGAGGAGCTGTCGATCCTCGACGACCCGATCCTGCACGACCGCCACTGGGAGGAGATCCCCGTCGTCCTCATCGACGGCAAGGTCCACAACTATTGGCGCATCGATCCCGACCGCTTGCGGGCGGCCCTGCTCGCCGGCTGAGTCGTCGGCCCAGCCGCAACCGTCCCGACCCATTGGAGTCCCCGTGACCATCCGCCACATCGTCAGCTGGAAGCTGGCCGCCACCGACGAGACCGAGCGCGACGCCGCCTTCGCCACGATGCAGGCCGAGCTGGAAGGCCTCGCCGCGGTCATGCCGGACGACATCGAGAGCCTGCAGGTCGGGCGCAACATCGCGTACCCCGAGAGCAACTGGGACGTCGTCCTGGTCGGCGACTACCCCAGCCTCGAGGCACTGGAGCGATACCAGGTGCACCCGGAGCACGTCCGCGTGGTGCAGATCGTGCGTCAGCTCGTCGTCGAGCGGTCCGCCGTCGACTTCGAACTCACGCGCCCCTGAGCCCTCAGCGACGGACCCCCTCGACGGCCGTGCCGTCGAGTTCATCGTCGCGCCGGATGACGGCCGAGTAGCCCGCCGACTCCATGAGTCCCGCCGTCCGCTCCGCTTGACGCGTGCTGGTCTCGACGACGAGGTGGGCGCCGACGGGGAGCCACTCCGGCGATGCTGCGATGAGTCGCCGCTGGACGTCGAGGCCGTCCGCGCCGCCGTCGAGTGCGATCGCCGCCTCGTGATCACGAGCCTCCCTCGGCATCAGGGCGATCGAGGCGCTCGGCACGTACGGGGCGTTCGCGACCAGGACGTCGATGGACCCGTGGAGGTGGTCCGGCAGGCCTCCGAAGAGGTCGCCCACCACCACGGTCCCGCCGAGCGGCTCCAGGTTGCGGCGGGCGCTCCGTACCGCGACCGGGTCGATGTCCGACGCCCAGAGCTTGAGGCGGCCCGGCCACTCCGCGAGCAGCGCAGCGCCGACCGGGGCGACACCGCAGCAGAGTTCGACCACCGTCGCGCCCTCGTGCAGGCGTGCCGACGCGAGCTCCACCAGGAGGCCCGTCCGCTGACGCGGCACGAAGACCCCCTCGTCGACGACGAGCCGATGGCCGCGGAACGCCACCCAGCCGAGGAGCTGTTCGAGCGGACGTCCGTCGACCCGGGCACGGATCATCGCCTCGAGCTGCTGCGGGTCACTCGCCTCGGCGAGGAGGAGAGCCGCCTCCTCTTCGGCGAACACGCAGCCCGCGTCGCGCAAGCGTCGGACGACGGCGTCGGTCGCTGCACCCATCACATCGCACCCCTCGATCAGATGATCGAGGTTACCCGGCCGACGGTGTCCGAGCCACGGTCGGGACCGTCGGACTCGTTGCGGCTGTGGTCAGAGCTGTTCGGCTGCCGCGAGCACGCCGGGCAACCAGGCGAGGGCGACGTCCTTCTTGCGTTCGAAGCCACCGTCGTCGTGGAGCCCGAACTCGCCGAAGCGGGTGGCCCCGTTCTCCGTCAGCAGGGCGTCGAGCAGGGAGCTGCCCTGGTTGTAGGTGTCCTCGTAGCTGCTGTCGCCGAGCCCGAAGATGGCGTAGCGGATCCCGTCGAGGTCGGTGCCCGACTCCTCGAGCGCCTCGTAGAAGATCTGGCCGGTCTCACCGAGCAGACCGTCGCCGTAGGTCGAGGTGATGAAGATGTGGATCTCGTCGGCCGAGAGTTCGTCTGGGGACACGTCGCCGAGGTCGACGACGCGCCACTCGTGCTGCGACCCGATGGCCTTGCCGAGGTCGTTGGCGAGCCGTTCGGCGTTGCCGGACTCGGTTCCGTAGAGGATGACGATCTTCATGGGTGTCCTCTCTACGGGGCGAGGCGGGTCGGGCCGCGGAACAGGTAGGTCACCTCGCGGATCGAGGTCTCGTGCAGCATGAGCATCAGCACGCGCGCGAGGCCCATGCCGAAGCCGCCGTGCGCCGGGACGCCGTAGCGGAAGAAGTCGAGGTAGAACTCGAGCTCCTCGGGCTCGAGGCCCTTCTCCTTCGCCTGCTCGATGAGCACCTCGACGCGGTGCTCGCGCTGTGCACCCGTGGAGATCTCGACGCCGTTGTAGATGAGGTCGTAGCTGTTGGTGAGCGAGCCGTCTTCGCTGTTGCGCATGTGGTAGAACGGCCGGATGCTCGAGGCGTAGTCGGTGAGGAAGACGAACTCGTGGCCGTAGGTCTCCTTGACGTAGGCCGCGATCTGGCGCTCGCCCTCGGGGTCCATGTCGTCGTCGGCGCGCGGCACCTCGTAGCCGCGCTCGGCGACGATGCGCTTGGCCTCGGCCAGCGGGATGCGCGGGAACGGGCGGGAGGGGACCTCGAGCTCGATGCCGAAGAGTTCGGCGATCTGCTCGCCGTGCTTGGCCTTGACCGCCGTGAAGCCGGCGACGAGGAGTTCCTCGTGCAGCGTCATGACGTCCTCGTGCGAGTCGATCCAGCTGATCTCGGCGTCGACGCTCGTGAACTCGGTCGCGTGACGGCTCGTGAACGAGGGGTCGGCGCGGAACGCGGGTCCGACCTCGAACACCTTGCCGAAGCCGGCGGACTGAGCCATCTGCTTGAAGAACTGGGGTGACTGCGCGAGGTACGCCTTGCCCTCGAAGTAGTCGACCTCGAAGAGCTCGGCGCGCGACTCGCTCGCGCTCGCCATGAGCTTCGGGGTGTGGATCTCGATGAAGTCGTTGTCGATCCAGTACTGACGCAGCGCGTGCTCGAACGTGGTCTGGATGCGGAAGATGAGGGCCTGCTTCGGCTGGCGCAGGTCGAGGAAGCGCCAGTCGAGGCGCTTGTCGAGCGAGGAGTCCGCTGCGATCGGCGTCTCGGGGTTCGCCGCGGTCACGACGTCCAGGGTGGCGACCTTGACCTCGATGCCACCGAGCTTGACCCGCTCGTCGTGCTTGAGCTCGCCGGTGACGGTGATGAAGGAGCCGTGCGCGAGGGCGGAGATGGCCTCCGTGGTGGCGAGGCGCTCCGCGGAACCCTCGACCTCGGGGTCGAGCTCCCGGACGGCCGGGTTCACCAGTTGCACGGCGCCGCTCTCGTCCCGGAGGACGACGAACTGCACCTTCTTCTGGTCGCGGACGGTCTCGACCCATCCGGAGACGGTGACGGGACCGTCGGACAGGGCGGCCAGGTTCTTCACAACGACGCGTTCACTCACCCCGACAGCTTAGCCGTCGCTCGTCGTTCGGATCCGGACGGAGGTCACGGTGAATCCGCAGCTTGGGGAAACGTACACTTGGAGGGTGGTAGCCGACCAGATCCATCTCGTGCGTCACGGCGAGGTGCACAACCCTTCTCGTGTGCTCTACGGTCGACTCCCCGCGTTCCGGCTGTCAGAGCTCGGCGAGCGCATGGCTCAGGCCGCTGCCGACGACCTCGTGGGCCGCGACCGCCCGATCGGCGCCCTGTACGCGTCGCCGCTGCAGCGCACCCAGGAGTCGGCCGCCCCGGTCGCCGCCGCCTTCGACCTCACGATCGTCGCCGAGCCCCGGGTCATCGAGCCGTTCAACGAGTTCGAGGGCAAGCGGATGAGCCGTGCGCTCAAGAACCCGCTCAACTGGTCCAAGCTCCGCAACCCGTCCCGGCCGAGCTGGGGCGAGCCGTACGCGTCGATCGTGAACCGCATGACGGCCGCGATCGAGGACGCCTGGCGGGCGACGCCCTCGGGCGATGTCGTCCTCGTCAGCCACCAGTTGCCGATCTGGATGATGCACAGCTCCGTGGTGGGTGCGCCGTACCGCCACGACCCGCGCCGACGCCGGTGCGCGCTGTCGAGCATCACCACCTTCGAACGCACCGAGCACGGCTTCCAGGAGGTCGGCTACGTCGACCCGGCAGCGCGTCTCGCGTCCGGCGCCACCGACGTCGGGGCCGTCTGATGGTGCGTAGATCGAGGACGTTCGCCGTCGCCGCCGTGTTGGCGGTCGGGGCACTCCTGCTGACGGCCTGCGGCAGCGACCCGCTCGCGGACCAGTACCGCGAGGGCAGCAGCAAGGGCTACGTCGCGGGTGACGGCAGCGTGACCGAGGTCGCCGTCGACGACCGCGGCGAGGCGATCACCTTCTCGGGTGTCGGCGAGGACGGCGAGCAGATCGCCTCCTCGGACTACGCCGGCCAGGTCATCGTCGTGAACTTCTGGTACGCCGCCTGCGCACCGTGCCGTGCCGAGGCGAAGGACCTCGAGTCGCTGAACGCCGACTACACCGGCAAGGGTGCGACGTTCATCGGCGTCAACGTGCGCGACACGGCCGACACCGCGAAGGCCTTCAACGGCACCTTCGGCATCACCTACCCATCCATCCTCGACGTCGACAGCGGCGAGGCGAAGCTCGCGTTCACCGGCAACGTCCCGCCGAACGCGGTGCCGACCACCATCGTCCTCGACGCCGAGGGGCGGGTCGCCGCGCGCATCCTCGGGCAGCTGCAGGACCGCACCATCCTCGACACCCTCATCCGAGACACGATCGCCGAGAGCTCCGCAGAGTGAGCCCGGGCGAGCTCGTCTACGGCGGCCAGCTCCTCGTGGCGATCCCGATCGCCATCGCGGCCGGTCTGCTGTCGTTCCTCTCCCCGTGCGTGCTGCCACTCGTGCCCGGCTACCTCGGGTACGTCGGCGGCATGACGACGGTCGAGGAGGGCCGGTCGGCGGCCGGCCGACGACGCGTCCTGCTCGGGGTCAGCCTCTTCATCCTCGGATTCACCGTCGTGTTCGTGGCGATCGCCGCGTTCGTCGGCACCGTCGGCGCGTGGGTCGTCGAATGGGAGGGCGTGATCACCCGCGTCCTCGGTGCGGTCGTGATCCTCATGGGGCTCATCTTCATCGGGCAGTTCTCCCGGCTCCAGCGCACGGTCCGCACGAGTTGGGCGCCGGCGACAGGCATCGCGGGTGCGCCCCTCCTCGGCTTCGTCTTCGCCATCGGGTGGACCCCCTGCCTCGGCCCGACGCTCACCGCGATCAGCGCCCTCTCGCTCTCCGGCGGCTCCGCCTGGCGAGGCGCCCTCCTCGGGCTGTTCTACTGCCTCGGTCTCGGCATCCCCTTCCTCCTCGTCGCGCTCGGACTCGGTTGGGTCACGGGGTCGTTGGCGTTCCTCAAACGGCACATCCGTACGATCAACATCGTCGGCGGCGTGCTCCTCATCGTGATCGGCGTGTTGATGGTCTCTGGTCTCTGGTCCGCATGGATGTACTCGTTGCAGGGGGTGATGAGCGGCCTTGTCACGCCCCTCTGATCACATCGATTCCGTCGCCCCGGCTCCGGCCGACGGCGTGAACCAGCCGAAGCTCGGCTTCGTCGGGTGGCTCCGGTTCTTCTGGCGCCAGCTCACGAGCATGCGCACGGCGCTCTTCCTGCTCCTCCTCCTCGCGATCGCCGCGGTGCCCGGCTCACTCGTGCCGCAGCGGTCGAGCGACCCGAACGGGGTCACGCAGTACTTCACCGACAACCCGGACCTCGCACCGATCCTCGACAAGGTCCAGGCCTTCGACGTCTACAGCTCGGCGTGGTTCTCCGCGATCTACCTCCTGCTGTTCATCTCGCTCATCGGCTGCGTGATCCCGCGGACGAAGCACCACTGGCAGGCACTCCGGTCCCGCCCGCCCCGCACCCCGGCGCGCCTGTCCCGCCTCTCCGCCTTCGAGCGCCGCAGTGACGACAGCGGGGCGACCCCCACCGAGCTCATCGACGACGCGACGAAGCAGCTGAAGCGCCAGGGCTACCGGGTCGAACGCTACGACGCCGAGGGCTCGGCGTCGGTGTCGGCCGAGCGCGGTTTCCTCCGTGAGACCGGCAACCTCGTCTTCCACTCGGCGCTCGTCGGCATCCTCGTCACGGTCGGCTTCGGTGGCGGCTTCGGGTTCTCCGGGCAGCGCGTGCTCGTCGAGGGGCAGACCTTCGTCAACACCCTGCTCGACTACGACTCGTTCAACCCGGGCCGCTTCTTCAACGAGTCGGAACTCGCGCCGTACAAGCTGACGCTCGACGAGTTCGGCGTCACCTACGAGACCGAGAACCTCGACGCCTACGGTCAGGCGATCGACTACCGTGCCAAGGTCACCGCGACCTCGCCCGGCGGGAAGCCGCAGGACGCGACGATCAAGGTCAATGACCCGCTGCGGTTCGAGGGCACCGACGTCTACCTCCTCGGCAACGGCTACGCGCCGACGATCACCGTCCGCGACCCCGAGGGCAAGGTCGTCTTCAGCGACTCCATCCCCTTCCTCCCGCAGGACGCGCAGCTCACCTCGCTCGGCATCGTCAAGATCCCGGACGGGCTGGCCGAGCAGCTCGGCATGATCGGCTTCTTCTACCCGACGCAGGCCGCTTCCAAGCCGCCGTTCTTCTCGTCCTACCCGGACCTCGCGTACCCGGTGCTGACGCTCAACGTCTACTCCGGCGACCTCGGTATCAACGCCGGCGCCCCGAAGTCGGTCTACGCGCTGGACGTCGACGACATGAAGCAGCTCACCGGTGGCGACACCGGGGTCGAATCCATCGAGCTCTCGCCCGGTCAGATCACCGATCTGCCGAACGGGCTCGGGACGGTGTCCTTCGACAACGTGGCCGCCAACCCGTCGACGGAGAACTACGCCGGCTCGGTCAAGCGGTTCGCCTCGTTCGACGTCCACCACGATCCGACCCAGCTGTGGGTCCTCGCGTTCGCCATCCTCGCGTTGTCCGGCCTGATCACCTCGCTGTTCGTCGCCAGGCGCCGCGTGTGGGTCAAGGCCGTGGCCGGCGCCGACGGCACGGTCTCGCTCGAATACGCCGGCCTCGCCCGTGGCGAGGACCCCGGCCTCGAGGCCGCCGTCGAAGCGATCGCGGAAGCCCACAGCCCAACGCCTGTCCCGTCCGAACCCGAAGGTAGAATCGCCCCGTGACCCTCGTCGAAATCTCGAACCTCTGCCTCTGGTCGGCTGTCGCCGTCTACGCGCTGGCGTTCATCGCCTTCACGTTCGACCTTGCGCGCCGAAGCGCCGAGGTCACCGCGGCGATCGACGCCGCTGAACGCGAGCACGTCGAGCAGGCCGCCGCCGCCCATGAGCGCGTCGGCGCCCTCGCCAACGCGAGCGGCGGCTCGGTCGCCCCGATCAGCACGAGCGACGGCGTCGTCCGCAAGTCCCGCCGCCCGGCGGACGAGCCCGAGCAGCAGGCGTCGCGCAAGTCGCCGAGCCTCCGGGTCGGCGTCTCGCTGACCGTCATCGCCTTCCTGCTCCATCTCGTCGCCGACGTCACGCGAGGAATCGCCGCCGGTCGTGTCCCGTGGGCGAACATGTACGAGTTCGCGATGACGGGCACGCTGCTCATCGTCGCCGTGTTCCTCGTCGTCATCACGCGCGTCGACCTCCGCTTCCTCGGCAGCTTCGTCATCGGTCTCGTCACGGTCCTGTTGGGCCTCGCGACAGCCAACTTCTACGTCGAGGTCGTCCCGCTGCCACCGGCGCTGCAGTCGGCCTGGTTGGTCATCCACGTCTTCGTCGCGAGCCTCGGCACGGCCTTCTTCGCGATCGGGTTCGCGCTGAGTGTCGTGCAGCTCCTGCAGGGACGCCGTGAACGCCGACTGGGGCTCGTGCAGCCCGCGCAGAGCTCAGGCCCCCTCCGCTTCCTGCTCACCCTGCCGAACGCGGAACGCCTCGAGAACCTCGCCTACCGCGTGAACATCATCGGGTTCATCTTCTGGACCTTCACCCTCATGGCGGGCGCCATCTGGGCCGAGCGGGCCTGGGGCCGGTACTGGGGTTGGGACACCAAAGAGGTGTGGACCTTCATCATCTGGGTGATCTTCGCCGGGTACATCCACGCCAGGGCGACCCGCGGTTGGCGCGGCTCCCGGGCGGCGACGCTCGCGATCATCGGCTTCAGCGCCGTGATGTTCAACTTCGTCGTGGTCAACGTCTTCTTCAAGGGCCTGCACGCCTACAGCGGCCTGTAAGCGGAACCGGTCGTCGGATTCACCCTTGACCGGTTCCTGATTCCCTCCACCGGTCCCTGATTCCGTCCACCGGTCCCTGAGCTTGTCGAAGGGCGGGCGTCAGCCCAGCAGTGCGTGCGTGCGTCGCAGGCGGTCGAGCCACCAGGCGGTGCGTTCCGGTGACGCAGTGAAGTGGTCGAGGAGGTCGACGTCCACCTCGACGCGTCGCACCGCGATGCCGCCGTCCACCGGGTCGAGCGGGCTGGTCGTCACATCGCCGCCGAGCAGCGCGGTGGTCGCGAGCCCGCAGTCGTAGTCGAGCTCGGGCAGTGCGGCTGCGAGGTGGGCGCCCATCGAGATCCCGACGGACGTGTCGAGCGCGCTGGACACGACGATCGGGAGCCCTGCCTCCCCGGCGATGCGGAGTGCCGCGTGGACGCCTCCGAGCGGCTGGGCCTTCACGACGAGCAGGTCGGCGGCTCCGGCCCGCGCGACGGCCAAGGGGTCCTCCGCTTTCCGCACGCTCTCGTCGGCCGCGATGGGGACGTCCAGCGAGGAGACGCGCTCGCGGATCTCGGCGAGCTCGGCGACGGTCGCGCAGGGCTGTTCGACGTACTCGAGGTCGAACGGTTCGAGGGCACGGATCGCGTGCTCGGCCTCGTCGACGTTCCAGTTCGTGTTGGCGTCCACCCGCAGCCGACCCTCCGGTCCGATGGCCTTCCGGACGGCCGCGACGCGCGCGACGTCGTCGGCGAGGACCTGGCCGCGTTCGGCCACCTTCACCTTCGCGGTCCGGCAACCGGGGAAGCGGGACAGGATCGCCGCGACGTCGTCAGCGCCGACGGCGGGGACGGTGGCGTTGACGCGGATGCGGTCCCGGTTGAGCGGCGGCGACGCCGACCAGCCGAAGTCGATGGCGGCTCGAAGCCAGGCGGTGGCCTCGTCGTCGTCGTACTCGACGAAGGGGGAGAACTCCGTCCATCCCTCCGGCCCGCGGAACAGGACGGCTTCGCGGGTGTCGATGCCGCGGAAGCGGACGCGCAGCGGGATCGAGACCACGCGGGCTGTGGCGAGGACATCGTCGATGGTGGCGAGCATGCCCCTATCCTGCACCCTCCGATGCGCGGCCCCTGGGGGAGCCGGTGGACGGTCGTGACACAATCGGACGCGTGCCGCTGTTCTCCCGACGCAAGCCGACGCCCGGTGGTGGCCGTGGTGTGCCCGCGGACGAGCCGGGGACGTTCAGCGTGCCGGAGCCGATCTTCGAAGCCGTCGCCGAGCCCGAGCCCGTCGAGGTGTCCGATGGACCGGTCGAGGTCGACGCCGAGGCGTCCGGGCCGCGCGACCCGAACGCCCCGCCGGTCCCCGACGGCTCGCCGGCCCCACCGCTGACGAGCCCGCCCGCCGTCGAGCCGGGATCCGCGTCCGAACCGACGGGGGAGGACCTCGAGGCGGCGACCGCCCGCTTCCGACGTCCGGGTTCGCCCGGGCGGCAGAAGCGCGCGAGCCCCTCGGCTCGCCGCGCTCGGAGGGCCGCTCGGTCGAAGGCCGCGCGCTCGAAGGCAGCCGTCGTCGTTCCGAAGGCCGTCGAGGCCGAGGAGGCGGCTCCGGGCCGGAGTGACGTGACGGCGCCCGGCGCGAGTGCGTCGCGGCCGACACGAACGGGAGGCTCGGCCTTCTCTCCACCGATGTTGCTGCTGGCGGTCGTCGCCGTCACGCTCCTCGCCGCTCTGCTCGCCGTCGTGTACCGACCGGGCGAGGGCGCTTGGGCGGTCGTCGCGGCACTCGTCGTCGTCGGTCTCGTCCAGCTCGTGCTGGTGTTCGCGAGCATCGTCGTGATCCGGCGGAGGGCGCGACGACTGGGCGTCCTGGCGCTCGTCCTGCTCCTCGTCGTGAACCCGGTCACGGCGATGACGGTCGGCGGTCTCGTGTTCGACCGGTCGGGCGACCAGTCCGCTGCCGGTGGAGCACGCGAGGAGGACCACGACCCCATCTGGGACACCTATCCCGGCTCCGCCTACGTGGACGCCAAGGAGACCCTCGACGGACCGAGCTACGAGGCGTTCGTCGACCGCTCAGAGACGATCCTCGCCGACATCCGGACCGCCCTCACCGCCGAGTTCGGCTTCGAGTGGGTGGAGCGACAGCCGGCCGAGAGCGAGCTCGACCACAACGGCTACGGCGGCGATTCGATGCTCTACGAGTACGCGGCGCCGGTGTGGCAGACGACCACGACCGTCCGCACCTTCGACGAGAAGTCCCGGGTCGTCGAGATCATCCGCGGGGTCCTGTTGCGCTCGGGCATCGCGAACCTCTACCTCCAGAACGCGCCGTCGTCGTGGCGCGAACCCGGCGAACTGACGGAGCAGTACGGCGGCGAGACGCTCGACACCCAGGCGCTCTGGGACCTCCACACCTACGGCGCCATCACGAGCGCTGGGAGCTTCAGCGCGAGCATCGTCGACCTCACCCTCGACAGCGCGGGGACGGTCGAGAAGGATCGCCAGTTCGACGTCACCTCCGGCATGGCCCTCGAGGGGATCGAGCTGCACCTCGACGCCTACGCGCTCCTCAAGGAGGCCGACCGCGCCGACTTCCTCGCGGCCCTCGAACCGTATGCGGACCTCGACAAGCCGAAGTAGTGCCTAGGCTGGACGCATGAGCGATCGTGTGTCCGAACTGTTCGACCCGGAGATCTGGGACGTCGTGCCGGGGTTCGAGGACCTCACCGATCTGACGTACCACGTCGCGCGGGAAGGCGGCTTCGTCCGCATCGCCTTCGACCGTCCCGAGGTGCGGAACGCCTTCCGCCCGCACACCGTCGACGAGTTGTACCGCGCGCTCGACCACGCCCGGCAGAGCCCGACCGTCGGGGTCGTGCTGCTCACCGGCAACGGGCCGAGCGCGAAGGACGGCGGCTGGGCGTTCTGCTCGGGCGGCGACCAGCGCATCCGAGGCCGCGACGGGTACCGCTACGCGAGCGACGACGCCGCCGACGACGAGACGGCGAGCGGCATCGACGCCGCACGCAACGGCCGACTCCACATCCTCGAGGTCCAGCGACTCATCCGGTTCATGCCGAAGGTCGTCATCAACCTCGTGCCAGGCTGGTCGGCGGGCGGCGGGCACTCGCTCGGCGTCGTGTGCGACCTGTCGATCGCGAGCCGCGAGCACGCGCGCTTCAAGCAGACCGACGCCGACGTCGGCTCCTTCGACGCCGGGTACGGCAGCGCCTACTTCGCCCGCCAGGTCGGGCAGAAGTTCGCGCGCGAGGTGTTCTTCCTCGCGCAGGAGTACGACGCGGAGCGGGCGCTGCAGGCCGGTGCGATCAACGCCGTGGTCCCGCACGCCGAGCTCGAGCAGACGGGCGTCGCCTGGGCACGGACCATCCTCGGCAAGTCGCCGACGGCGATCCGCATGCTGAAGTTCGCGTTCAACGCCGTCGACGACGGGCTCGTCGGCCAGCAGGTCTTCGCCGGGGAGGCCACCCGGCTCGCCTACGGCACCGACGAGGCGGTCGAGGGGCGGGACGCGTTCCTGGAGAAGCGCAGCCCTGACTGGGCGCCGTTCCCCTGGCAGTTCTGAGTCGGTCGCGCGACGCGGCACCCGGCGTACGCTGAGGGCATGACCCGTCCGCTGCACCCCGTCGAGGCGACCGCGTCGGCGATGTCCTCGGCGCTGGAAGCCGCGCTCGACGGTTCCGGACCGGCGGTCCTCCCGGTGCAGACCGGGGACGTCGCGCCGCCGCCCACCGCCGCACCGGTCTCGGTCGACGACCGGGTCGCGCTCGTCATCGAGACCTCGGGGTCGACCGGTGTCCCGAAGCGGGTGGCGCTCACGGCGGACGCCCTGCTCGCGAGCGCGAGAGGCTCCGCGGTCGCGCTCGGTGGAGCCGACGCCGACCGACGGTCCTCCCAGTGGATCCTCGCGCTGCCCGTGCACTACATCGCCGGCGTGAACGTGCTGCTCCGGTCCGTCGTCGCCGGGACCACACCGATCGAGCTGCCGGCCGGATCGTTCGACGCCCACGTGTTCTCGCGGCACGTCGAGGCGATCGCAGCCGACGCCGGCTTCGCCGCGCTCGTCCCGGCACAGCTGCGGCTCCTCGTCGAGGCGGCGGAACAGAGCGCCTCGATGCGCGACACCCTCCGTGGCCTCGCTGGGCTCCTCGTCGGCGGCCAGGCCACTCCGCGACCGCTGCTCGAGCGATCGGCGTCGCTCGGCCTGCGCGTCGTGCGGAGCTACGGCTCCAGCGAGACCGCCGGCGGCTGCCTCTACGACGGGGTGCCGTTCCCCGGCGTCGAGGCGCGCCTGTCGAACGGCGAACTCCTCCTCGCCGGGCCGGTGCTCGCAGAGGGATACCTCGGCGAGCCCGACCGCACGGCCGCCGCGTTCCCACACGAGGGCGGGCGCCGGTGGTACCGCACCGGGGACACGGCCGAGCTCGCGGACGGCGTCGTGCGGGTGACCGGTCGCGCGGACAACGTCATCATCAGCGGCGGCGTCAACATCTCCCTCGACCGCGTGCAGGCGGCCGTGCGGTCGGTGCCCGGCCTCGCTGAGGCGGTCCTCGTCGGCATCCCCGACGAGCGGTTCGGTCAGGCCTCGGTGATCGTCGCCGAGCGCGACACCGCCGTCGAGGGACGGACGGACGACGCGCTCCTCGAGGCAGCCAGGAGCACGGTGGCCGAGGCGGTCGGGCGCCCGGCACGTCCAGCGCGGCTGGTACGTGTCGACGAGCTGCCCCTCCTGGCGAGCGGCAAACCCGACCTGGTCGCGCTCCGCATACAGCTCGGCTGAGAGCGCTCCCCTGATCGCTCCCCGCCGCGCCGTGGCGACGGTTTGCGAGTGGTTCTCGCATACGGCAAGCTCTCCCATGCGCGTCGACGAGCGGCCGCAGCCGGGGGACGACGACAGGTGACATCGACGAGCGACACGGGCACCACGCCCACCAGACCGACGGCGGCGTTCCGCGCCGACATCCAGGGCATGCGGGCCCTCGCGGTGACCGCCGTGGTGCTCGCGCACGCGACCGGGTGGCCGACCGGTGGGTTCATCGGTGTCGACGTCTTCTTCGTGATCTCGGGGTTCTTGATCACCGGCCTGCTGCTCCGTGAGCACGAGCGGTCCGGGCGCATCTCGCTGCCGGCCTTCTTCGGTCGGCGCATCAAACGGATCCTGCCGGCAGCGCTCGTGGTCCTCGCTGCGACCGCCGCCTTGGCGTCGTGGCTGTTCAACACGCCCCGGGCGATGTCGACCTGGTGGGACGCGGTGTCGGCCGCCCTGCTCGTGTCCAACTGGCGGTTCGAGGCGTCGGGGACCGACTACTTCCACGCCACGGACGCGGCGTCACCGCTGCAGCACTTCTGGTCGCTCTCGATCGAGGAACAGTTCTACCTCGTCTGGCCGCTGCTCCTCCTCATCCTCCTGGCCGTCGCGGCCAAGGGCGCCCGGCCGGTGCTCCGCTCACGCCTCGTCGTCGGGATCGTCCTCGTCCTGATCGTCTCGGCGTCGTTCGCCTTCGCCGTCTGGCAGTCCGCGGCGGCACCGCAGGCCGCCTACTTCGCGACCGGTGCACGAGTCTGGGAGCTCGCGGCGGGCGCGCTCCTGGCGGTCTGCGCCCCGCTGCTCGCGCGCATCCCGATGGCGGTCCGCGTGGTCGCCGGGTGGGCCGGGCTCGCGGGCGTCGTCGCGTCCGCCCTGCTGATCACCGGGTCGATCGGCTTCCCCGGGCCCTGGGCGCTCGCCCCCGTCGCGTCGGCGCTGCTGCTGATCGCCGCCGGGACCGGAGCCGGGCCGGCCTACTCCCGATGGATGTTCCCCCTCGCCAACCCGCTGAGCCGCGGTCTCGGGGCCATCTCGTACTCCGTCTACCTCTGGCACCTGCCGATCCTCGTGTTCGTCCCGATGCTCGTGTCCGGCACCGCCCTGAGCACGGTCCCCGGGATGCTCGCGCTCATCGGCTGCATCTCCGTCCTGTCCTTCCTGCTCGTGGAGCAGCCCTTGCATCGGATGCCGCTCGTCGGCACGTTCCGCGGCGACGCCGAGCGGCGAGCGGCCGCCTGGACCGCGTGGCGGGACCGGTTCGGTCAGCAGTTCCTGTACTCGGCCGTCGGTCTGGTGATCGTCGCTGGACTGGCCGTCATCGTGCTCGGGCCCGCACTGCGCATGCCGGTGGCCGCCGGAGGGCCGGCGGCCGTGGCTGCACCGGTGGGGGATCCGTTGCAGAGCATCGCGGGGGAGCTGCAGCTCGCGACCGAGGCGACGAGCTGGCCGGACGACCTCTCACCGAGCCTCGACGACGCGATCAGCGCGACCTCGAGCACGAATCCGGCGCGGGCGTGCTTCGACATCGGCGCGACGCCCGACGCTGGATCCTGCACCTGGGGCGACGCCGGTGCCCCGAAGCACGTGTACCTCGTCGGTGACTCGACGGCGCTCGCCTACGCCCCGGCGTTCCGAGCCATCGCCGACCAGAGCGGTGGAGCGTTGCGGATCACCACGATGGGGCTCTACGGGTGCCGGTTCACGCAGGACCTCGTCCAGAACAGCGGCGCAGGCGTCATGGACGACTGCCCGACCCGGAAGCACGACATCGCCGAGCGCATCGCCGCGGACCAGCCCGACCTCGTGATCGTCTCGAACGCGTTCGCCGACGGCCGCTCGACCGACGGACGCGCCTTGGACGCGACGGCGATGGTCGCGTCGACGCTCGCCGAGACGACCGCGTACCAGGTCCCCGGCCGGGTCGTGCTCCTCGCGCCGCCGCCGCTCGGCGCCGAGCTCGGATCCTGCTACTCGCGGGTCTCGAGCCCGCAGGACTGCGCCGTGGGGGTGGACACCGCATGGACCGACTTCGCGACCGCCTCGGAATCGGCCGCGGCGGCAGCGGGCGAGCGGTTCATCTCATCGCTGCCCTTCAGCTGCGTCGACGGCGTGTGCCCGGCCTTCGCGGGGACGACGCCGACGAAGTACGACCGGGTGCACCTGACGCCGGCCTTCGCCGAGCACATCGCTCCGGCCGTCCTCCAGACGCTCCAGGCGGCCGGCGCGCTGTGACGAGATCCGCCGGAGGGCTCCGCGGGTAGACTCGCCGTCGTGGCACATGGAGCACGGCCGGCAGCGCCGAAACAGCAGAAGACGTCCGCACAGCGCCCGACCGCGGGACGCGGGGCGAACGGTGGACGATCCGGCAACCCGGCGCGTGGCGGCGGGCGCAAGGTCCCGCTCGCGAAGCCGGCGACGTTCCGCGACTGGGTCGGAGCGGCGCGGATCCGCACGCTCCCGATGGCGGTCGCGCCCGTCCTCATCGGTACCGGTGCCGCGTCGATCATCGCCGGCCCCGGCGTCTACCACCCGGTCCGTGCGCTGCTCTGCCTCGTCGTCGCCCTCGCGCTGCAGATCGGCGTCAACTACGCCAACGACTACTCCGACGGGGTCCGCGGGACGGACGACCAGCGGGTCGGCCCGAGCCGCCTGACCGGCTCCGGCGCGGCGAAGCCCAAGGCCGTCCTCGCCGTCGCGCTCGTGTTCTTCGGCATCGCCGCGGTGGCCGGCATCGTCCTCACGATCCTCACGCAGTTCTGGTGGCTGCTGCTCGTCGGCGCCGTCGCGATCGTCGCCGCCTGGTTCTACACCGGAGGCAAGCGCCCCTACGGGTACTTCGCGCTCGGCGAGGTCTTCGTGTTCGTCTTCTTCGGCCTCGTCGCCACGCTCGGCACGACGTTCGTGCAGGTCGGCCGCCTCAACCAGGAGGCGTGGTTCGGGGCGATCGGCGCCGGCCTCATCGCTTGCGCGGCGCTCGTCGTCAACAACCTCCGCGACCTCGAGCAGGACAGGGCGGTCGGTAAGCGCACGCTGTCCACCTTCATCGGTCGTATCGCGTCGAAGGTGCTCTACTGCGTGCTGCTGCTCGTGCCGTTCGTCATCGCCGGCTTCCTCGCGCTGTTCTACCCGGTCGCGTGGCTCGCGATGTTCGGCCTGCTCGCCGCGCTCCCGGCCTGCGTCATCGTGCTGTTCTCGACGACCGCGAAGGAGCAGATCCTCGCGCTCAAGCTGACGGGACTCGTGCAGCTCGTGTTCGGCGTCGTGCTCGGCCTGGCGTTCTTCTACACCCCGGGCATCGCCGCCTGACGAGGTTCGGACGCTAGCGTCCCTGCTGCTCCTCAGGCGTCGACGCCGATGGTGCTTCCGCAGCCGTGGCATCCTCGGCTCGGGGGGTGCGCACGGTGTCGGCGTCGAGCGCCGCGTCCTCGGCGTCCTCGTCGTCGTGCGGGACCGGCTTGTCGCCGTGCCGACGGGCGAAGAGTTCCTGTGCCACCGTCTCGCGCGGGGTGCGCAGGAAGATGTAGGAGACGCAGAGTCCGATGATCGCGGCGATGATCGCGGCGATCCAGGGCTGCAGGCCCGTGAGGAAGACGAGGAGCAGGAGCGGCACCGCGAACGCCAGCAGGCGGAGGACGGTGTACCGGACGGCGGCGGGAACGCGATTCACCAGACAAGTCTAGGCGTCGTCCCTGAAGGCAACCCCAGGCAATCACGTCACCTGGCGTTTACGATGGAGACATGGTTCGTCTCTGGATCGGCCTCGCCGTCGCGGCAGTCGTCTTCATCGTGTATTCGGTGGTCGACTGCGCAACGATGCCGCGGGACCGCGTCCGGGGCATCTCGAAGCCGTCGTGGATCATCGCCATCCTCCTGCTGCCGGTCATCGGCGGTCTGCTCTGGTGGATCATCGGCCGCGTCCGCGCCCAGAAGGCGGCGCCACGCGGCTCCGCTCCCGACGACGACCCCGACTTCCTCAAGAAGCTCGACGCGGAGCGCAACCAGGCGAAGCGCATCCGCGATCTTGAGGACGAGCTGAAGCGTTTCGACGACGAACCCGGTGGCACCGGTACCGGAAGCGGCTCCCACGACGACCCGGCACCCGAGTCCGACACCCCTGACGACGGCCCCGGTCGGAAGCCGCCCGGCGCACCGAGCGCCTCGTGACCCCGCCCGCAGCACCCGAGCCCGCGGGCTCGGCCCCTTCGGCGAGCCCGGCGAGCGCATCGGCGTCGGCGCTCCTCGGGGCGTTCGTGGCGGCTGGCGTCTCAGACATCGTGGTGTGTCCCGGGTCGCGCTCGCAGGCGCTCGCGCTCGCGGCGGCGGAACTCGCGGCCGCGGGACAGGTCGCCCTGCACGTGCGGATCGACGAACGGGTGGCCGGATTCCTGGCGCTGGGCCTTGGCGTCGAGACCGGCCGGCCGGCTGTCGTGATCACCACCTCCGGGACTGCGACCGCGAACCTGCACCCCGCCGTCCTCGAAGCGCACCAGTCGCGTGTGCCGCTCATCGTCCTCACCGCCGACCGGCCGACCGAGGCCCACGGGGTCCGCGCGAACCAGACGACCCGACAGGACGACCTCTACGGTTCCGCGACACGCCTCGCCGTGGTCGCCGAGGCCCCGACGGGTGCCGAGGGTGAGCAGCGGGCGGCGCGCGAGCTCGCGCGCGAGGCGTACGACGCGGCGACGGGCATCCTGGATCCCGGTCCGGTCCACCTCGACCTCGCGTACCGTGAGCCGCTGTCCGGTACCTTCGAGCCGGAGCCCGTTGTAGACGCGGAAGCCGAGCCGACGGCCGCCCCGAGCGCCACGGCCGACGACCACCCGCTCTACCCGGGACGTCCCCGGCTCGTGCTGGAGCGTGGACCGAGGACCCTGGTGGTCGCCGGGCACGACGCCGGCCCTTCGGCCGAGCAGTTGGCGGCAGACGGCGGCTGGCCGCTCATCGCCGAGGTCTCGAGCGGGGCCAGGTTCGGACGCCAGGTCATCGCCGCCTACCGCGAGCTGCTGCGGGAGGACGAGTACCGCGAGGCGGTCGAGCGGGTCGTCGTGTTCGGCCACCCGACCCTCAGCCGTGAGGTCCCGCTCCTCCTGCAGCAGGACCGGGTCGAGACGATCATCGTCGCCCCCGCGGGAGCCGAGGTCTACAACCCCGGGCGACGTGCCGACCACATCGTCTCCTCCGTCTCCGTCGAGCCCGGTCCCGCCGACCGCGCCTGGCTCGGTGCCTGGGTCGTCGGATCCCGGGAGCGCGTCGTGGACCCGTCGCCCGCGGCACCCGACCTCGCGGGCCTGCATTCGACGACGCCGTCCGAGCGCCTCGCCTCGGTGCGGGCCGAGCTCGATGCGGTCCGTCTGCCGGTCACCCGCGAGGTCCTCGTCGACGCCGTCTGGCGCGCGACCTGGCCGCACGACCGCCTCGTCGTCGGTGCGTCGCGACTCATCAGGGTGGCCGACGGGCTGGTCCCGGGACGCAAGATCAGTGTCCATGCCAATCGCGGTCTCGCCGGGATCGACGGCACCATCGCCACCGCCACCGGGATCGCGCTGGCGAGCCAGGCCGACGGCGGACCCGGTGTCACGCGCGTGCTCCTCGGCGACCTCGCGTTCCTCCACGACGTCGGCGCACTGTTGCTCGAGGACGGCATCGCGCCGCGCCTCCAGGTGATCGTCGGGAACGACGGCGGCGGCACCATCTTCGACGGGCTCGAAGTCGCGCGAAGTGCGCCGAGTGAGCTGTTCGACCGGGTGCAGTACACGCCGCAGCGGGTCCGCCTGGAGTCGCTCGCGACCGCGTACGGCTGGGAGTACCGCTCGGCGACGACGCGGGCGGAGCTCGACCAGGCGTTCACCGCCCCGGTGACCGGACCGGTCCTCATCGAGGTTCCGCTGCCGCGAGCCTGAACTGGCCGCCTGCGGGAGGGTCGACTTCCGAGCCGAGGTCCGGCCACAATGGGCGGATGAGCGCATCGAAGCACGCATCGACCTGGACGGCACCCCCTCGAGACACGCTCCGCGTGGGGGAGGGCTTCCGGCTCGCCGACGTCGACCCCGCATCGACGCCCGGGTTCGACGGTGACAAGCGCCAGGGGGTGCACGAGCTGGCCGCAGGGGTGCCCGAGCTGTCCGAGCTGCAGGAGCGGCTCTTCGCGGCGAGCACGCAGGGAGCCCCGGACGCCGTGCTGCTCGTTCTGCAGGCGATGGACACGGCTGGCAAGGGCGGCATCGTCAAGCACGTCGTCGGTTCCGTCGATCCGCAGGGGGTGCATCACCATGCCTTCAAGAAGCCGACGGACGAGGAGCGCGCCCACGACTTCCTCTGGCGGGTCGAGTCCCAGGTCCCGATGCCGGGGCAGATCGGGGTCTTCGACCGCTCGCACTACGAGGACGTCCTCATCGGCCGGGTGCGGCAGCTGGCGGAACCTGCCGAGATCGAACGCCGCTACGGGGCGATCAACGACTTCGAGGCCGAGCTCGTCGCGGGCGGCACGCGCATCGTGAAGGTCATGCTGCAGATCAGCTCCGACGAGCAGAAGGCCCGTCTCGCGGAGCGTCTCGAGCGGCCGGACAAGCACTGGAAGTACAACCCGGGCGATGTGGACGAGCGGGAACTGTGGCCGGCCTACCAGGAGGCGTACCAGACGGTCTTCGAGCGGACGAGTACTGACGCCGCTCCCTGGTTCGTCGTGCCGGCGGACCGCAAGTGGTACGCGCGGATCGCCGTGCAGCGCCTGCTCCTCGACGCCCTCGAGGACATCGACCCGCAGTGGCCGGCGGCCGACTACGACATCGCCGTCGAACAGGCGAGGCTCGCGGCAAGCTGACGCACGCGGCCTCGGTTCAGGCGCTGCTCCGGTTCAGGCGCGGCTTCGCCTCAGGCGAAGGCCTCGACGATCGGGCGGAACTTCATCTTCGTCTCCAGGAGCTCGGACGTCGGGTCGGAGTCGGCGACGATGCCGCACCCCGCGTACGCCGTGATGTCGCCGTCCGGAGCGATCTGCGCGCAGCGCAAAGCGACCGCCCACTCGCCGTCACCTGAGGCGTCGACCCAGCCGACCGGTCCGGCGTAGCGGCCGCGGTCGAACGGTTCCAGCTCGCGGATGAGCGCCACAGCGTCCCGGGTCGGCGTGCCTGCGACGGCGGCCGTCGGGTGGAGGCCGTCCATGAGGTCGAGCGACGAGGAACCGTCGGACAGGCGGCCCTCGATGTCCGTCGCGAGATGCCACAGGTTCGGCAGCTTCAGGGTGAACGGCGTCTCGCCGCTCCGCAGCTCCGGACTGTGCTCCCGGAGGGCGGACAGCACCGAACGGACGGCGAAGCGGTGTTCGTCCTGGTCCTTCCGGCTCGTCGCGAGCGCGAGCGCCTGATCGCGGTCAGCGTCGGCGTCGAGTCCGCGCGAGATCGTTCCGGCGAGGACGCGGGCTGAGACGGCTCCACGGTCCACCCGGACGAGCGTCTCCGGGCTGGAGCCGATGAACCCGTCGACCGCGTAGGTCCAGCAGTCTGGGTACCCGAGGGCGAGGTCGTGGAGGACCCGGCGGCGGTCGGCCTCCGCGGGGAGGTGTCCGGTGAGGTCGCGCGCCAGCACGACCTTGCTCAGCTCGCCGGCCTGGATGCGGGCGATCGCCTGCTCAGCCGCGCCGACGTAGCCGTCGCGGGACTGCTCGCCGGGGACCAACTGGATGCGGTACTCCGGGCCGTACCCGGTGGTGTGGGGTTCGACGTCGTCGGCGTCCCCGCTGAGTCGGACGCGGGTGATGAAGCTGGCGTCGGCGTACCGGCCGATGATGGTGCGTGGCACGATCAGGACGCTCGTCGCGGAGGACTCGTCGTCGAACGCGAACGTCCCGAACGCGACGAGGCCGGTGCCGGGTCGCCGCACCTCGTCGGTCACGTCCGCGGCGGCGCACACCTCGCGCCATGCGGCTGCGGCGCTCGCGAAGCGGTCGGGGCCGGAGAACTCGAGCCGCAGCGCCTCACCGAGTCCGACCAGGCCGTGGCCCTTTCGCACCCAGAGGAGCGGGGACGTCTGGTCGGCGAAGGGGAGGAGCTGGCGCGGGTCGTCGATGGCGACGGTCTGGGCGACCAGTGACGAGGTCAGGGGAATGGTCACCGTTCAACCCTACGCCTGTGGGCGGGCCGTCCCTCCCCGTCCACGGCGCTCGCTCGACCCCGTCCGGTCACGCCGGTCTCGGCCCGAGTTCAACCGGCCGACGGGGCGAGTTCCTGCAGGCCGGTCACCCCGAGGAGGGCGAGTTTCTCGGCGTCCCGACTGCCCGGGGCCGCCGTGTAGACGACGATGCGCAGGTCGGCGCCCGGCGTGGACAGGACGTCGCAGTCGACGGTGATGGGGCCGACCGCGGTGCGGGTGACCGTCTTGCGGCTCGCCCGATGCTCCGCGACCCTCGCCTCCGACCAGCGTCGCTCGAACTCGGGCGACACCGACCGGAGCCGCGTGACGAGGCGGCCGAGTTCAACGTCGTGGGGGTATCGGCCGACGGCGGCGCGGAGGTCTGCGGCCAGGTCGCTCGCGAACTCCTCCTCGTGCTGCTCGTCGAAGTCGGTCCCCTCGTGGCCGGACGTGAAGTACCGCCACACGAGGTTGCGGTCGGCGACGCTGAGTGCGGATGGGTCGCCGTTCACCGCGGCCCAGAGCGGGTTCCAGAGGAGGATGTCGTGGGCTGCGGAGAACACCGCCAGCGGGACGTCGGACAGGCGGTCGACGATGCGCTGGACGCCGGGGCCGATGTGCCGGGGGACGACGCCGGCCGCGGGTGGTGCCGCCCCGGCGACCCGGTAGAGGTGGTCGCGTTCCTGATCCGACAACCGGAGAGCGACGGCCAGCGCTCGCAGCAGCTGGGGCGACGGGTTCCTGGCGCGGCCCTGTTCGAGTCGGACGATGTAGTCCACGCTGATCCCCGCCAGTGCGGCCAGTTCCTCGCGCCGCAGGCCCGCGGTGCGTCGCCCCGGTCCGGCCGGGAGGCCCACCTCGGCGGGGGAGACGCGCTCGCGCCAGGCCCGGAGTACGCCCGCGAATTCATCCATCCCGCCATTGTGCCCCCGGTGGCGTCCCGCATCGTGGTACTGCCGGTCCTCCTGTCGACGGGGGCCTGGTGGGCCGGCGACCGCGGGCCCAGCATGGACGCATGACCACCACACTGATCACCGGGGCCAACAAGAGCCTCGGTCTCGAGACCGCCCGCCGACTCCTCGAAGCCGGCCACACCGTCTACGCCGGCATGCGTGACGTGAGCCGCGGTGACGCCGTCACCGCTCTCGGGGCGCACCCCGTCCAGCTCGACGTCACCGACCAGGCGAGCGTCGACACGGCGTTCGCCTCCCTCCCGGAGCTCGACGTCCTCGTGAACAACGCCGGTGTCCTCGGCACCTCCTTCGGCGTCGACGACCTCACGCCGGAGTCGATGGAGGAGGTGCTCGACACGAACGTCGTCGGCATCGTCCGCGTCACCCAGGCGGCGTTGCCGTTGCTTCGCCGCTCGGCACGCCCCGTCATCGTCAACGTCGCGTCCGGCGTCGGGTGGCCGCGCTTCCTCACGACCGAGGGCGCCGACGAGTACGCAGTCCCCACCATCCCGTACGCCGCGTCGAAAGCGGCCGTCATCGCGCTCACCGTCCAGTACGCGAAGAACCTGCCGACCTTCCGGGTGAACGTCAGCGACCCGGGTTACACGGCGACCGACTTCAACGGGCACGGCGGTCACCAGACGGTCACCGAGGGCACGGACGCCACGGTGGCGCTGGCGCTCCTCGGTCCGGACGGACCCACCGGTGAGTTCCACAGTCGGCACGGACGCATCGCCTACTGAGCACTTGTCTGGGAGCCGTTCCCGAACGGCCGGCTCCCAGGGCGGCGGACGTAGGATGGAGAGGTGAACCGCGCCGACCTCTCCAAGCAGCCCGAGCAGGTCTCGGCCATGTTCGACGACGTCTCGACGAAGTACGACCGCATGAACGCGGTCCTCTCCGTCGGGAACGACGCCCTGTGGCGGATCGCCACCACCCGCGCCGTCGGGCCGGCGGCCGGGGAGCGCATCCTCGACCTCGCTGCGGGGACCGGCACGTCGTCAGCGGCCCTCGCACGCAACGGTGCCGAGGTCGTCGCCGCCGACTTCTCGCCCGGCATGATCGCCGTCGGGCGCGAGAAGTACGCCGACCGGTCCGACATCCAGTTCGTGGAAGCGGACGCGACCGCGCTGCCCTTCGCGGACGAGGAGTTCGACGCCACGACCATCTCCTTCGGCCTGCGCAACGTCGTCCGCCCGAAGGACGCGCTCGCCGAGATGCTCCGCGTCACGAAGCCCGGTGGCCGGATCGTCATCTGCGAGTTCTCGACACCGACGTTCGCCCCCATGCGGGCCGCGTACAACCTCTACCTCGAGAAGGTCATGCCGATCGTCGCCGGTGTCGCGTCGTCCAACGCCGAGGCCTACACCTACCTCAACGACTCGATCCGCGCCTGGCCGTCCCAGCCGGAGCTCGCCGCCTGGCTGCGCGAGGCGGGGTACGAGCACGTCGCCTACCGGAACCTCACCGGTGGGATCGTCGCCCTGCACCGTGGAGTGAAGCCCGCCTGATCGACCGATCGGTCCGCGTGTTCCCGCGTCCCGGTCGATGAAACGGTACCGATCCCGCTGCCCAGGAGGGCGTTGATCGACGGATTCCGTCGTGCCCGCCCGAACGGGAGCATTGACACGCGGGTGCGCCCGGCCCTACCGTTCCGTCATGACAGCACAGGACACGGACCGCGCTTCGCAGTCGGGACCGCCCACCGGCGGGAAGGGGCTCGCCACCGGCACGCTCGGGCTGTTCGGCTCGGTGATCATCGGTCTGGCCTCGACCGCTCCGGTGTACTCGCTCGTCGCGACCCTCGGGTTCGTCGTCCTCGCCGTCGGGGCTCAAGCGCCGATCGCCTTCATCGTGGCCTTCATCCCGATGCTGTTCATCGCCTTCGCCTACCGCGAGCTGAACCGCGACGTGCCGGACTGCGGCACCACGTTCACCTGGGCGACGAAGGCCTTCAACCCCGTCACCGGCTGGATCGGCGGGTGGGGCGTTGCGCTCGCCGGCATCGTCGTGCTCGCCAACCTCGCGCAGATCGCCGGGCAGTACCTCTGGTTGCTCATCGGTGACGGCTCGCTCGCCTCGAACGTGCCGCTCGTCACGGCGACCGGCGTCGTCTTCATCGCCCTCATGACCTGGGTCTCGTACCGCGGGATCGAGCTCGGCGAGCGGATCCAGAACATCCTGCTGGCCGTGCAGTACCTCGCGCTCGTCCTGTTCGCCGTGTTCGCCTTCATCGGGGTCGCCAACGGGACGGCGCCCGACGCGACGCCGATCTCCCTCGACTGGTTCAACCCGTTCGCCTTCACCGACTACCACGGCTTCATCGAGGCCGTCCTGCTCGCCCTGTTCATCTACTGGGGCTGGGACACCTGCCTCGCCCTCAACGAGGAGACGAAGGACCCGCAGAAGATCCCCGGTCGCGCGGCCCTCATCTCCACGGTGGTCCTCCTCGTCACCTACGTCACCGTCACGGTGGCCGCCATGGCGTACGCCGGCCTCGGTGACACCGGCACGGGCCTCGGCAACGAGGACAACGCGAACGACATCTTCCTCGCGCTCAAGGACCTCGTCCTCGGGCCGTGGGCATGGGTGCTCGTCGTCGCCGTGCTGATCTCCGCGGTGTCCTCGACGCAGACGACGATCCTCCCGACCGCTCGCGGGACGCTCTCGATGGCGGCCTACAGCGCGCTGCCGAAGCGGTTCTCGACCGTGCACCCGACGTTCAAGACACCGTCGTTCTCGACGCTCGTGATGGGGATCGTGGCGATCGTGTACTACGTCGGCATGACGTTCGTCAGCGAGAACATCCTCGCGGACTCGATCCTCTCGCTCGGGCTCGCGATCGCGTTCTACTACGGCATCACCGGCTACGCCTGCGTCTGGTACTTCCGGAAGGTGCTGTTCCGCTCGGCGCAGGACTTCTTCTTCAAGGGGCTCTTCCCGCTCCTCGGCGCGCTGATGCTCACCTACGCCTTCGTGCAGAGCTGCATCGACATGTTCGACGTCGACTACGGCTACACGGTGCTGTTCGGCGTCGGTGGCACGTTCGTGATCGGCGTCGGGTCGCTCGCCTTCGGCTTCGTGCTCATGCTCCTCTGGTACACGCGGAAGGCCTCCCGTCCGTTCTTCCGCGGTGAGAGCCTCAATCGCGACACCGAGGTGCTCGTGCCGGAGGAGCCGATCGAGTACGGCCGCTCCGTCGACGGCGGCCTCACCTGACCTCCGGTCCCTGAGTCTCGGTTCCTGAGCTTGTCGAAGGGCGGTCCCTGAGCCTCCCTCCGGTCCCGGACCCTCCCTCCGGTCCCGGAGCCTCGGTCCCTGAGCCTGTCGAAGGGCGCATCACCCGGTCCCGTCCAGCCACGCCGGGCATACTGGTGGCATGTTGGACTCCCTGCCAGGCGGCCCGTGGATCTGGGGCATCGCGATCGTCGGTCTCGTGCTGGTCGTCATCCTCCTGAACGCGAGGCGCGCGAAGTCGGCGTTCGCGAAGCCGTACGAGCGGTACGACACGACCGAGATCCCACCGGACACCCCTGGCACGCGCGAGTTCATCGTGCGCGACGACGCCACCGGGGCCAGGCTCCAGTTCGTGGCGTCCGGTCCCTCCGCGAGGATCGCCCTGGTCGTCGTGCCGCCGAAGCACCTCGGTACCGGCGTCGAGGCGGGCCTCTTCCGTGCCGCGCTGCCGGCGGCGCCCGGGGTCGACGCCTGGACGTGGCCGCCCCTCAACACCGACGGGTACACGATGCTCCTGGACCTCGCGCATGAGTTCCCGCACCTGGCGTTCTACGACGCCGAAGGCGTGCGGCTCCGCTGATCGCAGGGCTGTGGTCGGACCACAGCTGTCAATCGGCTGTCCACCGCCGTGCATTCGAGCGCTCCGGCACCGGCGGCGGGCTGCCCCGGCTAGGCTAGAGCTGTGAATCCCAGCGCGACCCGACGTGTCAGCAGCCTGGCCAGCCAGGCCGGGCTTGCCGAACGCATGTTCGCGACCGGAGCGGACCGCAAGCTCGCCCGGACGATCGACGACGGCGTGGCACGCCTCGAGATCGGGCTGGAGGAGCAACTGGGCTTCACCGACGACCTCGTCGACGTGACGGCCCGCTATCTGCTCGAGGCCGGCGGCAAGCGTGTGCGCCCCCTCCTCACCATGCTCATCGCGCAGCTCGGTGACGGCATCACCGAGGACGTCCTGCAGGCGGCCGAGGCGATCGAGATCACGCACCTCGGCTCGCTCTACCACGACGACGTCATGGACGACGCGGACAAGCGCCGCGGTGTCCCCAGTGCGCACCAGGTGTTCGGGAACAACACGGCCATCCTCACCGGCGACCTCCTGTTCGCCCGGGCCAGCCAGATCATGGCCGACCTCGGTGAGCGCGCGATCCGCATCCAGGCCGCCACCTTCGAGCGCCTCGTCCTCGGGCAGCTCCACGAGACGACGGGGCCCCGCGAGGGTCAGGACGAGGTCGAGCACTACATCCAGGTGCTCGCCGACAAGACCGGTTCGCTCATCGCCGCCGCCGCTCGCAGTGGGGTCGTCTTCTCCAACGCACCGGCAGAGTTCGAGAGCGCGGTCGTGGAGTTCGGCGAGAAGGTGGGCATCGCCTTCCAGCTCATCGACGACGTGATCGACCTCTCGCCGCAGCCCGAGGAGACGGGCAAGGTGCCCGGTACCGACCTCCGTGCCGGTGTCGTCACCCTCCCGATGCTCTACCTGCGGCGCGAGGCCGCGACCGACCCCGAGGCGGCGGCGCTCGTCGCACGACTCGACGCCGAGGTCTCCGAGACGGACCACGACCCGGTCCGCTTCGCCGCCCTCGTCGCCACGCTGCGCGACCACGCCGTCACCGCCCGCACGTTCGCCGAGGCCCAGCAGTGGGCCAACGAGGCGATCGCCGCACTCGCGCCGCTGCCCGACGGCTCCGTGAAGAAGGCGCTCGTGCACTTCGCGAAGGCGATCGTCGACCGCAGGAGCTGACGCCGCCGCCGCTCCGGCACGACCGGGGTGGCACGGTGTCCGCGACGCGCACGCATCACGGTCGGAGTGTTCCTCCGGCCGGAACCGGAACCCCGCACGGGGACACGAAAGGAACCACCGTGACCAAGCTCAGGCTGGCCATCGTCGGCGCAGGACCCGCAGGCATCTACGCGGCGGACATCCTCCTCAAGGCGGAACGGAAGTTCGACGTCTCCATCGACCTCTTCGAGCAGCTCCCCGCCCCTTACGGACTCGTCCGCTACGGCGTCGCGCCGGACCACCCGCGGATCAAGGGCATCGTCAACGCCCTCCGCGACGTCCTCGACCGCGGCGACATCCGCATCTTCGGCAACGTGCGGTTCGGGGTCGACATCACGCTCGACGACCTCAAGCACCACTACAACGCCGTCATCTTCTCCACGGGAGCCGTCGAGGACGCCCCGCTCGACATCCCGGGGATCGACCTCGACGGGTCCTACGGTGCCGCGGAGTTCGTGAGCTGGTTCGACGGTCACCCCGACGTCCCGCGCACCTGGCCGCTCGAGGCGCAGTCGATCGCCGTCATCGGCAACGGCAACGTCGCACTCGACGTCGCCCGCATGCTCGCGAAGCACCCGGAGGACCTCCTGCCGACGGAGATCCCGGCGAACGTCCACGAGGGTCTGCAGCAGTCGCCCGTGACCGACGTGCACGTCTTCGGCCGTCGCGGACCAGCGCAGGTGAAGTTCACGCCGCTGGAGCTGCGCGAACTCGGCGAGCTCAACGACGTCGACATGATCCTCCACGACGAGGACTTCGACTACGACGACGCGTCGAAGGCCGCGGTGGCGAGCAACAAGCAGGTGATGGTTATCGACCGCGTCCTGCAGCAGTGGCGCACCCGCGAGGTCGGGCAGGCGTCCCGTCGCCTGCACCTGCACTTCTACGCGAAGCCGCTCGAGCTCGTCGACGACGGAACCGGCAAGGTCGCGGCGTTCCGGTACGAGCGCACCCGTCCGGACGGTCAGGGCGGCGTCGAGGGCACGGGCGAGGTCCGCGAGCTCCCCATCCAGGCGCTCTACCGTGCGGTGGGGTACTTCGGCAGCCCGCTGCCCGGCGTGCCCTTCGACGCACGGCACGGCGTCATCCCCAACCACGAGGGCAAGGTGCTCCACCCCGAGAGCAACGAGCGCGTCCCCGGGGTCTACGCGACCGGGTGGATCAAGCGCGGGCCGGTCGGTCTCATCGGCCACACGAAGTCGGACGCGATGGAGACCGTCGCCCACGTCATCAACGACCAGGCCGACTGGTGGTCGCCGGCCGAGCCCGAGGAGGAGGCCGTCGTCGCCCTCCTCGAGTCGCGCGGGGTGGCCTACACGGACCTCGAGGGCTGGCACCTCCTCGACCAGCACGAGATCGCACTCGGCGAGCCGCAGGGTCGGGCGCGCGTCAAGGTCGTCCCCCGCGAGGAGATGGTCGCCATCTCCCGTGCGCAGGATCCCGAGGGCGGCGTGCCGACCGTCTGATCGCTCGTCGAGCATGACGCAGCCCGATCGATCGGGCTGCGTCAACCCGGGCGTCCAGACCATTGTCCGAAGTGTGTCGGTCACTATGCTGGACCAATGACCGACCCCAACGCGCCCCAGAACGTCCCGTCGGACCAGCCGACGTCCGTCCCGCCGTCCGACCCGCCGGCATTCGTCGCCGACGGCCAGCAGCAGCAGTCGCAGCAGCAGCCGCGGTACGGCGAGATGCACCCGGACCCCGTGCAGCAGCAGTGGAACCAGACCGGCCAGCAGACGCCGGCGCCGCAGCAGGCGGGGCAGTGGAGCCAGCCGCAGCCCGGTGACCAGGGTGGCCAGTGGGGTCAGCCGCAGCAGGGCCAGTACGGTCAGCCGAACGACCCGTCCGCCGCGACGCAGCACACCGGCCAGTACGGCCAGGAGACCGGCCAGTACGGTCAGTCGCAGACCGGTCAGTACGGCCAGCCGCAGCACACCGGCCAGTACGGTGCGCCCCAGGCTCCGTACGGTCAGTCGCAGACCGGCCAGTACGGCCAGCCGCAGCAGCAGTACGCGCAGGCTCAGCCGAAGGCTCCGAACCCTCGGGCGCGCGAGACCCGTCTCGCACTCATCTCGGTGGGCATCGCGGGCGGCATCGCCGCGGCCGTCGCCCTCGTAGGTCTGATCGGCTCCTTCTTCAGCATCTCGGAGTACTTCCCCGTGGGTGACGTCCTCCTGAGCTTCGGCGCCAACCTGGTGAACATCGCCCTGTGGGGTGCCGGCGCAGCGCTCATCCTGATCCTCGTCCGCCCCCTGACGCGGGTCCGCACGGCCCGAGACCTCGTGCAGACGGTCGGCATCGCCGCCGCGGTCGGCACCGGTGTCATGCTGCTCATCGTGCTGATCGTCACGATCGTGCGTGGAGTGGTCGAGCAGTACGGGACCGCGACGTTCATCGTCAACCAGGGCTTCCTGTCGCCGCTCCTCTACGGTGTGACGCTCGCCGGCTTCCTGACGATCGGTGCGCTGCTCGCAACGCGCTTCGTCGCACCCGAGGGGCTCGCCGATGCTCCGCGAGGACAGCACGACCAGCACGGCCAGGGTCAGGGTCAGCACGGTCAGCACGGTCAGCACGGTCAGCACGACCAGGGCCAGCACCAGCAGCAGCAGCACGGTCAGCACCAGCAGGGTCAGCACCAGCAGGCGCCGCAGCAGCCCTACGGGCAGCAGCCGCAGGGCCCGCAGCAGCACAACCCCTACCAGCAGTAGTCGACGACCGGATGGTCCGCGCGCAAGCCGGACCATCCGGGGTCCGGCTGCTCGCGCACGGTAACGTGGCGGCATGGCGGGATCTCGAGGCTGGACGGACGACATCCTCGGCGAGGGGTTCCAGCAGCGGACCCTGACGCTCGAACCGGACGACGAGGGCGACGTCGTGGCGACGCTCGTCCGCTACCGGATGCCTCCGCTCGAGCAGCTGGGCGAGTTCCTCCTCCCCGACGTCGCGGACGGGATCGACGTCCTGTACGTCCACGGCTGGTCGGACTACTTCTTCCAACGCCATCTCGCCCGCTTCTGGGCGAGACTCGGCGCACGGTTCTACGCACTCGACCTGCGCAAGTACGGACGAAGCTTCCGGCCGCACCAGACGCCCGGGTATGTGGACGACCTCCGTACCTACGACGAGGACATCGAGGCCGCGCTCACCGTCATGGGGCACGGCGCGGCGGATCACGTCGCCGGACGCCGCACCCGTCGCCGACTCGTCCTCCTCGGACATTCGACGGGTGGTCTCACGCTGAGCCTGTGGACGGCGAGGAACCAGGACCGGGTTGCCGGGCTCGTCCTCAACAGCCCCTGGCTGGAGTTCCAGGCGCGACAGTTGGGCCGGCTCGCCATCGCCCCGCTCATCCAGGCCGGTTCGCGGATCGATCCGCGGGCCCAGCTCCCCGTCGTCGACCTCGGGTTCTACACCCGGTCCGTGTCGAGCACGATGGACGGCGCGTGGGACTACGACCTCGCGTGGCGGCCCCTCCAGGGGTTCCCGTTGCACCCCGGTTGGCTGAACGCCATCCTCACCGGGCACCGTCTCGTCGACGCGGGTCTGCACCTCCGCGTGCCGGCGCTCACCCTGTTGTCGGCGCGGAGCGTCCTCCTTCCGCGCTGGAACGACGCGATGATGCGGAGCGACACGGCGTTGGACGTCGATGCGGTCGCCGAACGCGCACTCGACCTCGGTGAGACGGTCACGATCGTCCGTCTCGACGGAGCGCTCCACGACGTGTTCCTCTCGGAGGAGCCGGTCAGGGAGCGCGCGTTCGACCAGATCGTCGCGTGGGGCCGCGGATACCTGGCGGCGCCCGTCACGCGTCAGCGCTGAGTCGGAGGGTGGCGGCGTCGCGGACCGGCCGGGCGCCGCGGATCCGGGCGACCGAAGGCGAGCCACTCGGCGTAGCTGTGGTTCTGGCCGATCGAACACCAGCAGGGTACGCCGACCTCCTGGTCTGCGTTCGATGTCCGGAAGACTTCGAGGTGCGACCCGTCCGAGGGCCTCGAGTGATCCACGTGTGCTCCAACGACCGGGCCCCGCGGTGTGCGGGGCGGGCATCGTCCGGCCGAGGGCCGGACAGAGCGCGGTGCGCTCCACTGGAGAGAGCGGATCAGTCGTCGTTCATGACGCGGTCCGCCGAAGCGCCGCGCCCGGCCGGCTCAGCGGTAGTTGACGAACTGGAGGTCGATGTCGAGGTCGGCGCCCTTGAGTAGCGCCATCGTGGCCTGGAGGTCGTCGCGGCTCTTCGAGGAGACGCGCAGTTCGTCGCCCTGGATCTGCGACTTGACCGACTTGGGGCCCTCGTCGCGGATGAGCTTGTTGGCCTTCTTGGCGATCTCCTGGCTGATGCCCTCCTTGAGGGTCGCCTCGATCCGGTACTCCTTGCCGCTGGCGAAGGGGTCTCCGACCTCGAGGCTCTTCAGGGAGATGCCGCGCTTGATGAGCTTCGACTCGAACACGTCGAGGATCGCCTTCACGCGCTCCTCGGTGTTCGCCTTCATCAGGATCTTCTCGCCGCTCCAGGCGATCGAGGCACCGACGTTCTTGAAGTCGTAGCGCTGCTCGACCTCCTTGTGTGCCTGATTGAGGGCGTTGTCCGCCTCCATCTTGTCGACCTTGCTCACGACGTCAAACGAGGAATCTGCCATGTGGACCATGGTACCGCCGGTGTCGGTCAGGCGGGTGTGGTTGGCTGGGGGAGATGCACAGCCCAGGGATGCAGGACCGGCAGACGGCCACCAGACGACGGCGGTCCCTCGCGGGTGCCTCGATCCTGCTGGGCGCCATCCTGCTGAGTGGATGCGCACCGGAGCCGGAACCCGTGCCCTACGCCCAGCCCGTCGAGTTGCCGCCGAAGAGTGACGCGCCCGACGGCGGCGTTGCGAACGTCGACCTCGCCGACGAGGCGTGGGTGGCCGAGGTGTCGTCGTCGAGCGGCATTCCGGAACGAGCCCTCCGGTCCTACGCCGGTGCCGCCATCCGCAAAGCGGAGTTGACCCCGGAGTGCGGCATCGGGTGGACGACGATCGCCGCGGTGGGGTTCGCTGAGAGCGACCACGGTCGTCACGACGGTTCGAAGCTCGGCGAGGACGGCGTCGTGACGCCACCGATCTTCGGCGTCCCCCTGCAGGGTGGCGAGACGGAGGAGATCACGGACACCGACCAGGGCGTCCTCGACGGCGACCCGGTCCACGATCGGGCGGTCGGGCCGTTCCAGTTCATCCCGGAGTCATGGAAGAACTGGGGGACCGACGCGAGCGGCGACGGTGTGCTCGACCCGCAGAACCTCGACGACGCGGCGATGGCGGCGGCGAACTACCTCTGCCGGGCGAGCGACTACGACATGCGGACTGAGGCGGGATGGCTGAGCGGGATCCGGGCCTACAACTCGTCGCCCGAGTACCTTCGACGGGTCGCAGCCGCCGCGAACGAGTACGCAGAAGCGGTGCCGTCAGTGGGGAAGTGAGGGGCCTGACGACGGGTCCTGATCCTGATTTCGCGTCCGGCCATCTGGCGGCTATATTGGTCAAGCGCTTTCGGTTGGCTGTTCGAAAGTCGGTCGGGCGCGCTTGGCGAGTTACCCTAGCGGCCAAAGGGATCTGACTGTAAATCAGACGGCTCAGCCTTCGGGGGTTCGAATCCCTCACTCGCCACAGAACGATTGCCTCACCCCCGCGGGTGGGGCAATGTTCGTTTCTGGGCCTTGTGCCTGTGGCTGCCGCCGAGGGTCGTGGGTCGCCGCCGCCGCTGAACGCCGCCTCAGTTCTCAAGCCCGCCATGGTGGCCGAACCCGACCGGGATGCCGAGGGTGTGCCAGACCTGGTCACTGAGCCTGTCGAAGTGCTCACCGAGGCACCTCCGCACCGGGCCGAGCCTTGGTCGCCGGGTTTGTCAAAGTGTGCGGAGCGGCAGGCGCACGTCCCGACCGAATCCCGCCCACCAGACCCGGTCACTGAGCTTGTCGAAGTGCTCACGGAGATGCCTCCCCACCACCCCGGACTCGGCATCTGGAATGTCAGTGGTCCATGGTGGACTGGAGTCATGACCGAGAGCACCGCCACCGCGATCCGCGCGAGCGATGAGTACGCCGCGCAGCTCGCGGAGTTCTCGGACGAGTATGCGGACATCTGTCGGCAGCAGGCGGTCTTGGAAGCGCGCGCGGCACGCCTCCTCGCACGCTCCGCTGCGTACGCGGACGCGCTCGCGGACACCGTCGTCCCCGCGATCTATCCGCCCGCGGAGCGGCGCGCGCTGTCGCGACGCTCGACGTGCGCGATGCTCGCGATGGCGACGCGTTCCTCGGAACAGACCGTCCTGCACGCCACCGACGACGCAGAGCGCCTCGTGAACGAGGCGCCCACGGTGTTGGCGGCGCTCGAGGTCGGCCGCATATCCAGCCGGCATGCGCGCACGATCACGGACCAACTCCGCGAAGTCCCGACGGCTGGTCGCGCGTCGTTTCTCGCCGAGGTGCTCCCGATGGCCGAGCGATTCACCGCCGCGCGGCTCAAGAAGCGCGCGAAAGACCTGCGCGAGCGGCTGCACCCGGAGTCCATCACGGCGCGTGCAGCGCGTTCCGAGGCCGACCGCCGCATCGAGTTTGAACCCGCCTCGGACGGTATGGCGTGGGTGCACCTCTTCACCACGGCACCCATCGCGCAGGGCATCGTCGAGCGCCTCGAGAGCGCAGCATCCGAGGCGCGTCGCGCTGGCGACCAGCGCACCTGCGGCCAGTTGCAGGCCGATGCCCTCGCGGCGCTCGCCCTCACCGGCGTCACGCCGGACGACGTCGCGTCGAACCCGGTACTCCCGCATCCGATCGAGGTGCAGGAGCACATCAAGCCCACCGTGCAGATCACCGTTCCGGCGCTGAGCATGGCCGGCGTCTCCGACGCACCCGCCACGCTCGACGGATACGGGCCGATCGACCCCGAGACCGCAGCGCGCATTGCGGTGAACGCGCCCTCCTTCACCCGCATCCTCGTCCAGCCGGAAACCGGAGCCGTCCTCTCCGTCGGCCGAGGCCAGTACCGAGTCCCGGCCGACCTACAACGGGCGGTGCGGCTTCGGGACGGCAGCTGTCGCGCACCCGGGTGCGGGCGGAGGGCTAGGGCCTGCGACCTCGACCATTCGGTCGCCTGGCAGGACGGCGGGACAACGGATGTCGGGAATCTCGCCTGTCTCTGCCGACATCACCACCGGATGAAGCACCTCCCCGGCTGGAACCTCGAACACGGCCCGGGCGGTGTCCTCGACTGGACGACACCCGACGGCAAACACCACCGAACCGCGCCAGAACCAGCGCCCTTCTGACCACTTCCGCTCGCTGAGCTGCGCCGCACTGAGCCTGTCGAACTGTTGAAAGGGTTCCTCGTGCGCACTTCGACAGGCTCAGTGACCGGACTCGAGCGCGCGCACAGGCAGGACGCTGCCTGTGTCCCTCGACACTTCGACAGGCTCAGTGACCGGTGGAGATGTATCCGCAATGTCTCGGTCCCTGAGCTTGTCGAAGGGTTTCTCATGCGCACTTCGACAGGCTCAGTGACCGGAGTCGAGTGCGCGCACAGGCAGAACGCCGCCTGTGTCCCTCGACACTTCGACAGGCTCAGTGACCGGTGGAGGCGTGCCTGGAACTCCTCGGGCACTTCGACAGGCTCAGCGACCGGGCGAAGTGTGGCCGGATCAGTTCGGTCCCTGAGCTTGTCGAAGGGTGCCCACGCCTCGACGACCAGGCCGGCCATAGGGTGGTGGGGTGACCGGCCACGAAGAGCTCCTCAAGATTGCCACCGACATCGCCACCGACGCGGGGGAGTTGATCCTGCGCCGACGACGCGAGGGCGTCGAGATCGCTGCGAGCAAGTCCTCGATCGAGGACGTCGTCACGCGAGCCGACCGCGAGTCCGAACAGTTCATCCGCGATCGACTCCTCGCGGCCCGGCCCGACGACGGCTTCCTCGGTGAGGAGACCGGCGCGGAAGGCGGCTCGACCGGCACCTCCGGCCTCACCTGGGTGGTCGACCCCATCGACGGCACCGTCAACTACCTCTACGACATCCCCGCCTACGCCGTGAGCATCGGGGTCGTCGAGGGCGAACCCGATCCTGCCACCTGGACCACGCTCGCCGGTGCCGTGGTGAACCCGGTGCTGGGTGAGACCTACACCGCCGCCCGTGGATCGGGATCGCACCTCAACGGCCGCACCCTCGAAGTCAACCGAGGTGTCGCTCCGAACGTCGCCCTGCTCGGCACCGGCTTCTCGTACACCGCGTCACGGAGGATGGAGCAGGCCGCGGTCCTCGGCGCCCTGCTCGGTACGTTCCGCGACGTCCGCCGGATCGGTTCCGCGGCCCTCGACCTCTGCAGTGTGGCGTCCGGCCGCCTGGACGCCTACTACGAGAGCGGACTGAAGCCCTGGGATCAGGTCGCCGGGGCGCTCATCGCGGCAGAAGCGGGCGCGACGGTCGCCGGGTTCGACGGCGCCCCCGCCACCACGAAGCTCATCATGGCCGCAGACGCACCCCTGCTCGACGTCCTCGAGCGCTTGCTCGTCGAGCAGGGCTTCGCCTCGTCCATCGGCTGAAGCGTCGGCCCGGCGCCGACGGACGCCCCGAAACGCTCCGGTGGCGACTCGTTCATAAGAGAACTCTCATATGGCCTCTGACCAGGGTTTTCCACAAGAAAACCGAGCACTGCCATGGCTTTTTCAGGCTCCCGTTGCTAGCATTTATCTATTCGTTACGTCCGCGTTCCCCCGCGTGGACGGACTTCACGCCCTATCTGCTAGCCCCATTGAAAGGCCCCCGCCCCCTTGTCACGCCATGCAAGCCCTGAGGACACCCCTGTGCTTCCCGACCCTCAGGACCCGCAGAACACGTCCGCCGAGCGAGACACTGCACCCGTGCAGACGCCTCCCCTCAGCCGTCGTGAACTCCGCGAACGTGAGCGTCAGGCGGCGGCAGCCCTCGAGCAGCAGGAGTCCGTGCTGCAAGACCCGACCCACGAGGCCAACGTCACAGAGCCCGAGGCCGCTCCTGCCGTCGACCCGGTCGACGAGATGATCGCCGAGGCGATCGACGCGGTCCACACCTCCGACGTCGCCGACCTCGCGCCGGCCGAGACCGAGTCGCTCATCGCCGAGCCGAGCCTCGCCCCCGACACGACGACGCCGACGTCCTCGGTGCCCGTCGACACCGACATCCCCCTCGCGGCCTCGCGTCCGCGCCGGTCGGCCCGGACAGCCTCCGCTCCCGCGTCGACGACGAAGCCCCGCAACACAAGCCGTCCGGCGTCCGCGCCCGCCGCTCCTCGCCCCTCGGGCATCGCCCGCAAGCGCCGCATCACCACCAAGATCTTCGCCGGTGCCGCGATGGGGTTCGTCGCCCTCATGGCCGTCGCGACCTCCGTCCCGGCCAACGCGCTCCTCACCGCAGAGGACGTCGCGACGTCGGTGGCCGAGGCCTCCCAGGCCGAGCTCGGCGACGGCAACGGACTCAGCAACCAGGCCTCCCAGTCGCTCGACAGCGAAGGCTCGGCGGAACTGACCTTCACCCGCGACGACTACACGACGAGCACCGTCGAAGAAGCCGCCGCCGCGATGGGCATCCGCCCCGCCAACACCTTCACCAACAACCCGAACGGCACCATCCAGTGGCCGTTCGCGGTCGGTGTCACCATCGGCGACCGCTTCGGTGCTCGCGACTGCGCAGGCTGCTCCAGCGACCACCACGGCCAGGACTTCAACCCCGGCAACGGTGCACCGATCCAGGTCATCGCCGACGGCGTCGTCCGTCACGTCGAAGACGGCGAAGGCTCGCTCGGCGTCAACGTCATCGTCGACCACACCATCAACGGCCGCCTCGTCTCCAGCGTCTACGCGCACATGCAGCACGGTTCCGTGCGGGTCACCGAAGGGCAGGCCATCAAGGTCGGCACCATCCTCGGCCTCACCGGCTCCACCGGCATGTCCACCGGGCCGCACCTCCACTTCGAGATCCGACTCGACGGCGTCACCTGGGTCGACCCGCTCGAGTGGTTGTACGCCAACGTCAACTGACGACGCGGATCCCGCCACACGTCGAACGCCTCGCCCGATACCGGGCGGGGCGTTCGTGTTTCTGCCGACAGGAGGTGGCCGGAGCGCCCTTCGACAAGCTCAGGGACCGGGGAGGCGCGGCGCGGGGACGGGGCCCTTCGACAAGCTCAGGGACCGGGGAGGCGCGGCGCGGGGGATGGCGCCCTTCGACAGGCTCAGGGACCGAGCGGGGCGTGGGGTGCCGGGGCTCGGTCGGCTCCACGGACCAGGGGCCCTTCGACAGGCTCAGAGACCGGGGGAGGCCAGGTCAGGGGTCCGGACCTGCACGACGAAGGCCCGCCGGCTGATGCCGGCGGGCCTTCGTTCGTGACGGGGAGGGTTACTGACCCTGCTCCTGGTACTTCGCCTCGGTGGCGGCCTTCTGCGGCTTCCACCAGGACTCGTTGTCGCGGTACCAGGCGATCGTGTCGGCGAGGCCGGCCTCGAAGTCGCTGAAGGCCGGGGTCCAGCCGAGTTCGGTGCGCAGCTTCGAGGAGTCGATCGCGTAACGGAGGTCGTGGCCCGGGCGGTCGTTCACGTGGTCGTAGGCGTCGGCCGGCTGACCCAGCTGCGTGAGGATGAGCTCCACGACGTCCTTGTTGTTCTTCTCACCGTCGGCACCGATGAGGTACGTCTCGCCGATGACACCCTTGTCGAGGATGGTGAGGACGGCGGAGGAGTGGTCGTTCGCGTGGATCCAGTCGCGGACGTTCTCGCCGGTGCCGTACAGCTTCGGACGCTCGCCACTGAGGACGTTCGTGATCTGACGCGGGATGAACTTCTCCACGTGCTGGTACGGACCGTAGTTGTTGGAGCAGTTCGAGATGGTCGCCTTGACACCGAAGGAGCGCACCCACGCGCGGACGAGGAGGTCGCTGCCGGCCTTCGTCGACGAGTACGGGCTCGACGGGTTGTACGGGGTCTGCTCCGTGAACCGCTCCGGGTCGTCGAGCTCGAGGTCGCCGTAGACCTCGTCCGTCGAGATGTGGTGGAACCGGGTCCCGTGCTTCCGGGCGGCCTCGAGCAGCGTGTACGTGCCGATGATGTTGGTGTCGAGGAACGGGCGGGGGTCGTGCAACGAGTTGTCGTTGTGCGACTCGGCCGCGTAGTGCACGACGGCGTCATGGCGAGCGAAGAGCTCGTCGACGAGCGTCGCGTCCTGGATGTCGCCGACGACCAGCTCGAAGCGATCGGCCGGGAGGCCGTCGAGCGAGGCGCGGTTGCCCGCGTAGGTCATCTTGTCGAGGACGGTCACCGAGTGATCGGTGTTGTTCAGGACGTGGTGGACGAAGTTCGAGCCGATGAATCCGGCGCCGCCGGTAACGAGAAGTCTGGACACGAGAACCGAGTCTACCCGGCGGTCTCTGGAAGCCGGGGGAGAATCCTGCTCCGGAGCCGGCCGGTGTCCGCCCCGCCGCGGCTCAGTGTCCGGGCAGGATCCGGCGCAGCAGGTTCGTGTTCGCGAGGTCGAGCAGTTCGTCGCCCCGACCCGACATGACCGTGCGGAGCGCGTACAGCGTGAACCCCTTCATCTGCTCCGCCGTGATCGTCGGCGGGATCGACAGCTCCTGCCGCGCCGTCACGACGTCGACGAGCGCCGGGCCGTCGTGCTCGAAGGCGCGCCGGATGGCACCCTCCAAGTCGCTCGCCCGCTCCACGCGTTCTCCGTGGATGCCCATCGCCTCGGCGACGCGGGCGAAGTCGGGGTTCTGGAGGTCCGTGCCGTAGTTCACGAAACCCGCCGCCTTCATCTCCAGCTCGACGAAGTTCAGCGAGGAGTTGTTGACGACGACGACCTTGACCGGGAGCCGGTTCTGCGTGAGCGAGATGAGCTCGCCGAGCAGCATCGTGAGGCCGCCGTCTCCGGCGAGCGCGACGATCTGCCTGCCAGGCTGCGAGGCCTGGGCGCCGAGGCCCTGCGAGACCGCGTTCGCCATGCTGCCGTGGCTGAAGGAGCCGATCAGCCGGCGTCGCCCGTTCATGGTGAGGTACCGCGACGCCCAGACGACGGGCGAACCGACGTCGGGGATGAACACGGCGTCGTCGGTGGCCAGCTCGTCGATGACCTTCGCGAGGTACTGCGGGTGGATGGCCTGGCGGTCGTGGTCGGCGGTCGCGAGTTCGTCGAGGCCCTTCCGGGAGCTGCGGTAGTGCTTCAGCGCCTCGTCGAGGTGCTTGCGGTGCGTCTTGCGTTCGAGCTTCGGCAGGAGGGCGTCGAGGGTGTCGCGGACGGTGCCGACGAGCGGAAGGTCGACGGGGTGCCGTCGGCCGATCTGTTCGCCCCGGATGTCCACTTGGATGACGGTCGCGTCCTCCGGGAAGAACTGGGGGTAGGGGAAGTCGGTACCGAGCATCAGGAGCACGTCGCACGACAGCATGGCGTGGTAACCGCTGGCGAAGCCGAGGAGTCCGGTCATGCCGACGTCGAAGGGGTTGTCGTACTCGACGTGCTCCTTGCCCCGGAGCGCGTGCACGATGGGGGCGCCGAGGGCGTCCGCGGTCGCGATGAGCTGCTCGTGGGCGCCCTTGACGCCCGCGCCGGCGAGGATCGTGACGCGCTTGCCGGCGTTCAGGAGACGGGCCGCCTCATCGAGTTCGTGGGCGGCGGGCAGGATGCGCGGCTGCGTCGCGCGGATCGCCGAGACGTGCTCGGAGACCGCGTGCTTCAGCATGACGTCGCCCGGCACGACGACGACGGCGACCCCGCGACGTTCGACCGCCGTGCGCATCGCGATCTCGAGGACCCGGGGCAGCTGCTCGGGCATGGAGACGAGCTCGACGTAGACGCTGCACTCACGGAACAACTCCTGCGGGTGTGTCTCCTGGAAGTAGGTGGTGCCGATCTCGGAGCTCGGGATGTGCGCGGCGATCGCGAGCACCGGGACGCGCGATCGGTTCGCGTCGAACAACCCGTTGATGAGGTGCAGGTTGCCGGGTCCGCAGCTGGCGGCGACGACGGCGAGTTCCCCCGTCAGCTCGGCCTCGGCCGCCGCGGCGAACGCGGCCGCCTCCTCGTGGCGCACGTGCACCCACTCGATCGTTCCGCCGGTCCGGAGGGCGTCCGTGAACCCGTTCAACGAGTCGCCGGGTAGTCCGTACACACGCTGCACCCCGCTGGCCTCAAGGGTGGCGACGACGGTTTCGGCGACAGTGGACATGGGTGCTCCTCGCAGCTGGCGGCTCTCGGTCCGGGGTTCCCGGTGCTTCCATGCTCCTCGGGTGGTCCGAGCGTCACAAGGGAGTGACTCGGCCTTGCAGAGCCCTACCAGGTGCGGTAACGCTTCTCAACACTCCGGCGACAATCCACCTGAACGACGAACGCCTTGTAGCGTGGATCTTGGAACAGCCTGCCGACGACGCGGTGGCGCGGCCAACATCGACTGCACCGTGAAAGGGGCGGCCGTGAGCGACTCCCTGCACCGACCGCCGGCACACGCGGGATCGGTGACCGATCCCGCCGCCATGTTCACCGAGCACAGCGAGACGGTCGTCTCCGGTGTGAGCCTGTCCAACGGCCGCTACAGCATCGGCGAGCAGCTCGGCTCCGGCGGTTCCGCGAACGTCTACCGGGCGCGCGACGAGCTCCTGTCACGCCCGGTGGCGGTGAAGCTCTTCCGCGACGAGGCGGCGACCGCGAACGACCGACTCCGCCAGGAGCGCGAGATCCGCCTGCTCGGCGAACTGCGCCACCCGGGTCTCGTCGAGCTGTACGACTCCGGATCCGTCGTCCATCGTGGCGTCGAGCACCGCTTCCTGGTGATGGAGTACATCCCGGGCGCCACCCTCACCGACAAGCTGCAGGCGGGCCCGATGCTGCCGCGGGACGCCGCCGCGCTCGGCGCGCAGGTGGCCGACGCGCTGTCCTTCATCCACACGCGTTCGATCGTCCACCGCGACATCAAGCCCGACAACATGTTGTTCAGCGACATCGCCGCCTTCGGGCACGCGAACCTCGTGAAGCTGTCCGACTTCGGGATCGCCCATTTCATCGGCGGCTCCCGCCTGACGAACACGGAGGCGATCTCCGGGACGGCGAACTACCTCTCGCCCGAGCAGGCGCTCGGTGACACGGTCAGCACGGAGACGGACATCTACTCGCTCGGCCTCGTGCTGCTCGAGGCGATCACGGGCCGCCGGGAGTTCGACGGCGGGCTCGTCGAGTCCGCGATCGCCCGGTTGCACCGTGATCCCGTGATCCCGCCCGAGCTGCCGGCCGCCTGGCACCCGCTCCTGCGTTCGATGACGGCCCGTCGCCCGGAGGACCGCCCAGCAGCCCACGAGGTCGCCTCGACCCTGCGCGAGATCTGGTCTGAATCCCGTGTCCGGCGCGTCCGACGCGTGCGCGCACGCCTCGGGCTCGTGACCGAGCGGGGCGTCGACCCGCGGATCGCCCTGCTCCTCGCCGGCGCGACGGCCGCTGCCGGTCTCGCCATCGGCGTGGCCATCGGCATCTTCGCGTTCTGACCCCATCAGCACGCGCTTTACCATGTTTCCCGTGCTTCCGGGGAAGTCAGCCGGCCGGTGTACGGTCTGATCAACGATCGATTCCTTCGAGTGAAAGGGCGCCATGACGCTCTCGACCCCCTATCCGCTCGGCGTCACCCTCCGGGGCGATGGTGCGAACGTCGCCATCTACTCCGAGACCGCCGACTCCGTCACCGTGTGCCTGTTCCCCGAGGGCGGTGAGGAGCAGCAGACCCGCCTCGAACGACGGACCGGTCACGTGTTCCACGGCCTCGTCGAGGGCCTCGTGCCCGGCACGCGCTACGGCGTCCGGGTCGACGGCCCGTGGGACCCGGCCAACGGACTCCGGCACAACCCGGCGAAGGTGCTGCTCGACCCGCACGCGACGGCGATCACCGGGCGCTACGACCTCGGCCAGGCGCAGTTCAGCCATCGTCTGGACGCCCCCGAGTCGATGGACGACACCGACTCGGCCGGCCACGTCGCCCTCGGCGTCGTCACCGACCCGTCGTCCTTCGACTGGGATGCCGACGGCGCGGACGTCGCGCCACGGATCCCGCTCGCCGAGACGATCGTGTACGAGGTGCACGTCAAGGGCTTCACGAAGCAGCTCGCCGAGGTGCCCGAGGAGATCCGCGGCACCTACGCCGGTCTCGCGCACCCGGCCGCCCTCCGGTACCTCACCGACCTCGGCGTGACCGCGGTCGAACTGCTCCCCGTGCACCAGTTCGTGCAGGACAGCCACCTCGAGGAGAAGGGCCTCCGCAACTACTGGGGCTACAACTCCATCGGCTTCTTCGCCCCGCACGGCGAGTACGCGGCCGCGGGCGACACCGGCGGTCAGGTCGACGAGTTCAAGGCGATGGTGAAGGCGATGCACGCCGCCGGCCTCGAGGTCATCCTCGACGTCGTGTACAACCACACCGCCGAGGGCAACCACATGGGCCCGACGCTCTCGTTCAAGGGCATCGACAACGCCGCGTACTACCGCCTCGTCGACGAGGACCGCGAGCACTACTTCGACACCACCGGCACCGGCAACAGCGTCAACGTCGGCCACCCGGCGGCGCTCGGCCTCATCATGGACTCGCTCCGCTACTGGGTGACCGAGATGCACGTCGACGGCTTCCGCTTCGACCTCGCGACGACCCTCACCCGGCAGGACGGCTCCGCCGAGATCCACAGCGCCTTCCTCTCGCTCATCGAGCAGGACCCGGTGCTCGCACCGATCAAGATGATCGCGGAGCCGTGGGACACCGCGGGGTACCAGGTCGGCGGGTTCCCGGCGAGCTGGTCGGAGTGGAACGGGAAGTTCCGCGACGACGTCCGCGACTTCTGGAACGGCGCCGACAGCGTGCTCGGCACCATGTCGCAGCGCGTCCTCGGCAGCCCGGACGTCTACGAGGCGTCACGTCGGTCGCCGCTGTCGAGCGTCAACTTCGTCACCGCGCACGACGGCTTCACCCTGGCTGACCTCACGGCGTACTCCGTCAAGCACAACGCGGCCAATGGCGAGGACAACAACGACGGCGAGAGCGACAACCGCTCGAGCAACAACGGCGCCGAGGGCCCCACCGAGGACCCCGCGGTCAACGCGCGCCGCAACCGTCAGCGACGCAACTTCCTCGCGACCGTGCTGCTCTCGGCCGGTGTGCCGATGATCCTCGGCGGCGACGAGATCGCCCGTACCCAGGGCGGGAACAACAACGCCTACTGCCAGGACAACGAGGTGTCCTGGTTCGACTGGGAGAACGCCGACCAGGAGCTCCTCGCCTTCACCAAGCGGATGATCGCGCTGCGCACGGCCGAGCCGGCCCTCCGACCGGACTGGTTCCGTCAGGGTCCCGGCTCGAAGGCGGACGACCGCGTGTTCATCACTCGGTCCGACGACGAACCCTTCTCCGAGGACGACTGGGAGAACCCCGACGCCCGCTCGATCACCTTCGTGTTCCGGCACGCCGGGTCGGCGTCGTTCGCGCTCCTGCTGAACGCGGCCGAGAACGGCGTCGAGTTCACCCTGCCGAAGGCTCCCGGCCAGCCGTGGACCCTCGTCGAGTCGAGCGACCCCGAGCAGATGCTCGCCGAAGGGTCGACGACGGTGATCGTGCAGGGCACGTCCTTCACCCTGCTGCGATCGGGGGTCACGTCATGACCACCGTGCCCGTCTCCACCTACCGGCTCCAGCTGACCGCCGACTTCCGCCTGCAGGACGCAGCCGACCTCGTCGACTACATCCGCACGCTCGGAGCGGACTGGGTGTACCTCTCGCCCATCCTCCGTGCCGAGCCCGGATCGACGCACGGGTACGACGTCGTCGACCACACCACGGTCGACCCCGAGCGTGGCGGAGCCGAGGGGCTCACGGCGCTCGCCGAAGCCGCGCACGCCGCAGGGCTCGGCGTGCTCATCGACACGGTCCCGAACCACATGGGGGTCGCGACGCCGGTCGAGAACGCCTGGTGGTGGGATCTGCTCAAGCGCGGCCGCGAGGCCGAGCACGCCGCCGCCTTCGACGTCGACTGGGAGGCCGGAGCCGGCAGGATCCGCATCCCGATCCTCGGTGACGACGAGGGTGATCACAGCGCCCTCGACGACCTCACGATCGAGGACGGCGAACTGCGGTACTTCGACAACCGCCTGCCCATCGCTCCCGGCACGGCGGACGACGGCGCCACGCCGCGCGAGGTTCACGACCGTCAGCACTACGAGCTCGTCAACTGGCGTCGGGCGGACGCGGAGCTCAACTACCGTCGCTTCTTCGCCGTGAACACGCTTGCGGCGATCCGCGTCGAGGACCCCGCGGTGTTCGACGGGTCGCACGTCGAGATCGGCCGCTGGTTCGACGAGCAGATCGCCGACGGCATCCGCGTGGACCACCCGGACGGCCTGCTGGATCCGGGTGCCTACCTCGACCGCCTGTCCGACCGCATCGGCGGGGCGCCGATCTGGGTCGAGAAGATCCTCGAGGGCGAAGAGGACCTCCCGGCCGAATGGGCGACGCTCGGCACGACCGGGTACGACGCGCTCGGCGACGTCGACCGGGTCCTCGTCGACCCCGCCGGCCTCCCGGCCCTCGCGCAGCTCGCCGGGGTGGAACTCACACGCGACGCGTGGGACGAGCTCGTCCACACCACCAAGCGCGGCATCGCGGACGGCATCCTCGGTTCCGAGGTCCGGCGGCTCGCCCGGCTCGTCCCCGAGGTCGACGAGGCCGTCGACGCGCTGGCCGAGATCCTGACGGCGTTCCCGGTCTACCGCTCGTACCTGCCGCTCGGCGACGAGTACCTGGACGCCGCGCTGGAGACCGCCGAGACCCGCCGCCCGGAGCTCGCCGAGGCGTTCGCCGCCCTCGCGCCGCGGCTCCGGAACCCGGCCGACCCACTGGCGGCACGCTTCCAGCAGACCTCCGGCATGGTCATGGCCAAGGGCGTCGAGGACACCGCGTTCTACCGGTACACCGCGCTCACCTCGCTGACCGAGGTCGGTGGCGACCCCGCGGAGACCGACATCAGCGTGGCCGAGTTCCACCACCGTCAGGCCCGGCGGCAGGCGGAGTGGCCGTCGTCGATGACGACGCTCAGCACCCACGACACGAAGCGTAGCGAGGACGTCCGCGCCCGCATCGACGCGCTGAGCGAAGTGGCGGACCGATGGGCCGAGCACGCCGTCGCCCTGCACACGAGCAACGGCTTCCCCGACCGACAGCTCGAACAGCTCGTCTGGCAGGCCGCCGTCGGCGCCTGGCCGATCGAACGCGAGCGCCTGCACGCCTACGTGGAGAAGGCGGCCCGCGAGGCCGGCGACTCGACCACGTGGACCGCGCCGGACGAGGCCTTCGAGGTCGCCCTGCGCGCTGCGGTCGACGGGCTCTACGACAGCCGTCGTGCGAACGCGGCGCTGCTCGACGCCGTCGCGGACGTCGAAGCGGCCGGTTGGACCAACAGCCTGGTGGCGAAGGCCGTGCAGCTCACGATGCCGGGCGTGCCCGACGTCTACCAGGGCAGCGAACTCTGGGACCGGTCCCTCGTCGACCCCGACAACCGCCGACCCGTCGACTACGCCGAGCGCCGCGAGCTCCTGGCGAGGCTCGACGACGGGTGGCTCCCGCCCGTCGCCGCCGACGGCGCCGCGAAGCTCCTCGTCACCTCACGGCTCCTCCGGCTGCGCCGGAGCCACCCCGAGCGGTACACGGAGTACACGGCGCTCGCCGCGGAAGGTGCGGCCTCCGAGCACGTCCTCGCCTTCTCCCGCGGTGGTGTGCTGACGGTCGCGACCCGGCTGTCCCTCCGTCTCGCCGAGCGCGGCGGGTGGAAGAACACCAACGTCGAGCTTCCGGAGGGACGCTACGTCGAGGTGCTGACGGGCCGCGAGGTCTCGGGTGGACCGGTCTCCGTCGCAGCGCTCCTCGAGCAGTACCCGGTCGCCGTCCTCACCATCGCCGACGGCGACGAGCACGCCCAGCCGACCGACGACCAGTCGTCGGCCACCGCCACGTCTGGAGACGAGGAGTCATCGCGATGACGAGTACGACCACCAGCCCCGCCGACGGCTTCCGGGTCTGGGCACCGATCGCCGAGCGCGTCGAGTTGGTGCTCGGCGACGAGCGCTTCCCGATGAGCCGCGACGCGGTGGCGGAGGGATGGTGGGTCGCGCTCGACGGCGACGCCCCGCGCGCCGCGGTCGTCGACACCGACTACGGCTACGTCCTGGACGGCGACGGCCCGATCGCCGACCCGCGGTCGCGTCGTCAGCCGGACGGCGTCCACGGCCTGTCCCGCGTCGTCGCATCCGACCCCGCTCCCTCCGACGGCACGGGCTGGCGGGGACGACCGCTCATCGGTGCGGTGCTGTACGAACTCCACATCGGAACGTTCACCGAAGCGGCCACCTTCGACGGCGCGATCGAGCGGCTCGACGACCTCGTCGAACTCGGGGTCGACGCGGTCGAAGTGCTCCCCGTCAACGCCTTCAACGGCGTCTGGAACTGGGGCTACGACGGCGTGTTCTGGTCGGCCGTCCACGAGGCCTACGGCGGACCAGAAGGCTATCGGCGCTTCGTCCGGGCCTGCCACGAGCGTGGACTCGCCGTCATCCAGGACGTCGTCTACAACCACCTCGGTCCGTCCGGCAACGTCCTACCCCGCTTCGGTCCGTATCTCGCCGACGGCGCCGGCAACACCTGGGGCGACAGCGTCAACCTCGACGGCCCCGACTCGGACGAGGTGCGCCGGTACATCATCGACAGCGCCCTCATGTGGTTCGAGGAGTACGGTGTCGACGGCCTGCGGCTCGACGCCGTCCACGCCCTGCACGACACCCGTGCGGTCCACCTCCTGGAGGAACTCGATGCGGCCGTCGACGCGCTCGCTGCGGATCTGGACCGGCCGCTCACGCTGATCGCCGAGTCGGACCTCAACGACCCGAGACTCATCACCCCGCGCGGTCCGGGCGGCTCCGGCGGCTACGGGCTGGACGCCCAGTGGAGCGACGACTTCCACCACGCTCTTCACGTCGCCCTCACCGGCGAAGTCTCCGGGTACTACGCCGACTTCGCGCCGCTCGGTGCGCTCGGCAAGGTCATGGAGGAGGGGTTCTTCCACAACGGGACCTGGTCGAGCTTCCGGAAGCGGCACCACGGCCGACGGATCGACCTCGAGCGGACGCCGAGCTGGCGCCTCGTCGTCTCCGACCAGAACCACGACCAGATCGGCAACCGTGCCGTCGGGGACCGGTTGGCCGCGAGCCTCGACGACGGTCAGCTGGCGATCGCCGCCGCCCTCACCCTGCTGGGGCCGTTCACGCCGATGTTGTTCATGGGCGAGGAGTGGGCGGCGTCGACCCCGTGGCAGTTCTTCACCTCCCACCCCGAGCCGGAGCTCGGTGAGGCGACGGCGAAGGGTCGCATCGCCGAGTTCGCCCGCATGGGGTGGAACGAGGCCGACGTGCCCGACCCGCAGGACCCGGAGACGTACCGGCGGTCGATCCTCGACTGGTCCGAGCGGTCCCAGGGACGCCATGCGCGGCTCCTGACCTGGTACCGGCGCCTGATCGAGCTGCGGCGCACCGTGCCCGCGTTCACCGATCCGGCGTTCGCCGACACCACGGCGGTCGCCGACGAGTCGACCAATTCGTTCGTGCTGCGTCGTGGCTCGGCCACGCTGGCGGTGAACTTCGGGACGGTAGCCGTGGAGTTGCCGCTGCGGGTCGATGATCTGCTCGACAGCTTCGGCGAGGTCGTCACCTCGGACGGTTCCATCCGTCTCGGCGCGCACTCGGTCGCGATCCTCCACCACTGAGCCGGATCCGCTCCTCGTGTGCCGTCGCCGCGGCGCACGAGGAGCGTGCAGGGCTGGACCCTTACGGCGTCGTGAACCAGACCGTCGTGTCGCCGTGGATCGTGGTGCCGTCGAACGGGCCGCTCGCGACGAGGACGGACGACTCCGCGAGTGACGACGGGACCGGCACGTCGTCCGCGCCGGTGTTCGCGACGACCGTCACCGTGCCGTTGGTGAGCGCGAGGATGCTCTCCGGAGCGCCCTCGACCCAGGCGATCGACCCGAGGCCCAGCCCGTGCTCGCGCCGCAGGCGGAGGAGCGTGCGGTAGAGCTCGAGCGTCGATCCGGGGATGCCGGCCTGGGCGTCGCGCGAGTAGTCGTTCCAGTCGTCGGGCTGCGGCAGCCAGGAGGCTCCCGTCGTGTTGAAGCCGTACGCGGGGTGGCCTGCCTCCCACGGGATCGGCACGCGGCAGCCGTCGCGCCCGTAGCGCTCGTGGTTCGTGCGGAACCAGGTGGGGTCCTGGCGGGCGTCGTCAGGGAGGTCGATGACCTCCGGAAGGCCCAGTTCCTCGCCCTGGTAGAGGTAGGCACCACCGGGGAGACTCAGCATGAGCGCCGTCGCGGCGCGAGCACGCTGCAGGCCGAGTGCGCGGTCCGGCTTGCCGGGGGTGTTCGGTCCGACGCCGTAGCCCTGCGGGTTCTCCTCCGTGAGTGCGAGGCGCGAGGCGTGGCGGACGACGTCGTGGTTCGACAGCACCCAGGTGCTCGGTGCGCCGACCTGGGCGAAGGCCCGCAGCGACTCCGAGACGACCGTCTTGAGTGCCGCAGCGTTCCAGGGCGTTTCGAGGTACGGGAAGTTGAACGCCTGCTGCATCTCGTCGGGTCGCACCCAGAGCGCCATCTTGTCGAGCGGGTCGACCCAGGCCTCGGCGCAGAGGACGCGGTCACCCTCGTACGTCGCGAGCAACTCGTGCCAGTCGCGGTAGATCTCGTGCACGCCGTCCTGGCCCCAGTACGGTGCGGTCTCGGGCCACGACTCCGGCCCGGTGCCGGCGGCCTCGAGCGACGCGTCCACGGAGGCGCCGCCCATGCTGCCACCCTCGGCGGGCGGGGTGTAGTCGGGCAGCCCGTCGGCCTTGATCATGCCGTGCGCCACATCGACGCGGAACCCGTCGACACCGCGGTCGAGCCAGAAGCGCAGGACCCCGCGGAACTGCTCGCGCACCCACGGGTTCGTCCAGTCGAAGTCCGGCTGCGAGGAGTCGAAGATGTGGAGGTACCACTGACCGGGGGTGCCGTCCGCCTCGACGACGCGCGTCCAGGCCGGCCCGCCGAAGACGGACTCCCAGTTGTTCGGGGCCTGCTCCCCGTGTTCGCCCTTGCCGTCGCGGAACATGTAGCGGGCGCGTTCCTCGGACCCCGGTCCGGCCGCGAGCGCCTCCTGGAACCAGCGGTGTGCGGTCGAGGAGTGGTTGGGGACGAGGTCGACGATGACCCGGATACCCGCGCTGTGGGCCGCGGCGGTCATCGCGTCGAAATCGGCGAGGGTGCCGAAGATGGGGTCGACGTCGCAGTAGTCGGCGACGTCGTAGCCGGCGTCCTTCTGCGGACTCGTCATGAAGGGGGACAGCCAGATGGCGTCGACTCCCAGTTCCTGCAGCGCGCCGAGGCGGGAGGTGATGCCGGGCAGGTCGCCGAGGCCGTCACCGTTCGCATCGGCGAAGGAGCGGGGGTAGATCTGGTAGATGACGGCGGAACGCCACCACTCCGATCCGGGGGTGGAGCCTCCTGCGGGGGAGGCGTGCTGAGCTGCGGTCGCCGACGAGGTCGGGAGGGCGGAGTCCATGTCGCTACCCTAGGCCATCGCCGAGTCCTCGCGCCGCGCGTCGACCGGGGCCCGATTCGCACCGGATTCCCGGTGTCGGCCCGTCAGGTGCTGCCTAGAGTGGGGACATGACGACGGAATCGGACAGCACCGCCCGCAGCACGGCCAAGCGCGTCGGAGCGCAGGCGGGGCGGGTCGCAGGTTCGGCGGCCCGGACCACCCGCGGGATCATCCGCCGGAACCCGACGGCGAACCGTGTCTACCGCGCAGGTGTCGGGGTCGTCGGCGGTGGCACGGTCGCCCTCGGCGTCGCGCTCATCCCGCTGCCCGGCCCGGGGGCACTCATCGCCGTCGGCGGGCTCGCCGTCCTCGCCTCCGAGTTCGACGGCGCCAAGCGGGCCAGCACGAAGGCGAACGCCGCCGCCAAGAAGGGTGTCGCCGTGGCGAAGGACCTCCGGGCGAAGCGCCAGGCCAAGAACGCTGCGAAGGCCGCACCACAGCCCTGACGAGTCGACCGGTCGCCGCCCTCGGTTACGGTGGACGGGTGGTGACGTCGGCGAAGGGGAACAGTCGACGCCGGCCCGCCGGATCGACGCCGAAGCCCTCCTCGCGTACCCGGACCAGTGCTGCCCGCTCGGCTCCCAAGCCACGTTCGCGCGCCGTCAGCTCGCGCGGTGCCACCAAGCCGCCGAACCGAAGGTCAGCCAGCAAGCGCCAGCGACTCGCCCCGATGGGGTGGGTCGTCGCCTTCGCTGCCGTTGCCGTGGGGCTCGCGGTCATCGTCGCCGTCGTCGCCTGGGGGCCGGAGCTCGTCAGGCAGGCGCAGGTGCGGGACTCGACCCTCGGCACCGCACCCCACGCCGCGGTCGAGGGGCCCGGTATCCCCGCGGTGGGCTCTGCCGGCACGGCGCCTGCCGCCATCACCGACCGCGTCGACGCCGCCTGGGCTGCGGCAACGGCACAGCGCCTCGGCATCCCGGAACGCGCCATGTCCGCCTACGCTGGGGCGGCGCTGGCCACCGCGCAGACGCGACCCGGGTGCGGGATCGCATGGAACACCCTCGCCGCGCTCGGGAGCGTCGAGTCCGGGCATGGGACCATCTTCGGTGGCGCCCTCGACGCCGCCGGTCGAGCGACCCCGCCGATCATCGGACCCGCGCTCACCGGGACCGAGTTCGACGCCGTCACGGACACCGACGGCGGCGCTTTCGACGGGGACGCCCGGTGGGACCGCGCGGTCGGTCCGATGCAGTTCATCCCCTCGACCTGGGAGCGGTGGGGAGCGGACGGGAACGGCGACGGCGTCGCGGACCCGCAGCAGATCGACGACGCGGCGCTCGCCGCTGCCGGCTACCTCTGCCACGGCGGACGGGACCTGCGGATCGAGGCGGACTGGGTCGCCGCGATCGGCTCGTACAACGGTGCCGCCTCGTACCTCGCGAAGGTCGTGCACGCCGCCGACACCTTCGCGGCCAAATGATGCGCGAGCGTGTACGAAGCACGCCTCCGGGGATGCTAGTCTCTACTGGTGCCATTTCCGCGTGAGCGGTCTGGTTCGCGCTCCGATAGCTCAGTGGTAGAGCACTTCCTTGGTAAGGAAGAGGTCGCGGGTTCAAGTCCCGCTCGGGGCTCGTTCTCTCCGTCACTGCTCTCGCCGGCATACGGAGAGACGTGGCAGGGTAGCTCAGTTGGTGAGAGCGCACGACTCATAATCGTGAGGTCGAGAGTTCGAATCTCTCTCCTGCTACGCAAGGCCCGGGTTTCCGGGCCTTTTGCGTTTCCGGAGGCAGCCTGCGGTGCCGAGGAGTTCATCCTCGTCGAGCGTCATCGTCTCAGTGGGTCCCGGTGAGGGCGCCCCCGAGCATGATGGCAGCGGGCACCAGCAGGCCGAGCAGCACACCGCCGACCGCCGCCCAGATGCCGATGCGGGCATGCGGCGCCATCCGGGGGCGGAGGCCGAGTTCCTCGCCGATCTCCCGGATCCGTGCGCGCTCGTTCTCGGGACTGAACGCGACCTCGAACCCGCCGGGTGCGATGCCGAGCATGATGACCCGGCCGTAGCGGACCCGACCCGACTGCCAGGAGAACGACCACGACAGGCGTGGGACGAATCCGGCGGCGCCCGCCGACCAACTCATCCTGCGCAGGGTGTCGGTGATGCTGAAGCGCCGTCGCCGTTCGTCCACGCGGACCGTGTACGTGATGCTGTCGGATACCTCGTTCAGCTGGAGGACGCTCAACCAGTGGGAGTTCGCAAGGTCGAAGCCGACCTGGAACCCGCCCGGGACCGTGGTGACGATGAACGGGGTGTTCTGGAGTTCAGCCTCGACGGTCCAGCGGTACTCCTCGAGCACGCCGGTGGAGGTGCTCTCGGTTCCGTTCACGGGTTCAGTATGGCAAGAGGCCACCGTTCGGAGGGGTGAGCCGCATGGGCAGCGCTCCCCATCGTCGAACGCGACGCCGGTCGCCTGGACCGGACCAGCCGCGTCACCGGTCCCAGATGCTGCGGTACCCCGGGGAGAAGGCGATCATCGCCGCGAGCAGGGTGCCGATACTGAGGAGCGGGAGCGCCGGCCCGAGCTCCCAGGGCGAGTCCGCGAAGATACCGATCAGCATCACCATCCAGGCTCCGATGTTGCCGAGGATGAGCACGATGATGACGGTCACGGCCGTGGCACCCGCCCGGGCGGAGGTCCGGTTCCCCCGGAACACCGGTGTGGTGCAGATCGCCGCGATGATCACCAGGATGAGCACGAGGAACGCACTCGCGAACAGGATCGAGGCGGCCTCCGGATCGCCGTCGTCGTCGCGATCGGCGAACCCGCCGAGGAAGAAGAAGAGGTTGAAGACCTCCGTGCCCTCGTCATCGGTCGTCTGACTGGCGAACGGGACGAACAGCGAGAGGATGAGCGCGATCTCCAGCAGCAGCATGGGGATCGTGATCAGAATGGATTCGATGCTCGCCACACGCTGTTCGAGCCGGGTGCGCGCCGCCTGTGCCGCGACCGACTCTGTCGGGACCGCCGGCCCCTGGCTCTCGGATGCACTCATCGCTGACCCCCGTCTCGGCTACCACGAAGGCGGGCCACCGGTTGTGTCCTCGACCTCCGACCTGGTCATGGTAGCCGCGAAGGACCGACAGCGTCGAAACCTGGCCGAGCGCGTCAGGCGGCGTCCAACTCCGCCGGACGCTCCTCGCGCAGGGCCGGGCAGTGCTCCGGCGTCGGGTGGAGCGTGATGTCGATGACTGCTTCGAGGCGTGCGCGCGCGGCCTCGAGGTCCGCCAGCTGCGCCGTGATGCGATCGCGTTCGGTCCGAAGCAGCTCGAGGGACTCCGGCGTCGCGACTCCGGCGTCGACGCAGGGGAGGAGCTGCACGATGGTGCGGCTCGGGAGGCCGGCCGCGAAGAGCTGCTGCACGAGCTCGACCCGTTCGACCGCCGCCCGTTCGTAGCTCCGTTGGCCGCTCGTCGTGCGCGTTGCGGTGAGTAGCCCCTGCTCCTCGTAGTAGCGGAGCGAGCGGACGCTCACCCCGGTCCGAGCCGCGAGATCCCCGATGCGCATCGATCTTCCGTTCCTGGCTTGCACCTGACATTGATGTGAGGTCTTAGCCTAACCAGGCTGCTGCGGGATCGCCCCGCACGCGGAAGGGAATCATGGACATCGCAGGATCCGTCGCACTCGTCACCGGCTCGAACCGGGGCATCGGGCGTCGATTCGTCACCCAGCTGCTCGAGCGCGGCGCATCGAAGGTGTACGCGACCGCGCGCCGCCCCGAGCTCGTCGACATCCCCGGCGTGGAGGTGCTGCAGCTCGACATCACCGACCAGGCCTCCATCGAGGCGGCGGCCGCGATCGCGACCGACGTCACCCTGCTCGTCAACAACGCCGGCATCGCCACGCAGGGCTCGATGCTGACCGGCGACCTCGCCGACGCACGTCGCGAGATGGACACGCACTACTGGGGCAACCTCGCCATGGTGCGCGCGTTCGCTCCGGTGATCGAGGGGAACGGGGGCGGGGCGATCGTCAACGTGCTCTCCGCCCTGAGCTGGTTCGCCCACCCCGGCTCCGGCGGGTACGCCGCGGCCAAGGCGGCCGAGTGGAACATGACGAACGCGGTCCGCCTGGAACTCGCCCCGAAGGGTGTCTCGGTGCAGGGACTCCACCTCGGTGCAGCCGACACCGACATCATGGCGGGGTACGAGGGGCCGATGGTCGATCCGGCGGACGTCGCCCGCGCGAGCCTCGACGGTGTCGAACAGGGTGTCGCGGAGGTCGTCGTCGACGACTGGAGCGCCATGGTCAAGGCCTCGCTCGCCAACGCCCCCGAGGGGTTCTACGCGCAGTTCGCTTGAGTCCCGCTCCGGTGAGCGGTGTCCCGTCCGGCTTTGCCGGCTCCGGGACGCCGCCGCAGGGGAGCGCGCATACTGGATGCCATGAGTGACGACACGGGGGCGCAGCGGCAGGGCCGGGGAGCCGTCGACGACGCCGTACTCGAGTCGACGATCTTGGACCTCCTCGGCAAGCGTGCCGTCACCTCGTCCATCTGCCCGTCCGACGCCGCTCGTGCCGTCGGCGGCGAGGAGTGGCGCGAGCTGATGGACGACACCCGCCGGGTCGCCTGGCGTCTCGTCGACGCCGGCCGGGTGCGGATCACCCAGGGCGACGAGGCGGTCGACCGCGAGACCGTCCGTGGCCCCATTCGGATCCGCTGGGCGACGGAAGCCGGGAGCGACACCGAACAGTAAGAGCGTCCGGCGCCGGCCGGTGGTCCATGCCCCGTCGGCGGTTAGGCTTGGGGCATGACCATCGCCCTCGTCCGTCACGGACAGACCGCCTGGAACTTCGAACGACGGTTGCAGGGGACGACGGACATCCCGCTGAACGACACGGGGCGGGAGCAGGCGGCCACGGTCGCCCCTCGCCTCACCGGCACCTGGGACGTCGTGGTCAGCTCCCCGCTCGGACGTGCCCGCGAGACGGCGCAGATCATCGCCGACGCCCTCGGGCTGGAACTCGGCGGCACCTACCCCGACATGGTCGAGCGGCACTACGGCGATGCGGAAGGCGCGACCGCGCAGATGGTGCTCGAGAACTGGCCCGACCACCAGTACCCGAACCTCGAGACCGAGGAGTCGGTCATCGAACGCGGCATGCGCGGCATCGAGGAGATCACTCGCGACCACCCGGGCAAGAACGTGCTCGTCGTGAGCCACGGCACGCTCATCCGCCTGACCCTCAGTCACCTGTCGGGCACCACGGTCCCGCCGCTCGAGAACTGTTCCGTGTCGGTCATCGAAGCCACCGACACCGGCTGGTCCCTCCTCGACGCCGGGACCGCTCGCACCACCCCGTCGCTCGAGACGGCGCTCTCCGGCCCCACCGCACGGTGACCGGAGACGACACGACCGGCCGTCCGGTCCGATCCGCGTCCGGCATCGCCTGGCTCATCGGGATCGGCCTGACCGCCGGGTTCCTGTCGGGGCTCTTCGGCGTCGGCGGCGGCATCCTCATCGTCCCGGCCGTGGTGTTCCTCCTCGGGTTCGGGCAACGGCTCGCCGCCGGGACCTCGCTCGCCGCGATCGTCCCGACCTCGCTCGTCGGGGTCATCTCCTACGCGGTGAATGGGACGGTCGACTGGGTGGCGGCGATCCTGCTGGCGGCCGGCGCGATCGGAGGCGCCCAGCTCGGCAGTTATCTGCTGGCGAAGCTCCCCAAGAGGGCGCTCCAGTGGGGCTTCATCGGCTTCCTGCTCGTCGTCGTGGTCTCCCTGTTCCTCATCGTCCCGTCCCGCACCGCCGAGATCGATCTGCACGTCGGTTCGATCATCGGCCTCATCCTCCTGGGCTTCCTGACCGGCGTCCTGTCGGGACTCCTCGGGATCGGCGGCGGGGTCGTCGTCGTGCCGATGCTCATCCTGCTGTTCGGAGCGAGCGACCTCATCGCCAAGGGCACGTCGTTGCTCATGATGGTGCCGACCGCGATCTCCGGCACCGTCGGCAACGTGCGGCGTGGCAACGTCGACCTCCGGGCGGCGGCGATCATCGGGGTCGCGGCGTGCACGACGACCGCGCTCGGCGCCATCGTCGCGTCGGTCGTCCCGCCATTCGTCGGCAACCTGCTCTTCGCGGCGTTCCTCGTGGTCGTCGCGATCCGCATGGTGCTCCAGGCGCTCAAGCGCTCCTGATCACCCCGATCGTCGATCCGGCTCCAAGACCCCCTCGCCGGGCCAGCGGGTAGGCTGGAGGGCGTGTCAGTGAACCCAGAGCTCGCCGGTCGGGTCTTCCCGCCCGTCGCCCCGTACCTGGTCGGACGCGAGAAGATCCGCGAGTTCTCGCGGGCCGTCTTCGCGACGAACCCCATCAACCTCGACCCGGAAGCGGCACGCGCCGCAGGCCACGCCGACGTGGTCGCGCCGCCGACGTTCGCGGTCGTCGTCCAGGAGCACACGCTGCAGCAGCTCCTCGCCGAGCCGGACGCCGGCATCGACTTCAGCCGGGTCGTCCACGGCGATCAGCGGTTCGTGCACCACCGCCCGATCGTCGCAGGTGACGAACTGACCGCGCAGCTGACGGTCACCTCGATCAAGTCCCTGGGCGGCCACTCGATGGTCACGTGCGACTCGGTCATGACCGACGCCGCCGGCGAGCCCGTGGTCACCGCGACCTCGACGCTCGTGGTGCGAGGAGACGAAGGATGAGCGACGTGCAGCAGACGACTCCCGCCATGCCCGCCGTCGGCGACGTCGTCGCCGAGCGGACAGTCCACCTCACCCGGGACGCGCTCGTGCGCTACGCCGGTGCCTCGGGCGACTTCAACCCGATCCACTACCGCGACGACGTCGCCGCGTCCGTCGGGCTGCCCGGCGTCCTCGCCCACGGCATGCTGACGATGGGGATCGCCGCGCAGCCGGTGGTCGACTGGATCGGCGACCCCGGCCGAGTGCTCGACTACCAGGTGCGGTTCACTCGCCCGGTCGTCGTCGACCCGGAGACCGGCGCCGAGCTCCACATCGTCGCAAAGGTCGGCAAGCTCGACGCCGACGCGCAGACCGCACGCATCGACCTCACCGTCACCTTCGCCGAGCAGACGGTGCTCGGCAAGGCGCAGCTCGTCGTCGGCTTCGCCTGAGCTGCGGAGCGCCATGACCGACACCATCAGTCTGCGTGAGCTCACCACCCTGCAGGTGGGTGGGCCTGCCGCGGCCTTCGTGGAATGCACGAGCGAGGCCGAGCTGATCGACGCCGTGCTCGACGTCTGGAACACCGACCAGCCGTGGCTGCTGCTCGGGGGTGGCTCGAACCTCCTCGTCGGTGACGAGCCGCTCGAGGCCACCGTCATCAGAGCGGCGAACCGCGGCATCGAACGGCTCGATGCGCCGGCTGGCCGCGTGCGGTTGCGGGTACAGGCAGGCGAGGACTGGGAAGCGCTCGTCGCCTACACGGTGGAGCACGGCTTCGCGGGCATCGAGGCGCTCTCCGGCATCCCGGGATCCTGCGGGGCGGCCCCCGTCCAGAACATCGGCGCCTACGGACAGGAGATCGTGTCGTCGCTCGTCGCGGTCGATCTCCTCGACGAGGAGTCGCAGACCGTCGAGCGCGTGCCCGCCGCCGAGCTCGGCCTGGGGTACCGGACGTCGGTCCTGAAGCGGCACGGCGGCGGGGAGCCCGAACGGTCGGGCGTGGTCGTGGCGATCATCATCGAGCTCGACGACGTCGGTGTCGACGGTCTCGCCGCACCGATCGCCTACCAGCAGCTCGCCTTCGCGCTCGGCGTGGAAGTCGGTGAGCAGGTCCGTCTGGCCCAGGTGCGCACGACGGTGCTCGCGCTCCGTGCCTCGAAGGGCATGGTGCTCGACCCGGACGACCCCGACACCGCCAGCGCCGGATCGTTCTTCACAAACCCGATCGTGTCCGAGCACATCGCCCGCTCGCTCCCCGGTGACGCTCCCTGGTGGCCCGTCGACCCGCCGGCCGACGACGACACCGAGTACGTCTTCCCGCTCGGCGAGGTCGTCAACCCGCCCCGGCCGGCTCTCGTGGAGCGGCTGGCGAAGCTCTCGGCCGCCTGGCTGATCGAGCGGGCCGGTGTCCGTCGCGGGTTCGCGCTCCCCGGATCACACGCCGCGGTCTCCACGAAGCACACCCTCGCGCTGACGAACCGAGGCGGCGCGACCGCCACCGAGATCGCCGAACTGGCCCGCTTCGTGCAGGCGCGGGTCCACGCCGAGTTCGGCGTCCTCCTGCAGCCCGAACCCGTGGTGGTCGGCGTCACGATCTGAGCCGCACCGTCGGCCGTCGCCGAGCGTCCGCCCACCGACCGTCCGCCCGCCCGCCGAACGCCGGCGGGCGGACGACGGATCAGGACGCGAAGAGGCGCTGCAGCCGCTGGACGCCCTCGAGGAGCTGGTCGTCGCCGAGCGCGTAGCTGAACCGCAGGTACCCGGACGGCCCGAACGCCTCGCCGGGGACGGCGGCGACCTCGGCCTGGTCGAGCATGAGGTCCGCGAGCTCGAGCGAGGTCGTGGGCGTTACGCCGCCGAACGTCCGGCCGAGCAGCGCCGTCACGTCGGGGTAGACGTAGAAGGCGCCCTGCGGGGTGGGGGTCGCGAAGCCGTCGATCGTGTTGAGTTCCCCGACGATGAGCTTGCGGCGGCGGTCGAAGGCCTCACGCATGGACTCTGCAGCGTCCTGCGGGCCGGTGAGGGCCGCGATCGCCGCGCGCTGCGCGATGTTGTTCACGTTGCCGGACAGGTGCGACTGCAGGTTGCCGAGCGCCTTAATCGCGTCCGCCGGACCGACGGTCCACCCCACGCGCCAACCGGTCATCGCGTAGGTTTTCGCCACCCCGTTGACGAGGAGGGTCTGCTCCGCGAGCTCGGGGACCGCCTCGACGATGGACGTCGCACGGACGCCGTCGTAGGTGAGGTTCTGGTAGATCTCGTCGGAGATGACCCAGATGCCGTGCTCGAGCGCCCACTCGCCGATGGCCTTCGTCTGCTCGGGGGAGTAGACGGAGCCGGTCGGGTTCGACGGGGAGACGAAGAGGAGGACTTTGGTGCGTGGGGTGCGGGCCGCCTCGAGCTGCTCGACGGTGACCTGGTAGTTCTGCGAGGCGTCGGCGAAGACGTCGACCGCGACACCGTCGGCGAGGGCGATGGCCTCGGGGTAGGTGGTCCAGAACGGCGTCGGCACGATGACCTCGTCGCCGGGGTTCAGCAGCACCTGGAACGCCTCGTACACCGACTGCTTGCCGCCGTTGGTGACGATGACCCGGCCGGGGTCGACCTCGAGACCGGAGTCGCGGAGCGTCTTCTCGGCGATCGCGGCACGGAGATCGGGCAGACCGGCGGCCGGCGTGTACCGGTGCGCCTTCGGGTCGCGCGCGGCGACGAGGGCGGCCTCGACGATGTGCTCCGGCGTCGGGAAGTCGGGCTCGCCCGCCGCGTAGGAGATGACGGGGCGACCCTGCGCCTGCAGGGCCTTCGCCTTCGCATCCACCTTCAGCGTGGCGGACTCGGCGATCGCTGCGATCTTCGTGGACAGGCGGGGCATGGAGGTCGATTCAGGCACGACTCCGAGCGTACCCAACCCGGTGTCGCGAGGACAGTGCGTGACGCGGACCTGACCTGTCGGGAACGGACCCTATCGGGACCGGGCGCCGTCGACGGCCGCTGCCGCCCAGGCCACGCCGACGCCGATGGCGGCGGAGAACGCCGTGAGCAGGTCGTCGCGGGTGATGCCCGACAAAACGGTGTCACTCAGGCGCTCGGTCAGCAGTGGGACGGCGGCGAAGGCGAGCAGCAGGACGAAGGTCGGCAGGGATCGCCCACGGACGATCAGCCAGACGGCGGCAGCGGTGACGGCGCCGAGCGTGACCGACATCGATCCGTAGAGCAGGAACGGCGGCGTCGCGATGGTCGCCGTCGCCGACCCGAACGCATGGACCGCGAGACCGGCCACGACGACGACGGAGGCGAGCACGCGTCGCGCCAGAGAGGCTGGGGCGATCAGAGCGCCGGCCACGAGGACCGCGCCGCCCACGAAGAACTGGAGGAGCAGGGTGGCGATGACATCGGCGTCCGACTGGAGCCACATGACGTTCAATCCGGCGCGCATGGCGAGGTAACCACCCAGGACGACGGCCACGAGTGAGGCGCCGTAGCGGCTCGACGCGTTCCAGCGCGGCACCGTCGACGGCTCCGGCGAGGTCGTGCCGAGGGACGGGAGACGGGTGGGCGTCGCTTCCTGCACGTTCTGGGTCATACGCCCGACTCTACGGTGCCCGCTGCGGGTCGGCCAGAGCACGGATGCACCGCCGCTCGCCGTCAGGCCCCCGGAACGATTCCGGGCGACGTCCGACGACGAGCGGCGGGCGGGAGTGCTGGACGTCGCGCACCTACGCCGGGTCGACCAGGTGACGGGTGTACGCCGGCACGGTGAGGAAGGTCGGGAACTCGTCGCGGAGCGCCACCTCGCGGAACAGCTCGGCGGCGTCGTCGAAGCGGTCCTCGGCGGTCCGCGGGAGCGAGCCGAGCAGCTCGTCGAGGAGGCCCTCGACCCGCTCACGGGTGATCGGCCGGCCGTCGTCCGTCACGACGTCCTGGTGGATCCACTGCCAGATCTGCGAGCGGCAGATCTCCGCCGTCGCGGCGTCCTCCATCAGTCCGTCGATGGCCGCCGCGCCGACCCCGCGCAGCCAGGAGTCGAGGTAGCGGACCGTGATCGACACGTTGTCGCGGAGGCCGGCGTCGGTGACCGCGCGACCGATGCGCACGTCCAGGAGCTGCGCCGCGGTGACGGACACGTCCTCCCGCAGTCGCTCGAGTTGGTTGGGGCGTTCGCCGAGGACCGCGTCGAACTCGTCCCTCGCGGCCCGGATGAGTCCCGGGTGGGCCACCCAGGTCCCGTCGAACCCGTCGGCCGCCTCACGACGCTTGTCGGCGGAGACCTTCTCGATGGCCCGCGCCGTCGCCTCCGGGTCCCGGCTGTTCGGGATGAAGGCCGACATGCCGCCGATCGCGTGCGCGCCGCGGCGGTGACAGGTCTGCACGAGCAACTCGGTGTACGCCCGCATGAACGGCACCGTCATCGTGACCTCGCTCCGGTCGGGCAGGACGAAACGGGCTCCGCGACCGCGGTAGTGCTTGATGATCGAGAAGATGTAGTCCCACCGTCCGGCGTTGAGGCCGGCGCAGTGGTCCCGGAGCGCGTACAGGATCTCGTCCATCTCGAACGCCGCCGGCAGCGTCTCGATGAGGACGGTCGCACGGATCGTGCCGTGCACCAGTCCCAGGCGCTCCTCCGTGAAGGTGAAGACGTCGTCCCAGAGCTTCGCCTCCTCGCTCGACTCCAGCTTCGGGAGGTAGAAGTACGGCCCCCGACCCGAGGCGATAAGGGCCTCGGCGTTGTGGAACACGTACAGGCCGTAGTCGACGAGGCTCCCCGACGCCGCCATGGAGGCGCCCGTGCGGTCGACGAAGCGCAAGTGCTTCTCGACCAGGTGCCAGCCGCGTGGGCGCATGACGATCGTGGGTGTCTCGGTCGCCGTGACGCGGTACTCCTTGCCGGCCTCGTTCGTGAACGTCAGCTCGCCGCGGATCGCGTCGCGGAGTGAGAGCTGCCCGCCGATGACGTTGGCCCAGGTCGGGCTCGTGGCGTCCTCTTGATCGGCAAGCCAGACGTCCGCCCCGGAGTTGAGCGCGTTGATGGTCATCTTCGGGTCGGTCGGTCCGGTGATCTCGACCCGGCGGTCCTCGAGTCCTGGTCCGGCACCGGCGACCCGCCAGGAGGCGTCCTCTCGGATCGCGGCGGTGTCGTCGCGGAACTTCGGGTCACGGCCGTTGCCGATCTCGAACCGTCGGCGCATGCGCTCGGCGAGGCGATCGTGTCGGGCGCCCGCGAACCGCTGGTGCAGCTCGGCGAGGAAGGCGAGGGCGTCCGATGTGAGGATCTCCTCGGAGCGGTCCAGGCGTCGACCGACGACCTCGATGGCGGGGCCGGTGCGCTGCGTCGGAACCGGTCCGGTCGTGGGCGCGGGCGGGGAGGCGAGGATGGTGTTCATGGGATGACTCCGTTTCGGATGGTGGCCCTTCGACAAGCTCAGGGACCGGGTGTGTGTCGCAGGGACCGGGTGTGTGTCGCAGGGACCGGGTGTGTGTCGCGGGGACCGGGTGTGGGTGTCGGGGACCGGGTGTGTGTCTCAGGGCTCGCGGGTGGACTGGGCTCAGTGGAACTGCTGTTCCTCGGTCGATCCGGCGAGCGCGAGGGTGGCGCTGCCGGGGTTGAGGGCGGTCGCGACCAGGTCGAAGTAGCCGGTGCCGACCTCCCGCTGGTGCTTCGTGGCGGTGTAGCCGTGGGCGGCTGAGGCGAACTCGGCCTCCTGGAGGTCGACGTAGGCGCTCATCGCCCGCTCCCGGTAGTCGCTCGCCAGGGTGAACATCGAGTGGTTGAGGGCGTGGAAGCCGGCGAGGGTGATGAACTGGAAGGCGTACCCCATGGCGGCGAGTTCGCGCTGGAAGGATGCGATCTGCGCGTCGTCGAGGTGCGACCGCCAGTTGAACGAGGGGGAGCAGTTGTAGGCGAGTTTCTTACCGGGGAACCGCTCGTGGACGGCCTCGGCGAAGCGGCGGGCGAGGTCGAGGTCGGGCCCAGCGGATTCGACCCAGAGGAGGTCGGCGTATTCCGCGTAGGCGAGGCCGCGGGCGAGCACCGGACCGATGCCGTTCTCCACCTCGTAGAAGCCCTCCGGGGTGCGGTTCCCGTTCAGGAACGGCTGGTCACGTTCGTCGATGTCGCTCGTGATCAGCGTGGCGGCGAGTGCGTCGGTGCGGGCGATGACGACCGTGGGGACACCGGCGACGTCTGCCGCGAGCCGCGCCGCGTTGAGCGTCCGGATGTGCTGGCCGGTCGGCACGAGGACCTTGCCGCCCATGTGGCCGCACTTCTTCTCGGCCGCGAGCTGGTCCTCCCAGTGGACGCCTGCCGCGCCGGCCTGGATCATGCCGGACATGAGCTCGTAGACGTTCAGCGGGCCGCCGAAGCCCGCTTCCGCGTCGGCGACGATCGGGGCGAGCCAGTCGATCGCCTCCTGTCCCGGGGCCCCGCCGAGAGGTGCCTCGGCGAAGTCGATCTGTTCGGCTCGCAGGAGCGCGTTGTTGATCCGGCGGACGACCGCGGGCACCGAATTCGACGGGTAGAGGCTCTGATCGGGGTAGGTCTGTCCCGACAGGTTCGCGTCGGCGGCGACCTGCCACCCGGAGAGGTAGATGGCCTTGAGGCCCGCCCTGACCTGCTGGACGGCCTGGTTGCCGGTGAGGGCTCCGAGAGCCGGCACCCACTCCTCGGTGTGGAGGAGATTCCACAGTCGCTCGGCGCCGCGACGGGCGAGGGTCGGTTCCTCGCGGACACCGCCTCGGATGCGGATGACGTCGGCCGCGGTGTAGTCACGGCGGACGCCGTCCCAGCGCGGGTCGGTGTCCCACTCTTCCTGCAGCTCCTCGGCGGTCTGCGTCTGGTCGCCGGCACGGAGCGGGCTGCGGTGGTCGGATGGGCTGGTGGCGGCGGTGCTCACGGTGGCTCCTGAGGGTCGGATGCGGTCGGTCTGGAGATGCTGTGGGACCGATCCTGTGCCCGCCGGAACCCCGACGGCCGTGATCCGTGAGCAGAAGAACGGCCGACCTTCTGGTTGCCGGAACAATCGGGCCGTGTGAGCATGATCCCCATGACCAGCACCGTCGCTGCTCCACCCGGCTCCGCCTCCCCTGGTGACGCCGCCCCTGACCACGCCGACGCCCTCGTCCTCGGGCGCCGGATCCGCGACGCCCGCCTGCGCGCCGGCCTCACGCTCGACGACCTCGCCCGCGCGATGGACCGGGCTCCGTCGCAGGCGTCGGCCGTCGAGAACGGGCACCGCGAGCCGAGCCTGGCGACGCTGCGCCTCATCGCGGCGGCCGTCGGCACCTCGGTCGACGACCTCCTGCGCGAGGAGCCACCGAGCGAGCGGGCCGCCCTGGAGATCGCCGTCGAGCGGGCACAGCGGGGGCCGGTCTTCTCCGCGCTCGGGATCGCCCCCATCCGTGTTTCGCGCGGCACCGCCGACGAGACCCTGCGGACCGTCCTCGCGCTCCACGACGAGGTCGCGAGACTCCACCGTGAACGTGCGGCGACGCCGGAGGAGGCGCGCCGGGCGAATGCGGCCCTGCGAGCGGACATGCGGGCCGCCGACAACTACTTCCCCGAGCTCGAGGCCGTCGCGAAGGGGCTCCTCGACGCCGTCGGCTACACCGGCGGGCCGGTCTCGCACCAGACCGTCTCGGAGATGGCGCAGTACCTCGGGTACTCGCTCCACTCGGTCTCCGACCTGCCGCATTCGACCCGGTCGGTCACCGATCGGCGGAACGGACGGATCTACCTGCCGACCGAGCCGTCGGTGTCGCGTGACTCGCGGTCACCCATCCTGCAGGCCTTCGCCAGCCACGTCTGCGGACACGAGGAACCGAGAAACTACGCCGACTTTCTGCGGCAGCGCGTCGAGACCAACTACCTGACGGCCGCGCTGCTGCTGCCCGAGCGCGACGCCGTCCGGGTGCTCGGCGCGGCGAAGCAACTGCGACGCATCTCGATGGAGGACCTGCGCGACGCGTTCGCCGTGTCCTACGAGACGGCGGCGCACCGGTTCACGAACCTCGCGACGAAGCACCTCGGCCTCCCGGTGCACTTCATGAAGGTGCACGAGTCGGGGACGATCATCAAGGCGTACGAGAACGACGGGGTGACCTTCCCATCCGACGTCCTCGGCGCGGTCGAGGGCTCACCCGTCTGCCGCAACTGGACGGCCAGGACGGTCTTCGACGTCGAGGACCGCTTCAGCCCCTGGTACCAGTACACCGACATGGACACCGGTACCTTCTGGTGCACCTCGCGCATCGAGCGGGCGAAGGAGGGGGAGTACTCGGTGAGCGTCGGCGTGCCGTTCGCGCACGTCAAGTGGTTCCGAGGCCGCGAGACGCCGCACCGGGCCACGTCGAACTGCCCGGACGAGCGGTGCTGCCGACGCGCGTCACCGGCGCTCGCCGAACGCTGGGCGGGGCAGGCGTGGCCGGCGGCGCGGACCCCGACGAGTCTGCTCGCGGCACTGCCGACGGGGTCGTTCCCCGGGGTCGACCCCGTCGAGGTGTACGAGTTCCTGGAGTCTCATGCCCCACCTGCAGCGGAGTGAGCTGAGGCGCCCCGTCACACCGCAGTCCGCGGGGTGACGAGGCGCCTCAGGTCGAGTGGATCAGCTGGCGAGGCGCGGGTAGTCCGTGTAGCCCTCGGCGCCCGGGCCGTAGAAGGTCGCCGGGTTCGGCGTGTTCTCCTCGTGCTCGCCCGCCCAGCGCTCGACGAGGTCCGGGTTCGCGATGGCCAGACGGCCCACGGCGACGGCGTCGGCGTGGGCGTGCTCGACGAGCGCGATCGCCTCCTCGCGGGTCGTGACCGTGCCGAAGCCGCTGTTCACGATGAGGTTGCCGCCGAAGTGACCGCGGAGGTCCTGCACCAGGGCACCGGCCGGCTCCTCGTGGAGGATGCTGAGGTAGGCGAGCCCGAGGGGGGCCAGGGCGTCGAGCAGCGACCCGTAGGTGGCACGGACGTCGGCCTCGTCGGTCTCCGCCGTGTCGCCGGCACCGTTCATCGGGGAGATGCGGATGCCGACGCGTGCTGCGCCGACGGCCTCGGCCACGGCGCGGACGACCTCCGCGACGTACCCGGCGCGGGCCTCCGGGCTTCCGCCGGCGCGGTCCGTGCGGACGTTGGAGACGGGGGAGAGGAACTGGTGCAGCAGGTAGCCGTTGGCGGCGTGGAGCTCGACGCCGTCGAGCCCGGCCTCGATCGCGTTCCGGGCGGCCTGGACGAACTCGTCACGGACCGTGTCCAGCTCCTCCGTCGTCAGGGCGTGCGGCACCGGGTAGGGCTGTGCGCCGGCCGGGGTGCGGACCTCGCCGGCGATCGCGATGGCGCTGGGCGCGACGATGCGGTCGGTGCCGGTGATGTCGGTGTGCGAGACACGGCCGCCGTTCATGAGCTGCATGACGATGAGGCCGCCGGCGCCGTGCACGGCGTCCGCGACGCCGCGCCAACCGGCGACCTGCTCGGGGGTGACGATCCCCGGCTGCCCCGGGTAGGAACGCGACTCGGCGCTCGGGTAGGTGCCCTCGGTGATGATGAGCCCGAGGCCCGCGCGCTGTCCGTAGTGCTCCGCGACGAGGTCGCCGGGGACGCCGTCCGCTCCGGAACGCATCCGCGTGAGCGGTGCCATGACGACGCGGTTGGCGAGCTCGAGGTCGCCGAGACGGACGGGGGCGAAGAGATCCATACGGGTGGTGCCTTTCGTGGGGGTGCGGTGCGCGCGGACGACGCAGCCTCAGGAGGCAACCGTCGATCGTCGACGGGTATTCCGATGAGGCTTTTGAACCTTGTGCTTCTCGCATTCCAGTCGCTAAGATCAATGCGTGCTCGTCAAGCTCTGTCCCCGCAGCTCGCGGCGAGCACGGCCCGGTACCGACGAATCCGAGGGGGAGGCGTCGGTGCCGGGTCCCATCGGGGCATCGACGCGCGGGCGATCCTGACGAAGCCTGTCAGGATACGGACATGCCAGCTTCCCGATTCGGCCTCGCCTCGGATCTCCGCCGTCCGGAATCCGGGGAGCGCGCCGAGCGCGTGACCTTCGTCGAGCTCTTCTTCGACCTCGTCTTCGTCTTCGCACTCACCCAGTTGAGCAAGCTCATCGCCGACGACCAGAGCGTGATCGCGGCGCTCGAGTCGGTCGTCCTCATCCTCGCGCTGTGGTGGTCGTGGGTCTCGACGAGCTGGGTCACGAACTGGCTCGACCCGGAACGCCTCGCCGTGCGGCTCGCCCTCATCGGCTTCGGACTGCTCGCCTTCGTGGCCGCGGTCTCCGTCTCGGCGTCCTTCGCGGATCGTGCCTTGGCGTTCGCGGTCGCGTACGTCGTGCTGCAGCTCATCCGCACCCTCTTCATGGTGGTCGCGACCTGGCGGCATGACCGCGACGTCGCCCTGAGTTTCGCCCGAGTGTTGGTCTGGGCGGCGCTCGCCGGGGTCTTCTGGATCGCGGGAGCGCTGGTGCCCACCGAGTGGCAGCTCCCGTTCTGGGTGGCGGCGGTCGCCATCGAGTACGGCGGTGGGGCGCTCGGCTTCCGCCTCCCGGGCATGCAACGGTCGGAGGTCGAGAGCTGGGACCTCTCCGGCGCGCACCTCTCGGAGCGGGCGTCCCTGTTCATCATCATCGCCATCGGTGAATCGCTGCTCGTCACCGGGTTCGCGTTCGTCGAACTCGAGACGTCACCCGAGGCGGTCGTCGCCATGCTGAGCGCCTTCGTCTCCGCCGCCGCCCTGTGGTGGCTGTACTTCCACCGCACCGAGGCCGTGGGGCGACACGCGGTGGAGGCCGCCGAGGAGGAGGCCGACCGAGCGAAGGACCACCTGCCCGAACGCCGCGGTCCGGGTCGTCTCGGACGCATTGCGCGAGACGGCTACAGCTACGCCCACGTCGTGATCGTGGCCGGGATCGTGCTCGTCTCGGTGGGCGACAAGGAGATCCTGGACCGGCCCGCCGCCGCGGTCGAACTCGCCGGAGGTGTCGTCATCGTCGGTGGCCCGGCGCTCTACCTCGTCGGCCTCCTGCTCTTCCGCTTCGTCGTCGACCGGGCCCTGCCCGCCGCCCCGCTCATCGGGCTCGGTGCGCTCACCGTCTGTGCGCTCGCCGCCGTCCTCGTGCCGAACCTGGGCGAACTCGCGCTCGGGTGCCTCTGCACCGCGGCGCTCGTCGTGGCCGCGCTCGCCGACACGGTCCGCCCGGCGCGCCAGGTCACTGCGGAGGAGTCGGCCTGATCTGCTCGGCGTCACGGTGCGGCCCGGTGTCGTACCGTGCGCCACCCGCGTCGCTCGGCTGTGCCGCGAGCCAGATGAAGAAGAACCATCCGAAGATCGGGACCAGGGCGATCAGCTGCCACCACCCGCTGTGATCGGTGTCGTGCATGCGTCGGGCGCCGAGTGACAGGCCGGGGATGATCGTCGCGAGTCCCCAGAGCCCGTACAGGACGCTCTGGGCACCCCAGGGCGGCCCCTCGGAGAGGTCGCCCTCCCAGAACGCCGAGGTCATGCCGGTGGAGACGTCGACGGCCCGCCCGATGGCGAGGAGTGCCAGGGCGATCACCGCGTTGAGGAGCGTCCACCACCAGAACTCACTGCGGCTCGCGCGTCCCGTGAAGATCGGGTAACGCGCCCAGAATCGACTGAAGGCCTGCAGTGCCGAAGCGCCCGGAAGCGGGCTGTCGTCCGCGAAGCGAGCGGGGATCCTGCGGTCGTCCTTGCCATCCGCGCCCATCGTGGTCGGTCGGTGTTCGTCTGCGCTGCTCATCGTCCCCCCTCGTTCGCGTCCGTCTGGTCGACCTCCACGCTATCAAATCTCCGTCAGGTGTTGTATTTCAGTTGCAGATGTGAAATATTACGTAGGTCAACCCACGCCGATCCCGGCCCGACTCTGGAGAATCACATGACCACCGTTCTGTCCCCCCGCTCCCGCCGCCTCGTCCGCTGGGCCGCGCTTCCCGTCGCCGTCCTGGCGAGCGGCGTCATCGTCTCGACGGCGTCCTACTCCGCGTTCACGTCCTCCACCGACAACACCGGCAACGCCTGGAGCGCAGGAGCGATCTCCCTCGCCGACGACGACTCCGGCGCGGCCATGTTCGCCGCCGAGGACCTCCAGCCCGGTTCGACCGGCGAGAACTGCATCGCCATCACCTCCGACGGATCACTCGAATCGGACATCCGCCTCTACACCGACAACGCCGCCCAGGAGCAGGGCCTCGACCGGTACCTCCAGCTCGAGATCGTCCAGGGCGCCGGCGGCGGGTACGGGTCCTGCGAGGACTTCGTCCCTGCGGCGTCGGGCGCCACCGTCTACAGCGGCACGCTGGCCGCTCTCGCCTCCGCCGCCGTCGACCACGCGTCGGGTGTCGGCTCGTGGGCATCCGACGGCGGCGGGGAGGAGCGCGTCTTCAAGGTCTCCTACACGCTGACCGACGACGCCCCGAACACGGTCCAGGGCGGATCCGCGACCGTCGACCTCGTCTGGGAGGGTCGCACGGCCACGTCCTGAGCCGACCGGGGTGCCCTTGGTCCGAGACCGAGGGCATCCGCCGTCGCCTCCTCCACCCGCCGCCCTCGACACCCCTGGAGTCCTCGTGAACGACACATCGTTCCGTCAGCGCCTGTGGCCGCAGGTGCTGGCAGCCGTCGCGCTCACCGCTCGCGTCCTCGCACTGCTCGCCCTGTGCCTCCTCGCCTGGGCCGCGGTTCCGAGGCTCGCGGGCTGGATCCCGACGACCGTCGCCTCCGGGTCGATGGAACCGCGCATCCTCACGGGCGACGTCGTCGTCTCGATGCCGATCGACGGTGACGAGGTGGGCAGCGGCCAGGTGGTGCTCGTCGATGATCCGGCCACCGACGGGTCACTCCTCCTCCACCGCCTGGTGGAGCGGGAGTCCGGAGGTCTGCGCTTGCAGGGTGACGCCAACCGGCAGCCGGATCGACTCCTGGTCGACGACGCGGCCGTGCGTGGTGTCGGCGTCCTCCGGGTGCCGTTCATCGGTCTCCCGATCGTCTGGGCACGAGCGGGGGACTGGCTCCCGCTCGTGCTCTCGGGGCTCCTTGCGGTGGCGGTCGGCTCAGCGGTCCTCAGGACGCGCCGGCTCCTGGGCGACGACTCCGCACCCCGATCGCCGGAGGGGCCACTCCGCGCCGCCCTCCCCACCGCGGGCGTGGTGCTCGCCGCGGCGCTCGCCGTCTCGTCCGTCCTGCCGACGGCTGGAGCGAGCTGGGCGGCGAGTACCGAGGCGGCCGGCAACCGCCTCGCCGCGGGCACGTTCTCCTGCTTCAACGCGCCGTTCAGCTCCCCGCTGATCGACTTCGACTTCAACGAGCCGGAGGGTACCGCGGTGGTCAACCACGGCACGGGTCCCTGGACCGCCTCGCTGGGAAGCGCAGCCTCGCGGGTTGCGGGTGGCTGCGGCGACAGTCCGTTCGTGCGACTCGACGGCTCAAGCGGCACGCAGATCACGACGGCTCCAGCGACCGTGACCCCCATCGCCTTCACGCTCGAGGCATGGTTCCGGACCACTCGCGCGCAGGGGCAGGTGCTCGGCCTGGGGAACGAGCAGGCGGTGGGGTCGGTCATCAGCGACCGGCACGTCTACATCGGGCCGGACGGGCATCTGAGCTTCGGCATCCTGGACACGAGCATGCACGCCATCACCACCTCGGAATCCGTCGTCGACGGCGCATGGCACCACGTCGCCGCGACGTCCTCGCCGGAGACGGGCATGGCGCTCTACCTCGACGGCGACCTCGTGGGGACCGACCCGGCGGCCATCACGCAGGAGACGCTGGGCTACTGGCGCATCGGCTTCGACGAGGTCCCCGCGGACTGGCCGAACGCCCCGACGTCGTCCTGGTTCGTCGGAGACCTCGATGCGATCGCGATCTCCTACCAGGTCCTCTCGGCTGGGGAGGTGCACGATCACGCCGCCGCCGGCCGTCACTGACCCGCACCCGGAGGGCGGCCGCTCGCCGGTTTTACAGCCGGGCAGCCGTGCCGTACACTGGATGGAGGTAGTTGAAATCTGCCATGATTTTCTGCGCCTGTTTTCCATCCTCGCGATGTCAGGCACGGTGCAGCAAGTCGGGGTAGATTCGACCCCTCCAGTGCAACAGCACTGAAGGGCGGTGGCTCAATTGGTAGAGCAGCGGTCTCCAAAACCGCAGGTTGCAGGTTCAAGTCCTGTCCGCCCTGCGAGTCGGTGCATATGCACCGGCACACGAAAGGTGTAACGAGTGGCCCCGAAGAGTACCGACACGCCCGGTGAGGACGTCGTCGTCAAGGCGAAGGCGGACCGTGCCGAACGGCGCGGCTTCTTCTCGGGCATCGTCCTGTTCCTGAAGCAGGTCTTCGCGGAACTCAAGAAGGTCGTCACGCCGACGCGGAAGGAACTCCTCAGCTACACGGCTGTCGTGCTCATCTTCGTCTGCATCATGATGGCCCTCGTCTACGGCATCGACTTCGTCTTCGCCTGGGTCGTCACCCTGGTGTTCGGCACCGCGAGTTAGTCCCGCTCAGGTTCCGGTGCTCCGGCCCGGTACCCGGGCTCCATCATCACCGACGGCGACACCGCCGTCACGCGCCAGCCTCTGGCGCCGCGGCCGGGATCAACCGTGATCCGCACTACAGAAACGGAATGGAAATCAGTGTCTGAGCGAAACTCGAACGACGTCGACTGGGCAACCGCTGCCGAGCAGTCCTCGGAGGACGACGAGGCCCAGGAGGGCAACGTGCTCTCGGCCGACGAGCACTCCGTCGACCCCGCTGAGCACAACGCCGTCCACGTCGAAGGGACCGGCGACACCGAGGTCGACCTCGACGCCATGCTCGACGCGATGGCCGAGGCCGTCGACCCCGAGGCCGACGCCGTCGTCGACGACGCCCTCGAGCTCGACGAGGCGGCCGAAGTCGAAGCCGCAGCAGAGGCCATCGCCGAGGAGGAGGCCGAGCCGCTCGACGCCGACACCGAAGCGGACGCCGAGCCCGCTGAAGAGACCGAGGAAGACCCCTACGACGCCTTCCGCAAGGAACTCCGCTTCCTGCCGGGCAAGTGGTACGTCATCCACTCCTACGCCGGATTCGAGCGCAAGGTGAAGGCCAACATCGAGCAGCGCAAGTCGACGCTCGAGGTCGCGGACTACATCTACCAGGTCGAGGTCCCCATGGAGGACGTCGTCGAGATCAAGAACGGTCAGCGCAAGATGGTCACGCGCGTCCGGATCCCCGGCTACGTGCTCGTCCGCATGGACCTCAACGAGGACAGCTGGTCGGTCGTCCGTCACACGCCTGGCGTCACCGGCTTCGTGGGCAACGCCCACAACCCGACGCCGCTCCGCTTCGAAGAGTCCTTCAACATGCTGAAGTCGCTCGTCGAGGTCAAGGAGACCGCGCCCGCCAAGGGCTCCGGCACCAAGGGCAGCGCCACGCAGCAGCGTGTCATCCCCGCCGAGGTCGACTTCGAGATCGGCGAGACGATCACCATCAAGGAAGGCTCGTTCGCGGGTCTCCCCGGATCGATCAGCGAGATCAAGCCCGAGAGCGGCAAGCTCACGGTGCTCGTCTCCCTCTTCGAGCGCGAGACCCCGGTCGAGCTCAGCTTCGACCAGGTCACCAAGCTCTAGCCCACCAGGCTCCCCAGTCCACCGCCGCCCGACGGGCGCGCGGGAGAGCACACATCATCCGATGGTGCTCGAACCCCAGAAGAAGGAAGAAACATGGCACCGAAGAAGAAGGTCACGGGTCTCATCAAGCTGCAGATCCAGGCCGGCGCCGCGAACCCCGCTCCCCCCATCGGCCCCGCCCTTGGTCAGCACGGCGTCAACATCATGGAATTCTGCAAGGCGTACAACGCGGCCACCGAGTCGCAGCGCGGCAACGTCATCCCCGTCGAGATCACCGTCTACGAGGACCGTTCGTTCACCTTCATCCTGAAGACCCCGCCCGCAGCGGAGCTCATCAAGAAGGCCGCCGGCGTCGCCAAGGGCTCCGGTACCCCGCACACCGTCAAGGTCGCGAAGCTCACCAAGGAGCAGGTCCGTCAGATCGCCGAGCAGAAGGCTCCCGACCTGAACTCGAACGACATCGACGCAGCCGCGAAGATCATCGCCGGCACCGCCCGCTCCATGGGCATCACGGTCGAGGGCTAGTCCTTCCGATCCGCACCGGGTGAGCCGCCAAGGCGACACCCACGCACGACTCTTTTTTCACTCGTGGCAGCGCCGGCCAGGCGCAGATGACCACATTTCTCATAGGAGAACGCACATGGCACAGAAGTCGAAGGCCTACCGGGCCGCAGTCGAGAAGATCGAGGCTGACAAGTTCTACACGCCGAACGAGGCAGTCGCTCTCGCCAAGGAGACCGGTTCCGCCAAGTTCAACAGCACCGTCGAGGTCGCCCTCAAGCTCGGTGTCGACCCGCGCAAGGCGGACCAGATGGTCCGTGGCACGGTCATCCTCCCGCACGGCACGGGCAAGACCGCCCGCGTGATCGTCTTCGCGACGGGCCCGGCAGCAGAGGCCGCCATCGCGGCCGGCGCTGACGAGGTCGGTGGCGACGAGCTCATCGCCAAGGTCGCCGAGGGCTACACCTCCTTCGACTCCGCGGTCTCGACCCCGGAGCTCATGGGTAAGGTCGGCCGTCTCGGAAAGGTCCTCGGTCCGCGTGGCCTCATGCCGAACCCGAAGACCGGCACCGTGACGCCGGACGTGGCCAAGGCCGTGTCCGACATCAAGGGCGGAAAGATCGAGTTCCGCGTCGACAAGCACTCCAACGTGCACTTCGTCGTGGGCAAGGCGTCGTTCGACGCCGCGCAGCTCGAGGAGAACATCAACACCGCGCTCGAGGAGATCCTCCGCCTCAAGCCGTCCTCCTCGAAGGGCCGCTACATCCAGAAGGGTGCCGTGTCGACCACGTTCGGCCCCGGCATCCCGCTGGACGTCAACTCCATCTAGTCACACCCGTACGAAGGCCCGGTCGCAGGAATGCGACCGGGCCTTCGTCGTTTCCAGCGTCAGCGTCGTCTCCGCCGGCAAGCGACGTCGTAGGATGCGGGGATGGTCTCCACCCGCCCCGCCACCGCCGACGACGCCGCGACGCTCGCCACCCTCGCCGCCGCGACCTTCGGACTCGCCTGTCCACCAGGGACGACGCAGGCGGACATCGACGCGTTCATCGCGGAACACTTCACCCTGGAACACTTCGAGGAGTACCTCCGCAGCCCCGACCGGGCGGTGCGGTTGCTGCTCGCCGATGACGGCACGGCTGTCGGGTACACGATGCTCGTGTTCGGCGAACCGACCGACCCGGACGTCATCGCCGTGATCACCCACCGGCCGACGGTGGAGCTCAGCAAGCTGTACGTGCTCGCCGACGGGCACGGTGGGGGCGTGGCCCGTGTGCTGATGGAGGCGACGCTCGACGACGCCCTCCAGCACGGCGCGTCCTCCGTCTGGCTCGGCGTCAACCAGCAGAACGCGAGGGCGATCCGCTTCTACGAGAAGAGCGGGTTCACGGTCGCCGGCCGCAAGACGTTCCTCGTCGGCTCTGAGCGGCACGACGACTTCGTGATGGAACGGGTCTCGGGGTGAACCACCCCGGTCCCTGAGCCTGTCGAAGGGCGGGCTCAGCCGTCGGCGACCTTCAGGACGATCTTGCCCTTGGCGTGACCGCCCTCGAGGACGGTGTGGGCTTGGTGCACCTCGTCGAGGTCGAACACCTGGTCGACGAAGACCCGCACGTCGCCGGACTCGAGCAGACGCCCGATGGTGTCGAGGGTCGAACCGTCCGGGGCGACCCGGAACGTGGTGGCCCGGACGCCGACGGCTCGGGCATCCTCCACGAGGGTCGGCCACGACCCGGTCGGCGCGTTCACGATGAGTCCCCCCGGGCGCAGGACGGACAGGGATCGCGTCCCCGTGTCGTCGACCGTGTTGCCGATGAGGTCGATGACGACGTCGACCTGCGACACGACGTCCTCGAACCGCACCGCGTCGTGATCGACGGCCTGGTGGGCGCCGAGTTCCCGCAACCAGCCGACGTTCCGGCCGGACCCGGTGGCGATCACCCGTGCCCCGAAGTAGGTGGCGAACTGGACGGCGAAGTGGCCGACCCCGCCGCTGCCCGCGTGGATCAGGATGCGCTGGCCCTCGTGCGCCTTCGCGACGTCCACGACCATGCCCCAGGCGGTGAGCGCCGCGAGCGGTACCCCGGCGGCCTCGACGTGCGAGAGCGTCGTCGGCTTCCGGGTGAGGCTCAGCGAGGAGACGGCGACGTACTCCGCGTAGCTGCCGCCGGTCCGCGGGAACGCGGTCATGCCGTAGACCTCGTCGCCCGGGAGGAGGCCGGACGCCGCGAACGGCGACTCCACGACGATGCCGCTGAAGTCGTAGCCGAGGACGGCCGGCATGGTCTCGATGGCCGAGGAGACCCCTCGCCCTGAGCGCGTCTTCGCGTCGATGGGGTTCACCCCGGCGGCGACGACACGCACGAGGAACTCCGCCATCACCGGCTTCGGCGTCGGCATCGTCTGCATGTGGAACACCTCAGGACTGCCGACCGTGTCGATCACCGCGGCCCGCATGTGCTCCGGTGCCGGCTTGACCGCATCGGTGGCGGTCGCCAGTGACCAGGAATGTCCGGCTCCTTGACGCATCGAGTACCCCTTCGTCGTTCGTCCCCCGAACACTCCACCCGACGGAGGTCGGCTCGGCGACGAGTCTCGCTCCGGCACGTGGTCCGGCTCTGTTCTCATCAAAGCCGCCGAATGAGTCGGCGCTGTTACGGCGGTGTCAATTGGGTGGAAACGATTCCCCCACGTCGAGGGACACGACGGGTGTGGAGTACTGCGGGGCCGCCCGGTCGGTCCGATACAGTGGCGCCATGCGCGCACTGTTCGGAGTCATCAGGATCCTCGCCGGCGGGCTGATCATCGCCGCGATCGTCGGACAGTTCGTCTACACGCTGTCCTTCGGCGATGCCCCGGCGGACTTCGTCGTGAACTTCTTCAGCTACTTCACGATCCTCTCGAACGCGTTGAGCGCGATCGTGCTCCTGATCGGTGCAGGCTTCTGCTTCCGGATGCGACGCGATCCCGCCTGGTACAACCTGCTCCTCGGCAGCGTCGTCACCTACATGGCGACCACCGGCGTGGTCTACAACCTGTTGCTCCGCGGCATCCAGCTCGACCAGGGACACACCCTCGGGTGGTCGAACGAGGTGTTGCACCTCATCGCGCCCATCTACCTGGTGGTCGTCTGGATCGTCACGCCCGGGAAGTCCCGGCTGGAGTGGCGACAGGTGTGGGGGATCATCGCGTTCCCGCTGGTCTGGACCGTTTACACGATGATCCGCGGCTCGATCGTCGGCTGGTACCCGTACCCGTTCCTCAACCCGGCTCAGCCCGGCGGGGTCGGCGCGGTGATCGTGTACATCATCGCCATCGCGGGATTCATCGGCCTCATGGGGTGCGCGGTGATCGCCCTCAGTCGGACCCGGTTGATCCGAGGGTGAGCCGCACGATGTCGCCCGCACCGGGTCTCGGCGCGGACACCCGGTCACGAGACCGTCGTAGACCCGCCCTCGTGTTCGCCGCCGTGGGTGGCGTCCTCGTCGTGGTCGCCGCGATCCTGATCTGGGCCGCACGGCTCAGCCTGGCCAAGAACAGCTATGTGAGCGGGCTCGGTGCCACCGGTGAGGTGACGGCCCCCGTGTTCAACGCGGCGCTCCTCATGGTGGCGGTCGGCGGTCTCAGCATCGCGGTGGCACTGCAGCGCGCGGCGCGCCCTGGCAACGGGAGCCCGAAGCCGTCCCGGGTCGCGGGCATCCTCGTCCCCTGGCTGCTCGTGGCCGGCTCGAGCGTCTGCTTCTTCGTCGCCTCGCAGGTGACCTGCACCTACGAGTGCCCGATCCCCTCGAGCCCGCTGTTCACCGTGCAGGACGCGGTGCACATCTCCTTCGCGGTGCTCGGGTTCACGCTCGCCTGCCTCGCCATGATCGGCTCCGCGATCGGCGCCCGGCTCCGGGTCGTCCGACGCGTGTCATGGATCGCCGGGGCGGCCGTCGCGGTCGTCGCCGGCATCGGCGGTCTGCTGTCGCTCGCCGAGATCGGGCAGCAGGTCGGCAGTTGGTTGGAGTTCGCGGCGATGACGATCGCGTTGCTCTGGCTGGTCGGGTACGGCCTGGCCGAGGCCCTCACGGTCGGTCGGTCGGACGACGGCGCGGGTGTCGTCGCAGCCGGGGAGGATGCGCGTCAGCTCGATGCGGCGTCGACCGGGCTCCGCGGCTGAGTCATCGCATCGATGGCGGGGGCCGACAGCGCTTCGCGGAGCACCATGATCGCGGCTCCCAGCACGCCGGCCTCCTCGCCGGCCGTCGAGGTGACGATGCCGAGGTGTCCGGTGGCGAGGGGCATGGACCGACGGTAGACGACTTCGCGGACGCCGGTGAGGAGATGCCCGCCCGCCCGGGTCATGGTGCCGCCGAGGACGATCACGGACGGATTCAGGAGGTTCACGACGACGCTGAGGACCTCGCCGATCTCCCGGCCGGCCTGCCGCGTCGTCTCGATCGCCGCCCGGTCTCCCGCGTGGATGAGGGCGGCGACGTCGCGGCTGCTGGAGGCCTCGACCCCCTGGGCTCGGAGCGCCGTGGCGATCGCGGGTCCGCTCGCGATGGCTTCGAGGTCGCGTTCGTCGTCGACCGGGCGGGGCGAGTCGCGGCCGACGGGAACCTGGACGTGCCCGATGTCGCCCGCGGCACCGAGCGCGCCCCGCTGGAGTTCGCCACCGGCGATGATGCCGGCGCCGATGCCGGTCGAGACCTTCACGTACACGAGGTCGTCGGTGTCCGGCCAGGAGATCGCGTGCTCGCCGAGGGCGAGGACGTTGACGTCGTTGTCGACGAGGACGGGGACGTCGATCGTCCGGCGGATGTAGGCGGGTACGTCGAAGCGGTCCCATCCGGGCATGATGGGCGGATTCGTCGGGCGGCCCGTGGAGTGCTCGACCGGACCCGGCAGGCCGACGCCGATGCCGATGACGAGCGGGGTGGTGGGTTGCGGCGTCGTCCAGGCGAGCGGGTCGGCGAGGAGCGCGGTCGCCGCGTCGACGACCCAGTCCAGGACAGGTTCCGGGCCGGCGGAGATCTCGAGCTCTGCCCGACTCGTCGCGAGGATGGAACCGGCGAGGTCGGTGACGGCGACCGTCCCGTGCGTCGCGCCGAGGTCGACGGCGACCACGACACGCGCGAGCGGGTTGAACGCGATCCGGGCCGGCGGACGGCCGCCTGACGACGCCGCTTCTCCGGCCGGGCGGAGGAGGTCGGCGTCGACGAGGGCGTCGATGCGCAGTGACACGGTGGATCGTGCCAGCCCGGTGAGGGTGCAGAGCTCGGACTTCGTCCGCGCCTCACCGCTCCGGAAGAGCTGGAAGAGGTCACCGGCGCCCGGTGCTCCGGGGGAGGGGCGTTGCGGCTCGTTCATGGGGCACAGTCAACCATCTCGACCGACTTCTGTCGACTCGCCGTCAGAAGTCGAGGCTGAGCAGCGGCTCCCGGACGGCCGGTGCGGGCTCCGGCAGGACCGGGCGCCGGGCGGCCGGATTGGTGCGGTGGTACAGCTCGTCGATGAGCGCGTTCGCCAGGCCGACGAGCTTGGCGATCTCGGTGTCGTCGCGTTCCACCCACCGGCAGAGCGGCTCGTCGTCGATGGGGACGAAGTCCTTGTGCTCCTCCCACACCACGAGGGTGCGTTCGGCACCGATCACGTACTGCTGCCACCACACCTGGCGGAGGTAGTTGCGCGGGATCGAGCGCCAGGACTTCGTCGTGGTCTTGATCTCCGCGAGGACGACCGCGCCGCGTTCGGTGACGGCGATGCCGTCGGGCGTGGCGAGGTGGCGGTGCTCGACCTCCGCGCGGAAGAGCGCCGAGGAGGGGTTGATCCCGTGGGTCGCCGCGACCCAGCGGGCGATCTCGGGTTCGCGGGCGCGACCGTGGTCGGTGAAGGCGTTCCCGGAGAACCCGGTGCCGCCGAGCTTCGCGTCGGCCGCGCGCTGGATGGAGGCCGGGGTGGAGAGGGTCGCGACGTCGGTCGCGGTGATCCCGCGAGACCGGGCCCGCAGCCACGAGATGCGGTCGCTGGAGTCAGCGACGATCCGGGAGAGCAGGGCTGAGTTCACACCTCCATTGTCCCGCACACTTCGGACTCCGGCGGTATTCGTCGCCGAGGGAGCGACGATGGCCGATGGACTTTTGTTTGACCACCGACAGAAGTGTGGCTAGCCTGGATCACGCAGCAGCGGCTGCCTGACACCATCATCATTGAGGAGCATCGTGTCGACTTCCCACCTCTCCGTCCAGCTTTACTCGGTACGGGAGCCGCTGAGCGCGGACCGTGCCGCTGCGCTGCAGCGCCTCACCGAGATCGGCTTCCGCCAGGCGGAGCCGTTCGGCTTCGGTCCCGGCGTGAGTCTGCAGGACATCCACGATGCGGGCCTCGTCACCCCGAGCGCGCACGGCAAGGTCATCGACGACGGAATCGACCTGTCGGCCGTCTTCGGCGCGGCCGCCGAACAACAGGTCGGCGTCCTCATCGACCCCGCGATCGCCGTCGAGCGGTTCGCCACGGCGGACTCGGTCGCTTCGATCGCCGACGACCTGAACGCGGCGGCCCAGGTCGCCGCCGGCCACGGGGTGCAGGTCGGGTACCACAACCACTGGTGGGAGCTCGAGGGCGACGTCGCGGGTACGAGCCCGCTCGAGCACCTCGCCGCCATCACCGACCCGGCGGTCGTGTTCGAGGTCGACACCTACTGGGTCGAGGTCGGCGGACGCCGCGCCGTCGACGTCCTGGCGTCCATCGGTGACCGGGTGCGGTTCATCCACGTCAAGGACGGAGACGCCTCGCGCGACACGATGAAGCAGCTGCCCGCGGGCGCCGGCGTCGTCCCCGTGCTCGACATCATCGACGCAGCACCGCAGGCGTTGCGCGTCGTCGAGTTCGACGCCTTCGACGGCGACATCTTCCAGGGGCTCGAACAGAGCTTCACCTACCTCACCACGAACGGAGTCCAGGCATGAGCGACAACACCGGAACGGTCGGTGTCGGCCTCATCGGCGCCGGCGTCATCAGCGACCAGTACCTCAGCAACCTCGTCACCTTCCCCGACCTCGACGTCCGCTTCGTCGCCGACCTCGACCTCGAGCGCGCGAAGACGCAGGCCGAGAAGTACGGCGTCCCCGGCCACGGCTCGGTCGCCGAACTGCTCGCCGACCCGGAGATCGAGATCGTCGTCAACCTGACGATCCCGAAGGTGCACGTCGAGGTCGCCATGCAGATCCTCGACGCCGGCAAGCACGTGTGGAGCGAGAAGCCCTTCGCGCTCGACCGCGAGAGCGGCCAGGCGCTGCTCGAGGCAGCGAACGCCAAGGGACTCCGCGTCGCGACCGCCCCCGACACCTTCCTCGGTGCCGGCATCCAGTCCGCCCGCCGTCTGGTCGAGGCCGGCGGCATCGGCCAGCCGCTCACGGCCCTGACGCTCATGCAGAGCCCCGGCCCGGAGTCCTGGCACCCGAACCCCGACTTCCTGTTCCAGGACGGCGCCGGCCCGCTCTTCGACATCGGCCCGTACTACATCACCGCCCTCGTGCAGCTGTTCGGCCCGATCGCCCGCGTCACGGCGTTGGCCTCGCAGGCGTTCCCGCAGCGCACCATCGGCTCCGGCCCGCGCGCCGGGCAGTCGTTCGACGTGACGGTACCGACGCACGTCAGCGCCCTGTTCGAGTTCGAGAGCGGCCAGCTCGCGCAGAGCGTCTTCAGCTTCGACTCGAAGCTCGGACGGACGCAGTTCGAGGTCGCGGGTTCCACCGGGACGCTCGTCGTCCCCGACCCCAACACCTTCGAGGGCGAGCTGCTCGTCTACGGCGGTGGCGAGGAGCCGGAGTCCATCCCGTCGACCGGCCCGACGCAGGGTCGTGGAACCGGTGTCGTCGAACTCGCGCAGGCGATCCGCGCCGGACGCCCGGAACGTGCCTCGGGTGAGCTCGCGTACCACGTGCTCGACGTCATGGTCTCGACCGCCGAGTCCGGCCTCAGCCGCACCTCGGTGGACGTCGTGAGCACCGTCGAACTCGCTCCGGCGCTGCCCGAGGCGTGGACCCCGGCGGACCGTTCCCTCGGAGCATGACCGTGACGGCTCCCGGCATCGCGGTGGTGGGCGGTGGCTTCATGGCCACCGTCCACAGCCGGGCGGCTCGCGCAGCGGGTGCCCGGTTGGTGGGCGTCGTCGCCTCGACGCCCGAGCGGTCACGTGAGGTCGCCGGCGAGCTGGGGTTCGAGCGCGGATACGACTCGCTCGACGCCGCGCTCGCCGATCCGGCGGTGGACGTGGTCCACGTCTGCACGCCCAACGCCCTCCACGCCGAGCAGACCCTCGCGGCGATCGCCGCCGGCAAGCACGTCGTCTGCGAGAAGCCGCTCGCGACCGACGCCGAGACCGCGCAGCGGCTCGTCACCGCCGCCGCGGAGGCCGGCGTCGTCGGCACGGTGCCCTTCGTGTACCGTTTCCACCCGCTCGTCCGCGAGGCCAGGGCGCGCGTCGCGGCGGGTGACCTCGGGACGCTGCTCACGATCAGCGGGTCCTATCTGCAGGACTGGCTGCTCGCGCAGACGGACGACAACTGGCGCGTCGACTCGGCTGCCGGAGGGCGCTCGCGCGCCTTCGCGGACATCGGGTCGCACCTCGTCGACCTCATCGAGTTCATCACCGGGGCGCGCATCACGGAGCTGAGCTCCACGGTCCGCACCTTCTTCGCCGAGCGCGCGAACACCCCCGAGGTCACCACCGAGGATGCCGCCGCGGTCGTCATCCGGCTCGAGGGTGGCGCCATCGGCACCCTGCTGGTCTCCCAGGTCGCGCCCGGCCGGAAGAACCGCCTCCACCTCGAGGTCGCCGGCACCGAGCTGAGCATCGGCTTCGACCAGGAGGCCCCGGAGACGCTGTGGTTGGGACGCCGATCCGGCACGCAGGTGCTCCCGCGCGACGCCGACCAGCTGCACCCGGACGCCGCACGGCTGTCGATCGTCCCGGCGGGCCACCCGATGGGCTACCAGGACGCGTTCAACGCCTTCATCGCGGACAGCTACGCCGCGATGGCCGGGCAGGCCCCCGACGGGTTGCCCGTCTTCGCGGACGGCCTGCGTGCCGCCCGCATCACCGAGGCGGTCCTGAACGCCGCCGACTCCGGCGATTGGACCCCGGTCGCCACCTCCACCGATGACGAGACGAGGATCACCGCATGACCGACACCACCGACAAGCAGTACGCGAGCCGACTTCCCGTGACGCTGTTCACGGGGCAGTGGGCCGACCTCCCGTTCGAGGAGGTCGCGAGACTGGCGGCGTCCTGGGGCTACGACGGGCTCGAGATCGCAGCCTCCGGTGACCACCTCGATCTGAAGCGAGCCGACGAGGACGACACCTACCTGCAGTCGCGCCTCGACATCCTCGACCGGCACGGGCTCGAGGTCTTCGCGATCTCCAACCACCTCACCGGGCAGGCGGTGTGCGACGACCCGATCGACTTCCGCCACCAGGCGATCGTCCGCGACTACACCTGGGGCGACGGCGACGCGGAGGGCGTCCGGCAGCGCGCGGCCGAGGACATGAAGCGCTCGGCCCGCGTCGCCCGCAAGCTCGGCGTCGACACGGTCGTCGGCTTCACCGGCTCGAAGATCTGGCAATACTCGGCGATGTTCCCACCCGTCCCGGCCTCGGTCATCGATGCCGGCTACGAGGACTTCGCGACCCGGTGGAACCCGATCCTCGACGTCTTCGACGCCGAGGGCGTCCGCTTCGCCCACGAGGTGCACCCCTCGGAGATCGCCTACGACTACTGGACGAGCGTCCGCACCCTCGAGGCGATCGACCACCGCCCCGCGTTCGGCTTCAACTGGGACCCGTCGCACATGATGTGGCAGGGCGTCGACCCCGTCGGCTTCATCGTCGAGTTCGCGAACCGCATCTACCACGTCGACTGCAAGGACACGCGGATCCGGCCGGCGACCGGGCACGCCGGCATCGTCGGCTCGCACCTGCCCTGGGGTGACCCGCGTCGTGGCTGGGACTTCGTGTCGACCGGTCACGGCGACGTGCCGTGGGAGGACGCCTTCCGCGCCCTGTCGAGCATCGGCTACGCCGGGCCGATCTCCATCGAGTGGGAGGACGCCGGCATGGACCGCCTGCACGGGGCCGAGGAGGCCGTCGGGTACATCCGGAACCTGCTCTGGAAGCTCCCCGAGCAGTCCTTCGACGCCGCGTTCAGCACGCAGTAGGGCGCGGTCCCCGAGCTTGTCGAACGCCGGTCCCTGAGCCTGTCGGAGGGCGGTCGCCTGGTTACAGGGCCTTCGCCGCGGCGACGAGCACCTGGTTGAGCGTGGGTGCGCCAGTCGCGCGGAACACCTCGGTGCCGTCGTCGCTCGTGATGATGACGGTCGGCGTGGACCGGATGCCGTCGGCTTCGGCTTCCGCGGACCGGAACGCTACGTCGCGTTCCTCGACGACGGCGCCGGGGACGAGCGCGGGCACCTCCGCCAGGACAGTACGCGCCTGCATGCAGGGGGCGCAGAACGCGGAGGTGTACAGGGTGAGCTTCACGCTTCGTCCAACACCCACCGGGCGTCCCTCATTCCGTCCCGGTGGCCGGTTCCTGGGTGATCGGTCAACCCGTCGCCTCTTTCCGGGCCGATGCACCAGGATGGGCGCATGAGAATCGCAGTGACGGGAGGCTCGGGCAAGCTCGGGCGAACAGTGGTCGGCCATCTTCGGGAGCACGGTCACCTGGTGATCAACTTCGACCAGGCGGGGGAGCGAGGGGACGGTTTCGTCCGCATCGACCTGCGTGACGCGGGCCAGGTGTTCGACGCCCTCACCGGTGTCGATGAGCAGGCGCCGGACGGGTTCGACGCGGTCGTCCACCTGAGCGCGATCCCCGCGCCCGGGCTCTCGACGAACACGGCGACCTTCCAGAACAACATCATCGGCACCTACAACGTGTTCAACGCCGCCATCAAGGCCGGCATCACGAACATCGTCACGGCGTCGAGCGAGACCGTGCTCGGTCTCCCGTTCGACACCCCGCCGCCGTACATCCCCGTCGACGAGGCCTACGCCGCCCGACCCGAGTCGACCTACTCGCTCTCGAAGCACCTCGAGGAGCAGCTCGCGATCGAGCTGACCCGTTGGCACCCCGAGCTGAAGATCATCGCCCTCCGCTTCTCGAACGTGATGGACGAGGCCGACTACGCGGCGTTCCCGTCGTTCGACGACGACGCCACGCTCCGCAAGTGGAACCTGTGGGGCTACATCGACGGCCGTGACGGCGCACAGGCCGTGCGGCTCGCGCTCGAGCACCAGGCCGCCGGGTTCGACCGCTTCATCATCGCGGCGGCCGACACGGTGATGTCGCGTGACAACACCGAGCTCGTCGCCGAGATCTTCCCCGGGGTCCCGGTGAACGGCGACATCTCGGGCAACGGGACGCTCCTCTCGATCGACCACGCCCGCGAGGTCCTGGGCTACGACCCGAAGCACAGCTGGCGCGACACGGTCGACCCGGCCTGACCCACGTGTGATTCATTCCCTAACTCAGGAAGCGCCCGGCGTGTCGCCCGGCTCCTGCGATGGGCCGCGTCGACACGCCGACGGCGTCCTGAGTTAGGGAGAACAGAATGGGTCGGTGTGGTCGGGGTGTCACGGGAGTGAGCGGCTCACGGGACGAAGCGACTCGGGTCAGAGGGTGTCGTTGAGTTTGGCGAGCAGTTCGGCGAGGCGCCGCACCTCCGCCTCGTCCCAGGACGAGAGCTGCTGGTAGAGCATCGCCTGGTCGCTCGCCTTCGTCGACTCCATGCGTCGCTCACCCTCCGGCGTCGCGACCACGAGACTCGCACGGCCGTCCTCCGGGTCCGGTGTCTTCGTCACGAGGCCGAGGGTCTCGAGCTGGTGGACGAGCCGACTCACGGCACTCTTGTCGATCGCCAGCATCTCGGCCAGGGCGCCCGCACGCACCGCTCCCGAACGCGACACCATGCTGAGCAGCTTGTAGCCGGCCGGCTGGAGCCCGGGGGAGATCCGTTCGGCCCGCTCGCGGATGCCGTTGCGGATGCGGTTGATGAGCAGCGCGAACTGCTCCTCCACCGCGCCGATCGCGAGGTCGTGCGCGGTGCCGGCCGCTGCGTCGTCGGCAGCGGCCGGCCCGGCCTGGGCGTCGTGATCGATGGACATCGTTCGCATTGTACGGACTAGCGACCGTGGCGGGCAGTGTGCGCCTCGGTGCCTGTGTCGGCACGCGGGTCGACGTCCTCGTCGCGTCCGCGCTCCAGCCGCGTGTCGGCCTCGCCACCGATCATGGCCTCGGCCACGTCGAGCGCACCGGTCGCGAACGACTGGGTCGACGTCGAGGCGGTCGCGGTCGAGACGGAACCGGTGGCTGTACCGACGAGGGCGGGTTCTCCATCGCCTTGCTCGGCCATCCGCTGCACGGCGTTCTTCGAGCCGAGCTTCTTGTTCGGCAGGAAGATCACGGCGAGGATCGTGAGGATCGCGAGCGGCGCGGCGACGAGGAAGATGTCGGCGACCGCATCCCCGTAGACCGACTCGATGATCGTCCGCACCGACTCGGGCAGCGTGCTCACCTTGGGGATCGTGCCGCTCGACAGCGTCTCGGCGATCTTGGCGCCCGGAGCACCGAGGGCGACGATGGCCGCCTGCAGGTCGTCCTGGCGGTCGGACAGCATGTCGGTCACCTTCGTGGCCAGCACCGAACCCATCACGGAGACGCCGATCGTTCCACCGAGGCTCCGGAAGAACGCGACACCGGCGCTCGCCGTGCCGAGCTGCTGCGGCAGGACGTCGTTCTGGACCACGAGCACGAGGTTCTGCATGACCATGCCGACGCCCGCGCCGAGCACGAACATGTAGACGGAGACGAGCAGGTAGTTCGAGTCGTAGTGGATCGTGCTCATGAGGAACAGTCCGACGGTGAGCAGGATGGAACCGACGATGAGGTACGGCTTCCAGTGTCCGAAGCGGGAGATGAACTGCCCGACGACGATGGAGGCGATCAACAGACCGCCGATCATCGGGAGGGTCAGCAGGCCGGACTCGGTCGGCGTGGCGCCACGCGCCAGCTGCATGTACTGGCTGAGGAACACCGAGGTGCCGAACATCGCGACACCGACCGAGATGCTCGCGACGACCGCGAGGGTGAAGGTGCGGTTCTTGAACAGCGACATGGGGATGATCGGCTCGTCGACCTTGATCTCGACGATGACCGCCGCGGCGAGCAGGAGGACGGAGACACCCACCATGACGAGCGTGGTGAAGCTCGCCCACTCGAACTGAGTGCCGGCCAGCGTGACCCAGATGAGCAGCAGCGAGACGCCGCCGGCGATGAGCGCGGCGCCCAGGTAGTCGATCTTGACCTTGCCGACGTTCCGCTTCGGGAGGTGGAGCGTGCGCTGCAGGAGGAAGATCGCCGCGATCGCGAAGGGGACGCCGACGAAGAAGTTCCAGCGCCAGCCGAGGGAGTCGGTGAGGAGACCGCCGAAGAGCGGGCCACCGACGGTGCCGACGGCCATCACGGCGCCGAAGAGGCCCATGTACCGGCCGCGTTCACGCGGGCTGATGATGTCGGCCATGATGATCTGGCTGAGCGCGGTGAGTCCGCCGGCGCCGAGGCCCTGGAGCACGCGGAAGCCGATGAGCGTGCCCGTGTCCTGCGAGAAGCCGGCGAGTGCCGAACCGAGGACGAAGATCCCGAGGGCGAGCTGGATGAGCAGCTTGCGGTTGAAGAGGTCGGCGAACTTGCCCCAGATCGGGGTGGAGACGGTCGTCGCGAGCAGGGTCGCCGTGACGACCCAGGTGAACGCTGTCTGGTCGCCGTTGAGGTCGGAGATGATCCGGGGGAGCGAGGTGGAGACGACGGTTCCGGCGAGGATGGAGACGAACATGCCGAGGAGGAGGCCGGAGAGGGCCTCGAGCACCTGGCGATGCGTCATGCCGTTGTCCGCCCGCCCGGGCGTGACGGTTGCAGTGGTGTAGGTAGACATGGGCTCCGCGATCGTGATGGCGTCAGGTAGTTGATATGCGTCAACTATATGACAAGTAGTTGATCAGTGTCAACCAATCACATCGGCGGGGTATTCCCGTCGCCCTTCGACAGGCTCAGGGACCGGAGAGGGGCGGCTCAGGGACCGGACCGGGGGCGGCCCAGGGACCGGTGGGGCGGCTCGGGGACCGGATGGGAGTCGCTCCCCGAGCCAGCCGAGCGGTCAGCGCCGAGTCGTGATGTCCTTGAGCTTCCCGTCACCGATGTGCAGGCGCCGCTCGGCGCGCTTCGCGACGGCCGAGTCGTGCGTGACGATGACGACGGTGAGCCCGCGGTCGCGCCAGAGGCCCTCGAGGAGGTCCATGATCTCGTCGCGGGTCTCCTCGTCGAGGTTGCCGGTGGGTTCGTCGGCCAACAGCACCCGCGGTTCCTTCACGAGCGCGCGGGCGATCGCGACCCGCTGCTGCTGCCCGCCCGACAGCTCGGTGGGGAGGTGCGAGCCCCGCTCGGCGAGTCCGACGGACGCGAGTGCCGCCCTGGCCCTTGTCTCACGTTCGGCCCGCGGGGTGCCGATCGGCACGAGGGCCATCTCGACGTTCTCCTGTGCCGTCAGCGTCGGGATGAGGTTGAAGCCCTGGAACACGAAGCCGATCTCCGTGGCACGGATCCTCCCGAGCTTCGTCTCGCTGAGTGTCGAGAGGTCGTCGCCGGCGAGCGAGATGCCACCGGCGGTCGGTCGGTCCAGCGCCCCGAGCATCTGGAGGAGCGTCGACTTGCCGCCGCCGGTCGGGCCTTGGATGGCGACGAGCTGGCCGTCGGGGATCTCGAGGTCGACGCCGTCGAGCGCCGTGACGGAGCGCTTCGCCTGGCGGTACTGCTTGGTGAGGCCGGTGATCGTGTACATGGGGGTCCTTCGTTCTGCTGGCTGGAGTGTACGGAGTGGGGCCGCAGGGTGGTCGAGAGGTGCGACCACCCGGCGGCGTCTGGTGCGTCGCCTAGGCGACGGAACGGAGCGCCTCGGCCGGACGGAGTCGTGACGCGCGCCACCCACCGACGGCACCGGCGAGCAGCCCGCCGAGGATGGCGATCCCGACGGCGATGACGATGATCCAGGCGGTCACGGGAGCCTGGAGGACGATGTCGGTGGTGCTTGCGGCCGCGGCGCCCGGGGCACCACCGAACCCACCGGTCGCTCCCGCCGCCGCGTCCGACGGCATGCCGGCGGCACCGCCCGGGCCGCCGAGTCCGCCGCCGGCCGAGGTCGTCGCCGCGGCGCTGAGCGTCGGGGCGACGAGGTTCACGACGAGGATGCCGACGAGGCCGACCGCGACACCGACGACGCCGCCGATGAGTGACTGCACGACGGACTCGCCGGCGACCTGGCCGACGATGCGGCGGTTGCTCCAGCCGATCGCCTTGAGCGTGCCGAACTCGCGGGTCCGGCGGGTGACGCCCGAGATCGTGAACAGGATCGCGATGAGGAACGCGGCGGCGAGCACGATGAGCGACAGCCAGGTGCCGAGGTTCGACACGAGCGTCGATGCCGAGGCGAGCGAGCCGGACACGGTGGACGCGAGGTCCTCCTGGGTGCTCACGGTCGCGTCGGGCAGCGCCGCCTCGATGTCCGTCTGGACCTGCGCGATGTCGGTCGACGAGGCGGCCTGCACGTACACGTCACTGACCTGGCCGTCGAGCCCCGCGAGCGTCTGCGCGACGTCGAGGGGGATGTAGACGTTCGACGCGGTCGTGGCGTCGGCTCCGGAGGCGGTCACCGTGCCGACCACACTGAATGTGGTGCCCGCGAGGTCGATCGTGTCGCCGGTGGCGATCCCGGCCTCGGTGGCATAGGACGCGTCGAGGACGGCGACGTCCGTTCCCGCGTCGTCGGCTGCGAGCGAGCGACCGTCGCTGAGCGTGACGGCCGAGAGCGGACCCACCGCGTCGCCCGAGGGGTCGAGACCGAGGACGGTGAAGGAGTCGACACCGAACGAGCTCCCGCCCGCGCCGTCTGGACCGCCCTGCGGCGGGGTTCCGCCGGTTGCGCCGCCGGGGACTCCTGCCGTCCCGTCGGAGCCCTGCGCCTGCGAGAAATCGGGCAGCTCGCCGGTGAAGGTCGTGTTCGTGAGCGACAACGTGGCCGCGGCGGCCTCGACGTTCGCGACGTCGGTGATCGTGCCGAGCGCCGTCTCGTCGAAGGTCGACGTGCCGCGCGCCGCCTCGAGCCGCGACTGGTCGACGGTCGTCGTCCCGTCGCTCGTCGACCCGTCACCCGAGCCGAAGTCGAAGGTCTGGCCGGGGCCGCCACCCTCAGCCGGTGCCTCGGCGGCCTGGCTGACCGTGATGTCCGTGCCGACGCCGTAGACGGATTCCAACACGGACGCCTGTGCCGTCTTCACGCCGGCGGCGACCGAGTTGACGATGATCACGAGGGCGATGGCGAGCGCCATCCCGATGGCGATGATGACCGTCTGTTTGCGACGGCCGACGAGTTCCCGCCGGAGATACGTTCCGAACATGTCTGCGTTTCCTTCTGCTCTGGTCCACGTGCCGGCGTCCCGCTTGCACGGCGCCGACGATCCGCACGTCGCGGATGACTGGGACCGGACGCTACGGAGGGCTACTTGGCCTGCGCCTCGGCGACCCTATGAATCGGCCCAGGCCCCGGGCGGCGCTTCGTCGGCTCCAAGCAGGCTCAGCATCCGTCTGGCCGGTTCATGGACAGCTCATAGGGTCGGGGCGAATACTGAACGCGTGAACATGCAGACCCAGGCGTCCGGTGCGGCGCGAAGCGTACTCAAGCGGGCCGACGGCACCGCCGTGCGGGTGCTCGTCGTCGACGACGAGGCGACGCTCACGGATCTCCTGCAGATGGCCCTCCGGTACGAGGGCTGGGAGATCCGGACGGCAGCCGACGGTCGGGAGGCGCTGACGATCGCCCGCGATTTCCGACCGGACGCCGTCGTGCTCGACATCATGCTGCCCGACCTCGACGGGCTGCAGGTGCTCAACCGGCTGCGCACCTCGGGAAGCGACGTGCCCGTGCTGTTCCTGACCGCCAAGGACTCGCTCGACGATCGCATCGCCGGCCTCACCGCCGGGGGAGACGACTACGTCACGAAGCCCTTCAGCCTCGAGGAGGTCGTCGCCAGACTCCGCGGGCTCATCCGCCGATCGACCCTCCTCGCGGCGGACGAATCCGGCCCCGACATCATCGTCGGCGACCTCGTGCTGAACGAGGACAGCCATGAGGTGACGAGGGACGGCGAGTCCATCGAGCTCACCGCGACCGAGTTCGAGCTGCTGCGATTCCTCATGCGGAACCCGCGCCGGGTCCTCAGTAAGGCGCAGATCCTCGACCGGGTGTGGAGCTACGACTTCGGCGGTCGGGCGAGCGTCGTCGAGATCTACATCTCCTATCTCCGGAAGAAGATCGACGCCGGGCGCGAGCCCATGATCCACACCGTACGCGGCGCGGGCTACATGCTGAAGATCCCGACGGTCGGTTCGTGACCACCAGCGCCCCGGCCGCCGACCCGGCAGCGACGACCGTCGGCTCCGTCCACCCGAAGCGGGCGCCCTGGACGCTGCGTCGACGCCTGATGGTCGTCGTCGTCGGACTGCTCGCGCTCGGCAGCGTCGTCGTCGGCGTCGCGAGTGCCGTGGCGGTGAGCGGCCTGCTCACCGAGGGCGTCGACAACCAGCTCACGAAGGCCGCCGAGCGGATCGTCGACTACGGCCGGAACGGCCAGCTGTCGACCCCCGACGCGGCGCCGGACTCCCAGCTGCCCGGCGGGTACGGCGGCGGAACCCGCGAACCTCCGGCATTCATCGGCGCGCCGGGGCTCGGGCCGGGGGCGCTCGGAGCGATCGTCGTCGACGGCACGATCGTGAACGCCGGCTATCTCAACGCCGACGGCAGCACCGTCCCGTGCACGGAGAGCCAGGACGCGATGATCCTGACGGTCTCCGCCGGTGGCCGCCCGTCCACCATCGACCTCGGTACCTACCTCGGCGAATACCGGGTCGTCGCCGTGACCGACGCGAGCGGCGCGACGCGGGTCATCGGCCTCCCGCTCTCCGAGGTCACGTCCACGGTCATGCAGCTCGTGACGCTCATAGCGATCATGAGCGTCGTGGTCCTCCTCCTCGCCGGCCTGGCCGCGTTCGCGATCGTCCGGTACTCGCTCCGCCCGCTCGACCGGGTCGTCGCCACGGCGGCCGTCGTCGCGGAACTCCCGCTCGACCGCGGCGAGGTCGCGCTGGCCGTCCGGGTGCCGGACTCCGACACCGACCCGCGGACCGAGGTCGGCCGCGTGGGTTCGGCGATCAACCGCATGCTCGGCCACGTCTCCTCCGCGCTCAACGCGCGGCAGGCGAGCGAGAACAAGGTCCGCCGGTTCGTCTCCGACGCGAGTCACGAGCTGCGGACCCCGCTCGCGTCCATCGCCGGTTACTCGGAGTTGGCAGCGCGGAGGTCCGACACCCTCCCGGACGACGTGACGCACTCGCTCGGCCGCATCCGCTCCGAGGCCGGACGGATGACGACGATCGTCGAGGACCTGCTCCTGCTGGCTCGTCTGGACGAGGGGCGGGAGCTCGCCAAGCGCCCCGTCGACCTCACCGAACTCGTCATCCACACGGTCGGCGACGCCCACGTCGCCGGCCCAGGGCACGTCTTCGAACTCGACTTCCCGGAGGAGCCCGTGCTGGTCACGGGGGACGCGTCGCGCCTGCAGCAGGTGATCGTCAACCTGCTGGCGAACGCGCGGACGCACACCCCGGCCGGGACGACCGTGCGGACCGGGCTCGCGATCGAGAGCGGCCCCGGCGGCGAGCTCGCGGTCCTGACCGTCGCGGACGACGGACCGGGGATCGACCAGGCGCTCCAGCCCAACCTCTTCGAACGCTTCGTCCGCGGCGACGACTCGCGGTCGCGGGCCACCGGGAGTACCGGCCTCGGGCTGGCGATCGTGCACGCCGTCGTGACCGCGCACCACGGTTCGGTCTCGGTCGAGAGTGTCCCCGGACGCACGGTGTTCCGGGTCGAGCTGCCGGCCGCCGCGGCGCCGGCTGGGCCGGTCCAGTCGGGGGAGTGATGCGCGTGCGGCCGGGTAGCGTGGTCCCCATGTGGGTGAAGGTGTGCGGACTGTCGGAACCGTCGAGCGTCGCAGCGGCGGTCGAAGCGGGGGCCGACGCGATCGGGTTCGTCTTCGCACCCGGCTCGCCCCGCACCGTCGAACCGGAGCTCGTCGCATCGCTCGTGGCCGACGTCCCCGAGCACGTGCTCACCGTCGGGGTCTTCCGGCGGCAATCGGTCGAGGAGGTCTCGCGCATCGCCGGCGAGGCCGGGGTGCAGGCGGTCCAGCTCCACGGAGACGAACCGCCCGAGGCGTTCCACGAGCTGCAGGCGATGGGGTGGCGGACCCTCCGGGCGACCTCGGCCGTGCGCTACGCCTCGGAGAACGCCGCCGAGCGCGCCGCGTATGCGGAGGAACTGCTCCTCCTCGATGCACCCGACCCTGGCGCCGGCAAGACCTTCGACACGATCGCCCTCACTGCGAACCCGCCCGCCCGCACCTGGATCCTCGCCGGCGGCCTGACTCCCGAGAACGTCGCCGGGCTCGTCTCGGAACTGCGCCCCTGGGGGGTCGACGTCTCGAGTGGGGTCGAGTCGTCGCGCGGGGTCAAGTCACCCGAGCTCATCCGCTCGTTCGTCCGCGCCGCCCGCGGGCGCTGAACCGCTGACGGTCGACCGCCGTCGGCTGGTCCCCGCTGTCCCGTGCACGCTACATTCGTCGGGTGAGGCGGTCGGTCGACCGCGACGACGACGAGGAGCGCCACCACCGTGATCGACACCATCCTGCTCGCCGCGGACGACAACGGTCGTGCCGCCATCGAGTTCATGAACGCCCCCGCCAACGTGTTCGGCGGCCTCGTCGGCTACCTGCTCTTCGTCGCGTCCGTGTGGGGCATGTTCGAGAAGTCCGGCCGCGCGGGCTGGACCGCGCTCATCCCGATCTACAACTGGTACGTCGTCGTGAAGCTCGCCGGCTTCACGGGTGCCGCGACGATCCTCTACTTCATCCCGCTCGTGAACATCGTCTTCGGCTGGGTCGTCGGTTGGCACATCGGCAAGCAGTTCGACAAGAGCACCGTGTTCCGCGTCTTCGGGCTCATCCTCTTCCAGCTGATCGGCTTCTTCATCCTCAGCTACGGCTCGGACCGCTTCCTCGGCAAGCAGGCCGACCGCTCCTAGACGCCCAGGGGCTGGCGCGACGGCGTCACCGGGACGGCCAGGCCCATGGCGGCGTGGACAACAAGCCCTGGTCCGCGACCAGGGTCTCGCCGAGCTGCTTCACCAGGCGGTGCTCGTGCACGTCGCCGGCCTCGAGCATCGCGTCGATGAGCGGACGGGCGTGTGAGACGACGATGAGCTGCGTGTCGGCGCTCGCCGCGGTGATGAGCCTGGCGAGGTGCGGCAGGAGTTCGCCGTGCAGGCTGGTCTCCGGCTCGTTCAGCACCATGAGCTCCGGCGGACGCGGGGTGAGCAGTGCCGCGACGAGCAGCAGGTAGCGCAGCGTCCCGTCGGACAGTTCGCCGGCCGACAGGGGTCGGAGCATGCCGGGCTGCTCGAACTCCAGGCGGAACACCGCGTCGTCGGCGCGCACCCGGAGTCGACTGCCGGGGAAGGCCTCGTCGACGGCGGCGTCGAGTCGGTCGACACCACCGGACTCGATGATCGTCTCCACGGCGGCCGCGAGGTCCGATCCGTCGTGCCCGAGCACCGGGGTGCGCGTGCCGACTTGCGGGGCCCGGGCCGGGGCATCGCGGTCGGTCCGGAACTGGTCGTAGAACCGCCAGCCGCGCACCTGGCTCCGGATGCGCAGGACCTCGGGCGTGGCGTCGGCGTCCGAGAACTCCGTGAGGATGCTCTCCGACACTCCGAGCGCCCGGCCGGCCGGCCGCCAGGACCCGTCACGGACGCGGACCGCCGGCCCCTGCCGGTCGACGAGCAGGCTGCTCGGCTTGGCCAGCGCACCGGCGAAGATCTGCTCCCGTTTGATCTCGGGGTCGCGACCGAACAGCGTGCAGGAGGGCTGCGGGATGCCGAGGTCGACGAGGTAGCCGAGCGTGTCCGTCGCGAAACCGAGGAGGAGGCTGACCGGACCCGAGCGTCTCGTCCCACGGATCGGGGTGCCGCCGTCGACCGCGGCGTGCTGCACGTGCTCGGGTCCAGCCCAGAGGGTCGAGGAGAGTCCGCCGTCGCGAGCGAGGGAGCCGACCACGTCGCCGTCGCCCGCACTCGCGAGGAGTCGGAGCGCGCGGTAGAGGTTGGACTTGCCCGAGCCGTTCGATCCGGTCACCACGTCGAGGCCGTGCAGGGGCAGGACCGTGTCGCGGATGGACCGGTAGCCGGCGATGGCGAGTGTCTGGAGCATGCCTCCATGATGTCGGCCACCTGGGACATCGTCCTGTGGGGCGGTCCGCCGTGCGCCGATCGTCTCCGCCGTGCTTCCGCGTGTGCTACGGTGGTGGAAACCAAAGACCGCCGGTCACTGTCGCGTGCAAACGAGACAGTCGAAGGTTCTCATGACGAGACGTCCAGCGCAGGTGTATGAAGATCTGATCGAGGCTCGCCTCTCCCCAGCTCCGTGCGCTTGCGCCGGAGCTTTTTTCATGCCCGAACCCTTCGCCGGCCCGGCGGTTGATGCGTGCGGCCTCCGCTGCACGCATACAAGATTCGAAAAGGAGTGGCCATGGCGAACAAGGAAGCCTCGGTTGCCGAACTCACGGAGAAGTTCCAGAGCTCGACCGCCGTTCTGCTGACCGAGTACCGCGGCCTCACTGTTGCTCAGCTCAAGAACCTGCGCAAGAGCATCAGTGCGGACGCAACCTACGCCGTGGTGAAGAACACGCTGACCAAGATCGCGGCGAACAACGCCGGCATCTCGTCGTTCGACGACGAGCTCGCCGGTCCGTCCGCGATCGCATTCGTGCACGGTGACCCGGTCACCGTCGCGAAGGCTCTTCGTGACTTCGCCAAGGCAAACCCTCTCCTCGTGGTCAAGGGCGGTTACTTCGACGGTAACCCGCTGACCGCTGAAGAAGTCGGCAAGCTCGCCGACCTCGAGTCCCGTGAAGTGCTGCTGGCCAAGCTTGCCGGCGCCGTCAAGGCCTCGCTGTTCGGAGCTGCCTACCTCTTCAACGCACCGCTCTCAAAGGCCGTTCGCACGGTCGAGGCGCTGCGCGAGAAGCAGGAGTCCGCGGCCGAGTAATTCGGTTCCGCGAACAATCAACCCCGTACCTGTACGCCGCGTGAAGCGGTTGCAGGGCATGAAACAAGGAGAACAATCATGGCAAAGCTGTCAAACGAAGAACTGATCAACGCCTTCAAGGAGCTCACGCTCATCGAGCTCAGCGAGTTCGTCAAGCTGTTCGAGGAGACCTTCGAGGTCACCGCTGCTGCTCCCGTCGCCGTTGCCGGCCCGGCTGCTGCAGGCGCTGCTGTTGAAGAGGTCGAAGAGAAGACCGACTTCGACGTCATCCTCGAGGCTGCTGGCGACAAGAAGATCCAGGTCATCAAGACGGTCCGCGAGCTCACCTCGCTCGGCCTCGGCGAGGCCAAGGCTCTCGTCGACGGCGCTCCGGCTGCCGTCCTCGAAGGCGCCAACAAGGAAGCCGCTGACAAGGCGAAGGAAGCCCTCGAGGCTGCCGGCGCCACCGTCACGCTCAAGTAGTCGGTCCCCTACGGGGGACAACCACTGGGCTGGCGCCCGACTCCGGTCGGTCGCCGCTGACGATCGCGGATCTTCCTGACGAGTGCTGCACGCACTCAGCAGAGACATCCGTGATCGGAGGGCATCGCCCCCGATCCGTTCGGGAGCGATGCCCTCCGTCCGTTAACCGGAGGGCCGCGATTCGTCGTACCGCTCTCCGCACACACCCGCGGATGCTCTGCACCCGTCGACGACGTTCGTCGACGGTTCACGCAGGCATCCGCGTCGTCGTCCCACTCCCCGTGAGTGTGGTGTTCGATGCGGTGCCCGAATCGGGAGAACCCATCACCATGAACACCCGTGCACGCTGGCGTGCCGTCACCACCTGGATCCGAGCCCGGCTCGCATCCGTGCCCGACCGACCGGAGCGGGCCGTCGACGCCCACCCTCCGGATCCCCGGGTCACCGTGTCCTTCACCACCTGGATGCGCTGACCCGACGACGAGCCCGTCCCCGGCGTGATCCTGCGTCGGGGACCGGCCGGTGGTAGATGCATAGCTGAGCTATGTATACTGGTCTCATCATGACCGAGAACACTCCGCATTCCCCCCTGCACACGATCCTCGGCGACCTCATCACGGCATCGCACCGGCTCACCCGCCTTGCCGCCCAGGCCACCGGATCCTCCGAATCACCAGCCGTCTGGCGCACGCTCTCCGTGCTGACCACGGTCGGGCCGGTCCGGGTCGGCGAACTGGCCCGACAGAGCCGGGTCTCGCAGCCCACCATGACCAAGCTCGTCCAGAGCCTCGACGAGCGCGACTGGATCAAGCGCATCGCAGACGTCGACGACCACCGTGCCTGGCTCATCGCCATCGCCCCCAAGGGGACCGCCGCCTTGCTCGCCTGGCGCGACGAACTCACCGACGCGCTGGAGCCTGCCTTCACCGATCTGGGCGACGAGGACCTGGCCGCCATCGCGCGAACGGTCGAGATCATCCAGGAACGAGTGGCCGTCGAGGTCGCCTCGGAGCTGACCGCATGAGCCGGGACACCGCTGCACACCCCGTCGCCCCGATCGCCACGTCGAACGCCGCCGGTGGCCACGGTCACGGCGGAGGGCTCGCCGGGATCCTCCACCAGCCGAAAGCCGTCTGGGCCGTCGCCTTCGCCAGTGTCATCGCGTTCATGGGCATCGGCCTCGTCGACCCGATCCTCCCAGCCATCGCCGAAGACCTCCAGGCCACCCCGACGCAGGCCGAGATGCTCTTCACGAGCTACCTGCTGGTCACGGGCGTCGCGATGCTCTTCACGAGCTGGCTCTCGAGCAGGATCGGCGCCAAGCGCACCCTGCTGATCGGCCTCGCGCTCGTCGTGGTCTTCGCCCTGCTCGCCGGGCTGTCGGACTCCGTCGGCGCCGTCATCGGCTTCCGCGCCGGCTGGGGACTCGGCAACGCCCTGTTCATCTCGACCGCGCTGGCGACCATCGTCGGTGCGGCCAGCGGTGGTCGTGCGAACGCGATCATCCTCTACGAGGCGGCGCTCGGGCTCGGCATCGCCATCGGCCCGCTCCTCGGCGGCCTCCTCGGCGGGATCGGCTGGAAGTGGCCGTTCTTCGGCACCGCGACCCTCATGGCCGTCGGCTTCATCGCCATCGTGGTCCTGCTGAAGACGGAGGGGCCGAAGCCGTCGCCGCTGAAGCTGTCCGCGCCGTTCCGTGCCCTGGCGATCCCGTCGCTGGGCATCCTCGCCGCGGCGGCGCTCTTCTACAACATCGGCTTCTTCACCCTCCTGGCCTACTCGCCGTTCCCGCTCGGGCTCGACGCGATGGGGCTCGGGTTCACCTTCTTCGGGTGGGGCGTCGCGCTGGCGATCACGAGTGTGTTCGTGGCGCCGTTGCTCACCGCCCGGATGCGCCGGACGTCGGTCATCAAACTGGTGCTGCCCCTGCTCGCGCTCGACCTCGTGGTCGGCGGCCTCCTCGTCGACTCGACCGCGGGCCTCATCGTGTGCATCGTCGTCGGCGGGCTCCTGCTCGGTGTGATGAACACCGTCCTCACCGAGGCCGTGATGGAGGCGACGGACCTGCCGAGCAACGTCGCGTCCTCCGCCTACTCGTCCGTGCGGTTCCTCGGGGGAGCGATCGCCCCACCCGCTGCCGCGGAGATCGCGAAGCTCGTCTCGCCCGCCGCGCCGTACTACGTGGCCGCCGGGTCGATCGTGATCGCCCTGCTCATCGTCGTCATCGGCCGCAGGCACCTCGCCCGGGTCGACGGGCCCGTGGAGAGCGACGTCGACGAGGCCATCGCGATCACGGCAGCAGACGCGAGCTGACCGCTGCGGCCGGCTCGAAGGGACGTCGGAGCGTCACTCCGCCCCTTCGGGCCGCGTCGTGGTCTGCCTGATCATGAGCCGCGTCGGCCACTGCACCTCGGTGACCGCGTCGCCACCCATTTCGTCGTCGGGGTCCTGGGTGCGGCGGCCCTCCTCGAGGTCCTGGAGCAGGATCTCGACGGCGCGACGACCCTGCGCCCGGGGCTCCTGCTCGAAGGTCGTCAGCGCGAACATCTCCGCGTAGGAGTGCCCGTCGATGCCGATCACCGAGAGCTCCGCCGGAACGGTGATCCCGAGGCGTCTGGCGGCGATGATGATGCCGATCGCCACCTCGTCGGTCGACGCGAAGACCGCCGTCGGGCGGATCCGTGCGTCCCGCAGCAACTGGGCCGCAGCCTCGTACCCGCCGGGCAGCGAGTGGACCGCCGGCAGGACGTGCACGGTGGAGGCGAGGCCGGCCTCCTCCATCGCAGCCAGGTAGCCTGCGAGGCGTCGGCCGTGGACGGTGTCCGTCTGCAGCTCGGCGTCGTGGCCGGTGATGTGCGCGATGCGGGTGTGTCCGAGCGTGATGAGGTGCTCCGTCGCCTCCCGCCCGATCGCCTGGTCGTCGATGTTGATCGAGTGCGCGCCCCGGATGTTCCCGCCGATCGAGACCAGCGGCCTCGGGTTCGCGAGCAGGCGGGCGATCTCGTCCTGCGAGGCCTCGATGCCGATCGAGATCATGCCGTCGAAGCGCTTGTTCGTGAGGTACGAGTCGAAGATGCGGTCGCGCTCAGCGGCGTCCGGCGGCAGGTGGTGCAGGGTCAGGTCGTACCCCCTGGCGCGCAGTGCGCCCTCGGCTCCCTCGAGCACCTCGCCGAAGTACCAGCGGTTGAGGAACGAGGTCAGGACGCCGATCGCCAGGGTGCGTCCTGTGGACAGGCTCGCGGCGATCGGCGACGCGACGTAGCCGATCGTGGCCGCCGCCTGGACCACGCGTTCGCGGGTCTCGGTCGACACGTATCCGCGTCCGGTGAGCGCTCGCGAGGCCGTCGCTTTCGAAACGCCGGCGAGGGCCGCGACATCGCTGATGGCACCACTCATGCCGAATCCCTCCGTTGGGTAGCACCACCATAGCGAATCTGGAACAGACCTGGAACACGCACCTGGAACCGATCCATAACGGCTCGGCCACGATTCCTCCGCAAATCCGCGTGATTTCGGTGGGAGCGCTCTCACTGTCTATTTCGTTATGTTCTCGTGCTTGCATCCTGGTCCGCGGTGAAGTACTTTGACGCATGGAAACGGTTCCGCATCCGGAACGATTCCGCACCAGTGCATCATCGGAACGGCTCGACCCTGGAGCCGTTCGAACCTGCAGCACTCAATGAGGAGGACACAGATGAGTTTCATTCGGACCCGCCGGACGGCCCTGCCGCTGGCCGTCCTGGCCGTCGCGGGCGTCGCGCTCACCGCCTGTTCAGGCGGATCCGGCAGCAGTGGCGGTGGCGACGACGACAAGACCGTCACCATCTACGGCACGATCGCCGACACCGAGGCGGAGCTGCTCGAGCAGAGCTGGGCCGACTTCGAGAAGGAAAGCGGCATCACGATCAAGTACGAGTCCTCCAAGGAGTTCGAGTCGCAGATCGGTATCCGCGCGCAGGGCGGCAACCCGCCCGACCTCGCGATCTTCCCGCAGCCCGGCCTCCTGGCCGACCTCGCCAAGCGCGACTACCTGAAGCCCGCGCCCGAGGGCGTCACGGCCAACGTCGAGAAGTACTGGTCGAAGGACTGGGCTCGCTACGGCACCGTCAACGACACGCTGTACGGCGCTCCGCTCATGGCGAGCGTCAAGGGCCTCATCTGGTACCAGCCGTCGAAGTTCGCCGAGTGGGGTGTCGAGGTCCCGAAGACCTGGGACGAGCTGCTCGCCGTGACGAAGACCATCCAGGAGAAGACCGGTGCGGCTCCCTGGTGCGCCGGCTTCGGCTCCGGCGACGCTTCGGGCTGGCCCGGCACGGACTGGATCGAAGACCTCGTCCTGCGTCAGCAGGGCCCGGACGTCTACGACGACTGGGTGGCCAACAAGGTCAAGTTCACCGACCCGAAGATCAAGGAAGCCTTCGACTCGGCCGGCGAGATCCTCAAGAACCCGGAGTACGTCAACGCCAGCTTCGGCGACGTGACCTCGATCAACTCCACGGAGTTCGGCGACGTCGCCCCGGCACTCGCGTCCGGCGCCTGCGCGCTGCACCACCAGGCGTCGTTCTTCTCCGGCTTCCTCGAGGACGCCGGCGCGACCGTCGCTCCCGACGGTGACGTGTGGGCCTTCGTGACCCCCGGCATCGAAGAGGGCGAGACCGCCGTCACCGGTGGTGGCGAGATCGTCGGCGCGTTCAGCGACGACGAGAGCACCGTCAAGGTCCAGGAGTACCTGTCGAGCGCCGAGTGGGCGAACAGCCGCGTGAAGCTGGGTGGCGTCATCTCCGCCAACAACGGCCTCGACCCGGCCAACGCCTCCACGCCGATCCTCAGCCAGGCGATCGAGATCCTGCAGGACGAGAAGACCACGTTCCGCTTCGACGCCTCCGACCTGATGCCCGGTGCCGTCGGCGCCGGAACCTTCTGGAAGGGCCTCGTGAACTGGATCAACGGCGACGAGACCGACCAGGTGCTCAAGGACATCGAAGCCGGTTGGCCGTCCGCCGAGTAGTCGACAACCGGAACTGCTGCTCATGAGCGGAAGCGTCGGAGGGTGATCACCCTCCGACGCTTCCGCCTCGGCAGTGGATCCCCCTAGGGTTCACTCAGGGTCCAACGCCGTACTCGAAAGGCTAGCTATGTCAGGTTTCCTCAACTGGTTGGGCGGACTCCCACCGCTCGCCCAGATCCCGATCGTCGTCATCGCCTTCGCCGCGGTGGTCGCCCTCCTCCTCTTCTTCGTGGACATCGCTCCGCGCAAGGGCACGCTCTACACGGTCATCCGCCTGGCGTTCTGCGTCCTGGTGCCCGTCATCGTCGTCCTGTTCTTCGGCTCCTTCCTCTGGGCCGCGGCCGTCGCCGCCGTCCTCGGTGGAGTGCTCTTCCTGCTCGACTACCGGTCGAAGAAGGGCGTCGGCTACCTCGTGCAGCTCGTCGGCTTCCTCGCTCCGGCGTTCCTGCTGCTCCTCATCGGCCTCATCCTCCCGACGATCAACACCACCATCGCCGCCTTCATGTCGGCCTCGGGCAAGAACTTCGTCGGACTGAACAACTTCATCTGGCTGTTCACGCAGCCGAGCGCCATCCGGACCGTCGTCAACACGATCATCTGGGTGCTCCTCGTCCCCGCGCTGTCGACGGCGTTCGGTCTCGCGTACGCGGTGTTCATCGACAAGTCCCGCGGCGAGAAGTACTTCAAGATCCTCGTCTTCATGCCGATGGCGATCTCCTTCGTCGGAGCGTCCATCATCTGGCGCTTCATCTACGCCTACCGTGAGGCCGACGCCACTCAGATCGGTCTGCTCAACCAGATCGTCGTCTGGTTCGGCGGCACCCCGGTGCAGTGGTTGCAGAACGAGCCGTGGAACACGCTGTTCCTCATCGTCGTGCTCATCTGGGTGCAGACCGGATTCGCGATGGTTGTCCTGTCCGCCGCGATCAAGGGCGTCCCGACCGAGCAGATCGAAGCCGCCGAGCTCGACGGCACCAACGGTTGGCAGCGCTTCACCAACGTCATCGTCCCCGGTATCCGCTCCTCGCTGGTCGTCGTCGTGACGACGATCTCGATCGCGTCGCTGAAGGTCTTCGACATCGTCCGCACCATGACCGCCGGCAACAACGGCACCTCGGTCATCGCGAATGAGATGTACACCCAGTTCAAGAACTTCGAGAACGGCCGGAGTGCGGCGTTCGCCGTGATCCTGTTCATCCTCGTGCTGCCGATCGTCATCTACAACGCACGGCAGATCAAGAAGCAGAGGGAGATCCGATGAGTGCTGTGCAGCCGATCGAACTACCGATCGACGAATCCACCAAGAAGCAGCTCGAGCAGGGTGAACGCGGCATCGAGGCCGCGAGCCGACGGACGAAGAAGCGCCTCACGAGCCGTGGTGCGACCATCGCCGCGGTCGTCATCGCGGTGCTCTGGACCATCCCGACGTTCGGACTCTTCGTCTCTTCGTTCCGGCCCGAGCAGCAGGTGAAGACCACCGGTTGGTGGACGATCTTCGCCGACTTCCAGGTCACCATCGACAACTACGTGCAGGTGCTCCAGGCCGGCAACTCGACGCTGAACCTGGCGGGGTCGTGGGTCAACTCGATCGCCATCGCCATCCCGGCGACGCTCCTCCCGCTCGTGATCGCGAGCCTCGCGGCGTACGCGTTCGCGTGGATCGACTTCCGTGGCAAGAACTTCCTGTTCATCATGGTGTTCGCCCTGCAGGTCGTGCCGATCCAGATGGCCCTCGTCCCGCTGCTGTCGACGTTCTCCCGTGGGCTGAACGTCTTCGGCCTGCAGGTCGGTGAAGGCCTGGACGCGAGCGGCACGTTCGCGCAGGTGTGGATCGCGCACACCATGTTCGCGCTGCCGCTGGCGATCTTCCTGCTGCACAACTTCGTCGCCGAGATCCCTGGTGAGGTCATCGAGGCGGCCCGGGTGGACGGTGCCGGTCACGGCCAGATCTTCTTCCGGATCGTGCTGCCGCTGACGATGCCCGCCATCGCGTCCTTCGCGATCTTCCAGTTCCTGTGGGTGTGGAACGACCTCCTGGTCGCCCTCATCTTCGCGGACGGCGAGGTCGCGCCGATCACGAAGCTGCTCGCCGAGATCACGGGTACCCGAGGCAACGAGTGGCACCTCCTCACGGCCGGTGCGTTCATCTCGATCCTCGTCCCGCTCGTGGTGTTCTTCGCCCTGCAGCGCTACTTCGTCCGCGGGCTCCTGGCCGGTTCGACGAAGGGCTGACCCGACGCCGCGGTTCGATCCTCCGATCGACAGCGTCGTCGGTGCGCCGATGCCCCGGGAGCTCACGCTCCTGGGGCATCCGTGCATCTGCGGGCCGTGCTGCGGTTCACAATTCAGGACCATGCCCGCGTGTCGGGCCTGTCACCGGGTTACAACGTTCGACGCGCCGGGTCCGTCCTGAGTTGTGAACACAGAGACGTGGATGGGGGAGTTCGGCGGCAGCGTTCACAATTCAGGCAAGCTTCAGCGTGCCCCACCCGTTCGAGCGGATGGTGGTCGCGACACGCGGTGACGCTCCTGAGTTGTGGACCGAGAGCAGCGGCGCGTCGAACGACCGGAGGTGTTCACGACTCGGCGAGAGCCGAGCGTACGGCGCCTTCGACGGCGTACCAGTCGTCCATGACCATCCGGTAGGTGAAGCGGAGGACGCGGTACCCGCGGATCGCGAGCATCGCGTCCCGCCACCGGTCCTGCTCGTGGGCATCGGGTGTGTCGTGAAACTCGCGTCCGTCCCACTCGATCACGACCCGCCCGCCCAAGACGAGGTCGACCCGCCCCACTCCTGCGATGGGTACTTGATGTACTCCGCGGATGCCCACGCGCTCGAGGCGGATCCGACCGATGGTCTCGAGGAAGCTGTGGCAGCCGCTCTCTCGTCGTGGGAGGGCGTCGAAGAAGCGGCGGGGGAGCTCCCGCAACCAGTCCTCGAGACGTGCTGCACCGCGCGGATCGATGTTGATGAAGGAGTCGAACGCGGCCACGGCGATGTCCGGGTGCTGGCAGGCCGCGATCTGCAGGGTGGTCTCGTACGGCGAGGTCAGGAGCTTCGGGCGGTCAGGTCTGGAGAGGGGCGAGTGCCAGTGCAGGACGAGACCTTGCAGGTCTCGGAACTCCTCGGCACTGGGGTACGTCGTCCGATCGTCGGGGTGGCGGAGTCGTGAGGCGTTCTCCGGAAGGCTCACATGCAGCTCGCCCCTCCTTGCGACGGCCCAGCCATGACGCTCGGCGGCGGAGACGCAGCCCAGGCGGCCACCCACCCGGACGGCACGGATCAATGCGGGATCTGCGTCGGGAGCCGCGTACCAGCCTCGGCGCGGACGAATGAGCAGGCCGGTCGCCACTGCGAAGGTCAGTTGTCGTCCTGTGAAACCGTGGTCGATCAGTTCACGCCGAGTCACCACCTGTCCCAGGCGCTCGACTGCGCTCGCGAGTCCGATCATCACCTCAGCGTCGTCGTCTCACCGCAGGGGCAGCGAGCGTCCTCGTGCTTGGTGTCTGGAGTGGAGCAGATCGACCGGCTGTGGAGCGCCCTCGTATCGGTTCACAATTCAGGACCGGGCGCGGCGCGTCGGCCAGCGGGCACACAAACGGAGGCGAAACGCCGGGTCGCTCCTGAGTTGTGAACTGGCGGGGGAGGACCGGGGGCGGGGAGGTCGGTGGGCGGGGATAAGGTGGCGGGATGAGCATGCACGGGGGACGGGGCGGACCACGCGGTGGTGCCCCCGGCGGCGGTGGGCCCCGCGCCGGCAGCCGCGTGAGCGGCGGCGACACCGAGGCGCAGAAGGCGCTCAACGCCGAAGCTCCGAGGATCCCCGACCTCGGCAAGCGCATCGTCGCGCTGTTCGTCCCGTTCCGCTCGAAGATCATCCTCACGATGGTGCTCGTCGTCATCGGCGCGGCCCTCGCGGTGCTGCCACCGCTCCTCGTCAAGCAGGCGTTCGACGTCGGCCTGTTCCCCACCGACGGCGGCTCCCCGAACCTCGTCGCCCTCGCGGAGATCGTCGGCGTCATGGTCGCGCTGTTCATCATCGCGGCCCTCCTCGGCGTCTGGCAGACCTACCTCACCGCCACCGTCGGCAACAGCGTCATGGGTGCCCTGCGCATCAAACTGTTCTCGCAACTCCAGGCGATGGAGCTGAGCTTCTTCACCCGCACGAAGACGGGCATCATCCAGTCGCGCCTGCAGAACGACGTCGGTGGCGTCGCGAACGTCCTCACCAACACGGTGTCGAGCGTGCTCGGCAACACCGTCACCGTCATCTCCGCCCTCGTCGCCATGCTCATCCTCAACTGGCAGCTCACGATCGTCGCGCTCATCCTCATGCCGATCCTCGTGGTCGCCCAGCGCCGGGTCGGCCAGGTGCGTGCGCGGATCGCGACGAAGACGCAGGAGTCCCTGTCGGAGATGACCGCGATCACCCAGGAGGCGTTGAGCGTCTCCGGGGTCCTGCTCGCGAAGAGTTTCAACCGGCAGGACACCGAGGTCGAGCGTTACAGCGCCGAGAACCGCACCCAGATCCGCCTCCAGGTGAGCCAGGCGATGAGCGGCCAGTGGTTCTTCGCGATGGTCAACATCTTCCTGTCGTCCATCCCCGCGATCGTCTACCTCGTCGCCGGTTACCTCATCACCGGGGGCGTGACCGACGTCACCGCAGGCTCCATCGTCGCGTTCACGACGATCCAGGCGCGCCTCCTGTTCCCGCTCATGGGCGTCATGCGCGTCGCCCTCGACCTGCAGACCTCCGGCGCCCTGTTCGCCCGCATCTTCGAGTACCTCGACCTCAAACCGTCGATCGCCGACCGCCCAGGGGCAGCGCCGCTCCCGGACACCGCCCCGGAGATCCGCTTCGACGACGTCACCTTCCGGTACGCGGACGCACAGGACGACTCCACCCCGACGCTCGACGGCGTCTCGTTCACGATCGAACCCGGACAGTTCGCAGCGTTCGTCGGGCCGTCTGGCGCCGGGAAGACCACGATCTCCTACCTGATCCCGCGCTTCCAGGAGGTCTCCGGCGGCCGGGTCACGGTCGCGGGGGCGGACGTCCGCGACGTGACCCAGGCCTCGCTCGTCTCACGCATCGGGATCGTCAGCCAGGAGACCTACCTCTTCCACGCGACGATCGCGGAGAACCTCCGGTACGCGAAGCCCGACGCGACGGCCGAGGAGCTCGAGGCGGCCTGCCGCGCGGCGAACATCCACGAGGCGATCATGCGCTTCGAGGACGGCTACGACACGCTCGTCGGCGAACGCGGCTACCGGCTGTCTGGCGGGGAGAAGCAGCGCATCGCCATCGCCCGCGTGCTGCTGAAGGATCCCGAGGTACTCATCCTCGACGAGGCGACGAGCGCGCTCGACACGATCTCCGAGCGGGTGGTGCAGCTCGCCCTCGACGACGCGACCCGCGGACGCACGACCGTCTCCATCGCCCACCGCCTGTCCACGATCGTGCATGCCGACGTCATCTTCGTCCTCGACCGCGGGCGCATCGTCGAACGGGGCACGCACCAGGAGCTCCTCGCCGCCGGTGGCGTGTACGCGACCCTCTACGCGCAGCAGGCCGTCACCGCCTGACCCGGACGTCGCCCGACGCACGCTCCGCGCGCCGACGGTTCGCCGAGCCGGCGGTTCGAACGTGCAGGCCACCGTCGCGCGGTTCGTGGACGACCGTGGCCCAGCCATTGTGGGTCCGGGTCGCGGATGGCTAGAGTGAGCGCCATCGTGACCCCCGAAGGAGGGGGTCCGACCGCGCACCGCCGGATCGAGTAGGGGACTCGTCGATGACCGCAGCTGTGGACGCACCATCAGGATCCTCGCCCGACGGCGCCGCACCGACCGACCCGCCGGGGCCGCCGATCCCACCCGCGCCGTCCTCCGCGGCCCGTCAACGTGGACTCGGTCGCGGTCGGTTCGGCCGCCCGGGCTTCAGTATCCAGTCGAAGCTCCTCGTCATGCTGTTGCTCGTCAGCGTCGGTGCGTCGGTCGTGACCGGGATCGTCGGCTACCTGTCCGGTAGCGACTCGCTCCGGCAGGCGTCGTTCGAGCGGCTCACCGAGGTCCGGGAGTCCCGCGCCCGCGAGATCACCAACTACTACGAGCAGACGCGCGACTCACTCGTCGTCTACACGCGCGGCACCACCGTGGTGGACGCCATGAACGGCTTCCACGACGCCTTCCACGAGTTGGAGGAGCAGCCCGAGGACGCGGCACGCACCGCCACGGTGACGTCGTTCTACGAGGACACCTTCGCGCCGGAACTCGCCGAGCGCACCGGGGACGAGGCCGACCCGTCTGCGTTCATCCCGACGAACCCGGCCGAGACCTACCTGCAGTCGGTCTACACCCCGGACGACCTCGACTACGACACGGCCATCGCCGTCGACGACGCCGGCGACGGCAGCGCCTGGTCGGCCGTCCACGCCCGGTACCACGACTACTTCCGCGAGATCATCGACCGCTTCGGCTACGAGGACGCGCTGCTCATCGACGACGAGGGCGACGTGGTCTACAGCGCCTACAAGGGACCGGACCTCGGCACGAACGTGCTCACCGGGCCCTACCGGGGCGGGGTCCTCGAGGACGGCTTCACGGCAGCGCTCCGGTCGAACGCGATCGACTACGTCGGCATCACGGACTTCGAGCGGTACCAGCCGTCGCTCAACGTGCCGACGCAGTGGATCTTCTCCCCGGTCGGCCAGGACGGACGGATCGACGGGGTGATGGCGTTGCAGGTCCCGATCGGGGCGATCAACGACATCATGACCGGGTCCGGCGAGTGGGAGCAGGACGGCCTGGGGGAGACCGGCGAGACCTACCTCGCCGGCCCCGACCAGCTCATGCGGTCGACGTCCCGCCTGCTGATCGAGGACCCGAAGGCCTACGAACGCACCGCGATCGCCGCCGGGACACCGCCCGAGACGGCAGCACGTGCGGTGGCCGTCGCAGGGACCGTCCAGATCCAGCCGACCCGCACCGTCTCGGTCGAGCGGGCCCTCGCCGGTGAGACGGGCACGACGATCGGACGCGGCTACCTCGGCGAGGAGAACCTCACCGCCTACACGCCGGTCGACATCGACGGGCTGCAGTGGGTGCTCGTCGCCCGGATCGATTCCGCCGAGGCCTTCGCCCCGGTCACCGACTTCACCCGCAACCTCATCATCTCCGTGCTCGCGATCATCGTCGTCGTGTCGCTCCTCTCGCTCCTGCTCGCCCAGGTGTTCGCCCGCCCGGTGCGATCGCTCGTCGGCGCGGTCCGGCGCGTGGCCGGCGGTGACTACAGCGTCGAGGTGCCGAACACGCGGCGAGACGAGTTCGGCGACCTGGGTGCGGCCTTCAACGACATGAGTCGGAGCCTGCGAGTGAAGCAGGAGCTCATCGACGAGCAGCGCGCCGAGAACGAGCGGTTGCTGCTGACCCTGATGCCCGCGACCGTCGCGAAGCGGTACAAGGACGGGGAGGAGACGATCTCCGAGGTCCACCAGGACGTGTCGGTCATCTTCGCCGACCTCGTGGGGTTCGACGACCTCACCAGGGGCCTCGACTCCGAACGGGAGCTCTCCCTCCTGAACGGCCTCGTCCGCAGCTTCGACGAGGCGGCCGAACGACTCGGCATCGAGCAGGTACGGACCCTGCGGGAGGGGTACCTGGCGAGCTGCGGACTGATCGTCCCGCGCGTCGACAACGTCCGTCGCACCCTCGACTTCGCGCTGGAGATGCGCACCATCGTCGAGCGGTTCAATGCGCAGCACCAGGCGAACCTGACCCTCCGGGTCGGCGTCGACGCAGGCGTGGTGACGAGCGGACTCGTCGGTCGGACGAGTCTCGCCTACGACATGTGGGGTGACGCCGTGAGCCTCGCCAACCGGGTGCAGTCCGTGGCGGGGACGGCGGGCATCTTCGTCAGTCAGCGCGTCAGGGACCGGCTGCAGGACACCGTGACGTTCGAGGCCGCCGGCACGGTCGAGACGCGGGAAGGTCCGCAGGCGGTCTGGCGGGTCGTCGCGGGGCCGACCTCGTGACCGAGGTGTGGCAGGAGCCGTGGTTCCCGTGGGCCGTCGGGCTCGCGGTCGGTGTCCCGGTGCTGCTGATCGTCCTCACGGAGGTGCTCGGGGCGCTCAGCCGCCGCGGGAACGCCGCGGCGAAACCGGTCCGCCTCCTGCGCAACTTCGTCGTCCCCGTCGGCGCCGTCTTCGCGCTCCTGGTCTTCGCGACGGCGAGGGCGGACGACATCACCTGGGTGCGCATCGTCGGGACGCTCCTCGGCTTCCTGCTGATCCTGCTCATCCTCTCGGCGTTCAACGTCGCCCTGTTCGCGAACGCCGAGGAGGGGTCCTGGCGCGATCGGATCCCGTCCATCTTCGTCGACCTCGCCAGACTGGCCCTCATCCTCATCGGCCTGGCGATCCTGTTCTCCTGGGTGTGGGGAGCCGACATCGGCGGGCTCGTCACCGCACTGGGTGTCACCTCGATCGTCATCGGCCTCGCCCTCCAGAACGCCGTCGGCGGGGTCATCTCCGGGTTGCTCCTGCTGTTCGAGCAGCCGTTCCGCCTCGGTGACTGGCTCGACACGGGCAGCGTGCGTGGCCGGGTGGTCGAGGTGAACTGGCGCGCGGTGCACCTCGACACCGGCAACGGCATCCAGATCGTGCCCAACTCCTCGCTCGCGGGGGCCTCGTTCACGAACCTCAGCCAGCCCGTCGGCGCGTTCACGGCGAGTGTCGAGGTGACCTTCTCCACCGACGACGCGCCCGACGACGTGCTGCGGTTGCTCCGAGAGGTCGCATCGGCGCTCCCGATGCTCGAACCGTCGGACGAGGTGTCCGCCTCTTACCTCGGCGCGGCACGGTTCTCGGTGACCCTGCCGGTGACCGGCCCGTCCGCCGCCGACGAGGCGGTCGCCCGCTTCCGCGCGTGGCTCTGGTACGCGGCCAGGCGCCGCGGCCTCGCGCTCGACGGCGACGGCACCGACCCGATCGCGACCCCGGAGCGACTGGGAGCGGCGCTCGTCACCCTCGCCCCCACCCTCCACGCCCGCGAGGAGGACCTCGACGAGCTGGCCGGGAGCTGCACGCTCGAGCGGTACGGGCCGGGGGAGACCGTCCAAGCCGCCGGGACCGTCCCGGACGCCATCCGCTTCCTCATCGAGGGCGGCGTGCAACTCGCCGTCCCGACGAAGGACGGGCTCATCACCTTCCAGTACCTCGGCACGGGCGACGTCATCGGCCAGACGGCCCTGACCCGGGAAGTCGCCATGGCCGCCGCGATCGCCGACGGCACGACCCTGGTCCTCAGGATGCCCCTGTCCAGCATCGACCGACTCGTCCGCACCCGGCCCCGGCTCGCCCAGGAGATCGGTGCCTCCATCGACCACAAGCACCGACAGGCGCAGGCGGCGCTCGCCGAAGCCGGGATCGTCCGCGGTACGATCGGCCGGTAGCCAGCCGTCGTCACCATCGGAGCGTGAGCCAGATGTCGAACCCCGACCACCCGCAGGGGACCCGCTCCGCGCCCGGCGACACGACGGACCGGATCCGTGCCGCGATCTACGACGGCACGCTCGCCTCGGGTGAGCTGCTCATCGAGGAGGAGTTGCAGGCCTGGCTTGGGGTGCCGGCGGAGGACGTGCGCGCCGCCCTGACCTCGCTCGAACAGCTCGGGCTCGTCGAGACCGCCCCGCAGCGGCACACGCGCGTGGCGCAGCCTCGGGTCGAGGACCGGACCGCGGTCCTCCAGACGCTCGGGGCCCTCGTCAGCGGCGTCGTCCGCGTCACCGTGCCGACGCTCACGGCGGGGCAGCGGGCGGAGCTCATCGCCTTCGTCGAGCACACGATGGCGACGGTGGAGGCCGAAGACGCCGACGCGCATGGCCGGTGCATCTGGGGCCTCGTCGACCGGTTCCTGAAGCACTGTGCGAACCCGGTGCTCGTCGCGGCGACGGCGGACGTGATCGGAGCGCTCGCGTATCGGCTCGCCGCCACCCGTTCCGCCGAGACGGTCGAGTGGGCCGATCTCCGCGTCGGGTACCCGCACCTGCGGTCGTCCATCGCGGCCGGTGACGCCGTCGGGGCGGAGCTCGCGATGGAACACGTCTTCCGGCTGCAGGTGCCGCTGCACGACCTCGAAGTCCACTGACCGACGGCCCCGCGAGACGCGCGGGACTGTGCCGGTCGGGACGCGTGGCAATAGTCTGCTGATGACGCGGTTCCCGCCAGCCGACCGCATCTCCGTCGTCACCCCGAGCGAGAAGAGACCAGATGTCCTCACCGGAAGTCCAACCCTCTGTCGAACCGACCACCATGGCGCAGCTGGTCGCCGAGCTCGCCGGCACCTTCCTCCTCGTCTTCGGACTCGTCGGCACGGCCACGTTCTCCGCGTTCTTCGGCGAGGAGACCTCCAACCCCCTCGGCGTCGGGTTCCTCGGGGTGGCGGTCGCCCTCGGGCTCTCGGTGACCATCGCCGCCTACGCCTTCGGCCCCATCTCCGGCGGGCACTTCAACCCGGCCGTGACGCTCGGCCTCGCGGCTGCCGGCCGGTTCCCCTGGCGGGCGACCTGGACCTTCGTCCTCGCCCAGCTCGTCGGCGCGTTCCTCGGCGCGCTCGCGGTGTTCGGCCTGGCGGCCGGCGGGCCGGACGGTTTCCTCGACCGCGCGGTCTCGAGCGGCTTCGTCTCGAACGGCTTCGGTGAGCTCTCACCGGGCGGGTTCGGACTTGTGTCGGCCATCGTGGTCGAGGTCGTCATCACCGCCGTCTTCCTGTACGTGATCCTCGGCGTGACCCACAATCGGGCGGCGCCGGGTTTCGCGCCCATCGCGATCGGCGCCACGTTGACGCTGCTGCTGCTCGTCGCGATCCCCATCGACAATGGATCGGTCAACCCGGCCCGCTCGATCGCGACGGCCGTCTTCGCCGGTGGTGACTGGCTGGCGCAGGTGTGGGTGTTCATCGTGTTCCCCGTCATCGGCGCCCTCATCGCCGGATTCAGCTACCGGATCCTGTTCGGGGGCACACGTCCGGTGGGTGCTCGGCCCGTCGCGAACCGCGGCTGATCCCGCCGATAGCCACCTGCACCCCGTCTGCCCGAGGCAGGCGGGGTGCGTCGTTTCGGGGGCGGCACCCCGCGAACGCGGGCAACCCGCATTGGGGGACGCGCTTTCGGGAGGCACCGTCCATGCTTGAGGTTCGAGCGCCAGATCCTTGGAGGGGCGATGACGATGACCGAACGCGAAGCCCCCACGACCAGGTGGGCGGATCCGCTGACCGCCGACGGCGAGGTGGCCGACGCGCCGCTCCCGGCGGACGTCGCCTGGGAGCTGCTGCAGGAGGCACTCGTCGAGGACTTCATCGACGACCTCCCTCGTCCCGTGCGCACGGCCGAGCTCGCAGCACGGCTCCACGTGAGCCGGGCGTCGCTGATGACGAACATCCGTCGTGGCAACGTGATCGCCAGCCGTCGGTCCGGCCGTTGGGAGATCGACACGGTCGCGAGCCGCACGTACCTCCGCTCGGCGATCCTCAGCCTGGGCGAACGCCGTCGCACCCTGAGCGGCGTTGACGAGGACCGATCCACCAACGTGCAGTTGACGCTCACCGGCCGGGCCTCGGCGGTGCTGTCGGACCTCATGCAGGACACGCACCTGTCGGCGCCGGAGCTCGTGGCGATCGCCCTGGACCGGTTCCGGAGCGCAGCCGCCGACACGGACGCCGAAGCGAGCTGACGACGCCGAGGTGTGTCGGACGTCGCGTCTGACGCCGGACACGCGAATCGGCCGGCCGCACGTGGTGCGTCGGCCGGCCGATCGGGTGGTGCTGGTGCGGACTACTCCGTGCCGACGGCCTTGTCGGCTGCGTCGCGGGCACCGTCGATCTGCTCGTCGAACTTGCCGCCGGTGACCTTCTTCGCCGCGTCGGCGACGCCGCCGAGCAGCTTGTCGCTGATGTCCTCGGCCTGCTGGCTCGTGAGGGCGTCCTTGACCTTGTTGTCGTTCAGGAACTCCTGAGCCTTCTTGGTGATGTCTTCGATTCCCATGCGTCGCTCCTGTTCGTCGGGCCCACTCGGGCGTACCGCTCATTCTCGGCCCTCTGGCGGATTCTGGCTAGACCTCGTCGGGGAGCTCCCAGGACCTCCATCGCTCCCGCGCAGGGTCAGTCGGCGAGGGGGACCGGGCCTCCGCGGTCGTCGAGCATGCGCGTCATGAGGTCGATCTCGGCCTGCTGACTCGCGATGACCGCACTGGCGAACGCGAGGGCGGTGGCGTTCGTGGTCCGCGGCTGCAGCGCCTCCGCCATCTCCACCGCACCCCGGTGGTGCGCGATCATCAGGGTGAGGAACAGTCGCTCGGCCTCGAGCCCCGACGACGCCGTGAGCTGGTCGATCTGTGCCGGCGTGGCGAGGCCGGGCATCGGATCGCCCGGGGTGTGGCTCGTGCCGGGCGTCGACGAGTCGCCGCCGTGGGCGTGACCGCTGGCACCCGCGAGGGTGGGGAGCGTCATCCAGGTCATGTCCGGCTGGCGTGAGCCCTGCGGCAGGTTCCACTGCACGAGCCAGTCGTAGAGCTGCCCGGACTGCTGGGCCTGGGTGGTCGCGATGTCGTACGCGAGGGTGCGGACGTCCACCGCGTCCGTCCGATCACGGATGATCATGGCGAGCTCGACACCCTGGTTGTGGTGCACCTGCATGTCGCGCGAGAAGCCGGCCTCCGCGCTCGTGGTCGAAGGCGTCGGGTCGGCGAGTGTGCTCAGCCGGCCCACCGAGAACCCGATGGCCGCGGCGACGACGATCGCGACGATCGCCATCGCCGCGATGACGACGCGGGTGCGGCTCGAGCCCCCAGCGGCCTGCTCGGCGTCGAACGCGGCGAGCTCCTCGTCGCTGACGCCGCCGTCGTCTTCGATCGCGTCCGGCGGGACTGCTGCGGAGGGCTCGGTCGTCACCGGATCAGACCTTGCCGGGTCCGTCGATCGCGCCCGTGCAGGCCGCGCCGGGCTCTGGGACGTTGTTGCTCTTCCAGAACTCCTCGAAGAAGTCGGCGATGCGCGAGTCGCTCGCGTTGTTGACCTGCAGCTGCGAGTTCCAGCCGCTCAGGACGATCGGCGACGGGAGGTCGGACTTCGGCGACAGCACGACGTACGTGGTGGGGAGCAGCTCCTTGAGCTTCGTGAGCTCGGCGTCGCTGATGGACGGGTCGTAGGTGACCCAGATCGCGCCGTGCTCGAGGGAGTGGACCGCGTTCTCGTTGGTCTGCTCCTCGGTGTAGACGCCGCAGTTCAGCCAGTACTGGTTGTGCGGGCCGCCGGCCGGCGGGTTCTGCGGGTAGTCGACGGTGCCCTCGACGTGCTCGGAGGTGTTCGTGAAGAGTTCGACGCCGGCGATGTCGGCTCCCGTGCCGGTACCGCCGCCGGGGTAGCTCGCGTTCTTCGGCAGCGTGAGGATGACGCTCGTGATGAGGACCGCGATCACGGCCACGCCGCCGACGACGCCGGCCCAGACACCGATGCGACGGTTGCGGTTCTTGCGCTTCTGCGCCTGTTTGAACGCGGCGACCTTCGCCTGGCGCTGGGCTTCGCGTTCCTGTTTCGCGCTCTGCTGCTTGACGGCGGGCGGGACGGGAGCGTTCTTGGGGCGGTCTGCTGCGGGGGTCACGGGGGCCTCTCGAAAAGTTGTATGCGTAACTATCGAACCAGACGGCGTTCTCGGCGTCGTCCGGGCACCCGACGATGCGCAGTCGATTCTCAGCCTCATCCAAGCAGACGGCTTGGGAATCCGAGAGTTAGACGCGTCTAACAAATGTAGCTCGGCATTGCTAACATGGCTCGTGTGACCACCGACCTCACCGCTCCGAAGACCCGCGCACCCCGGGGCCCGAGGCTCCTCTTCCTCCTCGGCCCGGCCTTCGTCGCGGCGATCGCCTACGTCGACCCCGGCAACGTGGCAGCCAACCTCACGGCGGGTGCGCAGTACGGCTACCTGCTCGTGTGGGTGCTCGTCGCCGCGAACGCCATGGCCGTGCTCGTCCAGTACCTCTCGGCGAAGCTCGGACTCGTCACCGGCAAGAGCCTGCCGGAGTTGCTCGGCTCACGACTGCGCACCGGGCCGCGTCGGCTCTACTGGGTGCAGGCGGAACTCGTCGCCGCCGCGACCGACCTCGCCGAGGTGATCGGCGGCGCCGTGGCGCTGTACCTGCTCTTCGGGATCCCGCTCGTGCTCGGCGGCGTCATCGTCGGGGTCTTCTCGATCGTGCTCCTCGCCGTGCAGAACTGGTACGGCCAGCGGCACTTCGAATTCGCGATCCTGACGCTCCTCGCCGTGATCGCCGTGGGCTTCCTCGCCGGCCTGTTCGTCAGTCCCGTCGACTGGGGTGCTGCGGCCGGTGGCCTGGTGCCGCGGTTCGAGGGCACGGCGACGGTGCTGCTCGCTGCGAGCATGCTGGGGGCGACGGTCATGCCGCACGCGATCTACCTCCACTCCTCACTCAGCCGCGACCGGCACGGCGTCCAGACGAGCGACGGTGCCATCCGGCGGCTCATCGTCGCCACCCGTTGGGACGTCGCCTCGGCGCTCGTCCTGGCTGGAGCGGTCAACATCGCGATGCTGCTGCTCGCGGCCGCGTCGCTCGGCGGGGTCGAGGGGACCGACTCGATCGAGGGTGCGCACGCAGCGATCACCGCGGCGCTCGGGCCGGTCATCGGCGTGATCTTCGCCATCGGCCTGCTCGCCTCCGGGCTCGCCTCGACCTCGGTGGGTGCCTACGCGGGAGCGTCGATCATGGGCGGGCTCCTCAAGGTGCGCATCCCGTTGCTCGCTCGACGGGTGGTCACCCTCATCCCGGCACTCGCCATCCTGGCGGCGGGCATCGACCCGACCACCGCCCTCGTGCTCAGCCAGGTGTTCCTCAGTCTCGGGATCCCGTTCGCGCTCATCCCGCTCGTGCGCTACACCGGCGACCGGCGGATCATGGGCGTCCACGTCGACCAGCTCGTCACGAGGGTGCTCGCCTGGATCGTCGTCGGACTCATCGTGGCGTTGAACGTCGCCCTCATCGTGCTGACGTTCTTCGGCTGACGGTCACCTCGACGAGGCCCGTCCGGTGGCTGGGTCGGCCAGCCGCTGCGGCGGAGTGGCCGACGGTCAGGCGCCGACGGTGACCCAGACGGCGTCGGCGGCGAGGCGGCCGAGCGTGAGACGCGTGCCGGTCGCGGTCAGGCGGAGTCCGAGTTCGCCCGCGAAGGCACGGTGGTCGTCGACGGCGAGCTCGGTGTCGAGGACGATGCCGAGCGTGCTCAGGTGGCGGAGCGTCTCCGGGTCGGCGTCCGAGATGCGGCACACCGTCAGGGCGCTGTCCGACGGGGCCTCGTTCAACCGGACGGCGTCCGGCCGGTGCGGGGTGCCGTCGGCCGAGGGGATCGGGTCGCCATGTGGATCGCGGATGGGGTGACCGAGCGCCGCGTCGATGCGCTCGATCATGGTGTCGCTCGCCGCGTGCTCGAGGATCTCCGCCTCGTCGTGCACCTCGTCCCACCCGTAGCCGAGCATCTCGACGAGGAACGTCTCGATCAGTCGGTGCCGACGGACCATCGCGACCGCGTGCGCCTGGCCGGCCGGCGTGAGCTCGATGCTGCCGTACGGCTCGTGCACGACGAGCCCCTGGGCGGCCAAGCGCTTCACCGCGTCGGAGGCGGTCGCGGGGCGGACGCCCATGCGGTCTGCGAGCAGCTTGACGGTGGCGGACTCGTCCGCCCATTCCGAGGTCGTCCAGATCGTCTTGAGGTAGTCCTGGGAGACGGAGGAGAGGCCGGAGACGGACATGCGTCCAGTCTAGGGAGGCGGCGGCGGTCCACCGGGCGGCCGTCAGCGGGTCACCGGCCGTTCAGATGGGCCTGGCAGAATGGTCGGCGACACCCCCGAACGGGGCACCCGGCTGCTACGGTCGAGTTCCCCAGCCATCCGCACACCGATCCACTCGACGAGAAGGGCCATGCGATGCCTCAGGCGCTCAGCAGCTCGACCGCACGACTCGGATCCGGTGCGCGCGCGACGCTCGAACTCGTCGCGGCGGCGATGGCCGGGGACGGACACCGTGCGCCGGCCGAGCAGGATGGCACGCCCACCCGTCGTCCGATGGAACTCACCCTCCGCCGCTTGCCGGCGATCATCGCGGTGCTGCTGCTGGCTGCCGTGATCCTCACGGTCATCGGCGTCCTCGTCGTGCTCTCGCTCGTCGCGCGCGTGCTCGCCGCCGGTGTCGCGGCCCTCGGCCCCCGGCCCCACCTCGTCGCCCTCCGCTGACGCCTCCGCCGGCTCCTTGTGTCGGCCGCGTCATCGGGCTGCACTCCGCAGACGCTCCGGGTAGGCTGGGCGACATGCGTCTCCGCCTGTCGTGTTCCTGCTGTCCCCGCTGAACCGTCCCTACCGGGATGCCGCCTCAGCCGTCCCAGCCATCCGGTGACGCACGCGAGAGTCGTGCGGTGACGCACCACAGGAACAGATTGCAGACATGAACTACGCAGACTCCGTCCTCGATCTCATCGGGAACACCCCACTCGTGAAGCTCAACCGGGTCACCGAGGGCATCGCCGCCACGGTGCTCGTCAAGGTCGAGTACCTCAACCCCGGTGGTTCCTCGAAGGACCGCATCGCGACGCGCATCATCGACGCCGCCGAGGCCTCCGGACAGTTGCAGCCGGGCGGCACGATCGTCGAACCGACCTCCGGCAACACCGGCGTCGGCCTCGCCCTCGTCGCCCAGCAGCGCGGGTACCGGTGCGTGTTCGTGCTGCCGGACAAGGTGGGCGAGGACAAGCGCAACGTGCTCACCGCCTACGGTGCCGAGATCGTCGTCACCCCGACCTCCGTCGCACCGGACAGCCCCGACTCCTACTACAGCGTCTCCGACCGCCTGACGGCCGAGATCCCCGGCGCGTTCAAGCCCAACCAGTACGCGAACCCGAACGGGCCGCTCAGCCACTACGAGTCCACCGGTCCCGAGATCTGGCGCGACACCGAGGGCCAGATCACCCACTTCGTCGCCGGCGTCGGCACCGGCGGCACCATCTCCGGGACGGGCAAGTACCTCAAGGAGGTCTCCGAGGGCGGCGTGCGCATCATCGGCGCCGACCCGGAGGGCTCGGTCTACTCGGGCGGCACCGGGCGCCCGTACCTCGTCGAGGGCGTCGGCGAGGACTTCTGGCCGTCGGCCTACGACCCGTCCATCCCGGACGAGATCATCGCGGTCACGGACGCCGAGTCGTTCGCGATGACGCGCCGCCTCGCCCGCGAGGAGGGCCTGCTCGTCGGCGGCTCCAGCGGCATGGCCGTGCAGGCGGCGCTCGTCGCCGCGCGCGAGCTCCCGGCGTCCGCCGTGGTCGTGGTGCTCCTGCCCGACGGTGGCCGCGGCTACCTCGGCAAAATCTTCAACGACTCGTGGCTGGAGTCCTACGGCTTCAGCGAGGTCGCGGACGACCGCACCGTCGGCGACATCCTCCGTGGCAAGGGCGACGCGATGCCCGGCCTCGTGCACGTGCACCCGAGCGACACCGTCCGCGACGTCATCGACATCATGACGGAGTACGGCGTCTCCCAGCTGCCCGTCCTGAGCGCCGAACCACCCGTCGTGATGGGTGAGGTCGCCGGCGCGATCGACGAGGCCAGCCTCATGGCCGCCGTGTTCAGTGGCACCGCCTCGATGACGGACGCGGTCAGCGGCTTCGTCGGCGACCCGTTGCCGCTCATCGGCGTCGGCGCGTCCATCCCAGCGGCCCGCACGGCCCTCGGCTCCGCGCCCGCGTTCCTCGTCACGGACGGTGGCAAGCCCGTCGGCGTCATCACGCGGCACGACCTGCTCACCTACCTGGCGGGCTGACGATGGACGGCATGCCACGCCGCCTGCCGGACGCCGGACGATGTCGGGCCCGCGCCTGACCCCGGACCGTCCGGCGGCCCCATCCGACACCCCCGCATCCTGAACCGAAAGAGTCACCCATGAGCAAGCACGACCACGGCTTCGCCACCCGCAGCATCCACGCCGGCCAGGAGTTCGACCCCACCACCGGGGCGATCATCCCGCCGATCTACCAGACGTCCACGTTCGTGCAGGACGGCGTCGGCGGGCTCCGCGGCGGCTATGAGTACAGCCGTTCCGCGAACCCCACCCGCTCCGCGCTGGAGACGCAGCTCGCCGCCCTGGAGGGCGCGAAGCACGGCTTCTCGTTCGCCTCCGGCCTCGCGGCGGAGGACGCCCTCATCCGCACCGCGCTCCGCCCCGGCGACCACATCGTCATCGGCAACGACGTCTACGGTGGCACCTACCGCCTCATCAACCGCGTGCACGGCGCGTGGGGAATCGAGCACACCGTCGTCGACCTCGGCGACCTCGCGGCCGTCGAAGCGGCGATCATCCCCGGCCGCACGAAGCTGCTGTGGGTCGAGACGCCGAGCAACCCGCTCATGAAGATCAGCGACATCGCGGCGCTCGCCGCCCTCGCCCACCGCCACGAGGTGCTCTCGGTGGTCGACAACACCTTCGCGTCCCCGGCGCTCCAGCAGCCGCTCTCGCTCGGCGCGGACATCGTCGTGCACTCCACCACCAAGTACCTCGGTGGACACTCCGACGTCCTCGGCGGCGCCATCATCATGAACGACGACGAGCTCGCGGAACAGCTCGGCTTCGTGCAGTTCGCCGCCGGTGCCGTCTCGGCGCCGCTCGACGCCTGGCTCACGACCCGCGGCATCAAGACGCTCGCAGTCCGCATGCGCCAGCACAGCGCGAACGCGCAGGCGATCGCGGAGCACCTCGAGGGCCACCCGGCCGTGGAGCGCGTGTACTACCCGGGTCTCGAGAGCCACATCGGCCACGAGCTCGCCGCCAAGCAGATGTCCGGGTTCGGCGGCATGCTGTCGCTCGCGCTCGTCGGTGGCCCGGCGGCGGCGAAGCGGCTCGTCGAGAAGACGAAGCTGTTCGCGCTCGCGGAGTCGCTCGGTGGTGTCGAGTCCCTCATCGGACTGCCGGCGCAGATGACCCACGCCTCGGTCAAGGGCACCGAGCTGGCCGTGCCGGAGAACGTCGTCCGGCTGTCGGTGGGCATCGAGGACGTCTCCGACCTCATCGCCGACCTCGACCGCGCCCTCGCCAAGGTCGTTAAGGCGAGCGCCAAGCACTAGTCGTCGTCAGAGACCCCGTTCCCGTCCCGTTCGTCTCCGTTCGCAATTCAGGACCGCCTCGGCGTGTCCGGCGCTGACGAAGCCGCCTGCCCGCGGCGCGCCGGGCGCGTCCTGAATTGTAGACGGGAGCGGGGAGCGGGTACCCATCCGGATCACGGCTTGACCTCAACTCGACTTGAGGTTCTAGGCTCGGACCTGTGACCGCAGCCTCCCCGCAGACCTCCCCGACACCCGTGCCGACGGACACCACCGACGACGGCATCTTCGGACGTCGGTTCCTCCTGATCACCATCGGCGCCTGTGCGCTCGTCTTCCTCGGCGCGTTCGAATCGCTCGCCGTCACCACGATCATGCCGCTCGTGAGTGCCGAGCTCGACGGTGAGCAGCTCTACGCCCTCGCCTTCGCCGGCCCGCTCGCCGTGAGCGTCATCGGCATGGTCGCGGCCGGCTCCGTCGCCGACCGCATCGGACCCGTCCAGCCGCTCCTCGCCTCGGTCGCCCTGTTCATCGTCGGGCTGCTCCTCGCGGGGACGGCGACGACCATGTGGACGCTCGTGGCCGGGCGCCTCGTGCAGTCCCTCGGCTCCGGGGCGATGACGGTCGCGCTCTACGTCCTCGTCGCACGCATCTACCCGCCCGCGCTCCACCCGCGGATCTTCGCCGGGTTCGCCGCCGCGTGGGTCGTCCCCTCGCTCATCGGACCGTTCCTCGCCGGTGTCGTCGCCGAGCAGTTCACCTGGCACTGGGTGTTCCTCGGCGTGGTCGGGCTCGTCGTGATCGCGACCGTCCTGCTCCTCCCGGCCCTGCGGATGCTCCGCGCGGCGGCGGCCGAGCGCGCCGATCGACAGGCGGCGGAAGCGGCAGCGACCGGCGGCCCGACGGTGGCACCCGGATCGACGACCGGCGCCGACGTCCGCCGGCTCGGCTGGGCCGTGCTCGTCGCCGCGGCGGTGCTCGCGGTCAACGTCTCGACCGAGTTCTCCGGCTGGACCGCGTGGCTCCTCCCGATCGTCGGTGCGGTCGTCGCGCTCCTCGCCCTCCGCCCGCTCGTCCCGCTCGGCACGCTGACCGCCCGGCGCGGACTGCCCACCGTCATCCTCGTCCGCGGTCTCACCTCCGCCGCGTTCTTCGGCGCCGAGGTCTACGTGCCGTACCTGCTGACCCGCGAGCACGGGCTCACCCCGGCACTCGCCGGACTGGCGCTGACCGGCGGGGCCATCGCGTGGTCGGTGTCGTCCTGGTTGCAGGGACGCCTCGGGGACCGGTTGTCGAACGCGAATGCCGTGCAGATCGGCTCGTCACTCGTGACGGTCGCCGTCGCGGTCGCGCTGCTCGCCGCGCTCCTCGGCCTGCCGCCCGTGGTGCCGATCGCCGCCTGGGTGGTGAGCGGTGGCGGGATGGGGCTCATGTTCCCGCGCCTCAGCGTCATGACGCTCGCATACTCGGACGAGCGCTCCCAGGGGTTCAACAGTGCGGCCATGTCGATCGGCGATGCGATCGGCGGTGCGCTCGCCCTCGCAGCGACCGGGCTGGCGTTCACCGCGCTCGACGGCTCCGTCGGCCTCGCGGGTGCGGGGTGGGTCGCCTCGGGTGGGGTCGCATTCGCCGGATGCTTCGCGATCGCGCTGCTCGCCGGGGTCGCGGCCGTGATCGTCGCGCGACGCGTGCGTCGGCCGGAGCCGTCCCGCACGGACGGGTGAGCCGGAACGCCGTCGCCTGGGTAGTGCTGCGGTGCGTGGGGGGTAGCGTCGCCCACGCATCGCTGCAGTGCCCAGGGGGCGGTGGTTGGAGCCCATTCGGGCCGTTCGCGTGCGCGAGGGTTCCCGAAGCCGCGTACCCTTGATGCGTACGTCTCGGCTCGTCCCCCCAGTGACCGCTCCTCGTGTCTCGGAGCCGGAGACTGCAGAAGGACTCTCTTGAGCGACGAATGCAAACACGGTTTCGACAACGGCCTCTGCGCGACCTGCTTCCCACCCCCGCCGCGTGAGGTGCCGGTCGCCGAAGCGCCGGCCCCCAAGGTCCGTCGGTCGACCGTCGCACCCTCCCTGCGCGAGCCGGCCCCGACCCGCGTCCGCGCCGCAGCGACCACGAAGACGGCCACCCGTGCCGCCGCCGCGTTGCCGGTCGTACGCGTCGGCGAACAGCGCCTGTACCACGTCACCCACATCCGCAACCTCGAGCGCATCCTCGAGACCGGGAGCATCCTCCCCGTCGCCTCCGCGGCCCTCCCCGACGGCCCCGTCGTCGACATCGCCGCCCCCAGCCACCGCGACGCACGCCGCACCATGGTCCTCGCGGGCACCGAAGGCCTGACCCCGGCCGACTTCGTCCCCTTCTTCCTCACGCCGGACGCCGACCTCTGGGCCGGCATCCGCGCCGGCGAGGGCGACATCCGCCTGTCCGCCGACGCGCTCGCCTCCGCCGTGAACGACTACGTCGTGCTCGTCACCACGATCGACGGCGCCTCGGTGCACCCCGGCGAGTTCGACGCCGACACCGGTCGGCCGTCCCGCGCACGGGTCGTAGTCGCAGACGGCGACGCGTCCCACGTGCTCACGAGCATCGGCGCCAACGCGATGACCGCCGACCGCATGGTGCAGCGCTTCGCCACCGACGAGGACCCAGGCGCGCTCCGCCGGGCCGAGGTGCTCATCGAGGACGCCGTCCCGTTCGACCGGATCACCGTGATCGGCGTCGCGACCGTGAACGTCCGCGAACACGTCAAGCGCCTCGTCGCCGCCGCCGGCCTCCGCACGAAGGTCGCCGCCTACACGCCCTGGTTCCAGGAGCACGTCGCCGAGTAGGCGGGAGCGCTACCCGTCCGTCCCCGGTCACAACTCCTGCTGGACGTCGCCGGAACCAGCTGCCCGGGCCGTGTCGGGCGGTCCAGCCGCCCGCAGCAGGAGTTGTGCGCGGAGCGAATGCGCACGTCGACTGCGCGGAGGCGAACGCCTCTCCTTCCGACGGCACCGCACTCCGGGCACGCTGCCGTGCGCAACTCCTGCTGCACGGCCCCAGGACCAGCGGGTCGGACGCTGCAAGGCCGGATCGGGGCGAGCTGCAGGAGTTGTGCACGGAGGAACACCCCGGGATAGGGGACGGACTGGCCGCTCAGGCGCGGGGCGGGGTGCTCTCACGGAGCACGACGGTCGCGCCGACCGGTTCGACCGTGGTGCTGTCCGTCGCCGGGTCGAGCGCGAGCCGGACCGCGTGCTCGCCGACCTCCTCGAGTGGCACCGCGACCGTGGTGAGCGCGGGCGTCACATCGCGTGAGGTCGCGATGTCGTCGTAGCCCGCGACCGCGATGTCCGTCGGCAGGGAGAGTCCCGCCGCCCGGAACGCCGACATCGCCCCGATGGCCATGACGTCGCTGACGGCGAAGACCAGCTCGACGCCCTCGAGCCCCTGCTCGAGGAGTTGCTCGGCGCCGTGACGCCCGCCGTCGCGGCTGAAGTCCGCCCGGACGATCCTCGACGGGTGGATCGCGATCCCGTGCTCGGCCAGGCCGTCGGCGAAGCCGCGCACGCGTTCGCGGGCGGTGAGGAGCCGGTCGTCACCCGCGATGACGGCGAACCGACGGTACCCGGCGGCGACGAGGGCGCGCGCCAGCTCCCGGGCGCCGGTGGCGTTGCCGAGTTGCACCGTGGCGAACGGCAGCGTGCGCTGCGAGACGAGCACCACCCGGCCGCCCGTGGACTCGTACGCCGCGAGCTCCTCGGCCAGCCGATGTTCGGAGGCGACACCGTCCCACCGGCTGCCGGTGAGGATGATCGCCCGTGGTCGCTGCCCCCGGAGCACCCGCACGAGTTCGAGCTCCCGCTCCGCGTCGCGATGCGTGACGGCCATCGTGGTGGCGATGCGCTGTTCGTCGGCCGCGCGGATCGCCCCGGCCGCGATCGACGAGAAGTACGGGTCGGCGATGTCGCTCACGAGGAGCGAGATCGTCGTCGACAGTCCCTTCGCGACCGCCTGGGCGGAGAGGTTCGGCGTGTAGTTCAGCCGGAGCGCGGCGTCGAGCACGCGGCGACGGAAGGACTCGTTGACCGTGCGGGTGCTGCCGTTCAGGGCGCGCGACGCGGTGGCGAGGGAGACCCCCGCCTCACGGGCGACGTCGTGCAGCGTCGGCGGGACCGGCGTCGCACGGTGGTCGTCGACCGTCATGGTGCTCCTTCGTACTGGCGGCTGCTGAGACACACTCTGCCACAGGGCGGCCGTGGGGATCAGGGGTGGAGATCCGCGGCATCCGTGGGATCGAGGTGCGGGACGACCGCCGACTGGAACGTCTCGACGGTGCGCCTGACGACCGCGTCGAACGGGGCGTCCCAGATCTCCTGGTTGAAGAGCTCGACCTCGACGTCACCGGTGTACCCGGCTGCCTCGACGGCGCGGGTGAGCGAGGCGAAGTCGACGACGCCGTCGCCCGGGTAGTGCCGGGCCAGCAGGACGTCCGCGGGCAGTGGCGTCGCCCAATCGCAGGCCTGGTAGCTGGAGATCCGGCCGGTCGCGCCGGCGCGGGCGATCTGCTCGAGGACCAGCGGATCCCACCAGAGGTGGAAGGTGTCGACGACGACGCCGACGGCCTCCGGCGCGAACTGCTCGGCGATGTCGAGCGCCTGACCGAGCGTCGAGATCACGGCACGATCCGAGGCGTACATCGGGTGCAACGGTTCGATGGCGAGCTGGACCCCGGACTCGAGGGCGTGGTCGGCGAGTTCGCCGATCGCGTCGCGGACGAGCTCTCGGGCGCCGACGATGTCGCGGGACCCCTCGGGGAGGCCACCGACGACGAGGACGAGGGCCGGGGCGCCGAGGGCTGCGGCCTCGTCGACCGCGGTGCGGTTGTCGTCGATCGAGGCGCGGCGGTGCGGACCCTCCGGCATGGTGAAGAACCCGCCACGGCAAAGGCTCGACACGCGCAGCCCCGCCTCGGCGAGGAGCCGGGCGGACGCGGCGACGCCGAACTCCTGCACCGGCTCCCGCCAGGCGCCGAAGCTCGTGACGCCGGCGGCTGCGACGGCCGAGACGGCCTCGGGCAGGGTCGCGTACTTGATGGTCGCCTGGTTGATCGAGAGTCGCGGGTGCGGGGCGGTGCTGCCGCCCACCGCTCCCTGGGCCTGTCCCTCCGGTTCCTGCGCCTGTCCCTCCGGTCCCTGCGCCTGTCCTTCCGGTCCCTGAGCCTGTCGAAGGGCGGTGCTGCTCATCGGGCTCCTCCCGCACTGGTCAGCGTGCCGACGACACCGGCCGTGCGCAGCAGGCCCGTCCAGCGCTCGGCGGCGAGCTCCGGGTGCTCGAGCGCGCCGGCGGCGTCGGCCAGACGGACGATCTCGGACAGGTGCGGCAGGCTCCGCGCCGCGTGCAGACCACCGACCATCGAGAACGCCGGCTGGTGTCCGTTCATCCAACTGAGGAAGGCGATGCCCGTCTTGTAGTAGTAGGTGGGTGCGGCGAAGATATGGCGGGACAGGGCCTCGGTCGGGCGGAGGATCCGCTCGTACCCGGCGGTGTCGCCCGCGTCGAGGGCCTGGATCGCCGCGGAGGCCGCCGGGGCGATCGCCGTGAACGCGCCCAGCAGCGCGTCTGAGTGGCCCTGCTCGTCGCCGGCGATGAGGTCGACGTAGTTGAAGTCGTCGCCCGTGAACATCGTGGCCCCGGAGGGGAGTCGGCGGCGGACGGCGATCTCCGCGTCCGCGTCGAGCAGACTCATCTTGACCCCGGCGACGTGGTCCACGTTGTCGGTCATGATCTGCAGGAGGGTGTCCGAGGCGGCTGCGACGTCGGTGGACCCGAAGTACCCGGCGAGGCTCGGATCGAACGCGGTGCCGAGCCAGTGGAGGACCACGGGCGACTGCGCCGCGGACAGGACGCGGTCGTAGACGCGTCGGTAGTCGTCGGCACCCTGCGCTGCCCGGGCGAGGTGCCGGCTCGCCATGAGGACCGTCCCGGCCCCGGCGTCCTCAGCGAACGCGAGTTGTTCGAGATAGGCGTCGGCGACCGCGTCGAGCGAGACCTGCTCCTCGGCGAGGTGGTCGGTGTTCACGCCGACGACGAGCGCGCCGCCCACCGATGCGGCCTCGGCGGCGCTCCGCGTGATGAGCTCGCGGGTGGCGGCCGTGTCGAGCCCCATGTTGCGTTGGGCGGTGTCCATCGCGTCGGCGACGCCGAGGCCGAAGGACCAGACGTGGTGCCGGTAGGCGAGGGTCGCATCCCAGTCGAGGTCCGCCGGGGCACCGGGGACGTTCTCGCCCCAGGCCTTCGGCACGACGTGGGCGGCCGCATATGCGGTGCGACTCGACAGCGGGGCGGTGGGGCGCGAGGCGGCGACCGGTTCACGGAGGTCGAGAGACGTGACCTCACCCTCCGCTGAGAGCAGGGAGACGCTGGTCATCGGGCGACCGACGCTTCGAGGGACGCGAGCTCGTCGGCCGAGCCGTCGCCCGCTGCGAGCGTGACCTCGGGGAGGTCGAGACGACGACCGGTGCGCGAACTCTCGAGCCCCAGCTCCGCGAGCAGCACGCCGCGTGCACCCGCGAGCAGGTCGAACTCGTACGGTCCGTCCTCGACGACATGGCGGAGGAACTCCTCCCACTGCGTCTTGAAGCCGTTCTCGAACACGTCGTTCGTGGGGACGTCCTGCCAGTCGGCCGCGTAGTCGTGGTCGTCGGCGAGGTCCGGGTTCCACACCGGCTTCGGCGTGACGTTTCGCGGCTGCACCTTGCACCCGAACAGCCCGGCGACGGCGGAACCGTGCGTGCCGTCCACCTGGAACTGGACGAGCTCGTCGCGGTCGACGCGGACGGTCCAGCTGGAGTTGAGCTGGGCGACGACGCCACCCTCGAGTTCGAAGATGCCGTAGGCCGCGTCGTCGGCGGTCGCCGCGTAGGCTTCGCCACGCTCGTCGAAGCGCTCCGGGATGTGGGTCGTCGCCTTCGCGTAGACCGACTCGACCCGGCCGAAGAGGTTCTCGAGCACGTAGCTCCAGTGCGGGAACATGTCGACGACGATGCCGCCGCCGTCCTCGGAGCGGTAGTTCCAGCTGGGGCGCTGCGCCGGCTGCCAGTCGCCCTCGAACACCCAGTAGCCGAACTCGCCGCGCACGGAGAGGATGCGGCCGAAGAAGCCGGAGTCGATGAGTCGCTTGAGCTTCCGGAGGCCGGGCAGGTAGAGCTTGTCGTGCACGACGCCGTTCTTGACGCCGGCCTCGGCCGCGAGGCGCGCGAGCTCGAGGGCCTCCTCGAAGGTCTCGGCCGTCGGCTTCTCGGTGTAGATCGTCTTGCCGGCGGCGATTGCCTTCCGGAGCGCCGTCGCCCGGGCCTTGGTGACGAGGAAGTCGGCGTAGATGTCCCACCGTGGGTCGGCGAGGACCGCGTCGAGGTCGGTGGAGGTGTGCTCGACACCGTGCTTCGCGGCGAGTTCGTCGAGGGTGGCCTGGTTGCGGCCGACGAGGATGAGTTCGATCTGACGACGGCTGCCGTCGGAGAGCTGGACGCCGCCCTGCTCCTGGATCGCGAGCAGCGACCGCACGAGGTGCTGCCGGTAGCCCATGCGCCCGGTGGCGCCGTTGACGATGATCCCGATGGTCTGCTCTGACACGGTGGCTCTTTCTCTTGATCGCGTTGTGGCCCTGCGGCGACGATGCCGTCAGGAAAGCGTTTACCGGTCACTGTAGGACGAGTAGTGCCGACGAGGCAAGGGATCGTGCCGATCTGATCCGAACCGATCAGAAATCGCACAACGATGCCGGATGAATCGTTGCATCGGTCGTCAGGGCCGTGATAGAACTTGATGCAGCTCAGCCGGGAAACGCTTTCCGGCAGTGTCATCAACGACGATCGACAAGGAGGTCCGACGTGTACCGTGCAGCTGCAACGGCGCCCAGGACGACGTTCACGAGGGGCACTCGGTGAGCGCGCTCGGCGAGCTCCGCAAGCTCAGCGCAGGCAAGCGACCACAGACCGCGGCCGAGAAGGCCTTCATCAAGAAGGACAACCGCCGCGACAACAAGGCGGCGTACCTGTTCCTCCTGCCCTGGCTCATCGGCCTCGCGGTCATCACCGTCGGCCCCATGGTCGCCTCGCTCGCTCTGTCCTTCACGAAGTACAACCTGCTGCAGGCACCCAAGTTCATCGGCATCGACAACTTCATCCGGATGATGGGCGACGAGCGACTCCACAACTCGCTCGGCGTCACCTTCGTGTACGTCTTCGTCTCGGTGCCGCTCCAACTCGCGGCCGCCCTCGCGCTCGCGGCGCTCCTCGACCGCGGACTCCGCGGCCTCGCGATCTACCGATCCATCTACTACCTGCCGTCGCTCCTCGGATCCTCCGTCGCGATCGCGGTGCTGTGGAAGCAGGTGTTCGGCGGCGAAGGGCTCGTGAACCAGTTCATCGCGATCTTCGGGATCGAAGGACGCAGCTGGATCGCCGACCCGTCGACGGCCCTCTCCACCCTCATCACGCTCAACGTGTGGACCTTCGGGGCGCCGATGGTGATCTTCCTCGCCGGCCTCCGGCAGATCCCCGTCATGTACCACGAGGCCGCGCAGATGGACGGGGCGTCCAAGTGGCAGCGCTTCACCAAGATCACCCTGCCGCTGCTCACGCCGATCATCTTCTTCAACCTCGTGCTGCAGATCATCCACGCGTTCCAGGCCTTCACGCAGGCCTTCATCGTGTCGGGCGGAACGGGCGGCCCGGCCGACTCGACGCTGTTCTACACGCTGTACCTCTACAACCGCGGCTTCTCGAACTTCGACATGGGCTACGCCTCGGCCATGGCCTGGTTCCTGCTCCTCATCATCGGAGTCTTCACCGCGATCAACTTCTGGGCCTCGAAATACTGGGTGAACTACGATGACTGACACGCTGACCACACGGTCCATCACGACGGACAGCAAGAACCGCAGTCGCGAGGCCAAGGAGGCCGAACGCCAGTACCGCCGCGCACGCGGGTGGTCGCCCTGGAAGTCCGTGCTGAAGCACGCCGGGCTCATCCTCGTCGGGTTCATCATGCTCTACCCGGTGATCTGGCTCGTCGTCTCCTCGCTCCGGCCCACGGAGGAGATCTTCCGGAACCCCGGGATCGTCCTCGACAGCTTCGAGGTGAGCAACTACAGCGAGGGCTGGAACACGCTCTCGGAGCCGTTCCACGTGTTCCTGCTGAACTCGGTGCTCATCGTCCTCGGCTGCATCGTCGGCAACCTCGTGTCCTGCTCGATGGCGGCGTACGCGTTCGCCCGGCTGAAGTTCAGCGGCAAGCGGTGGTGGTTCGCGGCGATGCTCATGACGCTGATGCTGCCGATCCACGTCATCATCGTGCCGCAGTACATCATGTTCTCCCAGCTCGGCTTCGTGAACACGTACCTGCCGCTCATCCTGCCGAAGATCCTCGCGACCGACGCGTTCTTCGTCTTCCTCATGGTGCAGTTCATCCGCGGCATCCCGAAGGAGCTCGACGAGGCGGCCCGCATCGACGGCTGCGGACACCCCCGCATCTTCGGCGTCATCATCCTGCCCCTCATGGTCCCGGCGCTCGCGACCACCGCGATCTTCACCTTCATCTGGACGTGGAACGACTTCTTCAGCCAGCTCCTCTACCTGACGAAGCCCGAGATGTACACGGTGCCGCTCGCGTTGCGGGCCTTCATGGACGCGCAATCGTCGACCTCGTGGGGGCCGATGTTCGCGATGAGTGTCGTGTCGCTCCTGCCGATCTTCCTCGTCTTCCTCTTCGGTCAGCGGTTCCTCCTGAAGGGCATCGCGACGACCGGCGGCAAGTGACGCGGTCCTCACCGACCGGCAGCACCGGAACACCTGTACCAGCCCGACCAGCACCAGACCCAGCACCACCGGATCCAGCGACACCGGATCCGCATCGATCGATTCGAAAGGGAACAGCATGAGCATCAGCAAGCACGGCAGAGCCGCCGGCTTCATCGCGACGGGAGCCGTCGCCGCGCTCCTCCTCGCCGGTTGCAGCGCCGGAGGCGACGCCGCGACCGAACTGTCCGACGAGCCCGTCACCCTCCGGTTCACCTGGTGGGGCAACGACGCCCGCACGGCGGCCACCCAGGAGGTCATCGCGGCCTTCGAGAAGGAGTACCCGAACATCACCATCGAGCCCCAGTTCACGGACTGGGCCGGGTACTGGGACAAGCTCGCCACCGAGACGGCGGCGAACGACACCCCCGACATCATCCAGATGGACGAGAAGTACATCGCCACCTACGGCGACCGGGGCGCCCTGCTCGACCTCAAGACCGTCGGCGACCAGCTCGACCTCAGCGACTTCCCCAAGGAGACGCTGACCTCGGGGACCGTCAACGACTCGCTCTACGGCGTGCCCTCCGGCATCACGAGCTACTCCATCGTCGTGAACCCGACCCTGCTGGCCTCGGCCGGCATCGAGATGCCCGACGACGAGACCTGGACGTGGGACGACTTCACCGCGCTGAGCGAGCAGGTCTCGGCGGCCGGTGGTGGCTCGATCTACGGGTTCCAGCCCTTCGGCTTCGAGGACGGCGGCCTGAACAACTGGGCGCGCCAGCACGGCGACGAGCTCTACAACGACAAGGGCGAGGTCTCCATCAAGCCGGAGACGCTCGCGTCCTGGTGGAGCTACCTCCTCGAGCTGGTGAACGACGGCGCGACGCCGCCCGCCTCGGCGATCGTCGAGAAGCAGGCCGGCGGTCTCGCGGAGTCCTTCACGGCGACCAACGCCGCGGCGTTCGCGCCCTGGTGGAACAGCCAGCTGACGGCGCTCACCGAGGCGAGCGGTTCGCCGCTCGAGCTGCTGCGCATCCCGACCGTGGACGGTGGCGCCGACGGCTCCGCGTACTACAAGCCGTCGATGTACTGGTCGGCGTCCTCCCGGACGGCCCACCCGGCCGAAGCCGCGCTGTTCATCGACTTCCTCGCGAACAGCGAGACGGCCGCCGACTCGCTCCTCACCGAGCGCGGTGTCCCGGCGAACACGAAGATCCGCGAGTACATCACGCCGAAGCTGGCCGAGACGGACCAGGCGGTCGTGGAGTTCCTCGACGGTCTCGCGGACGACATCGGCGAGCCGCCGACCGTCACGCCCGCCGGTGGCAGCGCGATCGAGGCACTCGTGAAGCAGTACACCGAGCAGGTGCTGTTCGGGAAGAACACGCCCGACCAGGCTGCCGAGGGGTTCATCAAGGACCTGAAGGCCGCGGTCGCCGCGGGCTGACCCGGCGCCAGCCCATCCGTCGACGGGCTCGGGGAACGGAACCTCGTCCCCGAGCCCGTCGACGGCCCAGCATCCGACCGACCGGAGGACTCCGTCGTGATCGAGCACCACCCGTCGACGGGCCTCGCCCTCACCCACGAGGTCGGTTCGGCCGTCACCGTGCACCTCGACGGCGTCGAGATCCTGCGGTACACCTACCGCCCGGACACCGTCCAGCGCGAGTCGCCGAAGCCGTACCTCCACCCGGTGCGGACCGCCGGCGGCGCCCTCGTGACGCTGGCGCGACCGCACGACCACGTGTGGCACACCGGGTTCGCCTGGGCGCTGCCGCACGTCGGCGACGACAACTTCTGGGGCGGGCCGACGTTCACCGGCACCGCCTACGAGCAGCTCGAGAACAACGGCCGCTCCGAGCATGTCGCGGTCACGGCCGTCAGCGCAGAGCCCGATGAAGCGAGGTTCGCGCACACCCTCGCGTGGATCACCGAGGGCGGTCGGCGTATCGTCGACGAGGAGCGCGCGCTCACCGTGCGACCGGTCGCCGACGCCTGGACACTGACGTTCGAGACCCGGATGCGCAACGTCTCCGGTCGCGAGCTGTCGATCGGTTCGCCCACGACGAAGGGGCGGGAGAACGCCGGCTACGGCGGCCTCTTCTGGCGGGGTCCGCGCTCGTTCACCGGAGGGACCCTCTACACCCCCGACGGGAGCGGCGGCGACGAACTCCGCGGCACGAGACACGCGTGGATGGGCTTCACCGGCCTGCAGGACGGCACCGCGGCGGCCTCGAGCGTCGTCATGGTCGACGACGAACGGAACCCGGCGCACCCACCGCAGTGGTTCGCCAGGACCGAGGAGTTCGCCGGCCTCTGCCCTGCGCCGTTCTTCAGCGAGGAGCTGCCGTTCCGCGACGAGGAGACCCTTGAGTTCCGGTATGCGGTCGTCATCGCCGACGGAGACGGCGCCGACGGCCGGGCGGCATCACTCGCCCGATCCGGTCGCGACGCCCTCCGCCGCACCCCACCCGCCTGACCCGTGGTGAGAGGCGGTCTCGTCCCGCCCGCCGACATCGCCACCGCAGCACCGACCCGGAAGGACCATCGCGCATGACCACGACCCGCGAACGCTACGCCCTCATCGGCACCGGACACCGGTCCCAGATGTACCTCGACGCCATCGTCGGCCCGCACGCCGACGTCGCGGAACTCGTCGCCTGGAGCGACAGCAACCCGGGCAGGATCGACCACTACGAGCGCCTGCTCGCCGAACAGGGCGTGGCGCTGCCCGCGCGCTACGGCCCCGACGACGTGGAACGGCTCATCACCGAGCAGCGCGTGGACCGCGTCATCGTGACGACCCCGGACTACACGCACGCCGAGATCGTCTCGCGGGCGCTCCTGGCCGGTGCCGACGTGATCGTCGAGAAGCCCCTCACGATCGACCGCGACGGCGTCGAACGGATCGCCGCGGCAGTCGCGGAGAGCGGCCGGAACGTCGTGACGACCTTCAACTACCGCTACAGCCCCCGCAACTCGGAGCTGCGGCGGATCGTGCAGGACGGCCGGATCGGCCGGGTGACGAGTGTGCACTTCGAGTGGGTGCTCGACACCGTCCACGGGGCCGACTACTTCCGCCGCTGGCATCGCGAGAAGGAGCACTCCGGCGGTCTGCTCATCCACAAGGCCTCCCACCACTTCGACCTCGTCAACTGGTGGATCGGGGCACGCCCGGCCTCCGTGTACGCGTCCGGGGGCCTGCGGTTCTACGGCGACGTCAATGCTGCCGAGCGGGGCCTCGGGCAGCGACCGGAGCGGGGGTCGGTGCCCGACGACGCCGAGGCGGCCGCTCGTGGGCGGTCGTCCGACCCGTTCGTCCTCGACCTCCGGGACGACCCGCGACTCGAGTCGCTGTACCTCGACGCCGAGCAGCACGACGGCTACCTGCGCGACCGCGACGTCTTCTCGCCCGGGATCAGCATCGAGGACAACCTGTCCGTCCTCGTCGACTACGACGGGGGCGCCTCACTCAGCTACTCCCTGAACGCGCACGCGCCGTGGGAGGGGTACCGTGTCGCGATCAACGGGACGGAGGGGCGGGCCGAACTCGAGGTGGTCGAACGCGCCGCGGTGCTCGTGGGGAGCGACGGCCGCGTCGTGCTCGACCCGAGCCTGCACGCGGACGCCGCTGGGGCTGGGACGGGAGCCGGTACGGGCCGCCCGGTGCGTTCGCGTGGTGAGCGCCTCGTGCTCCAGCGGCACTGGGAGGAGGCCGAGGAGGTCGCCATCCCCGAGGGTGTCGGTGGCCACGGCGGCGGCGACGCGTACCTCCTGCGCCACCTGTTCGACCGCATCACCGAGGACGAGCTGGGACGCCCCGCCGGGTACGACGACGGTGTGCGGGCGATCTCCGTCGGCATCGCCGGCAACGAGTCGCTGCTGACCGGTCGTCCAGTGGCGACGATCGCGCCATGAGCGCCGGGCCGGGCGTGGTTGGCTCAGCCTCCGAGCCCGCGGTGTCCGGCAGGGTCGCCGGGTCGGAGCCGGGCGCGGCCGCGGAGCCCATCTCGTTGCCCGAGCCCGCCCCGGTCGCTGAGTCGGCCCTGGTGGCGGAGCCCACCCCGTTCCGCGAGCCTGCTCCAAGCCCCGAATCCGAACCGGCCAACGGAACCGACCCGGTCACCGGAACCGACCCGGTCACCGGAGCCGACCCGGTCACCGGAACCGACCCGGTCACCGGAACGGACCCGGTCACCGAGCTTGTCGAGGTGCGCTCGCTCGCGCCTGCGCCGGGCCGGGACCCCGCGCTGCATGCGCTCGCGGCCCGATCCCGCGAGGCGGCCGGGCAGGTCGACTCCGCGGCCCAGTCGCGTGCCGCCACGCGTGGTCGCCTCGCCGAGGTCCTCGGGCTGCTACCGCGCCCGCGGATCGCGGAACCCGCCGAGCGGCTCGGGGAGTGGACCCGCGACGGTGTCGACGGGGTCGAGCTCCGCTGGTCGACGGGCTTCGGTGCGCCGACCTCGGCGTGGCTCCTCCGGCCGGCCGGTGAGACGGGCGCCCTGCCCGGCGCCCTGGCGCTGCACGACCACGGCGGTTTCACCCGGGTGGGGCGGGAGAAGCTCGCCGACGGCCCCGTCGGGGTGCCCAGTACGCTGACGGTCTCCCGCGAGGAACTGCAGGCGTTCCGCGACCGCTACTACGGTGGTCGCGCGGTCGCGTCCGACCTCGCCCGCGATGGGTTCGCAGTCCTCGTGCACGACGCCTTCGGCTGGGGATCCCGACGGACGCCCGACGACGCGATCGCCGACCGGTTCCATCGGAGCGTCGACCTGCAGCTCGCCGGTCGTCGGGCCGAGTCGATCCGGGACGGCGCGGCGGCCGCCGAGGTGACGCCCGGGCAGCGGTCCGAGCTGCTCGCAGCCGCGAACGAACCGCAGCTCGCGAAGGAACTGGGCGTGCTCGGCACCTCACTTGCCGGCCTCGTCCTCCGAGACGACCTCATCGCCATCGACCAGCTCGCCGCCGCGCACGGTGTCCGTGCCGACGCCGTGGGCTGCTTCGGGCTCTCCGGCGGTGGCGCGAGGGCGGTCCTGCTGGCGGCCATGGACGATCGGATCCGTGCCGCGGGCGTCGTGGCGATGATGTCGACGTTCGCGGGAGTGCTCGACGGGCATGCCGATCAGCACTCCTGGTCGTTCCTGTCGCCCGGGCTCTCCCGTGTCGGAGACTGGCCGGCGCTCGCCGCCCTCCATCCGACGCTCCCGCTGCTCGTGCAGTACGCCGAGCGTGACGAGCTGTTCGAGCGGGCGGGCATGCGTGACGCACACGCGATCCTCACGGAGCGGTACCGGGCCGGTGGTCGCCCTGGCGCGTACACCGGCACCTTCCACGATGAACCGCACCGCTGGTCGGTCACCATGCAGGCCGAGCTGCGCGCCTGGCTCACTGCCGCCCTCGCCTGACCGGCCTGCCCCGGATCGTCTCGTCCCGACCCGCTGTTCATCTCGTCCCTAACTCAGGAGAGTTGCGGTGTGTCGGGGCTTGGGCGGGGCCGGGTGGGGCAGGCACGCCGGGGGAGTCCTGAGTTAGGGACGGGGTGGGACGGGGGGAGGTGGTCAGGGTCTGGTCGGAAGCTCCAGGACGCCGTCGACGCGGCGGGGGAGGCGGAGCGGGTTCGACTCGTGGAGCGCCTCGGGGAGCACGTGCTCGGGGGCGTCCTGGTAGACGATCGGACGCTGGAACCGGCGGACGGCGGTCGCCCCGACAGAGGTGTGGAGTGACGTGGTCGCCGGCCACGGCCCACCATGGTGCTGCGCCCAGCCCACCGCGACACCCGTGGGCCAGCCGCCGAAGAGCACGCGGCCGGCGAGCGGTTCGAGCCGCGACACCAACTCGGTGACGTCCTCGTCCGCCGCCGCGTGCACGGTGGCGGTCAGGGCACCGCCCACCGCGGCCAGGACCGTGTGGAGATCCCTCTCGTCGGCGTACTCGATGATGAGCGTCGCCGGGCCGAAGATCTCCTCGAGCAGGACCTCCGGGTCCTCCAGCACCGTCGCGGCGGTCGTCGCGAGGACGGTCGCGACGCCCGATTCCGGCGCTCCCGCGTCGCCTCCGAGGAGCGTGCGCACCCCCGGGTGCGCGGCGGCACGAGCAGCACCGCTCTGATAGGCGTCGGCGATGCCCGGCGTCAGCATGCGCCCCACGGCCGTGCCGTTCGCGGCCTCCGCGACGAGTTCGGCGAACCCGCTCCCCGCCGGCACGAGGACGAGGCCGGGGTTCGTGCAGAACTGCCCGACCCCGAGCGTGAACGATCCGGCCAGCCCGCGCGCGAGCGCCTCGGCGCCGTCGGCGAGCGCCGCCCCCGTGATCACGACCGGGTTCGTGCTGCCGAGCTCGCCGTAGAACGGGATCGGCGCCGGTCGCTGCGAGGCGAGGTCGAACAGGGCCCGGCCACCGGCGAGCGAGCCGGTGAATCCGACGGCGGTGACCGCCGGGTGCTGGACGAGCGCGGTGCCCTGCTCACGACCCTCGACGAGCGCGAACGTCCCCTCAGGGGCGCCGGCATCACGCAACGCCTCGGTGACGATCTCGGCGGTCAGCCGGGAGAGTCGCGGGTGCGCCGAATGGGCCTTCACGATCACCGGGCAACCGGCGGCCAGCGCCGACGCGGTGTCACCGCCGGCGACCGAGAACGCGAATGGGAAGTTCGAGGCGCTGAACACGGCGACGGGGCCGGTGGGCCGCAGCATCCGCCGCAGCTCCGGCTTGGGCGGGGTGGCGGCGGCGTCCGCGTGGTCGATCACGACCTCCAGGAACGCGCCGTCGCCCAGGACCGCGGCGAACAGTCGTAGCTGCCCGGTCGTGCGCGCGACCTCGCCTGCGAGTCGCGTCGTCCCGAGGTGGGACTCCTCGTCGGCGAGCGCGACCAGCTCGGTGACCCGCCCGTCGAGGGCGTCGGCGACCGCCTCGAGCCAGGCGGCGCGCGTCGACGGCGAGGATGCCGCAAGGTGGGGTGCTGCCGCGGCGGCGAGTGACGCGGCCTCATCGACGGTCGTGGTGATGCTGGTCGTGCTGGTGCTCATGAGAACTCCTCGGGACTGGTGTGGTGTCGGCGGAACTGACCGGCGGCCGGACAGGTGGTTCAGCGGGCGGCGTCGACCCCGACGGGCTGCTCGCGGATGGTGAAGCCGAGGCCTGGCCGGGCCTCGACCCGCGCCCAACCCCGGCTGATGGTGACCGGTCCTGGCGCGTCGATGGCACCGATCGCCACGAAGTCCGCGTCCTCCACGTCCTCGATCTCGACCGTCTGCGGCAGGGCGAGCGCGAGTTGCCCCGAGAGGTCGGGGAGGAGGTGCGGGGCGAGGGTCAGCCCGGCGTCCTCGACGAGCTCGGCGATCCGGAGGAACGGGGTGACACCGCCCACGCGGACGACGTTCGGTTGCAGGACATCGGCCACGCCGCGGTCCACGAGGTCGCGGAACCGATGGATCGTGTGCACGTTCTCGCCGAGCGCGATCGGGATGTCCGTCGCCTGGCGCAACCGCTCGTACCCGGCGGTGTCGTCGGAGCGCAGCGGCTCCTCGATCCAGGCGGGGTCGACGACGGCGAGGCGTTCGAGTGCCGAGGTCGCCCGTTCGAGGTCCCAGCGCTGGTTCGCGTCGATCATGAGCCGACGGTCGGGGCCGAGCAGCTCGCGCACCATGGTGAGGCGGTCGAGGTCCTCGGCGACGTCGGGCTTCCCGACCTTCACCTTCACCGCGTCGTGACCCGACGCGATCCATCGACCGACCTGCGCCGCGAGGGCGTCGGCGTCGAGGTGCAGGTTGACGCCGCTTCCATAGGCACGGACGGTCTCGCGTCGACGACCGAGCAGCTCGGCCAGTCCGAGTCCCGCCCGCCGCCCGCGGAGGTCCCAGAGCGCCGTGTCGAGCCCGGCGAGGGCGATGGTCGTGATCCCGCCGCCGCCGGCCTCGTGCAGGTGCGCCCAGAGCTGCGGCCAGAGCACCTCGGGTTCGATCGAGGAGCCGAGCGCGGCGGCCGTGATGTCGTCGTCGAGGAGGGCCCGGACCGCGGTCGCGCCGATCGTCGGCGTCCACGTGAAGCCGGAACCGGTCGCGCCCTCGTCGTCGACGACGTCCACGCGGATGAGGTGCAGCCACGGCGCTTCCGGCACCCAGGGCCGCGGCATCGTGAACCGCTGCAGGGTGGTGGTGATCGAGGCGATCGCCGGCATCGTCAGCGTCCTGCTGCGAGGGTCGCGTGTTCGGCGACGAGCTCGGCACCGGTCGCGAGGAGCGCCGCCAGCCGGTCGGTCTGCTCCGGTGTCGGGTCGACGAACGGCGACCGCACCGAGCCGACGGGCAACCCGCCGAGTCGGACACCGGCCTTGATGAGCGACACCGCGAACCCGGGCGTCTCGTCGCGGAGGGCGACGAGCGGGCGGTAGAACTCGCGCAGCAGCCGTTCGCGCAGGGGTTCGTCGTGGTCCGTGTAGGCCCGGTAGAACAGGGTCGCGAGCTCGGGCAGCATCGCGAAGACCGCGGAGGAGTAGAGCGGGATGCCGATGCCCCGGTAGGCCGCCTGGGTGAGCTCCGCGGTGAGCAGGCCGTTGAAGAAGGCGAAGTCCTCGCGGCCCTCCTCGTGCACGGCGAGCACGATGTCCTGCGCGGCGGCGACGTCGCCGACGCCGTCCTTGAAGCCGACGACCTGCGGGTTGCGCGCCAGGTGTCGCATCGTCTCGGTGGTGTACCGGGCGTTGTTGCGGTGGTACACGATCGCCGGGAGGCTCGTCGCCGCGAGGACGTCCTCGACGTACCCCTGCAGCCCGCGCGCCGGGCCGGTCACGAGGTACGGCGGCATGAGGAGGATCGCGTCGGCTCCGGCGTCCTCGGCCGCGACGGCGAGTTCCCTCGCGATCGCCACGCCACCGCCGGCCCCGGCGATGACCGGCACGGCCCCGTCGACGACCTCGACCGTCCGACGGACCACGCGCGCGGCCTCCGAGGGCGACATCGCGTGCAGTTCGCCCGTCCCGCAGGCGGGGAAGACTCCGCCGGGCCGGTGTTCGAGTCGCGACTCCAGGTGGGTGCCGAGGAGACCGAGGTCGACCTCGCCCGCCGCGTCGAAGGGGGTGATCGGAAAGTACAGGACGCCGTCGAAGGCGAGCGGTGCTGGCATGGTGGTGGTCCTCGTCATCTGGGGGTCGTCGTCGGTGTGTGCGCCGGGGTCGTGGTCTGGGTGTCGGTCGGAGCGTGGTGCCGTGGGCGACCGTCGGCGGCGAGCATGCCGTCGAGGCGGGCCCACTCCGTGGGGCTGAGGGCCGATCGCCAGCCGTGTCGAGGCCGCCAACCGAGGTCGGCGGTCGCCTTCGCGCTGCTGAACGCGGCACTGCGGTCGACGAGCGTCTCGGCGAACCCCGCGGTGCTCGGCACCATGGCGGGTAGCAGCCCGGAGAGCGGTTCGAGGGCGAGGGCGTCGTCGGCTCCGACGAAGTACACGCCACCGGAGTGCGGGGCTGCCGCGTGCTCGATCCAGGCCGCGACGAAGCGACCGGCGTCGCGGGCGTCGACGTAGTTGTAGAGGGACACGGCCGCGAGCGCTGGATCGGCGAGCCGGTCGACGATCGTGTGCCCCTGTTGTGTCGGTGCGCCCTCCCACTCCTCGGGGGAGACGACGAAGCACGGGCGGAACGCGCCGGTCACGACCGCGTCGCCGTGTGCTCGGGCGAGCATCGCGACCGTCGACTCGATGGCCACCTTCGATAGGGCGTAGGCGTTCCACGGGGCGACGGGGTGGGTCTCGGTGAGGGGGAGTGCCTCGGGTGCCCAGCCGTGCGGGGCCCCGTAGCCGATGACTGTCGGGCTGCTGGCGGCCAGGATTTTCGTGGCGCCGGCGGCGATCCCGGCGGTGAGGACGGTGAAGGCCAGGGCCTGGTTCACCGACAGGATGACGTGTTCGGGAGCGCTGAACGGCACGGCGATCGCGGCCAGGTGGACCACCGCGTCGGGCTGCAGGGCAGCGAAGCGTTCATGGGTGGCGTCGTGGTCGAGGAGGTCGGCCACCACGCCCTCGACGCCGGGGAGTCCCGGGTCGGAGCGGTCGACGGAGACGACGTCGTGGCCCGCGGTGACCAGTTCGGCGGCGACACTCCGCCCGAGTCGTCCGGCACCGCCGGTGACGATGATGCGCATCGGTGTCCTCTCTGACCACGCCTGCGTCGAGACCCTCGACGCCGAAACCGAGAAACCGGTTTCTCAGAGGAACCCTATAGGATGATTGCGAACCGCACCACCCGGCACGATCCGAGCGAGGACGCATGAGCAACCGGTTACCCGCAGCTGGGGCCACGCCGACCATCTCCGACGTCGCCCGGCGCGCGGAGGTCTCGAAGGCGACGGTCTCGCGGGTGCTCAACGGCAAGGCGACCGTCGACGCCGAGATCGCCGGCCGGGTCCTCGCCGCGGTGGACGCCCTCGGATACCAGCCGAGCATGCTCGCCAGGAACCTCTCCCTCGGGCGGACGAACACCGTCGGCGTCGTCGTGCCCGACCTCGAGAACCCGATGTTCCAAGAGATCCTGCGCGGCGTGACCCGGGCGGCAGCTGCCGACGGCTACCGCGTCCTCGTGACCGACACCGAGGAGGACCCGAGCGATGAGGCGGCCGCCGCCCGGGAGGCCCGCCGCCGGTGCGACGCGATCGTCCTGTGCTCGCCGCGCCTGGCCGAACCGGAACTGCGCGCCCTGCTCGCCGAGCTGCACCCGGTGGTCCTCGTCAACCGCGAGCTCGCCGACTCGCCGGTGCCCTCGGTGTCGATCGACTACGCGAGCGGGATGGAACAGGTGCTCGCCGAACTGTCGGCCCTCGGGCACCGGCGGGTCGTGTACCTGGCGGGGCCCGCCGCCAGCCAGGGCGACCGCCTCCGTCGGGTCGGCATCACGCGTGCCATCTCCGCACGCCGGGAGCTCACGGTCGACGTCGTCGCCGCGGGCTCCGCGCTGGTCGACGGCGCCGCGGCCGTCGACGCCGTGCTGGCGCTGGACGCGACCGCCGTGGTCGCCTTCAACGACCTCGTCGCCCTCGGGCTCGTGTCGGCGCTGCGCCAGGCCGGCGTGTCTGTGCCCGCCGACCTGAGCGTGGTCGGGTTCGACGACATCCCCTTCGCCGCCTTCGCCGTGCCCGCGCTGAGCACGGTGTCCGTCCCACGCCGCGAACTCGGAGCGGAAGCCTGGACCCGCCTCCGCGACACGATCGGGGGTGCGACGGGTGGTCACCCGCTCGTCTTCCGCCCGCGGTTCGTCGCCCGGGAGAGCACCGCGGTGCCGCGAAGCGTCGGCGAGGTCGCCTGGGTGGCCGCCGAGGAGCCGAACGCCCTCGTCGCCCGGCTCGGCGCTCGCGAACTCCTCGTCCTGCACGACGGCGGCGGGCTCGCCCGGGCGGACGCCCCGCGACCGTTCGCGCACCCCGTCACCTCCCTGGCCGGAACCGTCGTCACGGAGTCGGCACCGGACGACCACCCGCACCACTTCGGGCTCTCGATGGCCGTCGCCGACGTGGACGGCGTCTCCTACTGGGGCGGGCGAACCTACGTCGCCGGGCAGGGCTCGACGCTGCTCGACAACCACGGGGTCCAACGGGTGGTCGAGGTCGAAGCCGGGACACAACCGGACCCCGGCACGCTGCGGCAGGCCGTGGACTGGATCGGGCGCGACGGGACGACCCAGCTGCGGGAGTCTCGCGTCACGGTCGTCGAGGAGATCGCACTCCCGACCCCGACCGCCGCCGCCGCCGACGACGACGCCGACCGCGCGGACGACACCGCACCCCGCTCGGCCCTACGCGTCCTGGTCTCGAGCACCCTCAGCGCCGCCACCGGGGTCGTGACCATCGGATCGCCGGCCACGAACGGACGCGAGGGCGCCGCCTACGGAGGCTGGTTCTGGCGGCTACCGGCCGGCGCTCGACGATCGGTGCTGAGCGCCGACGGGCCCGGCGAGGCGACCGCTCACGGTTCCCGCGCGGCCTGGGTAGCGTTCGTCCTCGACGCCGTACCGGATGACGCCGCCCCCGATGCCGACACCTCCCGGCGAGCGGTCACCGTGCTCTTCCGACAGCCGGGTGGGCAGACCTTCCCCTGGTTCCTCCGCGCCGCCGAGTACCCCGGTGTCGGCGTCTCGCTCGCGACCACCAGCCGCACCACCATCACCGCCGAGAACCCGCTGACCACCGGTCTGGAGGCGGTCGTCGTCGACGCCGCGCTCGACGCCGGGCAGGCCGCGGCCATCCACCGGGCGCTCCTCGCTGCCGTGGACCGCCCCACCACCCAGCGACCCACCACCGGGAGTGACACATGACGACCTCGAATCAGCATCCCGTCCCCACCGTCGTGGTGGTCGGCATCCACGGCCACGGCGCCAGCCACGTCGACGCGGCCAGGGCGCTCGCCGAGACCGGCGCGATCCGGCTGGTCGGGCTCGTCGACCGCGCCTTCACGCCCGAGGACCACGCGGCCGGCGACGCCCCACTGTACGAGTCGCTCGACGACTGCTTCGCCGCCGGGCAGGTGGACGTCGTCATCCTCTCCACGCCGATCCACACCCACCTCGACCTGGCCGTCGCGGCGCTCGAGCACGGAGCCGACGTCCTGCTCGAGAAACCGCCGGTCACGTCGAACGACGAGCTCGACCACCTGCAGGCCGTCGCGGAGCGGACCGGCGGACTCGTGCAGGTCGGGTTCCAGAGTCTCGGGTCGCACGCCATCGGCCAGATCACCGAGCTCGTCGCCGCCGGGGAGATCGGCCCGGTCACGGGGCTCGAAGCGACCGGCACCTGGGTCCGTACGGTCGGGTACTGGACCCGCGCCGCGTGGTCGGGTCGACGCACGCTGAACGACGTGCCGGTGGTGGACGGGGTCGTGACGAACCCGCTCGCGCACGCGGTCCAGACCATGCTCCGACTCGGCGGGGTCACGGACCGCGCCGCCATCGCGACCATCGAGCTGGACCAGTACCGGGCGAACGACATCGAGGCGGACGACACCTCCGTCGTCCGCGTCACACCGCGCAGCGGTCCGACCATGACGGCGGCACTCACCCTCTGCGCCGAGGACACCACCGACCCGGTCGTCACGGTCCGCGGTGAACGCGGAGCGATCCGGTTCGTCTACACGAAGGACGTCGTCGAGGCGGTCGTCGAGGGTCGGCCCGTCCAGCAGTGGACGACCGACCGGACCGCGCTGCTCCCCGACCTCCTCCGGGCCAGGGTCGACGTCCGCGCGGGTGGGGAGGCGGCGCTCGTCAGTTCGCTGGCCGACGCCTCCGCCTTCACGGCGGTCCTCGACGCCGTGCGGTCGGCGCCCTCCCCGCACCCCATCCCCGCGGAACTCGTGGACTGGCGAGGGACGGGCGAGGACCGCCACCCCGTCATCCCGGGGATCGAGCGGTTCGTCGCCGAGGCGGCCACCACCGGGAGCACCTTCGCCGAGCTCGGCACGCCCTGGGCACGCCGATGAGCGACGCGCGGCCGGGTCCCGACGAGGACGACCGTCGGCGCAAACACGCCCGCCTGGTGGAGCTGCTCGACGCGCAGGCCGCCCGGGCGATCGTGCTGCGCTCGGCGGCGGCGGTCAGCTGGTACCTCGACGGCGCCCGCGTCCATGTGAGCCTCGCGGCCGATCCGATCGTCGCGGTCGTCGTCTCGCATGACGACGCGTGGCTGGTGGCGACCTCGAACGAGGCCGAGCGTCTGCAGGCCGAGGAACTGCCCGACATCCGGGTCACGACCGTGCCCTGGCACACGCCGATCGACACGGTGCTGCCGAGCGGCGCCGGGGTGCTTCGGGAGTCGGATGTCCCAGCCGAGCTGCGGGCGGCGCGGGCGTCGCTCCTGCCCGCCGAACTCGAGCGGTTCCGCTCGCTCGGCCGGGAGACGACCGCCGAACTCGAGACGCTCATCGGACGGCTCGATCCGAGCTGGACGGAACGCGCGGTGGCGGCGGACCTCGCGTCCCGCCTGGTCGCCGCCGGGATCGATCCGCTCGTGCTCCTGGTCGCCGGGACGGACCGCCTCGCGCACCGGCACCCGCTCCCGACCGACGGGCCGCTGGGCTCCCGCGCGATGGTCGTCGCCTGCGGGCGCCGGGACGGGCTCATCGTCAACCTCACGCGCTGGTTCGACGAGGGCGGTGCCGCACCGGAACCCTTCGCCACCGACATGCGTCGGATCCGAGCCGTCGAGCGCGCCTACCTCGACGCGACGGTGCCGGGCGCGACCCTCGCCGACGTCTTCCGCGCGGGCACCGCGGCCTACGCGGCCCAGGGCTTCGGCCCCGAGGAGTGGACCCGGCACCACCAGGGCGGTGCCGCGGGCTACGCGGGACGCGACCCGCGCGCCACCCCCGACACGACCGACGTCGTGCAGCCGTGGCAGGCGTTCGCCTGGAACCCGACTGCCCCCGGCGTCAAGGTGGAGGACACCGTCGTGGTCACGCCGGACGGGGTCGAGGTGCTGACCGACGCCGGGGCCGGCTCCACCGCCGTGGAACCTCCCCTCGTGGCAGGCTGAGGCCATGGCACCGCACATCGTCATCGCCCCGGACTCGTTCAAAGGCACCGCGACCGCGGCCGAGGTCGCTGCGGCGATCGCCGACGGCTGGCGCACGGTCCGGCCCGACGACACCGTGCAGCTCCTGCCGATGGCCGACGGCGGCGAGGGGACGCTCGACGCCTTCGCGGCCGCCGTGCCCGGAGCGCGCCGACACCCGATCACGGTCACCGGTCCGGTCGGTGAGTCGGTGGAGGCCGAGTGGCTCGAACTGCCCGACGGCTCGGCCGTCGTAGAGCTCGCCCAGACGAGCGGGCTGACCCTGCTCGACCCGCTGCAGCCGTTCGCGGCCCACACGACCGGCTTCGGGGAGGCCATCGCGGCGGCGCTCGATCACGGTGCCCGTCGCCTGCTCCTCGCGATCGGCGGCAGCTCCAGCACGGACGGTGGCGCCGGACTCCTCACCGCGCTCGGGGTCCGGCTCCAAGATGCGGACGGCGGCGGGGCGGTGCCGGGCAACGCCGGACTCGCGACGCTGGGCCACCTCGACGTCGGCGGCCTGCGGCCACTGCCGGAGGGCGGCGCGGTCATCCTCAGCGACGTCACCAACCCGCTGCTCGGCGACCGCGGGGCCGCAGCCGTCTTCGGCCCGCAGAAGGGCGCCGCCGCCGAGGACGTCGCGGTGCTCGACGCGAACCTGGCGCGGTTCGTGAGCCGGGCCGCCGCAGCGTTCGGGCCGGAGCGGGCGGAACGTGCCGCGGTCGAGGCCGGCGCTGGGGCGGCCGGCGGAGCGGGCTACGGCCTCCTGCTCTGGGGCGCGACGGCCACCTCGGGCGCGACCGGCGTCGGTGACGCGATCGGCCTCCCAGCCGCAGCGTCGACGGCCTCGGTCGTCATCACCGGCGAGGGGCGCTTCGACGACCAGACCGCCGACGGCAAGGTCGCCTCCCACGTCGCCGGCCTCGCTCGCGGCCGGACCATGCTCGTCGCCGGAGCGGTGGAGGCGCCGACCGAGGCGCAGTTCGCCGACGCCGTCTCGCTCACCGAGCTCGCCGGCGGGGTCGAGGCTGCGATGGCCGAACCGCTTGTGCACCTGCGTGCGGCAGGGGCGGCACTGGCTGCCCGGTACCGCCCCTGATCACGTCGTGCGCGGCATGCGTCACGCGGTGACGTCGATGAGGACCTTCCCGACCGTGTCGTCCTCGACGGCGGCGTGGGCACCGGCCGTGTCGGCGAGCGGGAACACCGTCAGCGGCAGGCCGTGCTCGCGGCCCACGTCGAGCGCGCCGGCTTCGATCGCCGCCGTGACGTCCTCGGCGGCGGCCTGGAGCGCCGCGTCGCCGACGGTGTAGAGCAGCATGAACTGGAGTCGCGTGTTGAGACCCATGTGCGGCCGGATGTCGAGCGTGACCTGGTCGCCGCCGTTGTTGGCGTAGCTGACCACCGTGCCGCGCGGGGCGAGGACGGCCTGGTCGAGCTCGAGGTTCTGCGCGATGGCGACCTCCACGACGAGGTCGACGCCCTGCGGTGCGACCTCGCGGATGGCCGCGGCGGTGTCGCCCTCGCGGTAGTTGACGACGTGGTGGGCTCCGGCGGCAGTCGCGAGCGCTGCCTTCTCGTCGTTGCTGATCGTGCTGACGACCGTCGCACCGGCCCAGCGCGCGAGCTGGATCGCCGCGTTGCCGACGGCACCCGCGCCGCCCTGGACGAGGACCGTCCGGCCGTCGAGGGCACCGGGGGAGAGCCGGGTCGGACCGTCCTGCGCGACCGTGAGCGCCCGGTGCGCGGTCATCGCCGGGACGCCGAGGCTGGCCCCGAGTTCGAAGGAGGCGGCGTCGGGCAGCGGGACCACCCGGGCGACGGGCTGGACCGTGAACTCCTGGGCGGTACCGAGGGGGCTCTCGTGGGCCGCGAGGTAGACCCAGACGCGGTCGCCGACGGCGAAGGTCGTGGTGCTCGCGTCGTCGGTGGTGGGACCGACCGCGTCGATCACGCCGGCGCCGTCGAGGTTCGGGACGACCTCCGGGAAGGGCATCGCACCGGAGGGGCCGCCGCCGCGCCGGGTCTTCCAGTCGGTCGGATTGACGCCGGAGAACGCGAGCTTGACACGCACCTCGCCTGGGCCGGGCTCCGGAATCTCGCGCTCGACGAGCTGGAGGACGGACGGGTCACCGTTGGCGGAGTAGATGATGGATCGCATACCGGGCCCAACGCCTCCGCCGAGCGGAAGATTCCACGCGCACTTCGACAGGCTCAGCGACCGAACACCCCTTGGTCCCTGAGCTTGTCGAAGGCCCGGCCGCCTCAGGGACCGACCCCCCCTGGTCCCCGAGCCTGTCGAAGGGCGGCGCTGCCTCAGGAACCGACCCCGCCTGGTCCCTGAGCTTGTCGAAGGGCGGACCACCTCAGCGACCGAGCCTCCTGGTCCCTGAGCCTGTCGAAGGGCTGCCGCGTCAGGCGCGGGCGGCGTACTGCGCCCGCGCGACCCCGGAGGTGTCGACCGCGCCCGCCGGCGCGTCGGCGACGTCGTCCGTACCGGCCATCGGCCACGCCGGGCGAGCGCCCGTCAGCGCCCAGGCCGCCTGCACGGCCGCGCCGTCGGCGACGTACTCGCCGGGGGCCGGCACCACGACCGGCGCGTCGAACACCTCGCGGGCGATCGCCTGCACGGCCGGGTTCTGCGCGGCACCGCCGATGAGGAGGACCCGCTCCGCGGTGACGCCCTGCGAGAGCACCGCGTCGAGGCCGTCGGCGAGCCCGCAGAGGAGCCCTTCGATCGCGGCCCGGGCGAGCCCCTCGCGCGTCGTCGACTCGAGGGTCATGCCGAACAGCGTGGCCGTCGCGTCGGGCCGGTTGGGGGTCCGTTCCCCCTCGAAGTACGGCTGCAGCACGAGTCCCCGGGCGCCGGCGGGGGCGTCGAGCGCGAGTCGGCCGAGCTCGGTGTGGTCGACGCCCAGCAGTGCGGCGACGGCGTCGAGGATCCGGGCGGCGTTGAGCGTCGCGATGAGCGGCAGGAACGCGCCGTCCGCCGAGGCGAAACCCGCGACGGTCCCGGAGGCGTCGCGCACGACCGCGGGGGTCACGGCGAACACGGTCCCGCTCGTGCCGATCGACACGACGACATCACCGGCCGTGGCTCCGAGCCCGAGTGCGGCGCCCGCGTTGTCGCCGGCGCCGGGGCCGATGATCGTGTCCGCGCCGACCAGGCCACCGTCGATCCCGGTCCCGGCCGACTCGTCCGGTCCGAGCACGCGGGGGAGGATCGCGTCGTGTCCGAGGGCCGCGACGAGCAGCTCGCGGTCGTACTCGCCGTCGGCGGGGGACCAGTAGCCGGTGCCGGAGGCGTCGGAACGGTCGGTCGTCAGCTCGGCGAGATCCGCGCCGAGCGGGCTCTCCTCGGCCGGGCCGAAGCCGCGCAGCCGCCAGCTCAGCCAGTCATGGGGAAGGGCGACGGCGGCCACCTCGGTCGCGTTGGCCGGTTCGGCGTCGCGCAACCAGCGCAACTTCGTGATCGTGAAAGAGGCGACGGGGACGCAGCCGGTGCGCCGGGCGAGCTCGTCCGCGCCGAACTCGGCGATGAGGTCGGTGGCGGCCGACGCGCTCCTGGTGTCGTTCCAGAGCAGTGCCGGACGGATGACGCGGCCGTCGACGTCGAGCGCGACCATGCCGTGCTGCTGGGCGGCGACGGACACGGCGGCGACGTCGTCGAGACCGCCCGCTGCGGCGGACGCCTCCTGCAACGCCGCCCACCACGCGGCCGGGTCGACCTCGGTGCCGGCCGGGTGCGAGGCCCGTCCTTCGCGGACGAGCGCTCCGGTGTCGGCGTCACGGATGACGACCTTGCAGCTCTGGGTGGATGAATCGATGCCGGCGACGAGCGTCATCGCTCTCCCTGTTCTCGGTGGTGGGGCGGTCGGGCGACCGCCTGGGCTGGTGTCGGTTGAGACGCGGACGGCGTCCCGTCCCCTGATCCTCTCGGACCGGAGGACGGAACGCCATCCTGGTGGGGTTCCCGTCTAGCGGGCACCCATGAGGTGCTCGACCGCGAGCTGCTGCAGGCGGACGAACCCGAAGCCCTTGCCGCCGAAGTAGGCGTCGGCGTCGAAGTCCTCCGAGGCGGAGCGGTCGGCGAGCAGCTGCTCGACCGTCTCGCCCGGGTTGAGCGTCGGCTCGCGCAGCTCGGGGACGCGCGAGGCTGCGAGTGCCTCCTGGACCTCTGGGTCGGCGCGGAACGCCTCGGCCCGCTCCTTGAGCAGGAGGTACATGCGCATGTTGGCCGCCGCGGAGTCCCAGACGCCCGTGATGTCCTCGGTGCGGCTCGGCTTGTAGTCGAAGTGGCGGGGGCCGTCGTAAGCCGGTCCGCCGTCTGCTCCACCGTGCTCGAGCAGGTCGACGAGCGAGAACGCGTTCTGGAGGTCGCCGTGGCCGAACACGAGGTCCTGGTCGTACTTGATGCCGCGCTGGCCGTTCAGGTCGATGTGGAACAGCTTGCCCTGGTACAGCGCCTGGGCGATGCCGGCCGTGAAGTTGAGGCCCGCCATCTGCTCGTGGCCGACCTCGGGGTTGATGCCGACGAGCTCGGGGCGTTCGAGCGTCTCGATGAACGCCATCGCGTGGCCGAGGGTCGGGAGCAGGATGTCGCCGCGCGGCTCGTTGGGCTTCGGCTCGATCGCGAAGCGGATGTCGTAACCCTTGTCGGTCACGTAGTCGCCGAGGAGGTTGACGGCCTCGCGGTAGCGCTCGAGCGCCGCCTGCACGTCCTTCGCGGAGTCGTACTCGGCGCCCTCGCGGCCACCCCACATGACGAAGGTCTTGGCCCCGAGCTCGGCGGCGAGGTCGAGGTTGCGGAGCACCTTGCGGAGGGCGAAGCGACGCACCGCGCGGTCGTTGGAGGTGAAGCCGCCGTCCTTGAAGACGGGCGCGCTGAAGAGGTTGGTGGTGACCATCGGGACGATGACGCCGGTGTCGGCGAGGGCCTGCTTGAGGCGGTCGATCTGCTTCTGCCGCTCGGCGTCGGTCGAGCCGAAGGCGAAGAGGTCGTCGTCGTGGAAGGTGAGGCCGTAGGCGCCGAGTTCGTTCAGGCGGGTGACGGCTTCGACCACGTCGAGGTCGGGGCGGGTGGGGCCACCGAACGGGTCGGTCCCGTTGTAGCCGATCGTCCAGAGGCCGAATGAGAACCGGTCGGCTTTGGTGGGGGTGAGAGGCATGCGGATGATCCTTCAGCGTCGTTGGCGAGCGGATGATTTGTTGTTAACCACAACTTATCGACCAGAATAGCAGATCGGGCTTCGGTCGTCACCGCTCGTTCGAAGCGAAATATTTCGTTAGCATGGCGGGAACTTCTCGACGACGCGATGGCCGCCCGGCCCGACGGCGAGGGATCGGAGGATCCGGATGAGTGACGACGTCGCGATGCAGCTCGGAGGAGCCGGCGGCCGCGCCACCCTGTCGCGCATCGCCCGCGAGGCGTCCGTGTCGGTGTCGACGGCCTCGAAGGTGCTCAACGGGCGCCCAGGGGTCTCGCCCGACACCCGGGAGATCGTCGAGCGCCTCCTCGACCGCCACGGCTACAGTCGCCGCGGCGCCGAACTCGCCCAGGGCTCGCTCATCGAGTTGGTCTTCGAGTACATCGACAGCTCGTGGTCGCTCGAGATCATCCGCGGGGTGGAGAAGGTGGCACGGCAACACGGGATGAGCGTCACGCTCACCGAGACCGGGGCTAGGCGGTCGACAGGCGAGGGCTGGGTGGAGAGCATCATCTCGCGGAAGCCCGTCGGCGTCATCCTCGTGTTCTCCGACATCGACCCCGCCTACCGCCGCCAGCTGCACACGAGGAACATCCCGGTGGTCGTCGTCGACCCGGCTGGCGATCCCGGCCCGGAGGTCGCGGCGATCGGCTCCACGAACTGGTCCGGCGGCATGGCGGCCACCCGCCACCTGATCGAGCTCGGGCACCGCAGGATCGGCCTGATCTCGGGGCCCCAGGACCTCATGTGCTCGCGGGCCAGGGTGTCCGGCTACCGCTCGGCACTCGAGGAGGCCGGCATCCCGCTCGACGAGTCGATCCTCCGGCGCGGGGAGTTCGTCCCGGAGGCCGGGCGCCTGCTGGCCCTCGAACTGCTGCAGCTGGACGACCGCCCGACCGCCATCTTCGCCGGCAACGACATGCAGGCGTTCGGCGTGTACGAGGCGGCGCGCTCCCTCGGCATCTCGATCCCCGAGGAGCTGTCGGTCGTGGGCTACGACGACGTGCCGCCCGCGAAGTGGGTGGGGCCGGCGCTCACGACGATCCGACAGCCGCTCATCGAGATGGCCGAGGAGGCGACGCGGCTGGTGCTGAAGCTCCGGTCCGAAACGGTCGACAACATCCGCCTCGACCTCGCGACCTCACTCGTCGTCCGCGGCTCCACCGCGCCGCCGGCCGCCTAGCCCGCCTGCTCACCCGCCCGTCCGCCGGTCCGCTGTCCGGTGTCGCCCGGCCTGCCCGGGGCTCGCTCGCGAAAAGTTTCCAATGGGTCAGGGAGAACTTGCGGCCGGTCGAGCGCCGGGGCTAGCTTCAGGGTCACCGCAGCGACGCGACCCGGAACACCGGGACCCGCGGCTGCGCGGACAGCTCGGGAGCGTCACACATGGGTGGAAGCGGACAGCCGGAACTCCGGGTCGCGATGATCGGCTACGGCTTCATGGGGGCCGCGCACTCGCAGGCCTGGCGGACCGCACCACGTTTCTTCGACCTCGACGCCGAGCCCGTCATGGCCACGATCGTCGGCCGCAATCCGGAGGCGCTGGAGGCGGCACGGGTGAAGTTCGGCTGGCAGTCGGCCTCGACTGATTGGCGCAGCGTCGTCGAGGACCCGTCCATCGACATCGTCGACGTCTGCACCCCTGGGTCGTCGCACGTCGAGATCGCCATCGCCGCCCTCGAAGCCGGGAAGCACGTGCTCTGCGAGAAGCCCCTGGCGAACAGCGTCGAGGAGGCGGAGCTCATGGTCGCCGCCGCCGAGGCCGCCAAGACCCGCGGTGTCCGCTCCATGGTCGGCTTCAGCTACCGTCGCGTGCCGGCCATCGGCTACGCCCGCCAGCTCATCGCCGAGGGCGTGCTCGGCGACGTCCGCCAGATCCGCGCGCTCTACCTCCAGGACTGGTTGACGGACGCGGAGGGCCCGATGACCTGGCGCCTCGACAAGGACCAGGCCGGTTCCGGTTCCCTCGGCGACATCGGTGCCCACGCCATCGACCTCGTGCAGCACCTGACCGGCGCGCAGCTCGACACGGTCAGCGGGACGCTCGCCACCTTCGTCACCGAACGGCCCCTGCTCGGCGAGACGGTGGGCCTCAGCGGGACCGCCTCCGACGAGCGCGGCGCGGTGACGGTCGACGACGCCGCCTGGTTCACGGCGAAGCTCGTCGGCGGCCTCGCGGACGGCGCCATCGGGGCGTTCGAGGCGACCCGGTACGCGACCGGCCGCAAGAACGCGCTCCGCATCGAGCTGAGCGGCTCCCGCGGCGCCATCGCGTTCGACCTCGAGCGGATGAACGAACTCGAGGTGTACGACGCGACCGCCCCCGCCGGCAAGCAGGGCTTCACCCGCATCGTCGTCACCGAGCCGGAGCACCCGTACATGGCCGCCTGGTGGCCGACCGGTCACGGCATCGGCTACGAGCACCCCTTCTCGCACCAGGTGCGCGACCTCGTCCAGGCGATCACCGCCGGCACCGATCCCGAACCGTCCTTCGCCGAGGGCCTGCAGGTCCAGCGCGTCCTCCGCGCCGTCGAGCGCAGTGCCGGGAACGGCAGCGCCTGGACCCCCACGAACTGATCCGACCCCATCGCACCACCAGCAGCAGCACCCACCAAGGAGAGAACGCAATGACGCTTCGTACTTCACCCCGCCGTCGGACCCGGATGGCCGCAGTCGCCCTCGGCGTCTCGGCCCTCATGCTCGGCGCGACCGCCTGCTCGAGCGGCGGTGGCGCGCCGAGTGGCAGCGCCACGCTCTGGGGCCTCACGGGCACCGACGAGGACACCGTCCTCGGCCCGTCGCTCAAGGAGTGGAACGCCGCCAACGCCGACGGCCAGGTCGCGGCGACCTACTTCCAGAACGACGCCTACAAGACCAAGATCCGTACCGCGGTCGGTGCCGGCAGCGCTCCGACCATCATCTACAGCTGGGCGGGCGGCACCCTGAACTCCTACGTGGACGCCGGCAAGGTCGCCGACATCACCTCGGAGACCGCGGACGCGAAGGGCAAGTTCCTCGAGTCCGTCTGGAACCAGGGCGTCATCGACGACAAGGTCTACGCGGTGCCCATGAACGCGACCACGCCGATCATGTTCTATTACAACAAGGACGTGCTGAAGTCGGCCGGTGTCGAGGTCCCGACCACCTTCGACGAGATCGTCGACGCCATCCCGAAGCTCAAGGCGGCCGGTGTCGCGCCGTTCTCCCTCGCCGGTGCCTCCAAGTGGCCGTCGCTCATGTGGGAGGAGTACCTCGTCGACCGCGTCGCGGGCCCCGAGGCGTTCAACAAGATCATGGCCGGAGAGGCCGACGCCTGGAGCGATCCCGGCATCATCGAGGCGAACGAGAAGATCCAGGAGCTCGTGAAGGCCGGCGCGTTCGTCGACGGCTACGCCTCGGTCACCGCCGACAGCAACGCCGACGTCGCGCTCCTCTACACGGGCAAGGCGGCCATGATGCTGCAGGGCGCCTGGGTCATGACGACCTTCAAGCAGCAGGCCGCGGAGTTCGCCGAGAAGGGGCTCGGTTACACGACCTTCCCGGCCGTGACCGGTGGCAAGGGCGACCCGTCGAACATCGTCGGCAACCCGTCCGGCTACTTCTCCATCTCCGCCGCGGCGACGAAGGAGCAGAAGGCCAGCGCACTGAAGTACCTCACGGACGGCGTGTTCGACAAGGGCTACATCGACCGCATGGTCGAGGCCGGTCAGGTCCCGCCGATCACCGGCATCGACGCGCAGATCGCTGACGCCGGTGGCGACTTCGGCACGACCGTGTACGACCTCACCAAGAACGCCAAGAACTTCCAGATGTCGTGGGACCAGGCGCTCCCGCCCGCACAGGCGACCGCGCTGCTGACGAACCTCGACCAGCTGTTCAACCTGCAGATCACCCCGCAGGAGTTCTCCGACAACATGAACAAGACGATCGGGCAGTGATCCTGCGATGACTGCAACCCGTCAACTGCACGGGGCCGGAGGGGCCGGTGCGGCAGCGATGCGCCGCCGCACCGGCCCCAGTGGCTGGATGGTCGCGCCGGCGCTGGGCTTCTTCCTCGTCTTCGCGATCATCCCGCTGATCGTCGCCCTGTACCTGAGCTTCACCCGCTGGGACGCCATCACGGATCCCGCGTGGGTCGGTCTCGACAACTGGGCCTCCGTCCTCGTCGATCCGGTCGCGATCGACGCGCTCGTCCTGACCCTCAAGGTCATCGTGATCTCCTGGGTCGTCCAGACGCCGATCAGTCTCCTGCTCGGCACGTGGACGGCCGGGAAGCAGCGCAACCGGGCCGTGCTCGGGGCGATCTTCTTCCTGCCCCTCCTGCTGTCGTCCGCGGCGACCGCCATCGCGTTCAAGGCGATCCTCGACCCGAACTTCGGTCTGTCGGCGTCGCTCGGCATCCCGTTCCTCAAGCAGGACTGGCTCGGCAACCAGCAGCTCGTGCTCTTCGTGGTGATCTTCATCATCGCGTGGCAGTTCGTGCCGTTCCACACGCTCCTCTTCCAGGGCGGTGTCCGGCAGATCCCCGCGTCGCTCTACGAGGCGGCGGAGATCGACGGGGCAGGGACGATCAAGCAGTTCTTCCACATCACGCTCCCGCAGCTGCGCTACACGCTCGTGACGTCGTCGACGCTCATGATCATCGGTTCGCTCACCTACTTCGACGTGATCTTCGTGCTCACGGGCGGGGTCCCGAGCGCGGGCACCCGCATCCTCCCGATCCTCATGTACGTGACGGGCTTCTCCGCGAGCCAGTTCGGGCAGGCGAGCGTCATGGCGATCATCCTGGCCGTCATCGGTCTCGCCATCGCGCTGCTCCTCACCAAGCTGAGCGGCTTCGCCAAGATGGACAGTCAGCAGGAGGGCCTCTGATGTCAGCCACCAACCCACTCACGAAGCCCGGCGCCCTGCCGACGGGGAGCCTCGACACCGTCAGCGTCTCCACCGCGGGGTCACGACGCGGTCGTCCGGCCGAGCACGAGACCAGAGGCCGACGTCCCCGCGGCGCGCGACGGAAGCCGAACATCCTCGGCGGCATCGGCGCCTGGATCTGGCTACTCATCATCGTGCTGCCGATCTACTACATCGTCATCACGAGTGTGCGTCCGCAGGCCGGGTTCTTCTCGAGCAACCAGCTCATCCCACCGACCGATCCGACGCTCGACGGCTACGCGCTCGTCCTGCAGAGCGACTTCTTCCTGTACCTCGGGAACAGCGTGATCATCACCGTCGCGAGCGTCGCGGTCACCGTGTTCGTCTGCCTCATGGCGTCGTACGCGATCGTGCGCACCAACTCGCGGTTCACACGGGGAGCGTTCTCGTTCTTCCTGCTGGGGCTCGCGATCCCGCTGCAGGCGACGATCATCCCGCTGTTCTACATGCTCAGCAAGGCGGGGCTCTACGACACGCTCCTGGCGCTCATCCTGCCATCCATCGGGTTCGCGGTGCCGGTGACCGTCCTCATCCTCTCGAACTTCATCCGGGACATCCCGAAGGAACTGTTCGAGTCGATGACCGTGGACGGTGCGTCGAGCTGGCGCACCCTCGTGTCGCTCGTGCTCCCGCTCGCCCGCCCCGCGATCGTCACCGTGGCGCTCTACAACGCGCTCAACGTGTGGAACGGCTTCCTGTTCCCGCTCGTGTTGACGCAGTCGCCGAGCAACCGGGTGCTGCCGCTGTCGCTGTGGACGTTCCAGGGCTCGTTCAGCGTGAACGTGCCCGCGGTGCTCGCCGCGGTGGTGCTCTCGACCCTTCCCATCTTCATCCTGTACCTGTTCGGCAGACGGCAACTGATCAGCGGCATGACCGCCGGTTTCAGCAAGTGACGCCCGATCGACCGACGCCGAATCCGACATATCCCCTGAGAGGAATACATGACTGACAAGCAGGCGCTCGTGGTCCGAGGCGGTTGGGACGGGCACATGCCCGTCGAGACCACCGCGGCCTTCATCCCCTTCCTGGAGGCGAACGGCTTCACCGTGCGCGTCGAGGACGGGACCGCCGTCTACACCGATGCGGACTACCTCGACACCGTCGACCTCATCGTCCAGATCAACACCATGAACACCATCGAGCCGGAGGAGTTCGCGGGCCTCCAGCGCGCCGTCCTGAACGGCACGGGGATGGCCGGCTGGCACGGCGGGATCGCGGACTCGTACCGGAACAACGCCGACTACCTCCACATGATCGGCGGGCAGTTCGCGCACCACGCCGGCAAGGACCCGGCGGAGCGGACCGGCGAGCAGTCCGACAACTACATCCCGTACACCGTGCACATCACCGAGTACGGCCGGCAGCATCCGATCACCGAGGGGATCGAGGACTTCGACCTCGTCACCGAGCAGTACTGGGTGCTGAGCGACGAGTACAACGACGTCCTCGCGACGACGACGCAGGAGGTGCGGCCCTGGGACGCGTGGAACCGTCCGGTGACGGCTCCCGCCATCTGGACGCGCCAGTGGGGGAAGGGGCGGATCTTCGTCTCCGCGCCCGGCCACCGCATCGAGATCGTCGAAGACCCGAACGTCCGCACCATCATCGAACGGGGACTGCTGTGGGCAGCACGCTGAACGGGACCGTCGAAGACCGGTACCAGAACGCCGGCCGCGCCATGATCGAAAGGGGACTGCTGTGGGCAGCACGCTGAACGACACCTCCACGACGACCGGGGGATCGGTCCTCCGGGTCGGCGTCATCGGGGTCGGCAACATCTCGCGCCAGTACTTCGCCGAGTTCCCCAAGTTGCCGAACCTGCGGCTCGTCGTCGTCGCCGACCTCGATCTCGCACGGGCGGCCGAGGTCGCTGCCGAGCAGGGGGTCCGGTCGTCGAGCGTCGACGAGTTGCTCGCCGACCCGGAGGTCGACGTCGTCCTGAACCTCACCATCCCGGCGGCCCACGCGGAGGTCGCGCGCCGCGCGCTCGAGGCCGGCAAGCACGTCTACGGCGAGAAGCCGCTCGCACTCTCCACCGCCGAGGCGCGCCCAGTGCTCGAGCTCGCGCAGGCGAAGGGGCTGCGGGTCGGCAGCGCGCCAGACACCGTCCTCGGGTCCGGTGTCCAGACGGCGCTCGCCGTGCTCGACGCCGGTGCCATCGGTCGGCCGATCGCGGCGGCGGTGGCGTGGAGTGCGCCGGGTCATGAGCTGTGGCACCCGGCACCCGCGTTCTACTACCAGCCGGGCGGTGGGCCGCTACTCGACATGGGGCCGTACTACCTGACGAGCCTCGTGTCGTTCTTCGGTCCTGTCGTGCGGGTGTCGGGCGCGGTCGCGCGCTCGGACCGGGAGCGGACGGTCGCCACCGGTGCGCTCGCCGGCACGCCGATCCCGGTGCACGAGGAGGTCGACACCCACGTGACGGCGATCCTCGAGCACGCGAACGGTGTCGTCTCGACGGTGACCGTGTCGTTCGAGGTGTGGGCCAGCCGGGTGCCGCTGTTCGAGGTGTACGGCACCGCGGGGACCGTCGCGGTGCCCGACCCGAACCGGTTCTCCGATCCCGTGGAGATCTCGACCGCGGACGACCGCACCTGGCGTGCCGTGCCCGACAGCGCCGGCTTCGTCGACGCCGGACGCGGGGTGGGGCTGTCTGACCTCGCCGAGGCGATCGAGCAGGATCGGCCGCACCGCGCCTCGGGCGACCTCGCGTTCCACGTGCTGGAGATCATGGAGGCGATCATCGTCGCCGGTCGTGAGCACCGGGTCGTGGAGCTGACGAGCACCGTGGAGCGTCCCGCACCCGTGCAGCAGACGGTCGCCGTCGGCTGACGCCCGGTCCCGGGAGCCTGCCACCTCGGTCCCTGAGCCTGTCGAAGGGCGGTCCCCGGAACCCGTCGCCTCGGTCCCTGAGCTTGTCGAAGGGCGGTCCCGGGAACCCATCACCCTGGTCCCTGAGCTTGTCGAAGGGCGGTCCCGGGAGCCTGCCACCTCGGTCCCTGAG